>JBAXLI010000004.1:0-121444 GCA_037134895.1 Bacteroidota bacterium
TTTTCCCAGGCAGCAACCATATCCTCCTTGCGCGAAATTTCCGGGTAAAACGTTCCCAGGGATTCATCAGCTTTTCCAACTGTTGCCGTACATGAAAAAATCTGACCGGTATAATCGAAGGCCCATTCGGTCTTGCAGGCCGGACATGCATCGAACAATGGATCAGGCAGACTGCCGTTTTCAAAAAGGAACTTTGAAATTGAATATGCCGGTTTATAAAATTCAAGTATGTGTGGATGTTGCTTTACCTGTTGGTATATGTTTTCGTAAAGTGATATACGGCTGAACAGTTTATCGGAAGTAGCCTGGCAGTGGTGCAATTCATAGTTCCTGCCGATTTGTGTTTTGAAGAGTTCATTTTTCGTCCAGCCTTTATCAATGGCAAACTGCGCCAGTTCAGGCAGGCTCTCAATGTTCTCCTTGTCAATGACCATTCTCAGGTTTACCGGCAATCCCATCCGCAGACAGGCATCGATCCCGTTCACAATCTTTGCAAACGTAGAGCCTCCGCCTTTCAGGAAACGACGGGCATCATGAACATTGCCCACGCCGTCAAGTGTGACCTGGATTTCACGAATGCTTGCTGTTTTCAGCAGGTCGACATATTCAAGCAGCGAATAGCCATTGGTCACAACGCAGACTTCGAGATTTGCTTCATTTGCTTGCTTGAGCATGTATACAATCAGTTCTTTTTGCTTTGGTGAATTGAGCAGAGGCTCCCCGCCGAAAACCGTAAGGTATTTTTTTCGACCGGCAAATTCACGATTAACATAGCTGAAAAATGCATCAATCACAGCAGTTGTCAGCTCCTGTTTGGCTGGTGCATACTCATCCTGGTAGCAATATGTGCATGCGAAATTGCAGCTGTAGTTGGGTACAAAAAACAGCTGAACCTCATCCTCGTCACGGCTGTCGATGAAATCAAGATATTTGCTTCGATAAAGCCTGGCTTCATCTTTTTCATCAACAAGGTATCCTTTCTCCTTCAGATTTTCACGAAACTCTTCTGTAATATCTTTTCCGTCAAGGTAATCATGAAGCATTTTACCTTCGCCCGGACCTAAAATGTCGGCACTTCCGCTAAGCAGATTAACTATGAAAAAGTTATCCGACCCGGTAATCCTGGAAAAAATATTGTGTTTTGAATAAACCATAAGATCAATACCCGTTAGTCATGACAACCCACAATGGTTTTGGAAGTTTTGGCACAGCATTGGGCCACCTTTTTTGTGTTGGTCTTTTTTACTTCAGTTTTAACTTCAATCTTCTTCTTAATAAGGCTTTTCATTTTTTTTGTTTTTTGATTTATAAAAAATTATTATTTCGGTTTACTATCATTAAATATATAAAGGATTTTGCATTCATAAAATCAGGTCAACAGCCACATGCGCAGGCATCTCTTTTTCCTGCAATGGTAAAGCTGGCAACCTCGGCTTTCCCTTTGGCATATGGTGCCGATTCCTCGATGATTTCAACAGCGGAGAAACCTGCTTTTTCCAGGTGTTCCATGTATTCAGCACGGGTTACCGAGCCGGCCCAGCATTCAGCTACAGCAACGGGATCATTTCGGTATTCGTCGGCAATCGGTTTAGTGGCATAAATATCGCTGATCACAAATCTGCCTCCTTTTTTCAGGATGCGGTGTATCTCGTTCCAGACTGCCTGTTTATCACCGGCATGGTTGAGAGTGCAATTAGAGATAACCAGATCCGCTGTTTTATCAGGCAAATCGAGTTTCTCAAGTTCGCTGCGTACAAAGCTTACATTCGACACTTTGAATTTTTCTGCATTATGCCTTGCTTTTTCAAGCATCCCGTCAGAAATATCAACGCCATAAACAAACCCTGTTTCTCCAACAGAGTCAGCCATGCGCAATACGTCAGTTCCACGCCCGCTGCCCAGGTCCACACATACCTCACCGGTTTGCGGTTCTGCATAATTTATTGCTCCACCGCATGATAAGCAGCATTCCGATCCGGCCAATTCGCTGTATCTGTTGTTTATTTCTTTTACTTCCATGTTTGATCAGGTATTTGTTAAGATACATAAATTCAATACATTATGTATTCTTACCGTGTATTTGATGTTATTTGTTAAAGAGATGCAAAGGTAGAAAATATTTTTGTTAAATCGCTTAAATATCACTAAACATTTTGAACAATAATATCGTTTTAAAGTTTTATCTCCAGTAAGGTTTATTAAACTTTGAATTCAATTCTTCAACAAGATTATCAATCTGTTCGGGAGTAAATCCTTTGTCCCTGGCAACATCTCCAACTGTGCCCCAAACAGTTTCACCGCATACGATGCATCGCAGTCCTTTCTCCCCTAGAAATCCAACTATCCCCGCATATGTTGTGACCAATTCCTCAACAACAGAGTCGGCAGTGATTGGCATCTTAGAGATCTTATATTTAAACCTTATACTTCAGACTCCCGTTCGGACAGGATTCCACGCAAAGCAGGCATTTGGAGCAGGTATAGCTGTCACCGGGTTTATTGAGGCCCGGTTTATATAAGCTGAATTGTTTTGGTTCCATGGTTACGATATAGCATTTTTTATCACAGATCCCGCAGTTTTTGCAGGTTATATCATTCAGTTTAATCCGGAACAGAGAGTACTTATTAAACCATCCTGAAATCCATGCTATAGGGCAACCTACTTTATGGTACATGTACATTTGTTTGATCTTACCTTCGGGGCTCAATCCCATCATCAGTTCCATGATCAATCCCATAGGACATACCCAACGACAGAATACCTTGCCAAACACCACGCCAGTAATGGTCCCGGCCAGCAATATCCACCATAAGGAAATATGCAAATATGAAATAGCCAGGTAAAGTGAAATACCTGATACAGCAAGGATGATCATCCTTTTATTGATAAGGAATTTGGCAATGGGCTGCATACTGTTTAATTAAAGCGCATAAATAACACTATCTGGCGGCAAAAGTAATAAAACAAAGTGATATTTAAGCGATTTAATAATTTTTTGTTATTTGTGGGATTATTATTGCTTTAATCGCTGAACTGACCCGATTTTCCAGTACTGAAAACGCAAGCCGTCCTTTTTAGGATGGCTTAAAGGATCTGACCACAAGATCATAACTTTTTTTCAATACCGGATATTCCGGCATTCTCCCGTTCATGTGTGATTTGAAAAAGAATTACTTTGACAGAGCGTTTTCCAGATCTGCAATAATGTCTTTAACATCTTCTATCCCGATAGCAAGCCTGATCAGGTCATCAGTAATACCGGATTCTTTCTTGTCCTCTATCGAGACCTTGGAATGAGTCATAGAGGCAGGGTGCTGGATTAAAGTTTCGACTCCTCCCAATGATACTGCCAACAGTGCAAGTTTAACATTATCGAGTAATTTTTTTGCTCCACTATAACCTTCTTTGAGTCCGAAACTAATCATCGATCCGCTCCCTTTCATTTGCTCATACGCAAGTTCAAACTGGGGATGAGATTGCAGTCCCGGGTATCTGATCCATGCTACCTGCGGATGAGATTCAAGGAATTTTGCAACTTCCAATGCACTTTGCTGAGCCCTGTCGATTCTGATTCCCAGGGTTTTTAATCCGCGCAGCACCAGATATGCCTGGTGGGGGTCCATATTACAACCCAGGTTGATCATCATATTCCGGAGTTTGTCATACATTGCTTTTTCTTTCGGAATTATAATTCCGGCTACAATATCGGCATGGCCGTTAATGAATTTGGTCATCGAATGAAATACAATGTCGGCTCCCAAATCGAGGGGGTTTTGTAAATATGGGCTGCAAAAGGTATTGTCAACCACGAGAAGCAACCCGTGTTTATGGGCAATCTCAGCGCAGGCAACCAGGTCGGTTATATCCATTGTCGGATTAGCAGGGGTTTCGATGTATAATATTTTAGAATTAGGTCTTATCGCTTTTTCAATTTGTGCAGCATCTGTTGTATTGATGTAGGTTGATTGAAATCCAAAGCGGGTGAATTGTTTTTCCATAACACCCCTGGCAGGGCCATAGATGGCATCGGTACTGATAATATGATCTCCCTGGCTCATCAGACCCAGGTAAATAGTGGTCGCTGCAGCCATTCCGGAGCTCACGGCAATACCTCCATATCCATTTTCAAGAATGGCAAGTTGTCGTTCGAGTGCATTGATAGTAGGATTTCCGATACGGGTATAAATATATCCGTCACTTTCACCTGCAAAACATCGTGCTCCTTCATCGGCACTATCAAAAGAAAACGTGGATGTCTGGTAAATGGGAACGGTCGCTGAATGGAATTGATCGTCAATGCCACCTGAATGGATCAGTTTGGTATTAAAACCGGATTCTTCGTTTTTCATAATGTGATGTTTGAGCAAAGTTTTTTTAGAAAAGAAAAAGCAAATGTAATGAACATTTGTTCATTATTGCTTACTTTTGAGAAATTATCGCAAGTAAGTGAAAATGCAGTTTGTGAATTATGATTACAAATAAGGATTATTCATCATTTGAAGTCAGGCAAGACAGGTTTGTGTTTCATGAATATATTAATGACCACGGAAATCTTTTTGGTGGTAATGCCATGAAATGGATGGATGAGGTGGCTTATATTGCAGCCAAACAGTTTACCCGGCAAAGGATGGTTACGGTTTCCGTCGAAAGAGTAAAATTTCTACTCGCTGTTCCACTAGGGTCAATTGTGAAGGTACTGGCTAAAATTCACTCAGATGGTCCGGTCAAACTGGTTATTGGAACAGAAATATGGCTAGAGGTTAATCAGGAACCATATATTGTAAAAGCAATAGAAGCAAAATTTATCTTTGCTTCTATTGATGAGGCAGGGCATCCGGTAAGATTGCCAAGTTGAGACTTAAAGAGATTTTAAAAATTGAGCCTTTACAGGACTCCCCAGGTCTGCACCATTTATACCTTTGAATTTGTCTTCCCGGGAATAGGCCACACCCAATTTTACTAAAAGCGGCTCTACGTCGACCTGGTGAAGTTGTATACCCAGATCCCATGGATCATAACCCAGGACCAGTCCTGCAACCTCTTCATAGGTTAATACGGGGATCCCATATCCTTCAGCATCATAGGTTTTATTTTCCATTTCACTGATAACATATTGCCAGCGATCAAGGAAAAAGGTACATCCCGGACAGTTTGCAATGATCAGGTCGGGATGATAGGGAGCCATTGATTCAAATTTTATTTTTGAATTGGTAACAGAGTAGCCCCGGTTTTCTTTTATAAGGTATTGTCTGAATCCAAAACCACAGCAATGCCTGCGTTCAGGATAATCGACCTGTTCACCACCCCAGGCATCAATAAGTCCGGCCAGTACATAGGGATACTCAGCACCTCCGATCCCTTTCTCAGGAAATATTTTGGCATAATGACAGCCAATATGATCAACAATCTTCAGTGGATTACCAGTTGAGCAGTTAACCAATTGTAATTTGGCCTTTTCAGCAATCTGATCCCTGAATTTATAGATTATATCACTGGTATGAACAAGGTTCGAGGGAATTTTAAAACCAAGACCGGTTGCTTTAAATAATGCCGTTCTTGTTTTTTTCTCTTCTTCAGGAAAATGCTTCCATGTTTCGAGCACTTCGGTATAAATGCCAAACGAGGTAACACAGGAGCATACAAAATTTTCGTACCTGGCCTTTGTCATAAGGGCAAATTGCCTGGCAACGACGGTCATGGTTGTTTCAAAGGGTATGATGCCCGAATGATATGCGATACCGGTACAGGTGGTTTGTTCGGGGTCATCGAAAATATCTTTTCCAAGCTCATCCCGAAGTATCCTGAGGAAGATTGTTTCCGATGCAGGGAAAAAGTTCTGACGAATGCAGGAGCGGGCAAAATAATAGTGGTCATCAGCAATTTCTTTCTGATAGGACAACCAGCGCTGGTTTTTATTTTTCATTGACGAGGTTTTTGGTTGTGCCGTCCTCGATTTGCTGAAAACGTTCCATGGCGCCTGTTTCTAAAAAAATCGCATAAAGATCATCGAGGGATTGTTTTGAAATTCTTCTTAATGTCCCCGCACCTTCATGGTTGTAATTGGCCCCCAGCCTTGCAAGTATCGATTCCCGGTTTTCCCTGTACCATTCCCAAACAGGCCCCTGTTCAGGGTACTTTCCGGTATCAATCTCATCAAGATGCACGCAATAGCCATATTTCAGAATATGTTCACCCACCGTTCGTTTTATTTCCAGTTGCAGTTTACCCTGCTCTGAATCGGCAAAGAACCCCGTTTTAATGGATAATGCGCGTAAAGCCTGAATGATATACCCGGGAGTATTTCCCCTGGGGCATCGTGTTTTACATGATAAACATTCGCCGCAACGCCATATAGTATCTCCTTTCAGCAACTCCAGCAAAATTTCTTCATTTCTGTATTGGACCATTTCAACCACCATTCTGGGATCATAGTCTGATACCTGGGCCGCCGGGCAGATGGCGGTACAAGTGCCGCAACTGATGCAGGCCTTAAGTCCTTCACGGATCCTTATGTCGTCAAAGAGTTGATTTATTGAACACATTGATAATCGTTTTTTTAAGCAAAAATAATGAACATTTGTTCATAAATGAAAATTATTTCGTACCTTTGTGATCAGAAATATCATAATGTCGCCCCGTCCAAAACATAATCGAACTGTATTTGACCCTCCCAAGTTCAAAGGGTATAAGCCATTCGGGTATTATGCCGGAGAAAATGAACCCGTATTTCTTTTATTTGAGGAGTACACCTCTATTAAATTGTGTGACTATGAATTGATGACGCAGTCACAGGCAGCACATATCATGAATATTTCCAGGCCTACCTTCACACGTTTATATGAAAGTGCCCGCCGGAAAATCGCATTGGCGCTTACCGAAGCTCGTCCAATTGAAGTGGAAAAAGGCATGGCCTATTTTAGTAATGATTGGTATAATTGCCGTGCGTGCAATATTTTCTTTACAGCCCCAGAGATAGAATTGTCAGCAATCAGATGTCCTCTGTGCCAATCAAAGAATCTGGAAGAAATAACAACAAATTGAAATGAAAACAGCAATTTCAGCGCAAAACTCAAACTCAGAAGCACTAATTGATAAACACTTCGGTAAATGTTCTCATTTTCATATTTACGATGATGTAAACCTTACGATTGAAGTATTAGAGAACCCTGCAACAGGGATCTCAGGATGTAAAGGGGATGTTATTGTAAGCCGGTTAATTAACAAAGAAGTCAAATGTGTAGTTGCGGGTGATTTTGGTACTAAAGTCCAGCAGCTCCTTAACCAAAACCAGATTCAGATGATAATTCACCCCGATACCCGGGTGTCTGTTTCAGAAATAATAGAATTGTTAAACCATAAAAACAAATAAATGAAAATTGCTGTTCCCGTTCACAATGGATTTGTAAATGATCATTTTGGTCATTCAGATACATATTCAGTTTTCTCTTTATCACAGGAAAACAAGATTATTCACACCGAAATCGTTAAAGCAAATGAAGGTTGCGGATGCCGCTCAGGAATCGCTGAGGTACTTGCTGCAAAAGGAGTTACTGTTATGCTCGCAGGTAATATAGGGGGCGGAGCTATACAGCATTTGTATACCAGTGGCATTGAAGTCGTAAGAGGATGTTCGGGCCTGGTCGAGGATGTAGTTACCGAATATTTACAGGGAAGCATTACAGATAATAACCTGACCTGTCACCAGCATGAAGGATGCGACAATAAGCATGCAAGTTAAAAAGATCAAGGTTTAATAGCTGTAAGCAAAAATACAGGGTATTCCTTCGTTTTCTCTGCGGATGTCTCTTTCCGGATCACAAAACAAGATGTAATTGCAGGATTAATGAAACCTTGTTGAAGGAGAATTGCTGAAAGTTTTTCAGGATCAAATCCAAAGTGAACACTCATGTCTCCCTCATGAAATGAGCCATCTTCAAGGTAAAGGTCAGCTATAGCCAGTATCCCTCCCGGATTCAGCAGATTGTAAAATTTACTGAAAATGGCAGCGGTATCATTGATATGATGGAGAACCATCTGGCTGAAAATGATATCAAAAGATTCTACATGATAATCCTCGGTCGCCAGGTTTAGAAAGAGGGTTTTGAATTTTGAACGGTCTTCGTCCTCAATCTTCTCTTCCGCCTTTTTTAGCATTTCCCGGGAACTATCCATCAGAGTTATTTCTGCAAAACGGTCTTTGAGTAAGAAACTGAGTACACCTGTTCCTGCTCCAAACTCAAGTGCACACATATTGTTTGTTAAGGGTAGAAGCCTGATCATCTGTTTGGCAATTGCCTTTGATCGTTCGATATGAACCGGGTTCATATCCCATTCTTTTGCTTTTAAATCAAAATCATTCGTCATATTTGATTAGTAAAGTATTTTCCATAAATTTACATAAATTCCCTGTAGAAATTCTATCAAAACGCAAATATGAAAGTAGTAGTGCTTGGTGCAGGAATTTCAGGCCATACGGCAGCTGCAATTCTCAAAAAAAAACTAGGTCGTCATCATGATGTAATTGTCGTTTCGCCCAGCCAGTATTATCAATGGATACCTTCAAATATATGGGTTGGAGTGGGTCGAATGACTGTCGAACAGGTCAGGTTTAAACTGCCGAAGGTTTATGATCGCTGGGGAATTATATTCAAACAGGCAAAAGCCATATCAATTCATCCGGATGGCGATGATGAAATCAAATCGGGATTTGTTTCAATTGAATACACGTCCGAAGGAAATACAGGTCAAAAGGAGAAAGTTCAATATGATTTTCTGGTCAATTCAACCGGTCCGAAACTTAATTTTGATGCAACACCTGGTTTAGGACCTGGCAAGAATTCTCTTTCTGTTTGTTCCTGCGACCATGCCATACATACCTGGAATGAACTTCAAAAGGCAATCGACCTGATGAAACAGGGTAAAAAGCAACGTTTCCTAATAGGAACCGGTCATCCAAAAGCCACCTGCCAGGGAGCAGCTTTTGAATATGCCCTGAACCTTGCATTTGAGTTTAAACGGAGGAAGCTGAACCATCTTGCTGATATAACCTGGATTTCCAATGAATATGAAGTCGGGGATTTCGGGATGGGTGGTGCCTTTATTAAACGGGGAGGATATATCACTTCCACCAAGGTTTTTACTGAATCGGTACTTGCAGAAAATAATATCGACTGGATTAAAAGAGCCGGCATTACCAGGGTTGAACCGGGTGTCGCCCATTATGAAACCTTGGATGGAAAGACCAGTTCGATTGAATTTGACTTTGCCATGCTCATACCTGCATTTGCCGGACAAGGGATCAAAGCATACGGGAAAAACGGAGATGATATAACCTCCAGACTGTTTGCTGCAAGCGGTTTTATGCTGGTCGATGCAGATTATTCTGCCAAACCATTCGAAGACTGGAGTATCAGGGATTGGCCAGAACGTTATCAGAGCCCAGCCTACTCAAATATTTATGCCACCGGCATCGCATTTGCACCGCCTCATTCAATTTCCAAACCAATGAAAAGCCCTAACGGTACGGAAATTTTCCCGTCACCGCCACGAACTGGGATGCCTTCGGGAGTGATCGGTAAGATTGTTGCCGAAAATATTTCAGAGATTATCAAAAAAGGAGGGAGCAATCACCGTCATCTTGCAAACATGGGCCGCATGGGCGCTGCATGCATCGTTTCAGCCGGGTATAGTATGACCAAAGGCCTTGGAGCCACGATGACTGTTTCACCGGTCGTCCCTGATTGGGAAAAATATCCCGACTGGGGGCGCGATATCAATGCCACAGTGGGGGAGATAGGACTGGCCGGCCACTGGATCAAACTTTTCCTGCATTATATGTTCCTGCATAAGGCAAAAGGTTATCCATTCTGGTGGTTGTTGCCTGAATAGAGAAGGTTTATCAATTCAAATCTCAACAAAGATGAGTGACAAAAAATTTTCAAAAGCATATAAGGATGAGTTTTATCCGCCCATTCCAACTAAAGGGACAAAATTCTGGAGGTCGAATGTTCTGTATCAACTATACAAATTCTTCAGACTGAACTTAAAGATAATGAGTATGGTCGTAAAAGGGCATTCGTAGCTGCTTATTCAATTTTGTTGATATATTGACCTCCCGCTTGTGATTGATGTCACATTTGGGGAATGACATATAGACCTATATTATTTTTAGCATACATAATACCCATAAATCAAAACGAAATTTATGAATCATATTGACTTCTCCCTGGTTGACTGGTCAAGAGCCCAGTTTGCACTAACCGCCTGCTACCATTGGATCTTCGTCCCCCTTACACTTGGATTGTCCTTTATCATTGCTTTTATGGAGACGATCTATGTTAAAACCGGGAATGAAGAGTGGAAACGCCTAACGAAATTCTGGGTGACCATTTTCGGGATCAACTTTGCAATCGGAGTTGCAACCGGACTCATCCTTGAATTTGAATTTGGAACGAACTGGTCGAACTATTCCTGGTTTGTTGGCGATATCTTCGGTGCTCCACTCGCTATCGAAGGCATAATGGCCTTTTTCCTGGAAACTACGTTTATAGCAGTCATGTTCTTCGGATGGAATAAAGTCGGAAAAAAGTTCCACCTGCTCTCCACATGGCTGGTAGCTATCGGGAGCAACCTGAGCGCATTATGGATTCTTGTAGCTAACGGCTGGATGCAATCTCCGGTAGGGATGAAATTCAACCCCGATACGGCCAGAAATGAAATGGTGAATTTCTGGGAAATTCTTTTTTCGCCTGTTGCCATCAATAAATTTCTGCATACCGTTTCTTCAGGCTATGTACTTGCTGCTATATTCGTCATAGGCGTAAGCTCCTGGTTCCTGCTTAAAAAGCGTGATGTCCTTTACGCAAAACGAAGCATCATTGTGGCTGCCAGTTTCGGATTGCTTGCTTCCATATTCATCATGCTCACGGGTGATGGTTCGGCTCGTGCTGTAGCCCATCACCAGCCCATGAAATTCGCAGCAATGGAAAACCTGTATGTGGGTCAGCAGAATGCACCTCTTGTTGCTTTTGGAATTCTCAAGGCAGATCCTGCAGCTCCAGGTCATAAAAAAATGGATTTCAGGTTCATGGTCGAGATCCCCGATGTTCTTTCATACATGGCTTTCCTTAACCCCAACGCATATGTGCCTGGAATTTACGACCTGGTTCACGGAAATCAGAATCATGGAATTCCTTCCTACAATGAAAGGATCGCTAAAGGCTTGATTGCAATAAATTCATTGGCTGAATATAAAAAAGCAAAGCTGGCAGGGAGAGACAGTCTGGCATCTGCAAGCCTTGCCACATTTGAAGCAAATTATAATAATTTCGGTTATGGATATTATGCAAATCGCGATGTTCATGAGTTGATCCCGAGTATCCCAACCAGTTTCTATTCTTTCCGCATTATGGTATTCCTGGGTCTGCACTTCTTTGCGCTCCTCCTGGTCGTCCTCATCCTCACAGTTAAAAACAAGATAGAAACTAAAAAGGTAATCCTGTATACTGCTCTCTGGACCATCCCTCTTGCCTACACTGCTTCCATGCTGGGGTGGATTGTTGCAGAGGTTGGTCGTCAGCCATGGCTTATCCAGGATATTTTACCAACAATTGCTGCGGTTTCTCAGTTGAAAGCATCTTCTGTTCAGCTTACTTTCTGGCTGTTTGCTGTTTTCTTTACTGCTTTGCTGATTGCCGAGATCGGAATTATGCTGAAGCAGATTAAAAAAGGTTTCACTGCTTAATTTTTTGTTCAGTTTTTAAAACACAATTATATGTTCGAATCATTATCCCTGTTAAGCCTGCAACAGTATTGGTGGCTGATCGTTTCCCTGCTTGGGGCATTACTGGTCTTTCTGATGTTTGTCCAGGGAGGTCAAACCCTGATTTTTTCTATCGGAAAAACCGATGAGGAGAGAACACTTCTTGTAAATCTGCTGGGTCGGAAATGGGAATTGACCTTTACCACCCTGGTCACTTTCGGGGGTGCATTCTTTGCGTCCTTCCCCCTGTTTTATTCAACAAGCTTCGGAGGAGCTTACTGGGTATGGATGGCGATCCTTATCGCCTTCGTCATTCAGGCGGTTTCCTATGAATACAGGAAAAAACCAGGCAATTTCCTGGGCCAGAAAACCTTTGAAATATTCCTCATTCTGAATGGATTTCTTGGGACATTGCTGTTGGGAACTGCGGTTGCGACCTTTTTTACTGGCTCTGCTTTTTCTGTCAATAAAATGAACCTTCTTGATCTTACCTCAGGTAACATGCCAATCATCTCCGAATGGAAGGGCCCTGCTCACGGACTGGAAGCCGCGCTGAATCCGATAAATCTCAGCCTGGGACTCGCGGTTTTCTTTCTAACAAGGGTGCTGGCCATCCTTTATTTCATGAATCGTTTAGGCCATGCCGTAATGATGGAACGTTTGAAAAAGCAGTTACTGTATAATGCTGTCCCGTTTCTTGTCTTTTTTCTTGTCTTTGTGGGATGGCTGTTGCTTTCAAAGGGTTTTGCCGTTGATCCTAAAACGGGTATCGTAGGGATGGAACCATTTAAATACCTGCACAACCTGCTTGCATTGCCGGTTGTCGCCATATTATTTGTTTTAGGTGTTGCAGCAGTGTTGCTTGGAATCATCCGCCCTCTTACCTGTTTTGAAAAGTGCAGTACCAAAGGGATATGGTTAACAGGTACCGGCACTGTGCTTACAGTTTGGGCATTGTTATTACTGGCCGGTTTTAATCATACAGCCTATTACCCGTCAACCTACGATCTTCAAAGTTCCCTCACCATCGAAAACAGTTCATCAAGCCATTATACACTTACTGCAATGAGCTATGTTTCCTTATTGGTCCCATTCGTCCTTGCATATATCTGGTATGTATGGAGGGCCATGGACAAAGGGAAGATCACCACTGAGGAATTGAAGTCAGAATCACATGTTTATTAAAAATCCAAAACCATGATACAAGAGATATTTTGGCTTCTTGCCTGGCCGGTATTCATTATTGCCGCATGGATCCTGGCACGGCTGATGATCAATAAATTTGAATTAAACAAATAGGGCCTTTATCATAAGGCTTTCCTGATGTCTGTTAATTCTGTTCCTTGAGCAGGATGTCATTTATAGCTTCCTTCATTGATTCTTTAGGTAATGCACCTACAGCCATTTGTGGCTGCCCGTTTTTTGGACAGAAAAGCATCGAAGGAATGCTTCTTATACCAAATGCTGAGGCCAGTTCCTGTTCAGCCTCGGTATCTATCTTGTAAATATTGATCTTACCTGAATATTCTGTCGAAAGTTCTTCCAGAATTGGAGCTACCATTTTGCAAGGCCAATGAACCAGCTATATCTTCTTATGAATTAGCCCGTAAAATGACCATTCGCCAAATGACTTGTTGGAAATTTAAGAATAAGTTAATGGAATGTGTTTCTGAAAGGGGAGAGATCGATATTTTGTATTCAGGGGAAACAGAATGAAGTTATTTCATCATTTTTCCCGGCCATTATTTTTCTGTCCCCAACCAAAACGATGCATCATCCCTTGCCCCCTTCCCATTCCTCGACCCATTCCCTTACCCTGGCCCTGGAACCCGTACAATTCAAAGTAAAGCGAGGACAGTCTCTGGCATTGGGCAGGATTACAGATTTCTTTCAAAGCCATGTATTGTTTTACCGAGGCTTTTTGCATCTGTCTCTGCATGTAGCAAATCGAGTCGGCATAATGGTTGACTTTTAACGTATCTGGTTTTTCAATAGCAAGTTCATCTAGTATTAGTGCCCTGTAACCACGTATGGCCTCTTTGACAGGATCTGTCGCTTTTTTGTAGTCGGCAAGTATTACGTCAACATGCTCTGATTGGGATGGGGTTAACACCAGTTCTTTTTGCAGCGCCATACCTGGTTTCTCTGGCGTTTGCTGTGTTACTGCGTCAGATTTTCGGGAAAATAATACCATAAATGTAATTAATACTGTCAGGTTGATGACAACCAGGAACATCAACACCCAGAACACAAACTTGTTTTTAGAAAAAAAGTTCATAACGTTTTATTTAGTTGTTTGAAAAAACGTTTCATCTTCATCTACGAAATCCGGAATATTAAGATCAGATTGTATGGACTGAATCTCCTGTTGATGATTACTCATTGCAGATATTCCCGGTTCCCTTTGTTTAACGATTGAAAAACCGATAATTACCGCGATGACAAGAAGTGCAGCAACTGACAAAGGTTGAAGAATTCTCAGGAATAAAGGCTCTCTCTTTTCCTTTATGCTCTCCATTTCAGACTCAAGCCGTTGAATTAATCGCGTTCCTGCAAATGGATTCGGCTCATCAGTCTTTCTTAAATCAATGACTGATGTAACGGATTGGAATTCTGAAACAATCCTGGAACACTCGGCACATGAAATAAGATGGGCTTCAAATTCTTTGTTGTCCTTATCTGAAAGCTGGTATTCCTGGTAGAAAAAAAGATTCCTGCGGATAAATGAACATTCCACATTATGTAATGGTTTTTGCATATTCCGAAAAATAATTGACTAATTTTTTTTGAAGGTTCAGTTTTGCCCTGTGAAGAAGTGATTCGACCGATGAAACAGACAGATTCATAATTTCAGCAATGTCTTTATAAGCCATTTCCTCATATTTACTCAGGATAAAAGCTATTTTCTGGTTCTCAGGCAAGGAATTGACGGCCGTGTCAAGGATTTGCCTTTTCTCGTTATCCTCATTTCTAGTGTCCAAAGTTGGCGGTTCCTTACTGATTATATTTGTTCCATCATGTGAAACCCGTATCAATGATTTCACCTGGTTAAAAATATTTCTTCGTTTCTGTTTCCTCAGATGGTCAAGCGATTTATTCACAGTGATCCGGTAGATCCAGGTAGATAGGGAAGCGTTCCTTTTATACCGGCCTATCGACCTGAATACTTCAAGAAATACTTCCTGAGATAAATCCTCAGCATCCTCCATTATGGATACAAAATAGTATGCAGTTTTAATGACATCCTTCTGATGATGGTCAACAAGGTATT
The DNA here is from genome assembly GCA_037134895.1 of Bacteroidota bacterium. Classification (GTDB taxonomy): domain Bacteria; phylum Bacteroidota; class Bacteroidia; order Bacteroidales; family FEN-979; genus CAIRDP01. The sequence goes on from JBAXLI010000004.1 coordinate 15,034, forward strand.
GAATTGCTCTCTTGTCTTGATTGATAAGCCCTTCAACCAGTTCCGGTTCAGTCATTCTGCTATGCCGTTTTAATTCCCTTGTCCGTGCCTGTGCTTATACCCATTACCTGATCCGCCGCAATTACCACGACCTTGTCCCTGACCGCGCTGATTACCACATCCTCCTCCTCCGCAGTTTCCATAGCCTCTCTGATTGCCCATTCCGCATCCATTACGATTTCCTTTGCCTTTTCCAGCATTGCCGCGGTTATCACAAATACCATCACCGTTTTTATCTACAAAATTTGCTCCCCGGCCTGAGTTCCCTCTTGCCTGGTAATTGTCGCAAACTCCATCTTTATTGGCATCAACGAATTTTCCCGGTGTTACTTTAGTTGTTGGTTGGGCATTCCTGGTGTCTTTTTGATTTGCCGTGGCGTTCTGAGAGAACCCCTGGTAAGAGGCAAATATAAGAACTGCCGAAAGAAATGCGATCCTTTTGAATGTTTTCATAATCTTTTTATTTATCTGGTTAAACTTCAGGTTATATCATTTAGACGAACTGAATTCTTAAAACTTGCGCTTGACTAGATCTTTCTTTCATAAACTGTCCGGCCCCCAGAGGGGGCTGGATTTAAGTATAAATCAGAATTCAGCGTCGGAAAACGCTGGGCGGACATAAGAAAAGCCCTTTTTTACAGGGCTTTACGTAGGCGATGAAAAAATGCAGCTTATTTTCGAATGGAGGAAATCTCGGTTATTGCATTCACGGCTGCGCTGACATGCTCCTCGGTTGTGAAAGGCCCGATGCTCAGGCGTACTGTACCGTGGATCTTGTCAGTGCCGAGTACTTCATGCACCATGGGAGCACATTGAAGACCTGTTCGGCAGGCGATATTGTAATCTACGTCAAGCATGGTCCCTACATCGCCCGAGTCGAAGCCTTTGACGTTCAGACTGAGAACAGGGTTCTTGTTTGCAGGGCTGTGGGCGCAATAGGTTGTTACGTTATCAAGGGACTGTACTCCTTTTCTGAGCCTGTCCCAAAGTTTCATTTCGCGGCCGTGCATTGAATCAATCCCCTGCTCCAGGATCCAGTTCACCCCGGCATTAAGTCCGGCGACACCAACAAGGTTAAGGGTTCCGCATTCGAGCCGGTAAGGATATTCCTCCAGGTGAGTCCTTTGTGCAGAACGAACCCCGGTACCTCCGAAGCGTGTAAGCTTCACCGGTACACCATCCATCACGTAAGAACCGCCTATGCCAGTTGGCCCCATGAGACATTTATGCCCGGTGAAGACAAACACGTCAATATTCATTTTTTTCATGTCGATGGGTACAGCCCCGGCACTCTGGCTGCCGTCGACTATAAGGTAAACTCCTGCTTCCCTGCAAATCTTCCCGATCTCTTCAACAGGCTGTATGGTCCCAATAACATTCGAGCAATGGTTTACGATCACGAATTTAGTGTTACTGCGGATGGCTTTTCTGATGTCCTCAGGGTCGACGTATCCTTGCATGTCAAAAGGAACATAGGTGACTTCGATACGCCCATCCTGTTCAAGATGATACAGCGGTCGCAATACTGAATTATGCTCAAGCTTTGTCGTCACTACATGATCGCCTTCTTCAGCCAGTCCCTGGATGATCATGTTCAGGGAATCGCTGGCATTGTAACTAAAAGTCAAACGGTTTGGATCATCACCGTTGAAGAGTTCTGTAAGCATCTTGCGGGTTGCCATAATGACCTCCTCGGTTTCGATGGCAGCATCAAAACCCGAACGACCGGGATTCACCCCGTGTTTACGGTAGAAGTCACACATGAAAGTGTAAACCACCTCTGGCTTGGGAAAGGTGGTGGCAGAATTGTCTAGATAAATGAGTTCGCTCATAATGTTATAGTATGATGGCATCGGCAACAAGCTCAGCCATGGTTTTTACCTGTACGTTCAGTTTAAATGCAAAATTGATCTGGGTCAGCTGGTCAACGCAGTTGTGACAGGGAGATACCACGATCTTCGCCCCGGTCTTACTGATCTGTTCTGCCTTGATGCCGGCTGTCTTCATCCTGCGCTCATTGTATTCACTCATGGCAAGTTGTCCGCCACCACCTCCGCAACAATAATTGTCGATCCCATTGGGACTCATTTCGCGGAAGTCGCCTATAAAATCCTTTAAAATATACCGCTGCTCTTCGAATACGCCCCCATTCCTGACAAGGTTGCAGGGGTCATGCAGGGTTACTGCTTCTTTGAATTTCTCTTTGTCGAGCCTGATCCGGCCTTCACGGAGATAATCTGCAATTATTTCAACTGAGGTCTTTACCTTGAAAGGGAAGGGTAGTTTGAGATAATTGGGTGATTCCCATCTTAAGGCTCTTGATCCGTGCCCGCATTCGGCAAGGACCAGAGTTGAGGTGCCAAGCTCATCCATCTCATCCCACATCCTTTTTGCAATCAGCCTTGCTTCTTCGTTATTTCCGGAGAAATAAGCATAGTTGGTGATATCGTACATCCTCGAAGAGAGAGTCCAGCTCTCGCCTGCGGCATAAAAAATCTTTGCCATGGCTGAGATGGAAAGAGGGAAGAACTTGGGTTCCCTGGGGTTCAGTGTATACAGGACGTTCTTTCCTTTAACGTCAACAGGTATCTGTGCTTCCTTTGTATTCAGTTCATCGGCAAGCTCATCTTCCATCCATTTCAGAGTGTCGACGAATTCAGGCGTTGGAATTCCCATGTTATTTCCGGTTTCGACTGCAGCCTTTACCGTGGATTGAAGGGTGGCAGGAACCATCCCCATTTCAGAAAGCATTATCCTGCCGGTTTTTACAAGGTAAGCGATATCGACTCCTATAGAGCAGTGCATGGTACATCTTCCGCACATGGTACATGCCCCGAAAAGCAGGTCGACCATCTCATTAGCAGTATCTTCATTAAGGTCTCTTGCATTAACCAGTGAAGGAAGGTATTTCCCTGCGAACGTATGGTAACGGCGGTAAACGGATGAAACAAGATCGACTTTACGGGCCGGAGTAAAGCGGTCATCACCCGTGGCCTTGTAATAAATGCAAGACTCTGCACACAGTCCGCAGTGAACGCAGCTGTTCAGGTGGGTCAGGAGTTTTGCCCCGCCCCCGTTGTTGAATACCTTCAGGCCTTTTTCAATGATGTCTTTTTCCATGGATCAGGGCTTATAATTATCTGAGGGGGGCCATACACCCCTTCTTCCATAAAAGATACCCAGTTGCCTGCGGGCTGCAAAAAAGTAAAGCAGGTGCTTTAGCTTGCCCAGTGGAATGTAAAGCAGCAGTATCCCTGCCCAGGTAAAAAGCAATGGTTTTATCGAAACACCCTGAATCAGTGATAATGCAGTGATCAGTTGAAATCCGGTAACAAGGATATTCGAAATGTAATCGTCGGGACTGGATAGTTCCCTCAATCCTTTTTTTACCATTCGTTTGACCAGGATAAACAATCCGCAGGCTGTTGTTGCCATCAGTAAGGCGGCAAGACCCCATGCCAGGGAAGAGGGGAGAACCACATCCGCCAACAATAAAAAGACCAGGAAAACCGAAAGGAATGTTCCAAGATGATATGCCAAACCGGCGGTATATGTAGGGAGATGCAGAAAGGCCGATTCTTTTTTTGAGGGACTCATCGCTCCTGTAAAAGAGTACTGTATTCCCCGGCCTGCGCTTCCCGAAGGAGGGGCATAATCAATACCGTCTCCAGTCCTTACCAGGACAATAAGCAGGTTAGCCAGGGAAGACAGGCATATCAACAGGGAAACCAGGAAAAAAACAATGTACCAGCTCATGCCATTACCGCTTAAACGCAGCCATCGGGTTTCGGCAGTCCGGCAACACGACATGCTCCGCGGGCAGGTCCGAGCGGAAAGAGCTCATAGATCTCACGGAGTTTAAGCCCGGTTTCCTGGCATAGTACGCGTACCATAGGCGCCATGGCTTTTTCCTCCCAGCTGCGGCGGATGAGTTTCACAACAGCCCAGTGTTTGTCGTTGAGTTCGGCAATGCCGTCGAAACGGGCAAACAGCTTTGCCACGTCTTCATTCCATAATTCGGGTTTAGTAAGAAAGCCGTCCCCGTCGACGTCAAAAATTTTGCCTTCAATTTCGAGTGTTGCCATATTTTTTTATTGTAAGGTTAACCATGCATTTACATCGGGGCTGCCGGGCTGCTTCCTGATCAGCCTGAACTCGTTGGTATGCTTGTCATAATTGTAATCCCGGCTCCATTCTTTATGGTTACGGGAGATCTGTCTAAGAGCCTCAGCTATATATACAACTTCCTGGTCCTGCATGGTTTGATGCAGTGAAAGTCTTACCCAGCCTGGTTTTGCTGAAAGATCGCCATTCGAAATGCTCTCGGTAATTTTTTTGGATTTTTCATAACTCACGTCCAGCAGGTAATGCCCGTAAGTTCCGGCACAGGCACATCCTCCCCTTACCTGTATTCCGAAGCGGTCACTTAAAAAGGAAACGACCAGGTTATAATGAATAGCATCCATATAAAAGGAGATCACAGCCAGCCTTGACGTAATACTATCGGCAAGGATGTTCAAACCCGGGACGGTGGCCAGCTCGTTGAATGCCAGGGCCAGCAAGGCTTCTTCGCGCTGGTGGATATTTGCAACTCCCATCAGGTTCTTCAGGTCCATGCTCAGAGAAGCTTTGATAGCCTGCAGGAACCCCGGTGTGCCTCCATCTTCGCGGATCTCGATATCATCGATGAATTTGTATCCCCCCCAGGGATTGGTCCAGTCAACGGTGCCGCCACCTGGCTGGTCAGGAACCTGGTTGTTGTAAAGTTCTGAATTGAAGATCAGCACTCCTGAAGAACCCGGGCCACCCAGGAACTTATGCGGTGAGAAATAGACAGCATCCAGGTCTTGCATTAAGTCGCCGGGATGCATGTTGATATCGTCATATGGCGCGGAAGCCGCATAGTCTATAAACACTTTCCCGCCGTATTTGTGCATGAGTGCAGCCATTTCGTGAATGGGATTCCTCACACCGGTCACATTGGAACATGCAGTGAATGATCCGATCAGCATTCTCTCCCTGCCGTATCGCTTTAGTGCATCTTCAAGATGGTTCAGGTCGAACAAGAGTCCTTTCCCGGGTTTTATCACAACTACCTCGGCAATAGTTTCGTACCATGAAGTCTGATTGGAATGATGCTCCATATGGGTAAGGAAGACTACCGGTCTCTCCTTTTCATTCAGGGACTTTCCTTCAGAAAGTCCATAGCCTGTTTTAAATCCCAATATCCTCTGAAATTTGACAACAGCTCCCGTCATTCCGTATCCTGTGGTAAGGATGACATCGTCGGGACCGGCGTTTACATGCTGTTTTATTTTCTGGTGAGCCTGCCTGTAGGCCAGGGTCATGAGTTTACCGGTTTCGCTGGTTTCGGTATGCGTATTCCCCACAAAGGGACCAATCTTTTCGGTAAGTATCTTCTCTATCGGACTATACAGCCTGCCACTTGCTATCCAGTCGGCATAAACCATGGTTTGACTGCCGAATGGCGTAAGGTAAGTCTGCTGGTGCCCGATAGTCTGCCTGCGAAACTGATCAAAATATGATTGAAGGTTCATAATTAGCAAATTGCATCATGGACAACAACAATGATCAGCTGCTTTACTGATCTCATGTTCCAGGTAATGAACAATGGTATTTGTAATAATGCTGTCGTTGCTTTGAACAAGTGTAATTCCGTTGCTTGATAGCCCGGCTATGTTTTGTTCTGAAATTTTCTCGGTGATCACAGCTGAACAACCCGAAAGAAGAGTCATATTATCGACTGGATTGGTCAGGCGGTTGCTAATGCTTTTCCAGACAAGTTCTTCATTTACAACCCGGCCGAGTTCAATATTCAGGATAAGGAATCCTTTGGCCTGCTCAAAAGAAGGAGCCATCTTTATGCCGTCGTTTGTGGGAATTGCAGCTTTCATGGTTTTTTTGTTTTTTTCAGAACCCGGCTGTTTGTCAGCGAAAAAAATCAGGTCCGGATTCATGTGGTCAAAATTACCAAGACCATGTGCAGTTTGAGAATATGGGGCCGTGATACTGAGTACACAAGAAAGAGCAATTGGATACTGTATTAAGTGTTAACAGGATTACAAGTAAGTGCGCACAAACATTGCATGATGTGATATATATCACATCATGCAAGTGAAATATTCCTCATCTTTGTGGGCAAAATCATATAGGAGAATCTCAAGTTTCTATGTTCCCAGATCCATTACCATTAAAAACCCACTGCCGCGATTGTAAGGAAAAGTCCTGCGCCGCTGCTGTTCTGGCTCCCGGAGAGCTTGACCTTGTGAATGAAAACAGCCGTGAAGCAGAATTTAAAAAGGGGGATATCATTATTCATGAAGGCTCCCTGAATTCCAACATAATTTATCTTAAATCGGGCCTGGTAAAGGAATATGTGAGGACCTCCAGCGATAAGGAACAGATACTGCAGATTGTCAAGAAATACAGTTACCTGGGGTTGCCATCACTTTTTGGTGACAGAGTAAACCATTATTCTTATGCAGCTCTTGAGGATATCAAGGTCTGTTATATTGATATTGCGATGTTCAAGCAACTGATCAAAGAAAATGGGGAGTTCGCTTATGAGATACTTGTATCAGTTTCACGCGACAGCCTTAATAACTTTCACAGGTTTATGAGCCAGTCACAAAAAAAGACTTATGGTAAAGTCGCCGATGCAATGCTTTATTTCTCCCGTATCATTTATGAGAATATGGAGTTCGAAATCCCGTTCACCCGGCAGGAACTTGCCGATCTGATTGGAATCTCGAGAGAAAGTGCAACCAGGGTGTTGTTAAAACTTAAGGAAGACGGCATTCTTTTAGTAGAAGAAAGGTCTGTTAAAATCAGAGATCTGGATCTGCTTCAGCAGATCAGCCGTAACGGTTAGAGATTTCCAGGCATCCCATCAATAGCTTTTCAGTATTTATTCACTGCGCGGAATGTTAATCATGCCGCTTGTCAATCCATTTCCGAACATCCATAAATTTAGATGATCATAGTCAAATATGTCGTTTGGTACATATTCAATGAATTGATTATTAGTCATATGTGAATTTTTTTCCTCTTCGTATAATCTATAATTGTAATTTTGCGGCCCTGATTTTATGTCAGTGAACCGAATATAACCGTACTTAATTGTAAACCGGATTATTTTTATGAGATTCCGAATAATAGTTCTGGCCAAGCAGGTGCCTGATACAAGGAATGTTGGCAAGGATGCCATGAAAGCCGATGGAACTGTCAACAGGGCGGCCCTGTCTGCCATTTTCAACCCCGAAGATCTTCATGCCCTCGAGCAGGCCCTGAGCATCAAAGATAAGATTCCCTATGCTGAGGTGATCCTTCTGACCATGGGCCCCACACGTGCTGCTGAGATCATTCGCGAGGCTATGTACCGCGGAGCCGATCAGGGCTTCCTGATCACTGACCGCAAGTTTGCTGGCTCTGACACCCTGGCCACTTCCTATGCGTTATCCCTTGCAGTGAAGAAGTTAGCGCCATACCATCTGGTTATATCGGGGCGACAGGCGATAGATGGTGATACGGCACAGGTTGGTCCGCAGACAGCCGAAAAGCTTGGTATTCCGCAGATAACCTATGCTGAAGAGATCCTTTCGCTCGATGCAAAGAAAATCATCGTCAGGCGCAGGCTTGAAAGGGGAGTGGAAGTGGTGAATTCGACACTCCCTGCTCTCATCACGGTTCACAGTTCGGCACCTCCCTGCAGGCAGCGCGTTGGCAAGTTGCTGATGAAATACAAGCACGCCCGCACAGTGACTGAGTTGCAGAATGAAACCAAAGATTACACGGAACTATATAACGAACGGCCTTACCTGCTTATCGAGGAATGGTCGGCTGATGACCTGAAAGCTGATATCGTAAACCTTGGGCTGTCGGGCTCACCAACAAAGGTGAAAAAAATCGAAAACGTGGTCTTTCAGCATAAGGAATCGAAGATCCTCAGCAATTCTGACAAGGACATCGAAAAGCTGATGCAGACGCTGATCAGCTGCCACATCATTGGATAGTCAAACAGATTAAATAAGAAAATCAAGATACTGTGAACAATATTTTTGTTTATTGCGAAGTAAGCGAAGAACGGTCGATTGCCGATGTAAGCCTTGAGCTTCTTTCAAAAGGCAGAAAACTGGCGGATGAGCTGAATGTTAAACTCGAAGCCGTTGTCATCGGGCACAGAGTTATAAAACCGGAAGCCCTGCTTTACCCGTTTGGCGTGGATGTACTCCATTATGCCGACGATGAAAAGTTGTTCCCTTACACAACACTTCCACATACAACTGTCATTATTGACCTCTTTAAAAAGGAGAAGCCGGAGATTGTGCTTTTTGGTGCGACCAGCATTGGCCGCGACCTTGCTCCGAGAGTAGCCTCGGCTCTGCGCTGCGGACTCACTGCTGACTGTACCAGCCTGGAAATCGGGGATCATTTCGAAAACAAAACCCAGACCCAGTATAAAAACCTGCTTTACCAGATAAGGCCTGCATTTGGCGGTAACATCATTGCCACCATTATCAACCCCGAAACAAGGCCGCAGATGGCCACCGTGCGTGAGGGAGTGATGAAGAAGGAAGTGTATTCTGTGAAATACAAGGGCAAACTCAATAAGATAGATGCCAGGAGCATTCTGAAGGACGAGGACTTTGCCGTTACCATCATCGAGAGGCACCTCGAAAAAAGCCGGATTGACATTAAGAACTCACAGGTGGTAATAGCCGGTGGGTACGGAGTTGGCTCGAAAGAGAATTTTCAGCTGCTTTTCGACCTGGCTGGGATACTGGGGGCGCAGGTGGGAGCTTCGCGTGCCGCGGTGGATGCCGGGTTTGTGGAACATGAGCGCCAGGTAGGGCAGACAGGAGTGACCGTAAGGCCGAAACTCTATATTGCATGCGGCATTTCAGGCGCTGTACAGCATCGCGCCGGCATGGACCAATCGGCCCAGATCATTTCGATCAATACCGATATCAACGCCCCGATCAACCAGATCGCCGATTACACCATCCACGGAAGCGTGGCCGATATAATTCCCAAGATGATCAAGTATTACAAGAAAAATTCGAAGTAAAACAGTCATGGATAATTTCTATACCGACAATCCTCATCTTAAGTTTCACCTTACCCATCCCCTGATGGCCAAAATAGTGAAACTGAAGGAGTCAGATTATACACAGAAAGACAAATATGATTTCGCCCCTCTCGATTACGAAGATGCTATCGACAGCTATGATAAAATAATGGAGATCATAGGCGAGATCAGCGGGGAGATCATTTCCCCGAACGCCGAATCGGTCGATAAGGAAGGCCCTCAGCTAATTAACAACGAGGTGAAGTACGCACGTGGCACAAAGCAGAACCACGATGCGTTGGTAAAGGCCGGACTGGTAGGATTTACACTTCCCCGCGAATACGACGGACTGAACATGCCACATGTTCCTTATATCATGTCGGGTGAGATCGTTTCGCGTGCCGATGCAGGTTTTGCGAATATATGGGGGCTGCAGGATTGTGCAGAGACCATCCTCGAGTTTGCATCCGATGAACTTAAAGCCGAATTCCTGCCCCGGTTCAACAAAGGTGACACAGCAGCCATGGATTTAACCGAACCCGATGCAGGTTCTGACCTCCAGGCAGTTCAGCTGAAAGCCACCTATGACACACGAAAGCACTGCTGGCTGCTTGATGGCGTAAAACGGTTCATTACCAACGGCGATGCCGAAATATCACTGGTCCTTGCACGCTCTGAAGAAGGAACAACTGATGCGCGCGGACTTTCACTGTTTGTATATGATCGCAAGGATAAAGCAGTAACAGTGAGGCGCATCGAGAATAAGCTTGGGATTAAGGGATCACCGACCTGTGAACTGGTATTCTGCCATGCACCTGCAAAACTCATAGGCGATACAAAACTCGGACTTATTAAATATGTTATGTCCCTTATGAATTCAGCCCGCCTTGGTGTTGGTTCACAATCGGTCGGTCTCGCCGAGGCTGCATACCGCGAAGCATACAAATACGCAATAGAGCGTGAGCAGTTCGGGAAATCCATCATCAAGTACCCCGCTGTTTACGAGATGCTCACCAATATGAAGGTAAAGATCGACGGTATGCGGTCCCTGCTTTATGAAACTGCCCGTTACGTTGACATTTACAAATGCTATAATGCTGTTACCAGTGACCGCAGACTCGAGGCTGATGAACGCCAGGAAGCCAAGTCTTACCAGAGGCTTGCCGACATGTTCACGCCTCTGCTGAAGCTTTACTCAAGTGAGGCTTGCAACCAGATCGCGTACGATGCCATCCAGATTTTCGGCGGTACCGGTTACATGAAGGACTTCCCAATCGAAAGAATTTACCGTGATGCACGCATAACAACGATTTACGAAGGCACTTCACAGCTTCAGGTAGTAGCAGCAATCAGGTATGTAGGTAACAGCGGTTACCTTTCTGTCATGCGCGAAAAGTTGGCACTCCCTGTTAAACCTGAACTTGAGTACCTCAGGAGTTCGCTTGAGAAAATGACCGAACAGTTCGCCCGTACCGTTGAGAAGATCAATGAATACGGCGACAACGAATATTTCGATTTCCACTCACGCAGGCTGGTCGAGATGGCTGCAAACATACTTATAGGGTATTTGTTATTGTACGATGCGAACCGTTGTGGTGAATATACCATGAGTGCAGATATCTTTATCCGCAAGGCCCGGGCCGAGAACGTTGCCGCTGTCAGTTTTATCAACAACTGCCACCCGAAAGAAGTAAACGACTACAAGCTTTAGCCGACAGCTGCAAAAGAGAATGCCGATGCAGGGTAAGGTTCAATTGGCAACGGGGAGTTGTTAATTGAAATTATTATGATCTTACAATGCAGGCAAAAAAATAGTGATTCATCACTATTGACATCCATTCAAACCAGTCGTAATATTGCCCTAGCCAGTCAGGCATTGCAAGCCAGGTTCGAATTACCTGCTCAATGACCGAATTTACCAGGTTCTTTGAAAGTTTTAAATATCTTTGTTCACAAAGTTTTTATCATGCAACGGTTTGAACCCGGTTTTTCAACCCTTTGCCCGGAAAAGTGAATGAGCTGATATTGTTTTAAATATGATATAGCGCTTTTAATTTTAACCCCAATTAAAATCTGATCTATGAAAACAATGAAATTTACTTTTATTTTAATGATTTTGTGCTGGATATCAGCTGCCAGGGCGCAGGAGGACAGTACGAAATATTTTGAAATCTACGGCTTTGCGCAGACCGATATGGGTTATAATTTCAATACGATCAACCCGCAATGGTACGACGTTATGAGGCCTTCAAAATTGCCTGCATACCAAAACGAATTCGGACCGAACGGAAATTTCTATTTCAGTGTGCGTCAGTCCCGGTTTGGTGTAAAAACCTCAATGCAGACCAAATGGGGTGAATTTAAAACTGTGTTTGATTTTGATATGTTCGGGGTAGGTGCAAACGCAGGACAGACAACAATAAGGCTCAGGCATGCCTATGGCCAGTTGGGTCACTTCGGAGCAGGCCAAACAGAGAGTGCTTTCATGGATCTGGATGTTTTCCCGAATACACTTGAATACTGGGGGCCCTGCGGAATGCTGTTCTACAGGAATGTACAGGTAAGATATATGCCGATCATGGGGCCCACTCATCTTGTTTTTGCCCTTGAAATGCCGGGTGCCAGCGGTGATGGAGGGGCTTTCTCAGACCGTACCGAATTAACATACATCAAACCACACCTCCCGTTTCCTGATCTTACCGGTCATTTCCGATATGCAGGAAAGAAATGGGGGTATGTTCAGCTTGGGGCAGCAGTTCGATATATTGGATGGAAATACCAGGATCCTAACGGCGCCGATACCATGGATCTTAGCGGTAGTGCCATCGGATGGGGGGTCAGCTTAAGTTCAGGCCTCAACATCGGGAAAGTAATCGTGCTTCATCTGCAGGCTGTATACGGACAAGGCGTTGAAAACTACTTTAACGATGCTCCACTGGATATTGGTATCAAGAAGAACCCCGGTGACAAGACCAAGCCCATTATAGGAGTCCCATTGCCCGACCTGGGTTTGGTGGCATTTGTCGACCTGAACTGGAGCAAAAAGTTTACGAGTTCCGTTGGCTGGTCAAATACTACCATTACGAATTCAGACGGCCAGGAACCGGATGCCTATCATTTAGGGCATTTTGTTGAAGCAAATCTCCTCTATTATCCCTGGCAAAACGTTATGGTTGGCGTTGAGTTTCAATGGATATACCGGCAAAATTATATGGCGGCCTTGGGCGAAAGTTCAACCTTCACTTCCCAGGCCACCAAAATAAACCTCAGCTTTAAGTATTCTTTCTCCAAAATATTCTATGCGAAGAAAAAGTAAAGATACATTGGCAATCACCAAAAAATAAAATTAGGATTCAGCAATCATTTTTAAAGGAGGAACAAACTATGAAAAATTCAATTACCAGGACAGGTGTGCTCATGGTCTTGATCATTAGCCTGTTTGTATTTATTCATCCGTGTTTACTGGTAGCCCAGGCAGACAATAAGCTGACCAGGGAAAAGGTACAGACTGCTTTGGACGAGGCTTATTCAAAGTTTAAGGATGTGAAGGAAGGTAAGAATGCCGATTACATTAAAGAGCTGGCACAGGTTGATCCCAAAATATTTGGGATTGTATTAGTCACAACCGACGGACAGGTTTTTACAAAGGGAGATATTGATTCCAGGGTTTCAATCCAGAGCGTCTCCAAGGTATTCACCATGGCAAAAGTTATAGAAGAACAAGGCCCTAAGGCAGTCATGGATAAAATAGGTGTGGATGCTACAGGGATGAGGTTCAATTCCATCGTGGCTGTTGAGCTGCAAAAAGGCAAGGAGATAAACCCCCTGGTGAATCCGGGTGCCATTGCTGCAACCAGCCTCGTTAATGGTGCCGATTCTGCCGCAAAATGGAAAAGCATTCTGAACATTCACAGTGAGTTTGCAGGCCGGCCTCTTTACCTTAATATGCCTGTTTACATCAGCGAAGCAGGAGACAATCTCCGCAACCAGGCTATTGCTCACCTGCTCCTGGCTTACGGAAGAATGTATTTCGATCCTGCCCAGGCAACCGATATTTACACCAAGCAATGCGCCATCAACGTGAATGCCAAAGATCTCGCCACAATGGCTGCAACCCTGGCTAACGGAGGTGTTAATCCGCTTACAAAAAAGAAAGTGGTTACCCCCGAAACGGTTATGTATACGCTTCCTGTCATGGCAACGGCCGGATTGTACGATGATTCCGGAATATGGTATTTCGGATCAGGCTTACCTGCAAAAAGCGGGGTTGGCGGTGGACTGCTAGCCGTTTGCCCGGGCAAATTCGGGATCGCGGTAGTTTCTCCGCCGCTTGATGCAGCCGGGAACAGCGTGAAAGCGCAGCTGGTGATTAAATATGTTGTTGAAAAGCTTGGAGTGAACCCGTTCCTGATACAACCTAAGTAATGGTAACGGGAGGCTTTGCGGGCTTACTTTCCGATGCAGAATCTCGAAAAAATATTTCCCAGGATGTCTTCGGTTGTGATCTCGCCGGTGATCTCGCCGAGATAATGAAGGGCATTGCGGATGCTGCTTGAAAGCAGGTCGGCGGGGATGTTGAGGACAAGCCCTTTTTCTACTTCAATTATTGCTTTAAGTGAAAGACTTAAAGCTTCATAATGCCTGGTATTTGAAACAATCAATCCGTCATTAATTCCGCTCAGGCTTACCTTGCTTACCAGGCTTTCTGCTACCTGGTGGATGTTCTCATGCCGCTTTGCAGAAACGAATATGGTTTCCTGGTTAACGAAGGAAGAAAACCCTTTGGGAAGCTTATCCACTTTATCGATCTTATTTCCCACAAGGATCAGGTGCCTTGAAGGATTGTCGGCGATATCCTTGAAATCTGCCAGGGCATTGACCACATCCTTGTATGATTCGGTGGTCGCATCAAACACATAAAGAACGATACTCGCTTCATTGATCTTCTGCCAGGTTCTCTCGATCCCCATGCTTTCGATATGGTTCTCGGCTGCCCTGAGACCGGCGGTATCGATAAACCTGAAACTGAATCCTCCGATCACAATAGTATCTTCGATTGCGTCCCTGGTTGTGCCGGGAGTATCCGAAACGATTGCCTTTTCTTCGTTCAGTATGGCATTCAGGAGTGTTGATTTTCCTGCATTCGGTTTACCAATGATAGCTACGGGTATGCCTTTTTTTATCACATTCCCGAGGCTGAACGACCCAACCAGGGAAGAGATTTCAGACTTCATGGTTTTAATAAGCCTGATCAGGCTGCTGCGGTCAGCAAATTCAACATCTTCCTCCCCAAAATCCAGTTCCAGCTCCAGCAGGGATACAAAATCGATCAGCTGACGCCTGAGGGAGTTAAGCTTTTTCGAAAATCCGCCCCTAAGCTGGGTGAAAGCCAGTTCATGAGATGATTTTGATTGGGCGGATATGATATCGGCGACCCCTTCGGCCTGCGCCAGGTCGAGTTTTCCGTTCATGAAAGCCCTGAGTGTGAATTCCCCGGGCTCTGCCATCCGCAGTTTATGATCGATGAGAACCTCGAGAACTTTATGCTGAAGGTAAATGGATCCGTGAAACGAGATCTCTGCCACATCTTCCCCGGTATATGAATTCGGGGCACGGAAGATGCTCAGAAGCACATCATCGAGCGGGCCTTCGGCTGAAGCAAGGGTGCCATGCAGGATGGTATGTGAAGCAGCCTTCTTAAGGTCCAGCTTTTTGTTATAGGGTTTGAATAACTTTTCGAGGACTTTAAAGGTTTGAACACCTGAAATGCGCGCCACTGCTATCGCACCCATACCAGGAGCGGTCGAGATTGCACAAATTGTATCGTCAAGCGGTAGTTTGGCCATAGCCTACAAAAATATCAAATAAAACTTGCCCGTGTTTTAAAAGAAATTAATTTTGGCATGAAAATACAATTCCATGAGTGTACTGATAGATGAGCATTCCAGGGTCCTTGTACAGGGCTTTACCGGGCATGAAGGGTCATTCCATGCCGGGCAGATGATTGAATACGGCACCAATGTTGTGGGTGGTGTGACTCCCGGCAAAGGAGGCACAATGCATCTCGACCGCCCGGTGTTCAATACGGTGTCTGAAGCTGTGAAAGCAACATCGGCCAATGTTTCGGTCATCTTTGTACCTCCCCCCATGGCTGCCGACGCCATTGTTGAAGCAGCTGATTCGGGGATCAGGCTTATCGTTTGTATCACCGAAGGAATTCCGGTGATCGATATGATCGCTGTAAAGGACTACCTGAAATGTGCCGGGGTCAGGCTTATCGGCCCGAACTGTCCGGGTATAATCACTCCCCCCCATACCAAGATCGGCATTATGCCGGGGTTTATTCATTCAAAAGGTTGTATCGGGATAGTTTCCCGCTCGGGAACTTTGTCATACGAAGCTGTTGACCAGATTACCAAGGCAGGCCTCGGACAGACCACCATGATCGGAGTGGGAGGGGACCCGATCCCGGGAACCACCATCAAGGAGGCTGTTGAGCTGTTCATGGACGATCCTGAAACGAAAGGCATTGTCATGATTGGGGAGATCGGCGGAAACATGGAGACCGATGCTGCATACTGGATCAAGGAACACGGGACCAAACCCGTTGTCAGTTTCATCGCAGGCGCCACGGCTCCCAAAGGACGTACCATGGGCCATGCAGGTGCCATCGTTGGAGGCAAAGCCGATACTGCAGAGGCGAAAAAAGAAATTCTCAGGGAGTGCGGGATTCATGTAGTTGATTCACCTGCGGATCTGGGAGCGGCGATGCTTGAGGAGATGGTGAAGTTGTGTTCGGCGAAGCCGTAATGAACACCATTAAAATAAGCAATTTTGTGAATAAATTGTGAGTTGGTGAAGTTCGATATTCGACATTCGATATTCAATATTCAATATTCAATATTCAATTCTTCTTCAGGTATTCATACGCTCCAAGTGCCGGCGCCGGCGGGCGGAACGTTCCTCTTATATCATAAGTTACCCCCATGGGAACTCCTTTGCCTATTGCCGGAGAAATGCTGTCGATCGCGTAATCTGATTTCTCAACATCAATAAACATAGGGTCCTTGTTGACAACGCATTCGAGGTAATGAAAAGGATTGCTGACCTTTACAGTGGTTTTAAGGAGAGCATGATCGAACATAAATGAAAAACCTGCAGTTGCAACACTATCAAGACCGATTTCGTCGGTTTCAGCCCCATAAACAATAGTGTTCCCGAAGTTTGCATTAAGGTTATATGAGACTTTCCCTCCAAGTGAGTCATAAGTATAATTGCTGAGGACAAGGGCCGGACTACTGCGGACTGATGCTCCCCAGTAATTGCCTACCGTAAGCTGTTTGAAATTATAATTTCCGCCTTTTTCAATCCGGAGAGAAGCTCCCCCGCAGCTTCCCAGAACACAATTCTGAGCAGTGATGGAGGTAGAGTAGGCATAAATGCCGTCATACACCATATTCTGAATGATGACCCCATCCAGCGTGACCTTCGGATCAGCGCCAGTGACCAGGGAGTCAATCACCAGTCCGTAGTAACCGTTTTTTATTACTGCATTGCTCAGGGAATTGTTTTTGCTCCCGCGTTCAAGGTATATGCCGTTCCACTGTCCGGGAAGATCGCGGTAGTAAGTGTCAAGACGGTCACTCTGTATCCTTACCGGGTGCTCCCATTGCCCGCTGATGATCAGTGTAGCTTCATGAGAAACTGCCAGGTAAGCCTTCTTGTGCAGATATACCTTGACACCAGGCATGATCGTGAGCCTGGCGCCGGTATCTATCCGCAGATAACCATATATAACATGAGCCTTGAGGCTGTCCCAGACCTGGTTCCCCTTTAAGGTTCTTTCTATGTTGAAGTCGGCATTTTGTCCGCACGCAGCAAGCTGAATACTCTGCCGGTTACCGTTGGTGAGGAAGAGCAGGGAATCACTGACAATGAAGGGTGTGTTTTTGTCATTTGGATTTACAGTCACTTTGACGAATATAAAAAGGCTGTCGTTACCGGGGATTTCGATATTCTGCAGGTTGTAGGTGGGGGTGCCGTTTACGTTGATCCTGTAGCTGGATGAAGCTCCTCCTCCCAGCTGGACCGAAAATGCAACTTTGGAGGGATTCTGATTGTGCACGATAAGCCTCCTTGTAACTGATCCCACAGTGGTAAGCACTGTGTCGAACATCACTGTGTCAGTTGAAAAAGAAAGCATCAGTGAAGAGCTCGTATCGAGTTTGTCAGCTTTGCGGCACGACCAGGTTGTTGCGATCAGCAGAAAAACAATTGTTATCGTAGTCAGATAGTTCCTGTTATGCATAAGCTGTGTTTGGTGAACCGGGTTTGATTATTTTAGGACGTTCTTGATATACTAAATAACGCCGCCATAAAATTAATCGTATTTTTGCACCGCCGGAAATTTAGTTATATTTGAATCTTTCATGACATCGGTGAAAAATGAGTTATATAAAGTTTGATAAGTATCAGTTGATCAACCTCGAGTATTCCCTGAAGCGTGAAATGCTCAGGTCTAACCGCGCAGGTTCATATGCTAACACAACAATCATCAACTGCAACACAAGAAAATACCATGGTTTGCTGGTTACTCCACAGCCCCTGATAGACCATGATATGCATGTTTTACTTTCGACAGTTGATGAGACCATAATACAACGTGATGCGGAATTCAACCTCGGCATACACAAATACCCTGGGAATATGTACAATCCCAAGGGACATAAATACATCAGGGACTTCACAGCAGATCCCTTCCCGATGCTGACCTTTCGTGTCGGAGGGGTTGTTCTTACCCGTGAAAGCCTGTTTGATTCGAAGGAAGACAGGGTTATTGTCAAATACACCCTGGTTGAGGCACATTCTCCCACCAAGCTTAGGCTCAGACCGTTCCTTGCTTTCAGGAATTATCATACCCTGACAAGGGAGAATATCTTTGCTGACAAGAAATTTGAAAAGGTCCTTAACGGCATCAAGGTCAGGATGTACCAGGGCTATACCGATCTTTTCATGCAGCTTTCCAAGGACAACGAATATGTACATGTCCCTGACTGGTACCACAATGTCGAGTACCAGGAGGAAATGGAAAGAGGCTATGAATTCCAGGAGGATCTTTATACGCCCGGCTTTTTTGAAGTGGAAATAAAAACGGGTGAGAGTATTTATTTCTGTGCGGGGACTAAACTGATCTCTCAACCTGGAATAAAGAGAGCATATACCGCTGAGCTTAACCTCAGGACTCCCAGGGATAACTTCGAGAACTGCCTTGTGAATGCCGCCCAGCAATTTGTCATCAGGAAGGGGAATAAAACCTCCCTCTTACCTGGTTACCCTTGGTTTACCCGTTCGGGACGCGACACATTCATCTCATTACCGGGATTATTGCTTGTCACAGGAGATTTCAAGACCGCGAAAGCTGTCATTGACGGTATGCTGCAGGAATTAAAAGGACCGTTGATGCCTCATTACGGATCAGGCAGCAGCATAACTTACCATGCTTCGGATCCTTCCCTCTGGTTCATCTGGGCCCTGCAGCAATATGCCATGTTCACAGGGACCGAAAAGAAGATATGGAAGGAATATGGCAAAAAGATACTTCAGATTCTCGAAGGTTACCGCGACGGTGCTGATTTCAATATTCATATGGAACCCGATGGCCTTATTTATGCCGGGGTTCACGGGATGGCACTCACATGGATGGATGCGATTGTTTACGGGAAACCGGTAACTCCGCGCTCAGGCAAGGCAGTCGAGGTGAATGCACTCTGGTATAATGCTATTTGTTTTGCTGTCGAAAGTGCAGAGATGTCAGGTGACAGGCAGTTCGTTACAGAATGGTCGGCCCTTGCCGAGAAAGTTTCGCAGTCATATATTGAAACGTTCTGGAATCCTGATAAAAAATACCTTGCCGACTATGTTGACGGTGAATATAAAGACTGGACAGTCAGGCCCAATATGCTTTTTGCGACTTCACTTCCCTTTTCTCCGATTTCTGAGGAAATGCGCAAACAGGTGCTAAGCCGGGTCAGGCAGGAACTTCTTACACCAAGGGGCATCCGCACTCTTACCCCCAAAAGCCCGGTGTATAAAGGCTCATATTTCGGAAGTCCACAGGAAAGGGACCTTGCATACCATCAGGGTACTGTCAGGCCATGGCTGCTGGCTCATTTTGCCGAAGGCTATCTCAAGATCCACGGGCGGAGCGGGCTCGGGATGATCAAGAATTTATATACTTCTTTTGAACCGGTACTTACAGAGTATGGTATCGGGACTGTAAGTGAGATTTACGATGGAGATCCTCCTCACACACCCAGGGGAGCTGTTTCCTATGCCGGCAGTGTTGCAGAATTATTACGTCTTAAATGGTTGATTGATATTTATGACCAACCCCAATAAATCAGAGTTTCTATGAAAGTACTCATGTTTGGATGGGAGTTCCCGCCTCATATCACCGGTGGCCTCGGCACAGCATGTTTTGGTCTTACAAAAGGACTGTCGAAACATGGCGTGGAAGTTATCTTTGTTGTGCCAAAGTCTTTCGGAGATGAGTCGCAGGAAGGTTTCCGGCTTATCAATGCCTCGGATATCGAATTGGATTTCACTCAATCCCTGAACCAGGAATTCAGTGAAAAGATCAGTTATATGGAAATAGGGTCCAACCTGGTCCCTTACCTTGGCCCGGAAGAATTTGAAAGGTGGTATTCTGAAGAAGTCATCGGTAAAAAAACCGAGATCCGGTCAATTTATACCAGCAAATACAAGTTTTCGGGCAAGTATGGTGCTAATCTTATGGAAGAGGTGTCGCGATACGCCCTGGTAGCTTTGTCGATCGCGAACAATTTCGACTATGATGTGATCCATGCTCATGACTGGTTGACTTATGCTGCCGGGATCGCTGCCAAAAAGATCAGTGGAAAGCCCCTCGTGGTGCATGTACATGCTACTGAATTCGACCGTTCGGGTGAAAATGTAAACCAGGTGGTTTATGATATCGAGCGCCATGGGATGGAGGAGGCCGACAGGGTGATCACCGTAAGTAATTTTACCCGGCAGATAGTAATTGAGAAATATGGCATTCCTGCTGAAAAGGTTTTTACAGTTCATAATGCAGTTGAACCGGTTGACAAGCCTGAACAGGAGGATGTTACAAAGCATGTGAAGGAAAAGATCGTGACCTTCCTTGGTCGGGTGACGTATCAGAAAGGGCCTGATTATTTCGTTGAAGCTGCTCATAAAGTACTTCAGAAAGATCCTAATGTTCGCTTTGTAATGGCGGGTTCCGGCGATCTCCTGAACAGGATGATCAAGAGGGTGGCACAGCTAAAGATGGGCACCCGATTCCATTTTACCGGTTTTCTTGCAGGAGCGGAGGTTGACAGGATGTTTGCCATGAGTGATGTATATGTAATGCCATCGGTATCGGAGCCATTCGGGATCTCACCACTTGAGGCGATGAGAACCAATGTTCCGGTTGTCATCTCCAAGCAGTCGGGAGTGGCCGAAGTACTACAGCATGCACTCAAAGTCGATTTCTGGGATATTGATGCTCTCGCTGACGCCATTTACGGCATCCTGCATTACGACGGCTTAAGAAAAATGTTTGACAAATACGGCAAGTCTGAAGTTGACAGCCTGAAATGGGAGAATGCCGCATTGAAAGTTCTTGAAGTTTATAATAACGCAACAGGCCATAACAATTAAGATAGATTTATGAGGTCAGTATGTCTTTATTTCCAGGTGCACCAGCCCTACAGGCTTAGAACCTACAGGTTTTTTAACATCGGTCAGGATCACTATTATTACGATGATTATCAAAACCGGCATATTATCAGGAGGGTGGCAGAGAAATGTTACCTCCCGGCCAACC
Source organism: Bacteroidota bacterium (assembly GCA_037134895.1). Classification (GTDB taxonomy): domain Bacteria; phylum Bacteroidota; class Bacteroidia; order Bacteroidales; family FEN-979; genus CAIRDP01. The sequence continues at coordinate 36,030 of JBAXLI010000004.1, forward strand.
GGATGATGCTGCAGCTTATCAACGAGTTCGGGAAAGCATTCAAGGTTAGCTATTCAATATCCGGAACAGCCCTTAACCAGTTTGCACAGTACGTCCCGGAAGTGATTGACAGTTTCAGGCAGCTTGCTGCGACGGGATGTGTTGAATTCATCTCGGAGACTGAGTATCATTCGCTGGCATCCCTTGGCAACGAGCAGGAATTTGTAAACCAGGTTGAATCTCACCGCAAACGGATAAAGGACCTCTTTGGCCAGGACCCCAATACCTTTAGGAATTCCGAACTTATATACAGTGACTTGATTGGTGAAACTATCGCAAATCTTGGCTTCCATACAATGCTGACTGAGGGTGCCAAGCATGTTTTGGGATGGAAAAGCCCGAATTACATCTATTGCAACAATCTCAATCCCAAACTCAGGGTTTTGCTCAGGAATTTCAGGTTAAGCGACGATATATCACATCGTTTTTCAGAAAAGAAATGGTCTGAATGGCCTCTCACTGCCGAAAAATTCGTGGGTTGGCTGAATGCGCTTGATCCCCACGAAGAAGTCGTAAACCTTTTCCTCGATTATGAGACCATAGGCGAACATCAGTGGAAGGATTCCGGGATATTCGACTTCTTCTACCACCTGCCATCCGCAGTGTTCAGTAATTCGAACTACAACTTTGCTACGCCCGAGGAGTTATACCAGCGGCTTCAGCCTATGGCTGCGATTTCGGTGCCTTATGCCATTTCATGGGCCGATGAAGAACGTGATCTCACTGCCTGGAAAGGCAATGAGCTACAGTCTGAGGCTCTTTCAAAGCTATACTCGCTTTCAGATTCTATTGCAAAGTGCAAAGATCCTGTAATACTCCGGGACTGGGGTTACCTTCAGTCGAGCAATCATTTCTACTATATGTCGACGAAATGGTTCTCTGCAGGCGAAGTACATAAGCATTTTAATCCTTACGGCTCTCCCTATGACGCATTCATAAACTATATGAATGCCATATCTGATTTTACAATCAGGGTGGAGGCTTGTGCAAATCCCGTCGTTATACCCGTAGAGACTGTAAGAAAAAAAGCCCTGGTAAAATCCTCAAAGAAACCAGCAGCCACCCGAAAAACCAAGGCAGAACCTAAACCTTTGAAGGAAGCCAAAACCAAATCCGCAGTCAAGGCCGTTAAGGAAGCAAAACCCAAAACAGCTGCCAAACCTTTGAAGGAAGCCAAAACCAAATCCGCAGTGAAGGCTGCTAAAGAAGTAAAATCCAAAACAGCTGCCAAACCTTTGAAGGAAGCCAAAACCAAATCCGCAGTCAAGACCGTTAAGGAAGCAAAAACCAAAACAGCTGCCAAACCATCGAAGGAAGCCAAACCCAAATCTGCAGTGAAGGCTGCTAAAGAAGTAAAACCCAAAACAGCTGCCAAACCTCTGAAGGAAGCCAAAACCAAATCCGCAGTCAAGGCCGTTAAGGAAGCAAAACCCAAAACAGCTGCCAAACCTTTGAAGGAAGCCAACCCAAAAGCAAAAGCAAAAAAATAAACCCCAACAGACCCGTCTGGAAGATAGTGGGTTTAATTATATATGAATCTATTAAACTTTAACAGGTGAAAGAAGATTTAAAACTTGTTCCGGATTACGTTGTTGAAGTAGGCTGGGAAGTATGTAACAAAGCCGGTGGGATTTATACCGTCATCTCGACGAAGTGCCTTACCATGGTTGAACAGCTCAGGGACAATTATATTCTTATTGGTCCTGACGTCTGGAAAGAGACTCACGAGAACCCTGAATTCCAGGAGGACAGGTTCCTTTATAAATCCTGGAGGGAGAAAGCCGATACAGAAGGCCTAAGGATTAAGATCGGGAGGTGGAACATCCCGGGGAAGCCCCTGGTTTTTCTTATTGACTTTACGCCTTTTTTCAGTGACAAGGATAAGATACTGGCCCATTTCTGGGAACAGTATAAGCTTGATTCACTGATGGGGACCTGGGATTATCTTGAGCCTGCCCTGTTTGGATACGGAGCCGGCAAGGTCATTGAAAGCTTTTACAATTATAACCTTTCCCATCACGACAAGATCATCGCTCATTTCAATGAATGGACCAGCGGGACCGGGCTTCTGTATGTTAAAGAGAAAGTCCCGCAGGCAGGGACCGTGTTCACTGCACATTCAACGGTGATCGGGAGAACTATTGCCGTCAACAACCTGCCGTTGTATAAGCATTTTGACCAGTACCATGGTGAAGCTATTGCAAAGCAGTTTGGCATAGTTTCGAAATATTCCCTCGAAAAGCTCTCGGTGGTTGAGACCGATGTTCTTACTACCATTTCACCCCTTACGAATGATGAATGTTATCAGTTTATGGGGAAGAATGCGGATGTGATAACCCCGAACGGGTTTGAGGACAGTTTCGTACCCGTTAAGGATGCATATTACCAGAAAAGGGCGGATGCCAGAAATAAGCTGTTCCAGGTTGCGGAGGCGCTCACCGGAATGCCTGTTCCGAAAAACAGCATCCTGATCATGACAAGCGGGCCTCACGAAGAGAAAAGCCGGGGCTATGATCTTTTTATTGACGCTTTATCAAAGCTTAACACAGAATCGCAGATACCCGAAAGCCTGATTGCGTTTATCCTGGTTCCTGCATATGAAAGCGGGCCCCGTAAGGAATTGCTGGAATGGATGTCGAGAAAGGAGCTGAATAACCCCCGCTCCGAGCAGTACCTTACCCACGTTCTCAATGAGCCTGATCACGATATGATCCTGAATAAGCTCAGGCAGTCGAAAATCCTGAACAGACCTGATGATAAGGTGAAGATATTTTATGTGCCGGCAATAATGAACGGATCAGACGGGATATTCAACCTTTCTTATTATGATATGCTGATCGGATTTGACGGTACAATCTTCCCATCCTATTATGAGCCCTGGGGATATTCTTCCCAGGAAAGCCTGTCGTTTCATATACCCACAATTACGACCAGCCTCACAGGGTTCGGACAATGGGTGAAGAACCTGTACCCGAATGTTAAGGATTGTATTGCAGTTATTGACCGTGACGACGATAACGATGCAGAAGTGATCAGCGAGATCGTTAAAACCGTGACAAGCTGCGCTCTGAAAAATGAAAAAGAGATCATCAAAATCCGTATAAAAGCCTATGAGATATCCCGTTCGGCATTATGGGAAAACCTCATTTCGAACTACCATGTTGCTTTCAATAAAGCCTTAGAAAAGTCGATGGGAAGGGGAGAACTGTATGCCGGAAAGCAGCCTCAGATCACTGCACCCTCCCTTAAAACGCTTAACGATGATAAACCTGAATGGAAAAAGGTCCTTGTAAAACAAAGGCTGCCCGAAAATCTTGCAAACCTCGATCTGATTGCAAAGAACCTCTGGTGGTGCTGGAATTATGAAGGAGCTGAGTTGTTCGAAGCGATCAACCATAACCGATGGTACGAGTTGAAGTTCAATCCTATTGCCTTGCTCGAATCCCTTTCGTTCAAGGAACTCCAGGAACTCAGCCATAATGAGGAATTCATTGCCCGGCTTGAAAAAGTGACAGCAAGGTTTAACAGTTATCTTGCCAAATCAGCCGATAAACCGAAGGAGATGATAGCCTATTTCAGCATGGAATACGGCCTTCATGATACCATCAAGATCTTCTCGGGGGGCCTGGGTATGCTTGCAGGTGACTATCTTAAAGAAGCCAGCGACTCAAACGTGAATCTTGTCGGGATCGGATTATTATACCGGTACGGCTACTTTATGCAAACCCTGAACCTCTCAGGAGACCAGATCGCGAATTATACTCCCCAGAAGTTTTCACAGCTTCCTATCATACCGGTTTACGATGAACAGGGTAACTGGCAGAAGATCACTTTTGCTCTTCCCGGCCGGACTCTTTACGCCAAGATATGGAAGGTGGATGTGGGAAGGATCCCATTATACCTGCTCGACACTGATATTGAAGAGAACGACGAAAGCTATCGCAGCATAACCCATCAGCTCTATGGCGGAGATCTCGAAAACCGCATCCGACAGGAAATAGTTCTGGGCATCGGGGGGATCAGGTTGATGGAACTGCTAAAGATAAAACCCGACGTGTATCACAGCAATGAAGGACATTCGGCTTTTATAGGGCTTGAGCGCTTGCGTAAATTGATACAGAATGAAAAGCTGACTTTCGTTCAGGCGATAGAAGTAGTGAGATCCTCAACCCTGTTTACCACGCATACTCCAGTACCGGCAGGTCATGATGCCTTCCCCGAAGACATGATGAGAAGATACTTCTCCCATTATCCCGATTATCTGAATATCAAATGGGAACAACTGCTGAACCTTGGCAAGATGGTCGACAATGATCCCGATGAGAAGTTCTCAATGAGCGTTCTTGCTGCCAAATGCTCCCAGGAAATCAACGGCGTGAGCAGGATACATGGACGGGTTACAAGGGATATGCTTCAGCCTCTTTACCCTGGCTATTATGCCAATGAGCTTCACATCGGTTATGTGACCAACGGAGTTCATTATCCCACCTGGACTGCTAAATCATGGCAACAGTTGTATAAGGAAAAATTCGGTGAGGGCTTCCTGCGTGACCAGTCAAACCCAGAGTATTGGAGGAAGATCCATGAAGTTGATGATATAGTCATATGGCAAACCCGTCAGAAGCAAAAAGATCAGCTTGCCGATTTCCTACATCAGCGTCTGTATATAGATATGACAAGGCGGCATGAGAATCCCAAACTGATCTTTCAGATTCGTGAGGCAGCCCGCCCACCAGCACTTACTATCGGATTCGCCCGAAGGTTTGCTACGTATAAAAGAGCCCACCTGCTTTTTAGCAATCTCGACCGCCTGGGAAAAATTGTCAACAATAGTCAAAAACCGGTGAGATTTCTGTTCGCAGGGAAAGCACATCCAAACGATAAGGCCGGGCAGGACCTGATCAAACGTATCATTGAAGTCTCAAGGATGCCGGCCTTTCTGGGCAAGGTTCTTTTTATCGAGAATTACGATATGGAGCTTGCCAAGTACCTCATCAGAGGTGTTGATATATGGCTGAATACGCCGACCCGCCCCTTAGAAGCCTCCGGGACCAGTGGTGAGAAAGCGGTGATGAACGGAGTTGTCAATTTCAGTGTGCTTGACGGATGGTGGGCTGAGGGTTACCGGCCCGATGCTGGCTGGGCCTTGCAGGAAGAAGCCACGTACGATAATAGTATGTTCCAGGATGACCTTGATGCTGAAGTAATATATACGATACTCGAAGAAGAGATAGTCCCTATTTATTACGACAGGGACAGCAATGGCATCCCTTCGAAGTGGATCTCATACATTAAGAACACGATTGCCGAAATCGCCCCGCATTTTACGATGAAACGTCAACTCGACGATTATTACCGGCAGTATTATGCAAAGCTCTTTAAAAGGACAAAAATCATTACAGGTAAAAATTATGAAATGGCCCGGCATATCGCCTCCTGGAAAAGAAAAGTCCTCAGGGGTTGGGAGGGTATTGAAATAGTTTCTATTAAAACACCGTTTACAGAACAGAAACCTCTTGCACTGGGCGATACTTTTGCAGCTGAGATAATTCTGGACCTGAATGAACTATCGGCTACGGATGTCGGACTTGAGGTACTCTTTGGAGCAAAGGTGAACGACCAGGTAGAAGTTCCCATCGCCATTGAAGAGATGAACCTGTCAAGGGCTGAGAAAAACATTGCGGTCTTCGAATGTAATATCCCGATCAACCAGGCAGGTGTGTATGATTTCGTATTCAGATTATTTCCGAAAAGTCCACTGCTTCCTCACCGGCAGGATTTTCCACTTGTGAAGTGGATCTAGATGAATTACGAATTACGAATGACGAATTACGATTTATTTAAACCAATTACAAATTGCCAATTACCAATCACCAAAAACCAACAACCAATCACCACTCATGAAATTACTGGAAGGAAAAACAATACTGATTACCGGGGCGAACCGCGGGATCGGCAGAGCAATTGCAGTATTTTTCGCCCGCAATGGAGGACATATCGCATTCTCAGATATTGCATACGATGATACTTCAAGGTCTCTCGAAGAGGAACTAAGGCAATTCGGGGTTAAAGCCCGGGGTTATGCCTCCGATGCAGGATCTTTCGAAGATAGCGAGAAGCTTGTAAACCAGGTCGTTTCTGATTTCGGCGCAGTGCATGTCCTTGTAAATAATGCCGGGATCACCCGTGATAATCTGCTCCTGAGACTAACCGAATCGGATTGGGATCTTGTTATAAAAGTCAACCTAAAATCAGTTTTCAACCTTACCAAGGCTGTTCAGAGGCATATGATAAAACAGAGGATGGGCTCCATCATAAACCTCAGCTCTGTGGTTGGCATTGAAGGTAACTTCGGACAATCAAATTATTCTGCATCCAAAGCGGGGATTATTGGCTTTACCAAGTCGGTGGCCCAGGAACTTGGATCCAGGAATATTCGTGTAAATGCCATTGCACCTGGATTCATCGAAACCGAAATGACCCAGAAACTTCCCGAAGAGATCAGGAAGGAATGGATTGAAGATATTCCCCTGAAGCGCGGTGGTACACCCGATGACGTTGCAAAGCTTGCGTTGTTCCTTGCTTCAGATCTATCGGAATATATCACTGGACAGGTTATAAGTGTTTGCGGCGGACTTCATACCTGATAGTTTGGTCGTGTGAGCCTGTTAACCGAATATTCTCCCTGGTTCCTTCTGATTTGCCTCATAACGGGCGCGGTGTTTTCATTTGGTCTTTACTACAGAAGCAGGAAAAGACCCGATAAACCTGTTGTGCTTTATGCCCTTCTGCTTCTGAGATTCTTTTCGGTCAGCCTTCTTACGTTCCTGCTCCTGACTCCACTGGTAAGGACAACGACAAGACTAATTGAGAAACCCCTGATAGTCATAGGGGTCGATGGCTCCCAGTCAATGGTTTCTTCTTCAGATTCTGCAGAAGTCAGGAAGGAACTCCGCAGCGAAACAGAAAAGCTTCAGAAGGAACTCTCCGACCGGTATGAGGTTGCTCTTTTTACATTCGGACAGAATGTTTCATCAGGTCTTCCTAAGGATTTTAAAGCAAAATATACCGATATTTCAGAGTTCATTTCTGACCTTGGCAGCAGGTTTGCCAACAGGAACCTTGGGGCAGTAGTTATTGCCAGCGATGGCATTTATAATAAAGGCACTAACCCTTATTATGCTGCCCAAAACCTCACTGTCCCGGTGTATTCCATTGCAGTTGGAGATACTTCCCTGTATAAAGACATCCTGATTAAAAATATCAGTGTAAGCAGGCAAGTCTACCTCGACGACCAGTTTCCCTTCCAGGTTATGGTCGAAATGGATAAGCTCCCCGGCAAGGAAGTCAGGTTAAATATCCGGCACCTGGGAATGGTCGTTTACTCCAGACCCGTTGCAGCTACCGGGGAACGGTCAGTAATCAGGCTCAGTGGCATGCTTCAGGCTAAAGAGAAGGGTATTCAGAAATATTCCGTTGAAGTTGAAGGGGCAGGAGAGGAGTTCAATAAAGCCAATAATAAACGGGATTTTTATGTCGAGGTTCTTGAATCAAGGATACTCGTTGCCCTTGTATACGAAAGCCCCCATCCTGACATCTCTGCGATCGTCAGCGCTCTTGCTTCCACGGCAAAATTCCAGATTACCCAGTTGAACCCCTCGGAACTGCTCAGGAACCCCGGTGAGTATGATCTGTATATTTTTTACCAGCTGCCCGCGGCTTCTGCCCTGGCTGACCCCTCCAAACTGTTGCCGGCAGGATCGCCTGTCCTTTATTTCGTAGGAAGCCAGACCGATATCGCCGGTTTCAACAGGCTTAAAACCGGTCTTGTCATAAACTCCCAGCGCAAGAACATCACCGATATACAGGCTGTTGTAAACCCTGATTTCTTCCTCTTTGGACTTGACCGGCAAACAACCGCCCTCGTCCCTGAATTCCCTCCACTGCAATGTCCTTCGGGCACTTTTGAAACTGGTGTGACATCCGATGTTCTTTTTTACCAGAAGATCAGTAATGTAAACACTAAATTCCCGCTCTTTATGTTCTTTGACCTGCCTTCACATAAAACCGGGATCATAGCAGGTGAGAATATCTGGAGATGGAGGATATGGGAATATGTAAATAAAACAGAAACCAGGAATTTCGATAACCTCATATGCCTTATAGCCCAATACCTGTCGGCCAGGAATGATCCCAGTCCGTTCAGGGTGAATTTCAGGAACAGGATTGAGGAAGGAGACCCTCTTGAGTTCGATGCAACTCTTTTTAATCCTAATCATGAGCTTATCAATCAGCCTGACGCAACGCTTGAACTGAAAAATGAAGAAGGCATGATTTATCCCTTCACTTTTTCCCGCACCGAAAAGGCGTATTACCTGAATGCCGGATTTTTCCCACCGGGCAACTACAGCTTTGAAGCAAGGGTGAGGACATCCGGGGCCATGTTTAAAAAGGAAGGACACTTCAGCATTACACCACTCGATTTAGAATTTGTCAACCTGGTGGCCGATCATGCATTGCTGAAGAAATTATCTTCAAGATTCGGCGGACAGGTGATCAGCCGTAAAGACATGCCTAAGCTTGCCGGATTACTGAAGAACCGCAGTGATCTGAAACCTATCATCCACCTCCAGAGAAGATATAGTGACCTTACAGGTGAATGGTGGATGTTCGTTCTGATCATCGTGCTGCTGTTTGCCGAATGGGCAGTAAGGAAACGAAACGGAATGTAAGCCGGAAATCCTGCCCGGCAGTATCAGAGATCTTTTCTTTTCATCACCCAGAAAACAATGCCGATCATGATTGCGGCATAGCCAATGGGGATAAGGCAGGCTGTAAGGCTTACATTGCTCTGCAGTTCAATCCCCATCATTTTCTTCAGCATTGGGATGGCAGGGTACTCGGTCAGACGTATTACTGCATTTACAGGCAGGTAAGTATAGATTTTGTTCTCGAACATAAACGGGGCCCTGAAGAAAAAATAGATAACCGGTTCAATGATCAGGGAGTACAAGGTGAAAATTGCAATGGCCAGGCCAGTATTCCGCATTATAAATCCGCAGAAAAAAGCATAAACCATGTAACAGATGAGGCTTATGAAAAAGCCGGAAAGGAATGGGAGCCCCTTCGAAAAGAAGTTTACGTCGCTGAAACCTGAATGCGAAAGCCCGATGAAAAAAGTGCCCACTGCAAGTATCACCGTAATAATCACAGCCATCAGCAGAATGATCAGGAGTTTCGAAACAAGGAATTCATACTTGCTCATCCCGTTGATGATGCTTTGGCGGATTGTTTTATATGTAAATTCATTCGTAATGAGGATGATCATGATGATAGCCGGGAAAATCAGTACATACCTGATACTTGCAAAAAAAGTAACATTCTGCCATACATCGGGAAAATAATAGATAGCCACATGAGGAAAAGGTATCGGCATGCGCTGGTTAACGTTGTTAACCATATGATTGATCATGAACTCGGCAAGCAGTATACCAGCGGCGAGGAAAACGAAGTACAGGCCCGTGAGGATCCAGAACGCTTTATAGGTGCGGATCTTCTTGAATTCTATCCTGAGCAGTTTGATCATGGCTTGTCCTGTAAAAGTTCCAGAAAATGTTGTTCCAGGCTGCGTTTCTTCTCGGTGAGATGACTCAGCGATATGCCTTTCTGAAAGAAAAAGGCATTGATCTCAGATGTGGTTACCGGCTTGTTAAAGTGTACCTGGAGAATTCCGTTAACTTCGTTTACCGAGCTGTAACCAGGGTATTCAGCAATGGCAGTGCGGGTTCCCCCCATGTCGGAGGCAGCAATTTCTATTGAATCAGATACTGCGAGTACATCTTTTACACTTCCGCTGAAAAGCATCACCCCTTTGCTTAATACGAGAACATAATTGCAGATCTTCTGAACTTCGTCGAGAAGGTGGGAAGCCAGGATGATTGTGATGCCGCGGGATGCAACCAGGGAAACCAGGTCCCTGATCTGGGCAATGCCCTGGGGATCGAGCCCGTTGGTTGGCTCATCCAGTATCATGACATCAGGTTTGCCAAGCAGGGCTGAAGCTACAGCCAGCCGTTGCCTCATCCCAAAGGAAAAAGTTCTGAACTTCGAAAACCGCCTCTCGTAGAGGCCGCTCAGTTGCAGCACCTCTTCTATGTCATCATAGGGTTTGTCTTTGATGTCAGCAACAATTTTCAGGTTGGTGACTGCATCAAGGTATGGGAAGAAATTCGGGCTTTCGATCACAGAGCCTATCCGCTTCCGGCTTTCTGTCGTGGGCGGATTTCCAAACCAGCTGAATGTGCCACTGTCGGGAGGTATCAGGTCGAGCAACATGCTTAAGGTGGTTGACTTTCCGCTTCCGTTAGGCCCGAGCAGGCCGAAAACCTGGCCTTTCCTTACCTCGAATGAAAGCTGGTTTACTGCTTTGATCCTGCCAAAACTCTTAGAAAGATTATCAACACTCAGAATGGTTTCCACCGTGAACGGATTATAAAGATGTGCTTTAGACGAGTTTCTGCGGGCTTTGTTACAGATCAGTAGCGGTAAATTAAAAAAACAGCTGGTGTTTTACCGAGGCCCGGCTTCATTTTCTTCCAGTCACCTACCGAATATGCTGAGATTTTCTCATTCTGCCCCGTTAGTCCAATGCCTATCCCCAGCATCGTGCTCTCACTGCAGGACTGCAATATCGACTGGAACAACTGTTCATTCCTGTAAGGGGTCTCAATGAACATCTGGGTTTGTTTTTTTTCGCCTGCTGTCCGTTCAATTTCCTTAAGCTTCCTTGACCGGAGTTGCTTATCAACGGGAAGATAACCCAGGAATGCAAAATTCTGGCCATTGAAACCAGAGGCCATCAGTGAAAGAAGAATCGATGAAGGACCGGTAAGGGGTTTTACAATAATCCCGTTCTCATGGGCTGTTCTGACGATCTCTGAACCCGGATCGGCAACACAGGGACTGCCGGCTTCCGATAAAAGCCCTACATCCCTGCCGGTTTGAGTGTCAGACAGGTATTCCTCAAACGATGGGGGAGGAGAATGTTCGTTGAAAACGTGAAACGTCACTTTGTCAAAGTCGGCGGTTAATCCTGCTTTCCTGAGGAACCGGCGGGCTGTCTTCAGCTCCTCTACAATAAAACAATCAAGACTGCGGATGACCTTCAGAGTACCTTCGGGTAAAACATCTTCGACGGACTGATCACTCAGGACCGATGGAATGAGATAAAGAATACCTTGCTTCATATTACCAGGGTAAGTCGTTAAGGTCAACATTACCTCCCGAAAAGATCAGCCCGACACGTTTTCCTTTAATGTCTATTTTGTTTTCCATAATCGCAGCAAATGGGACAGCGGATGAGGTCTCAACGATGATCTTCATCCGCTCCCAGATAAATTTCATGGCTTTAACAATGCTGTCTTCGCTTACTGTGACAATGGAACTGACATGTTCACCGATGATAGGGAAAGTTATACTGCCCAGGGAAGTCCTTAATCCGTCGGCGATGGTTTGAGGGTTGACTGAAGGTACAAACTCACCAGTAATGAATGACCTGTAAGCATCATCGGCCTGCTCAGGTTCTGCTGCGACCACAATCGCTCCTTTGTTAAAATAATGTACCGAAAGAGCTGTCCCGCTAAGCAGTCCACCACCTCCTACAGGAGCAATAATAATGTCAAGACCGGGGATCTCTTTAATAAGTTCAAGGGCGGATGTGGCCTGGCCCGCAATGATACGTACGTCGTTATAAGGATGTATCTCCACAGCCCCGGTTTCTTCGATGACCTTCTGAAGCGTGGTTTCCCGGGCCTCAAGAGTTGGCTCACAAAACGTGATCAGTCCGCCGTAACCCCTGACTGCAGCAATTTTGACCGGGGATGAATTGGAGGGCATCACTATATATGCCCTGGCACCTGCAATGCCGGCAGCCCAAGAAAGAGCCTGGGCGTGGTTGCCACTTGAATGCGTTGCAACGCCCCGGGCAAGTGTTTCCCGTTCAAGGCTCTGAACAGCATTGGTGGCACCTCTTGCTTTAAATGCTCCTACCTTCTGGAAATTCTCACATTTGAAGAAGATATTGGAACCGAACATCATGTTGATAGTACCTGAGGTGATGACCGGTGTGTGGTTGATAAAAGGCCTTATTCTTTGATATGCCTCATTGATGGCGGTAGCAGATGGAATGCTGTTTATCATGAGTTTGAAGCCTTTCCTTTTCTGAGTTGTTCAGTTAAAATGTTGCAGGCAGCGTCAAGCTGACGGTAAGTTGATTCGAATGCCTGAAGGTCATGGTACCAGGGATCGTCAACCGGCATGTTTTTGCCCGGGTAAAGCAGGTTGAGCATGTAATCGACTTTTATCATGTCTTCTTTGTTCCTGGCCATGGAGGAAACGCTGTAATAATGTGAGGAATCCATGACATAGATAAGGTCGAAAAGGTCAAAGTCCTGCTTTCTGAACAACCTGGAAACGTGCTTTGAAATATCGATGCCGTATCGTTTGCATACCGTTTGCGCCCGTTTATCAGGATGGTCGCCAACATGAAATGCCTCAAATCCACAGGAGTCGGTGTCGGCGGAAATCCCGGCCGAATGCAGCTTGTGCCTGAGAATTCCTTCAGCCATAGGCGACCGGCAAATGTTACCGGTGCATACGAACAGGATCTTCATATAAAAGAAAAGAGTTTATAATTTGATTCGCTTGTCGAGCTCTTCAACAAATTGCCTGAACTGTTTATCGGTTTCGACGAGGTTATTAACGGTACGGCAGGCATGGAGTACAGTTGCATGGTCCTTGTTCCCGCAGTGCAGGCCTATACTAGCCAGGGATGATTTTGTATGTTTTTTCGAAAAATACATCGAAAGCTGCCTGGCCTGTACGATTTCACGTTTGCGGGTCTTGGAATGGATCATCTCAACAGGGATGTTGAAATAATCACAAACAACCTTCTGGATATAATCGATAGAGATCTCCCTTGAAGTATTCTTGACGAATTTATCGATCATTTGTTTCGCAAGATCAAGGGTGATGGTCTTTTTGTTGAGGGATGACTGGGCAAGCAATGAGATGAGCGCGCCCTCGAGTTCCCTTACGTTGGTATTAATGCTGTAGGCAAGGTATTCAACCACTTCGGGGGGGATGACAATGCCGTCATTGTATAATTTTTTCTGAAGGATGGCGATCCTTGTTTCGAGGTCGGGTACCTGAAGGTCGGCGCTGAGCCCCCATTTAAAGCGGGAGAGAAGACGCGGCTCAATGCCTTTCATCTCGACAGGTGGTTTGTCGGAAGTAAGAACGATCTGGTTGCTCTTCTGGTGGAGGTGGTTGAAAATATGGAAGAACACATCCTGGGTCTTTTCCTTGCCGGCAAGATTATGAATGTCGTCGATGATAAGCACATCGATCATCTGGTAAAAATGAACAAAATCGTTCTGGTTATTGTTCTTAACCGAGTCGATGAACTGGTTGATGAACTGGTCGGTTGTAACATATAAAACGGTTTTCTCAGGGAAACTGTTTTTTACCTGGAGGCCGATTGCATGTGAGAGGTGCGTTTTGCCAAGCCCTGTATTACTATATATAAGGAGAGGGTTAAAGGCAGTCTTACCCGGATTGCTTGCGACGGCATAGCCTGCTGACCTGGCAAGCCGGTTGCAATCACCTTCAATAAAATTTTCAAACGAATAACTCTCAATGAGCTGGGAGTTAACTTTGATCTTTTTTAATCCCGGGATGATAAATGGGTTGGGGATCTCTTTTGAAGTTCCCCGGTTAAGGTCTATCGGCATCGAAACTGCCGGGTTCGATGTGGCTTTTTTCTCAGAGGTCGGGACATTGATAGTGAACGGGCCCGGGTCCGCTTCTGAATTATCAACAATAATACTGTATTCCAACCGCCCCTTGTCTCCGAGTTCTTTCTTAATAGTCTTTTTCAGTAGTCCTATGTAGTGCTCCTCAAGCCATTCATAAAAAAACTGGCTGGGAACCTGGATTGTCAATACACTGTCTTTTAGTTTAACCGGCTTTATCGGAAGGAACCACGTTTTAAAGCTTTGATAATTGATGTTGTCCTTAATGACTTTGAGACAATTTTCCCAGACTTCAATAACGTTCTTTTCCATTAATTCAATTTACCTTGAATGGTTTGTGCGCAATAAAATTATAAATATCTGTTTGTCAAGGTTTTGGATTTTATCAGTGAGATTAAAATCCACAAGAAAGGCATACCTTATTCGATTAACAAAAGTGAAGAAAAAAAGTTTATAAAAAAATTTTTTTATCCTTGATTTTTATATTTTTTTAGCATGTTTTTTCCCTGTTTATTTCATCTAAAACTTCTGCTGGTCCTGATACATGCTTAATTGTCAGAGGATTGTTGCATAGTCTCCAGGCAGTAATTCGGGGTTTTTAGAATGATTCTAAATTTCATTGACCTTAGCATCCAAACACTTAGCAAAATCAATACTTTGGTTAATTATAAAACAGACTGATTATAAACATAAATGGCTAAAATCTCTCAAGTAGCAATAGATGTATATATGTTCTGAATTCTCATAAGTTTGTTTATCACCATCTCCACTTTGCTCTTCCTGACACCTAAAGTTATCCGGCACTCATTATCGAAGTTCTGCTCAAGAAGAATGAGGTCTTCGTCTTTTTGAATTCTCATTACATCGTTCATGTTTTCATAGCGAAATGTGACGAGAATTTTCCGGGTAACAATTTTCTGGGTTCTTCCGGCATTTTCGAGGGCATCGGAAGCAGTCTGCCTGTATGCATGAATAAGCCCGGGAACGCCCAGTTTAGTGCCTCCGAAATACCTGACTACAATGACCAATGCATCGGAGAGGTTCTTCGACAGCAACTGTCCGTGAATAGGCCTTCCTGCTGATCCCGAAGGCTCTCCATCATCGCTGAAGCGGAAAACCTGTTGCTGAGGCCCCAGGCAGTAGGCAAAGCAATGGTGGTTTGCGTCGTAAAATTTTTTACGGATGACGGCCAGCGTCTCCCTGATCTCAGCGTCGGCTGAAACAGGGTATGCGAGTCCTATGAATTTGCTTGCTTTTTCACGGTACACACTTGCACCCGTGTGTTCGAGGCTGAAGTAGGTATCATCGGCAGCAGTCATAAAGCTAAATTACTGCTTTATTCAAAACCTCAAATGTCATCCGCCATAATTATACTAATTTTATCGCATGGACACAGGGATTCAAACTGCAGGGGATATAAGGAAATACTGTTTTTCGGTATTAAGACCCATGGTTGGGGATGAAGAGGCAAAAAGCATCATTTATATTCTTTTTGAAGATTTCATCGGATGGTCCAAAGCACGTTTGCATACCGATTCAGCCCGGGTTCTTCCGGGTACCGACATTCTTCGCTTCGTTGCTGCAACCGCCTTGCTTGAGACCGGATGCCCTGTGCAGTATGTTACTGGAAATGCCACTTTCAACGGGCTTAAACTTACAGTGAACCCATCAGTTCTGATACCAAGGCCAGAAACTGAAGAATTGGCAATGATAGTCGCCGGGGACCTGAAATTGCTCGAACTGTCGGGCTTTTCAGCGCTTGATATAGGTACAGGCTCGGGATGTATTGCAATTTTTTTGAAGAATCTGTTCCCCGGCATAAATGTATATGGCCTTGATGCATCTGATGAAGCCCTGCATGTGGCCCGTGCCAATGCGCTCAGGCATAATGCAGATGTCATGTTTTTCCGGCACGATATACTTGGCAGTATGATACCGCTTCATAATATTGGCTTCGACCTCATTATAAGCAATCCGCCTTATGTCACACTCAGGGAAAAAACTGCGATGATGCCGAACGTGAAGGATTTTGAGCCATTTTCAGCGCTGTTTGTTCCGGATGAAGACCCCCTGCTTTTTTACAGGGCAATTGCAGGGTTCGCCCGATCGAGGCTGAAGGTAGGAGGATTACTTTACCTTGAGATCAATGAAGCATTCGGTGAGCAGACATCTGATTTGCTTGAGAATTCAGGATTTTCAAGCCATGTCATTAAAGACTTTCGTGGCAGGGACCGTTTCATCCGGGCCGGACTCAAAGACCATTCGTAAAGGGCTTGAGTATATCCTTCACTTCATCCGCAGTCAAAAAAATATCAGTTGCTCCGAATGAATAGGGTGCAACATCATAGTGGTTATAAACGAAACCAATCCCTGCAGGAGTGAGGTAGAAATTTTCACCGGGCTGGATTTCATTGACAAAGTACCCGTTTTCACTCAGTTTGCCCGACGAAGGGATACTGTTCATTTGCTTAAGCTTCTTTGTAAGCAGGATGCTGAGATCGCTCTTACGTCCTTCGGGCATGAGGTCAGCAAGCCTGATTACCGCGCCTGTCTTAAGGTTTACGTTTTGATAATCCAGTGTTTCAAGCCCATGGGCGCCTCCTGAAAACGCATAGTTCAGGATATAGAAGCAGAGGATTTGATTTTCATTGGTTACAATATGCATGAAACGCAGAAGCTGCCAGTTGAGTGCACCGGCTTCAGGCATCTGTTTATAGAGATCCTTGTTGGCGTTCATATAATCACGGCTGAACATACCCGCGTTACGGGCGAGCAAAGTATCGGGGTTATTGCCCGGGTAGCCTGAGTTGTCGAATGCCTTAAGAATGATTTTACGCAGGCTGTCAGAGACGAAAGTATTCCCCGACTCCATGGGGGAGAGAACGGCCATGGAAACCTTCCCTGCAGGGCTTTTCTGTTTTCTTACCAGGGCAGTAACCTGGTTCAGGGCATATACGTTAAACTGAACGCTGCCTGCTTTATAGATTTCGCTGAAATCAAAATGCAGGTTCTTTTTATCTCTGCCTTCGTTGAACTCTCCCTTAAAACTGACTGCGTTAAGGAGTTGTCCTTTTAAACAAGGGTATTCGCTCCCGAAAGGCCTTAGCTGGAAGTTGCCTGTTGCGTCCATCCTACCCGACAAATCAAGGGGTTTGCCAGGTTCAAATGAGCTGAAGATGATTTCATCACCGTTCCGTGTAAAGCTTATGCTGCCATAAAGACTGTCGTTGATCTTAACCAGGTTCATTCCTGAGACGACCGTTCCAATACTTCCCTGAAGATGCCAGTAAGCTTTTTTAGGAATACTGAGTTGGGCCAGTGCCTGAGATAGAAGGAGCGTTGCAATGACTGCAAGCAAGCAGGTATACTTTTTCATTGGTTTAGGTTTTGTTGGTAATGCCTCGAGCCGAATATTGAACTCCCGATCCTTACCATGGTGCTTCCCTGTTCGATTGCAATGTGGAAATCTCCGGACATTCCCATTGAAAGCTCGCAGAAATCGCTATCCTGCAGGAAGAATTCATTTTTGAGCATTAAAAAGTCTGACCTCAGACTGCCGAATTCCTGTCTTACCAGGTTTTCATCATCGGTGAATGTGGCCATACCCATAAGTCCGCAAATTTTTACATGCCTGGTTTCCCCGAAATCAGCGGACCTGAGGAGTTGAAATGCCTCATGCATGTCGAGTCCGAATTTGGTCTCTTCCGTTGCAATATGAAGCTGGAGCAGGCAGGGGATAACCCGGCCTGCTTTTGCTGCCTCTTTATCGACCTCCTTCAGAAGGCGGAGGCTGTCGATACTGTGTATCATGTTTACGAATGGAACGATCTGCCTGACTTTGTTTGTTTGCAGATGGCCGATGAAGTGCCACTGGATATCTGAAGGGAGTGAAGGCGCTTTCGTCACAAGTTCCTGAACCTTGTTCTCCCCGAACAATCGCAGTCCGGATGAATAGGCTTCAAGAATAGTATCACAACCATATGTTTTGGAAACGGCGATAACTTTTACACCCGGCGGTATGCCCTGTAAAACAGATCTGATATTTTCACTGATATTCATATTTAAGGCGAGTGTAACAAAAGTAATGATTTGCGGGTTTATTTCATTCAATTACCTTTGCCTTCATGAAAAAGCTTTTTTTGTCGGTATTGCGGCAGCTGGTTTTCTGGATTGCCTTTTTCAATTTTACCAGGCTTGTTTTCCTGGTTTATTATTCCGGACTGGTTTCGATAGAGGGCATAAAGTTTTCGGAAGTCCTTGCCGTGTTTCCGCATGCCTTTAAACTGGATCTTGCCACAGCCTGCTATTTCCTGGTCTTTCCCTTTGTCCTTTTATTGCTGCAGTCATTCTGGAGCCCTGCATGGCTCAATACCGTTAATAAGATATACAGCGGTTTTATGATCTTTGCTTATTCACTGAGCGGGGCTGCAGAAATGGGTATCTATGCCGAGTGGAAGACCAAGCTGACATATAAGATTGTCAAATACCTTTCTAATCCTTCGGAGATTTACAACTCAGCCGAAACCGGTACGTTTTTTCTTTTACTTCTGCTCCTGGTTGTTATTTTCGCCTGTGGACTTTCAGCCTATATTTTGTTTTTTTATCCGAATTACACCAGGGAGAAAGTCTCTGTATGGCATTCGCTGGTTTTTCTTGTCATCATGCCACCGCTTTTATTCATTGGATTAAGGGGAGGGGTTCAGCAGATACCGATCAACCAGAGCCAGTCGTACTTCTCGGGTCATAACATCCTGAACGTCGCCGCTGTCAATAATGCCTTTAACCTATACATCAGTATTTTTGAGAATCTCGGGAATTTCAGGGAGAACCCGTTCAGGTTTATGGATGACAAACAGGCTGCAACCCTGATGAAGGACCTGTATATGGTTAACAAGGATACCACTATTAATTTTCTGACTACTTCAAGACCCAATATCGTGCTTCTGATTTTGGAAAGCTGGTCGGCCGACCTTGTTTTTGAACTTGGAGGTGAGCCTGGCATTACTCCCCAGTTCAGCAAACTGGCAGGGAAAGGCATACTGTTTAATAAAATGTACGCTTCAGGCTCCAGGTCGGAACAAGGGATGGCCTGCATTTTCGCAGGCTTCCCGGCTCATCCGATATCATCGATCACTGTTCAGCCTGATAAGTACGTCAAGTTGCCAAGTCTTGTAAGGGAACTTGAAAAAGCGGATTACAGTACGGCATTTTATTTTGGCGGACAGCTTATTTACGGGAATATTAAGAGTTACATTTTCTTCAATGGCTTCCAGCAGATCATGGAGGGTGAGAACTTTCCGGCATCCATACCCAGGGGTAAGCTTGGGATACATGATGAATATTCCCTTGGTTACATGCTGAACGATCTTGACAAGTTCAGGAAACCGTTTTTTGCTTCTCTTTTTACTGTTTCAACCCACTCTCCATGGGACCAGCCTTACCCAAAACCCTTAACCTGGGGAGGGAACGAACATGATTACATAAATGCTGCATACTACACAGATCATTGTCTGGGAGAATTTTTTGCCGGAGCTGGTAAAAAACCATGGTATGCGAACACCTTATTTATTATTGTTGCCGACCACAGCCATAATTCTTACAGGAACTGGCATCCTGAATCGAGGGAATATCACAAGATTCCATTGTTGCTGTATGGGGATGTCATTAAACCCGAGTTCAGGGGGACAGTCTGGAGCAAGCTTGGCAACCAGCACGACCTTCCCGCAACCTTGCTTGCCCAGTTAGGGCTGCCGCATAAGGCTTTCGTATATAGCAAGGACCTCTTTAATCCATATTCAGGCGACTTTGCATACTATACGACCGAAGACGGGGCAGGCTGGATCAATGGGTCAAATTACTACACTTTTGAAGCCCATCCGTTTATCGGGTACCATTGGAGCTATTTTGCACCAGGAGCCGACAGCACGAAACACATCAACGAAGCCAAAGCTTATTTGCAGACGGTTTTTGGGGAGTACCTGAAAGATTAGAGGATGCGGGATGCAAGATGCAGGATGCAAAATTTTATTGCTAAGCGCCTGATCTGCAGGTGTGCTGCGTTATCAAAATATCTTGCATCTTGCATCTTGCATCTTGCATCTTGCATCTTGCATCTTGCATCCTGTATCCTGTATCCTGCCTTATTCCAGGCTATGCACCACCAACCCTGAGCGAAGTTTAGGTTCAAACCATGTTGTTTTCGGAGGCATGATGTTCCCTGAATCGGCAATATCGATAAGCTGTTTCATCGATACCGGGTACAAAGCGAAGGCCGCTTTCATCTCACCGCTGTCGACCCTTTTCACTAATGCTCCCAGCCCCCTGATACCACCAACGAAATCGATACGGTTTGAAGTCCGCAGATCTTTGATATCAAGAATTTCGTCCAGAACAAGCTTCGAAAGAATAGTGACATCCAGCACCCCAATAGGGTCAGAATCATTATATGTGCCGGGTCTTGCCGTAAGTGAATACCATTTTCCTCCGATATACATGCTGAAGTTATGCAGTTTTGCAGGTTTACAGATGTCGCTGCCTTTTTCTTCAATAATAAATACTTTCCCGAGCTTTTCGAACAACTGCTCCGATGAAAGACCGTTCAGGTCTTTTACAACCCTGTTGTAATCGATGATCGACAGCTGATTGTCGGGGAAATGAACAGCAAGGAAGAAATTGTATTCCTCAGTTCCATTATGTGAGGGATTTTTTGTCTTTTTTTCGTTGCCAACAAGGGCTGCCGCAGCGGTCCTGTGATGCCCGTCGGCAACATAAGTATAAGGAACCTTCGAAAACAGGGAAACAAGAGCTTCAACAGTGGCATTATCTTCAATAACCCAAAAGTGATGCCCAATGCCATCCACCGAAGTAAAATCATAATCGGGCGCATGATCACTTACAAATTTGCTTACGATTTCATCGATCTCCTTAACGGCAGGGTAAGTAAAGAACACCGGTTCCATATTCGCATTGGTGATCCTCACATGTTTCATGCGGTCTTCCTCTTTGTCTTTACGGGTGAGCTCATGTTTTTTAATGATCCCCTTCATGTAATCTTCAACACCTGCACAACCAACGAGTCCATACTGGGTCTTGCCGTTCATGGTCTGTGCATAGATGTAAAGGTTTTCTTTCAGGTCGGGTTTCAGCCAGCCCTTGCTTCTGAAAATTTCAAAATTTTCCTTTGCCTTGTCATATACTTGGGGTGCGTGCACATCCATATCTGAAGGAAGGTCGATCTCAGGTTTAATAATATGAAGCAGGGAGTAAGGGTTGCCCTTTGCTTCTTCACGGGCTTCCTCTGAGTTTAGCACATCATAAGGCCTTGATGCCAGGTCCCTTACAATCTCTTTGGGCGGCCTGAGGCCTTTAAACGCTTTTAGTATTGCCATAGTAATGAATTTGATTTAATATATGTATATGTGTTTTACTGCCGTTTATTCGGTAGAATTGAAATAGTAAGAAGATAACAGAATAATGAACCAGATAAATGATCACTCGGTTTCATCTTCATCATTCCCATGGTCACCGATCTTGACACTCCTCTGAAGGGAACCGATTAGGGCTCCGATCATCTTGGTCATTTCCATCAGCTGGTTTTTTGATTCATCGTAATGCTTGGGAGTGAGGATGTTCCGGTGCAGCGCAAGAGTGGTGAGTACAACACATTCCCGTACAGAACTTTTTGCCATCTTGAGATAATATACAAACTGGCTTTTATTCCTCGAAGAGCCTTCGGCAATGTTCAGTGAGATGGCCTGAGCAGAAACAAGGAAGCGGTCAAAAAACGTTTTTACGTAAGGTTCCGTACCTGCGTTTTTTGCCATGTCATATCCCCAACTGATATATTCCAAGGATTTGTGGTAGATTCTCAGATCTTCAAATCTGAAAAAGGTAGTGGGTTTGTCTTGTCCGTTTTCCATTGTTTAGGCGTTTAATTAATAAGAAGTGAGTTTTGAGAATTTTAAGTTGGGTGATGAGTATTCCATTGACGGCTTGCAATATTTCTCTGCCGCAGCCTCGTAACCTCTCATTTATTTACCTGGTACGTCTTGTCCCCGTTATTAATGAAGTTCACAATCTGCCTGGCTGCCGCAATCCCTGCATTGATGTTGGCCTCTTCAGTCTGGGCGCCCATTTTTTTCGGGGTGCAGAAGAATTTCGCCTTGAAGCCTGCTTCGATTTCAGCTTTATTGGCAGGCTCAACATCCGACAGATACGCGAAATCTTTTCTTTCCTGGAACATTTTCAGCAGATCAGCTTCATTGATCACCTCGGCCCTTGCGGTATTGACCAGGACTGCGGGTGACGGCATCCGTGAAAGCAAGCCAAAGTTCACACTCTGTTTGGTTTGGCTGTTTGCAGGAATATGAAGTGATATAAAGTTGCATTTACTGTAAAGTTCCTCTACTGAACCAAGCCATTTTACCCCATCCTTTTCAATTGCATCCCTGGGAATAAAGGGATCGAATGCATACACTTCCATACCGAACCCTTTTGCGATGCGGGCAACATTTTTTCCCACTGCTCCATAGGCATGGATACCAAGTTTTTTATCTTTCAGCTCAAATCCCGATTTCCCGTTAAAGAAGTTCCTGAAATAATAAACCATCAGACCCAGAGCCAGTTCGGCCACTGCATTTGAATTCTGGCCTGGAGTATTCATAACCACCACACCTTTGGAAGTTGCGGCAGCAAGGTCAATATTATCATATCCGGCGCCTGCACGGACAACAATTTTAAGTTTCTGGCCAGCATCGATCACAGACTTGTCTGTTTTATCTGAGCGAACGATCACTGCGTCGGCATCTGCAACAGCCTTAATAAAATCATCCTGGCTGGTGTAATTCTCGAGGAGAGCGAGTTCAAAACCGGCCTGTTCAACGACCTGCCTGATCCCTTTAACTGCAACAGGAGCGAATGCCTTATCAGTTGCAACGAGTATTTTTGTCATAGTCTGAGAATAAAGGGAGGTGTTTTTACACCTCCCGGGTTTTTACTTAAGCGTTATCTTTTTCAAATTCATGCATGCAGTCAACCAGTGCCTGAACACTCTCATAAGGCAGGGCATTGTATGTTGAGGCGCGGAACCCTCCGACTGAACGATGGCCCTTGATACCGATCATGCCCTTTTTCTTGGCTAATTCCATAAAACCATCTTCCTTATCCTTATACTGCTCTTTCATCACGAAACAGATATTCATGAGTGAGCGGCTGTCGGGAGCAACTGTACCAACGAACATTTTGCTGTTGTCGATTGCATCGTACAGAAGCTTTGCCTTTTTGATGTTCATCTCTTCCATAACCTTTACGCCTCCCAGACCCTTGATCCACCTGAGAGTTTCCAAACAGGTGTAAATTGCAAAAACAGGGGGGGTATTATATAATGAAGGCTCCTTAAGATGTGTTGCATAGTTGAGCATTGAAGGGATTTTCCTGTCAACCTTGCCGAGTATGTCTTCCTTGATGATGACAAAGGTTACGCCTGCAGGGCCAAGGTTTTTCTGGGCTCCGCCATAAATAAGAACATATTTTGAAACATCAACAGGACGGCTGAGGATGTCACTCGACATATCTGCAACCATCTGAACCGGGCTGTCCATGTCATACCGGATCTCTGAACCATAAATGGTGTTATTTGTCGTGATATGGAAATAGTCAACATCGGTAGGGATGGTAAAGCCTTTCGGAATATAAGTGAAGTTTTTATCTGCGGATGACGCTACGACGTTGACTTCACCAAAGAACTTTGCTTCCTTGATGGCTTTCTGCGCCCAAACCCCGGTTTCGAGATAAGCAGCTTTCTTGTTGAGAAGGTTGTAAGGTACCATGTCAAACTGAAGGCTTGCACCGCCACCAAGGAAAATCACCTGGTAGCCGGCAGGAATGTTCAGGAGTTCTTTGAAGAGGTTCATAGCTTCATCAATGATTGCCTGGAAATCCTTGCTCCTGTGGGAAATCTCAAGGAGTGACAGGCCGATTCCGTTAAGATCGAAAATAGCTTTGGCTGAGTTTTCAATAGCAATCCGTGGTAATACCGAGGGACCTGCATTAAAATTGTGTTTCATAAATGAGGATGTTTTAAGTGTTATATTAACAATTTGATGAATGTTCTGGCATAAGCGTAATATTGTAGCAAAATAAGCAATTTTCGGCCGAAAAATCAAAAATAAGATTTTTTTTCTGAGAATACAATGTCTGTTTGATCTTCCGGCGGTTTCAGGGGTTCAGGGCGTCGAACTCCTTTACATAATTCCAGGAATACTTCCCGTATATAAAACCTTCGGCTGTTTCAGCTGCAGGAACATAGAACCTGTACTGTCCTTCCAGTTGCGGATCCATGGGCATGAGATGGTCGAAAACAATCATCAATCCCGATTTTTCTTTGGTTTCATATTCTTTCTTCCTGTTGTTCCACTCAGGTTTTGAGGGGATTTTCTGGACCTGGTACTTAAGGCTCATGCTTGCTGTTGAGGAGAACCGGAATATCACCCGCTTTTCTTTGCCTTCCTTGTACCCGTGAAACACCGGCAATCCGAAACCCGGGACCTGCCCGTCGAACGAAAGCACCTCGATGACCTTGCTGCTGATGTCTTTGCTGAGACCATCCCAACCGAATAATATGTAGGAAGTTTTACCGGGGGATGATTCAAACGGGATTATTTTATAGTACAGGGCACCGGGCCAGTGCAGGGAATCTCCGGTGAATGTCGATGGTTCAGCAATTGAATCGGAAAAGTCCTTAAGAATTACAGGAGGTTTGCTTTTCGGAGAATCCTTGAATTGAAGGATAGCGAAATATCTGTTAACTCCTCCATGAAGCGGCAGGTTCCAGTTATAAATCCTGAATTTATTGTCGGGGGAGGTAAGTTTGGCTAAATGCTTAAGGGAATCCCAGGGATAAGAATAGGATCCGGGTAACGACAGGGCCAGCTTCAGCATTTCCTGAAACCCGAGGCTTTGAGCGATTTCAGAACTATCGGTGCCGGCTTCCTTTATCCCGGCGAATATCTCTTTAAGTTCCTTTTCAGCCCGGAGCAGTTTTAAATTTCCCTGTGAAAGTGTTGCCAAAGGCAGAAAAATAAGCAATACGGGCAAGAAGCAGCTTAGTGTGGCAGTTCTCATCAAATGTGTAATTTTGCAGCACGAAGATATGGACATCAGAAACCGAATCCAAACATTTATTGAGCTGGGCAAACTCCTGGCTGCTTTTCCGGAACATAACGGCAGCGAGGCTCAGCATCCGCTTTCAGAAGCGGCTTTGAGGGCTGAAGCCTTCAATCCCTGGTTTACTCAAAACAATATTAGATATGCCTTAAACTCCCTTGGAGAAGCAATGAGGGGCGAAAAGCTATATGAATGGCTCGTGCCTTACAAGGCTTCATATGAGCGACCCGGCTATGAAGGAAAGAAAGTAGGAGTGGTCACAGCAGGCAATATTCCCCTGGCGGGGTTTAATGATTTCCTCAGTGTATTGCTCAGTGGTAATATATTCTGCGGCAAACTCTCGGGCCAGGACAATATTCTCCTTCCGGCCATTGCCTCAATAATTGAGTCCATGGAGCCTGAATGGAATAAGTACTTTTGTTTTACTGATGAACCGTTCAGGAATGTTGATGCCATCATAGCCACCGGCAGCGATAATACATTCAGGTATTTTGAGTATTACTTCTCACGTTATCCGCATATAATCAGAAAGAACAGAAACGGCGTTGCCGTTATTCACGGTAATGAGAGCAGTGACGAACTTTCGGGACTGGCTTCGGATGTTATGATGTATTTCGGGCTTGGTTGCAGGAGCGTTTCCAAATTGTTTGTCCCGCGTGGCTATGACCTCATGAAACTGCTGCCTTCGTTTGAGCCATGGAACGACCTCATCCGCCATAATAAGTATTATAATAATTACGAGTACCAGAAAAGCATACGGATTGTAAATAAGCAGACCTTTTTCGACTTCGGGAACCTCCTGCTGGTAGAGGAAGAACGGTTGTCGTCTCCCGTTTCGGTTGTGAATTTTGAATGGTATGATTCGCTTTCGGCTCTCTCGGCAAGGCTTGACGATGAGAGGCTCAATATTCAATGCGTGGTTTCAGCCTCTGATCCCGGTACAGATTTTATTTTACCCGGTATGGCGCAACAACCGGGACTGGGCGATTATGCCGATGGCATTGATACGCTCAACTTCCTGCTAAATGAAATTTAGTCTAAAAATATTTGTTATTCAAAGAAAAGTGCGTACTTTTGCACCCTCATTTGCAAATTAAGTTCAAAATGAAAAAAGATATTCATCCAAAGGATTACAGACTGGTGGTTTTCAAGGATATGTCAAATGAATATTCCTTCTTGTCCAAATCAGCAGTTAAAACAAGAGAAACGGTTGTATGGGAAGACGGTTTGGAATACCCCCTGATAAAGCTTGAGATTTCTCACACTTCTCATCCCTTTTATACCGGCAAAATGAAGCTTGTTGATACGGCAGGCCGTGTTGATAAATTCAAGAGCCGCTATAAGAAACATCTGGATTTAAAGAATGAAAAATAATTACCTGTAGAAATACACCGGGCCCTTGTTTATCTGAACAAGGGCTTTTTTTTATCCTTTAAGTTAATTAGTTTTGCAAAGGATTTTCTGATTATTAATCTTAATTCTCATCCTATGAATTATATTCTGTTCGATGACAGCATTGTTAGGACCAATCTTCTTCCCTTGACATTCATGCGGCCGATTGCAGATATCCGTATCGGAATAATGACGATCAGGGAAAAATGGGAGATGTATCTCAATGCCGGGACTTCGACACTGACAGATGCATATCTTTCAAGGAAATTCAAAATAGTTAAGGAGGATGAGAATGTACTTCTCAATGCCTCGGTTTGTCCGACGCCGGAAATCGTTGAAGCGATACTGAATCTCAAACCAAACCAGACCGTGGTTTACCAGGATACCATCATTGCAGTTCATGTTAAAGCCAAGGATCTTGACAGCCTGGGGGATGCTTCAACCGACGGAATAGAGGAGGTCAATATTAAAAATCCGCCGATGCGCATTGGCCATACCTGGGAGATTTTTTCAAAGAACGGCCTGGCGATAAACGAGGATTTTGATCTTATTACCAAAGACAGGAAGTCTCAGAAACTGAGTAAGACCAATACTGTGATCGGGGAGGGGATAGTTTTCCTTGAGAAGGGAGCAAAGGTGGAATGTGCGATTCTCAACACCACTGATGGCCCGATATACATCGGTAAGGACGCCGAGATCATGGAAGGAGCGGTAATCCGCGGTCCTTTCGCACTTTGCGAGGGAGCCCAGGTTAAAATGCTTGCAAAGATCTATGGTCCCACTACAGTTGGCCCGTTTTCGAGAGTCGGAGGGGAGATCAATAATTCGGTTCTTTTCGGATATTCCAATAAGGCTCACGATGGTTTCCTTGGCCATTCAGTCATTGCGGAGTGGTGTAACCTTGGAGCCGACACCAACACCTCAAACCTTAAGAATACATATGATACGGTAAGGCTTTGGAGTTATGGCAAGCAGACTTTTGTGACCACCAATCAGCAATTCTGCGGACTAATCATGGGCGATCACTCCAAATGCGCAATCAATACGATGTTCAACACGGGTACGGTGGTTGGCGTAAATGCCAATATCTTCGGCTCAGGGTTCCAGAGAAACTTCATCCCTTCGTTCACCTGGGGAGGAACTGCAGGCCATACAAACTATGACCTGAAAAAAGCTCTTGAAGTTGCGGAACTTGTTTATGCCCGGCGTCACAAAACCATGGATGATATTGACAAGGACCTTCTTTCAAGTGTTTATAATCTCACTTTGAAAAATAAATACCTGTAACCTCATAATTTCTGGCACATTATTTGACAATTATTTTGCCCGCTTTCTGAGGCGGGCTTTATAACTTTTATATGGAAAACAGATTCGCAGACAATATATTTCTTGAGATGTCGGATATGCTGGATTCGGAAACCGAATTCATCCCTTTACTTTCCTCTGAAGATGAAGAACTGATGAACAACGAGGAAATCCCCGAAGAACTGCCGATCCTGCCTTTGCGAAATACCGTGCTGTTCCCCGGAGTGGTGATCCCGATCACCGTCGGCCGTGACAAATCGATCAAGTTGATCAGGGAATATTACAAATCGGGACGCATTATCGGGGTGGTCGGTCAGAAAGATGCCGGGATTGAAGACCCGGAGTTCGCTGACCTTCTGACAGTGGGAACGGTTGCGTATATTATCAAACTCCTGCAGATGCCCGATGGCACGACAACCGCCATTATACAGGGAAAGCGCAGGTTCAGGATGAAGGCCCTGCTTCAGACCGAACCCTACATCAAAGCTACTGTCGAATCCTTTGATATTCCTGCCATGGTTAACAAGGAAGACAAGGAGTTTCAGGCACTGATGTCGTCGATCAAAGACCTGGCGACCCAGATCGTCAACAAATCTCCGAATATTCCATCGGAAGCTGCATTTGCTATTAAGAATATTGAAAGCGCCTCTTTCCTGGTCCACTTTATCTCGTCAAACCTGAATGTTGACGTGAGTGAAAAGCAGAAACTTCTCGAAACCGCCGATCTTTCCGAACGGGCTAACCTCGTGCTTTCCCACCTTACAAAGGAACTTCAGGTTACTGAACTGAAGCAGCAGATCCAGAACAAAGTGAAAACTGATCTCGACAAACAGCAGAGAGATTACCTGCTTAACATGCAGTTAAAAACGATCCAGGAAGAGCTTGGCGGGAGCCCGAATGCCCAGGAGATCAATACACTCAGGGAACAGGCAAAAAACAAGAAATGGAGTCGTGAAATTGCTGAGATCTTTGAAAAAGAGATCAATAAATTGCAGCGGATGCATCCTGCCGCCGCTGAGTATTCAATACAGGTAAACTACATTGAAACCCTTGTCCAGCTTCCCTGGAATGAATTTACAGAAGATAACCTTGACCTGGCGCATGCCATGCAGGTCCTGAACGAAGACCATTTCGGACTGGAAAAGGTCAAGGAAAGGATCATTGAATTTCTTGCAGTCATTAAGTTGAAAAAGGATCTGAAGTCTCCGATCCTTTGTCTTGTAGGTCCTCCGGGTGTGGGAAAAACCTCTCTTGGCAAATCCATCGCCAGGGCTCTTGGAAGAAAGTATATCAGGATGTCTCTTGGCGGATTGCGTGATGAATCAGAACTGAGGGGCCACCGTAAAACATATATTGGTGCAATGCCGGGAAGGATCGTGCAAAGCATAAAGAAGGTCAAATCATCGAACCCGGTTTTTGTTCTCGATGAAATTGACAAAGTGGCAGGAATGAATTTCAGCGGAGATCCCCAGGCTGCATTGCTGGAAGTTCTTGATCCGGAACAGAACAGTGCGTTCTATGATAATTTCCTTGAAGTTGAATATGATCTCAGCAGGATCATGTTCGTAGCCACCGCTAATACTCTGGCAACAATACACCCGGCTCTCCGCGACAGGATGGAAGTGATTGAACTTCCCGGTTACCTGATCGAAGAAAAGCAGGAAATTGCGCTGAGGCATCTTCTTCCCAAGCAGTTGAAAGAGCATGGAGTGAAAAAATCCCAGCTGACCATTGGCCGGGCTGCTCTGCAGCAAATCATAGAGGAATATACAAGGGAATCGGGGGTGAGGTCCCTTGAAAAAAATATTGCCAAAATCATCAGGAATAAAGCCCGGGCTATTGTTTCCAATGAAGAATTCAGTAAGAAACTTGACAGTGATGCAATAAAGAAAATCCTGGGTGTCCCGATTTTCCAGGCTGAAAAATTCATTTCTAACGAAATAGCGGGTGTTGTTACAGGCCTTGCATGGACCTCTGCAGGAGGAGAGATCCTGTTCGTTGAAGTGAGCCTGAGCAGGGGTAAAGGCGACCTTACCCTAACCGGGAACCTTGGTGACGTAATGAAAGAATCGGCCAGTATTGCACTTGCATATCTGAAAGCACATTCATCAGATTTCGACATCGATCCGGATGTTTTCTCAAAGTGGAACATACATATTCATGTTCCGGAAGGAGCAACACCGAAAGACGGGCCCTCGGCCGGGATCACGATCTTTACAGCCCTGGCCTCTGCATTTTCACAGAGAAAAGTTAAAGAGAGGATTGCGATGACAGGTGAAATAACGCTAAGGGGAAAAGTACTTCCTGTTGGAGGGATCAAGGAAAAAATTCTTGCAGCCAAGCGCGCAAAGATAAAAGAGATCATCCTGTCGAAAGAGAACTGCAGGGATATAGAGGATATAAAGGCGGATTATATCGAAGGTCTCAGCTTCACTTATATTGAAGAAATGAAGGAGATCAGCGAAAAAGCTTTGACCGGAACCCTCGTAAAAGATCCATTGAAGCTTAACTACTGATCCCCCTCCTTTAAAAGAATACCTTACCTGTTTACGACAAGTTTCTTCGAATAGTTTCTTCCGCCTGTTGCCAGGGTATAGATATATATTCCGTTTGGCAATGTTCCCAGTTCAGCCACAATGTTATGAACTCCGGCAGCATACGATTTGACCGGGCTCTGCCATACCGTTACTCCAAGGGGATTCATTAATGAAATCCCTGCATCGGAGTCAACCGGAAGAATAAAAGAAATTGTAGTGCGGGTTCCGGCAGGGTTAGGTGAGTTCTGGCCTAAAACAACGCCAGACCTGTCTGCATTTTCGGGAACCCCGACAATGGTTGATCCGGCCTTAAGTACAATCCCACTGTTTGGATCGAAAAACACTGATGTGGGTTGTTTGTTGAAATAAAAGGAGAACAGTTCGTTGTTGTCAGAGTTCATGAACCTGACAATAGTATCCGTATAATCGGCAAAAGCTATCCTGATCTCAAGGGGCATTTTAAAGAACGGGGCATTTGACTGCACCTGCCTGGCATTGAAATCAACCTGCCAGCTACCGCTCCCAAGGTTCTTGAACTGGTATGTGTTTGCATACACCGGGTGATTGGGTGTATAGATCCATTCATTAAAGAACCAGTCGTAATTGTCGCCGGTTACATTGTTCACGATCTGGTTGAAATTGGGGATAGTAGCCGATTTGTACTTGTAATTGGTATCGGCGCAATACGTCTTAAGCACCTGGAAAAACAAGGAATCCCCGATTGTATACCTTAACTGGTGCAATGCGCATGCACCTTTGCAGTATGTGATGCTCCAGTCAAACAGAGTATTTACTGAAGGAGTGTTAACAGCCCAGTCTGGTTCAGAGATAGCCCATCCGGGGTTCCCCTGGAGGTAAGAGCCGGCATAGCTCTGCATGCTCTGGATATAGGCCTGATAACCGCCCGAACTTTCATCCCAGTATCCTTCAGCCCAGCTTGCAAACCCTTCATTTAACCAGATGTCGGCCCAGGTGGCGCATGTGATCATGTCACCGTACCACTGATGGGCAAATTCGTGCGACATAAGGCTTGTCTCCCAGCAACCCGGACAAAAGCTTGTGAGGGTCTGGTTTTCCATGCCGCCCCAGGCAAATTGGGAGTTAAGCGTCGCAAAACCATTCTTTTCGAAAGGATGTTCACACCAGTTCCTCGAATAATATGAAGCCATTGAATCAATCAGGTTTTCCTGGGGATAAGGATATTCACCTGAATTATAATAAAAACGCATTGGGACACTGTCGGAAGGGCTTGTTACTTTATGATAATAAACAATATCAAGCTTGTAATTTATCTTTCCTGTCATTACCATCAGGTAGGTCGCGATTTTATTGGCACTGACCCAGTGATATGTCAGGGTGTCGGCATTAATTGTTGAATCGGCAAGCCTTCCGTTGGAACCTAATTTTGCATTGGTCGGGACTTTTGCAGTGAGGTCAAGCAAAGCCTTGTCTGAAGGGGAGTCATAGCAGGGAAACCAGTGACGGGCACCCTCAGGTTCGCAATCAGTATAAACAAACCCGCCTGATGCGTAAAATGCATTATCAAGCACACTTTTATGTTTATAATAGATCATGATCTCAGCCACCTGGCCGGGACTATACGTGTGGTCGAGGGTCACAGTCAGAACATCAGCAGAATGCGAGAATGAAACCCCTGCGAGCCTGATAGAATCGATCTGTAAAGAAAAATTGGAGGCATTGAGTTTTATGTTGCTGATTACGCTGTCGGCCCTGAACTGAATCTTTACGCTGGCTTTGAAATCGGTAGGATAAGGTGAAAGGAAACATTCCCGGATGTTCGCGTTGATGGTGTATTTTAATACATCATATGCATGCGGACCTGCCGTGGCCGGATTTGACGGCAGTGCAGGAAGTTTCTTCATGCTGGATTTTCTCTGGAAACAACTGTAGGCGCCGGTAGTCTTAATGTCCTTCTGTGCAAAGCCCGTTGTTAAGGCGATCAGGATCACGAAAATAGTAAATGAAAATCGTTTCATTGTTTGATATTATTTAATGATGTTAAGTGGATTATAAAATAAATGACCATACAAAAGTACAAAATTGCTACCATATCATAACCTCATTCGTCATGGCTGATGGATTTGTAATAAATTTGCCATAGACATGCTTTATTTCTGAAGTCCTATATATGAGTGCTGGAAACAGGTCATGGTTGGCCGGAACCGTAATAATTGCTTTACTATTTTTTTTTGTTGGCTGTGGTACTCTGTCAGAAAAGGAAAAAAGCGGTAATGTCTTCAGGTATAATGAAGCAGCCGGGATCACCTCCCTCGATCCCGCTTATGCCCGTGACCAGTCGGTGATCTGGCCGGTTAACCAGATCTTTAACGGACTTGTTCAGCTGGATGCCGGTCTCAAGGTAGTTCCATGTATTGCCCGCAGATGGGAGATCAGTCCCGACGGACTTGAATACAGTTTCCACCTGCGCAGGGATGTGAGGTTTCATATCGACCCGGTTTTTAAAGACCCCCTTGGCAGATTGGTTATAGCAGGGGATTTCGTATTCAGTTTTAACAGGATACTGGATCCTGCGACTGCCTCTTCAGGGACATGGATATTTGACTGTGTACAGAGGACCGATAATGTACCATTCTTCAGGTCTCCTGATGACAGTACTCTGGTAATCAGGCTAAAACAGCCCTTCCCGCCCTTCCTTTCAATGCTGGCTATGCCTTATGCTTCGGTTGTTCCCAGCGAGGCTGTTGAGTTTTATGCAAAAAAATTCCGCAATCATCCGGTTGGCACAGGGCCTTTTATGTTCAGATACTGGAAGGAAGGCGTAAAACTTATACTCTCGAAAAATCCAGGATATTTTGAACACGATGGCATGGAGCGGCTGCCGTATCTTGATGCCGTAAGCATCAGCTTCCTTTCCGACAGGCAATCGGCATTTCTTGAATTCGTTAAAGGGCGACTTGATTTCCTTTCCGGCCTGGATCCTTCCTTTAAGGATGAACTTCTTACAAAACAGGGCAGGCTGCAACCAAAATACGCACCTTCAGTAATTTTACTGACCCAGCCAT
The DNA here is from genome assembly GCA_037134895.1 of Bacteroidota bacterium. Lineage (GTDB taxonomy): Bacteria > Bacteroidota > Bacteroidia > Bacteroidales > FEN-979 > CAIRDP01. The sequence continues at coordinate 69,321 of JBAXLI010000004.1, forward strand.
ACCTGAACACCGAATATCTTGGATTTCTCATGGACCAGTCAGGCATAAAAGGACAGCCAAATCCGCTTTATGATAAAAGGGTGAGGCAGGCTGTAAACCTGGCTTTCGACAGGCGTAAAATGATCAGGTACCTCAGGAACAACACAGGCTGCCCGGGGGTTAATGGTATTATTCCAAAAGGACTGCCATCCTTTGACTCATCAGTTATCTGGTACTCCTATGATATTGAAAAGGCAAAGCATCTCCTTGCCCAGGCAGGATATCCGGGCGGGAAGGGCATGCCGGCTGTCACCCTTGTATCCGCCCCTGATTATCTTGATTTTTGCAAGCATATACAGCAGCAGCTTGCCGAGATAGGAATAGAAATGAAGATCGAGATCAATACACCGGCTGCAATCAAGCAGATGAAAGCTGAAGCCAGGCTGCCTTTTTTCAGGGCTTCATGGATTGCCGACTACCCGGATGCTGAAAATTACCTTCAGATGTTCCTTAGCCGGAATTTCTGTCCGCGCGGCCCAAACTACACTCATTTTAAAAGCCCTGAATTCGACCGTCTTTATGATCTTGCCATGGCCAACCATGATGATTCCCTTCGTTTCGTGCTTTACAGGGATATGGAACGGATTGTCATGGAACAATCTCCGGTTGTGGTTCTATATTATGACCAGGTGCTTCGTTTTGTAAGAAAAGGTGTCAGCGGACTGGGAACCAACCCAATGAATATGCTGAGCCTCAAGCGCGTCAAGATCAGTCGTCAAAAGTGAACGAAAGTCCATCCCATGCAAGTTTTACATTGGAGGGAAGGAGTTTTGCTACCTCCCGGTACTTCCCCATCTGGTGGCTCACATGCGTGAGATAGCCTTGTCTTGGCTTTAATTCTTCCATAAGGTCCAGGGCCTCTTCCAGGCTGAAGTGAGAGTAATGTTTTTCTTTTCTCAGGGCATTAAGGACAATAATTTCAGAACCTTTTATTTTTTCCTTTTCGGCGGATGAGATCCTCACGGCATCCGTGATGTAGGTGAAATCCTTAAAACGGAAGCCAAATACAAAATGCCTGTCTTTGTAATGTATCGCCCTGATAGGAATAACTCTGAGACCCGCAACCTCAAGTGGCTTGTTTGTAAGGTTGTGCAGCTCGATCTCAGGCACCCCGGGATAAGGTTCCTTTTCAAAGGCATAGGAATATTCCACTTTGATGATCTCCTGAACCGATTTTTCGGCGTAAACATTGACAGGTCTTCTCAAAACATAATTGAACGCCCTCACGTCATCGAGTCCGCCAAGATGGTCCTTATGCCCGTGCGTCATAAGGATTGCATCAATGCTGTCAATATGATAGGTGAGCATCTGCTGCCTGAAATCCGGTCCGCAGTCAACAACTATCTTACTGTCATTCCATTCGATAAGAATAGAGGAACGTAATCTTTTGTCACGCTTGTCGCGTGACCGGCAAACATTGCATTTGCATGCTATAACAGGCACTCCCTGTGAGGTCCCTGTCCCGAGGAATGTTATTTTCAATTCAGAGTGATAAGAGTTTTTGTTCAACATCCTTCATCAGCCACATAGGAGTTGAGGTGGCTCCGCAGATACCAACAGTATCGTCCTTCTCAAACCATCCTTTAAAGATCTCAGGTATTGAACTAACGAAATATGTATTATGGTTTTCCTGCCGGCAAACCTTGAACAGCACACTTCCATTGGATGAATTCTTGCCGGCCACAAAAATAATTTTCTTATACCGCTTAGCGAAGATCCTTAAACTTGGCTCACGATGGGAGACCTGCCGGCAAATTGTATCCTTTACAGTGACCTGGATCCCGGCATCCTCAAGCTTCTTAACGATTTCATAAAAACTGTCGATCGACATGGTAGTCTGACTGTAAAGAGTTATCCTTTCAGGTATTTTACCCAGGTCAAGGTCTTCGAAATGTGCGAAAACGGTAGCTTTATTCCCTATCTGCCCATTCAGACCGATCACTTCCGGGTGGTTTGGTTTACCATAGAGGAATACGTTTTCACCTTTCTCGAATGATTCCCTGAATCTTTTCTGAAGTTTCAGGATGATAGGACAGGAAGCGTCAATAATGTGATTCCTGTTCTTCAGAGCCATCTGATAGCTCGATGGAGGTTCCCCGTGGGCGCGGAATAAGATGGTCTTGTTTTCAATGTTTGCAAGCTCGTTGTTAGAAATATTTACCATCCCTTGCAATTCAAGACGCTTAACTTCCTCGTCATTATGCACGATCTCTCCAAGGCAGAACAATTCACCTGAAGCCTGGAGTTCTTTTTCAGCTTTTTCAATGGCTCCGACGACCCCGAAACAGAAGCCCGATTTATCATCAATCTCAACTCGAAGGTTCAGCCTGCTCATGCTATTTATGAAAGGTATTGTTCGAGGATGCTGAATAAAAGGGCTTTATTTATAGGTTTGGGAATGTAGTTGTCGAAACCGCTTTCAAAAGCTTTCTCCTCATCTCCGTATAAGGCGTGTGCCGTCATGGCGATAACCGGTAGTTTGGGCCTGAGTATCTTTGACATGCGAGTTGCCTCATACCCGTCCATAACCGGCATCTTAATATCCATGATAACCAGTGAAATCTCATCATGGGAATCTATCAATTCTATTCCTTCCTTGCCATTTTTAGCCCAGAGCAAGGTCGCCTCAGAATGCTTCATGATTGTCTTTATAAGCAAATAATTGGACTCCTCATCCTCAACCAGGAGGATTGTCTTATTGTGAAGGAAACTCAGTGCACTTGAATCAGCCAAATTACCCCGGCTGCTGTGCCAGCTCAGATCCCTGCATGGGATCATGAAGTAGAAGGTCGATCCTTTACCTTCTTCCGATTCAACCCATATTTGTCCGTTAAGAAGTTCCGAGAGCCTTTTGCTTATTGACAGCCCCAGCCCGGTCCCCCCGAATTTCCTGGTAAAGGATTCATCCGCCTGCCTGAATTTCTCGAAAATAATCCTCTGAAGCTCAGGGGCAATACCAATGCCAGTGTCTTTTACAAAGAATCTCACATCCTTGCCATTCCCTAGCGCATAGCCATATTCAATAGAGCCCTGTTGCGTGAATTTGACAGCATTTTTCAGTATATTGCTGAATATCTGAAGAAGTTTGACCTGGTCTGTAAAGAGATAGAGATCCTGGTGTGAGGTATCGGGGCTGTAATGTATTGCGAGGGTCGACTTATCCATGCTTTTGATCTCCGTATACAGGATTTCGTTAAGCTGGCTACGGAACTTCTCAAAGGAAAAGTGCTCCATCTCGACCTTGATGTCCCCTGCCTCTATCATCGAGATATTGAAAAGGTCTTCAATGATATTTAAAAGGTTCTTCCCGCTTTTATTAATGATCTTGATGTATTCTTCCTGCTCTTCCTGCTCCATTTCCTTGCCAATGATTCCGGAAAAACCAATAATTGCATTCAGGGGAGTCCGCAGCTCATGCGACATAGTAGCCAGGAATGCCGATTTCAAACGGTCGCTTTCTTCAGCATGTTCCTTGGCTTTTATCAATTCGAGCTCGGTGCGTTTTTTTACATATGCCATACCTATGCTGATTGCGGCTGTTGTAAGCACGCTTTCCTCGGCCTGTGACCATACTCTTTCAGTTGTGCAATCGTCAAAGCCGATGAATCCCCAGAAATTCGTCCTGATAAAAATCGGAATTACCAGAAGAGACTTTATCGACTGATTTTCGAGCATCATCCTCTCCAGGTCGGGAAAATCCTTGACGAACCCACTCACCGATTTCCCTCCCGACATACGTTCAAACCAGCGTGGAAATGAGGTCTGGTAGGAAGTAATATCGTTTTCGGGATCTGACCTCATACCGAAAGAACCCTCATTGACCCATTGATGCCTTAGCTTCATACCGACATCCATGATTTTGGGATCGACAATGTTCTCAAAAATGTATACCCTGTCGGCATTGATTGCCTCACCCAGGATCTCCAGGGCTTCCTGGATCGCAATTTCCAGATCTGACCTGTGAAGCAGACTGATTACCGCATTTGTAACAGATTTCAAAAGTTTGTCGCGATGCCTGATAGCCGACTCCTCCAGCTTTCTTTCAGTGATATCCCTTGTTATTCCATGGATTGCGATAAGCTTGTGGTGTTCATCAAAAACTGCATTGGCATGGACTTCGCCTGTTTTTACCGAACCATCCTTGCAGTTATGCTGGATCTCGAGTATGACTGATTCAGAACTGTTAAGCCGGCCCTGGTCAGATAATTTCTTATACTCAAGAAGCTTGTCCAGCACGATTTTATATGACTCCCTGGGGTATATTTCATCTTGACTCAGGCTCATGAATTCCTGAACTGAAAATCCCCTTTGCCTTAGAATTGAAGGACTTACATAGGTGTACTTCATGTTGATGTCCATCATCCAGATAACATCGGATATGTTTTCAGCCATGGACCTGAACTTTTCCTCACTTTGTTGTAAGGCGATCTCTTTCTTCTTGAGCTCTGTTATATCATGAAAGGCTACATAATGCCCCGATAATTCGCGCTTTTTATTCTGCAGGGCAGTGATACTGATCTCTATGAACTTCGGTGGTAATGAATATACTCTGTTTTCAGCCTTGTTTTCGAAAGCTGAATCCAGCAACTGAAACTGGCCTGAAGGCAATTCATTCAGCTTTTTCCCGGTGATTTCCTCATCATTCTTCAAACCCAGGATTCTCCTGGCCGACGGATTAATATCGACAATCCTCTTCGCCGAATCAATCACGAGCATCCCGTCGGGCATAGTCTCAATCAGCAGGGTCCTGGCCTTAGGTGAAAGATCAAGAAACCTGAGGTTCGCAATAGCATAAACTAGGACTATCCCCGAAGCCGAGAAGGCAATTCTTGTCAGGTCAAGGCCTGGAAGAGGGTTGATACCGAAAAGATAAAGGATGTTCCCAACCCATGGAAGGATGCCGGCAATGACAAGAGCAGCAAGCTGATACCTGAAAGTATGCCTGTAGAGCAAAAGGGATTTAACCAGGATGATAATGCTTGATAATAGCATAAGGTACGAATAGCCCATAAATCCGATCCAGAACCATATCCCATGCTGATAAATGACCTGGTTCGAATCAGGCGGACCAGCTGAATAGCCTGTCCAGATCAGGTTGTGGTATTCATTGGTGAAAGCGGCAACGAGGGTAAACGCAGGTACAATAAAAAGTGACACGATCCAGGTGGTCTTGAACTTTACACCGGGATATGTGTACTGTAGCGTTAGCAATAAAAATAAAACCGGGGCTGCAACACCTCCTATATACTCGATCTTTGAAAAAAGAAACTTGACGGGAACTGCAGTCGCCGATGTCTCGAAAAGTCCGCCGAAACACCACCATGAGGTAAACATCATGAGTACCGACAAGGTCAGTCCGCCTGAAACCTTGCGGTGCTGAAAAGCAATTATTGCAAGCATCAGTGATATTACCCCCGACAGGGCATACAGTAAGGTATAAATATTTACATCATATAATGGCATAAACTCATTTTTCCGGCCGGTAAATTTACAAAACCTGCGTTTGATATTATAATCTTTTCAGGGATTTGGCGTTATATCCTTTTGTTGTAATTTTGCAGTAGTCCTTCAATTTTCAGAAACTTAAGTTTATGTTGGAAAATATCAGGAGAAAAATAGGACGATACTATTTTAATAAAGAGAGTGTAAAGCTCTCCCAGGCTCACGGCATGGTCAATCTTCCGCAGGCAAAGAGGGTAGGGATCCTTTATACTCTGGATGACATTCCCGATTACGATAAAGTGTCGGTGTTTGTAGCCCAACTCCAGCTTGAGCATAAGGAAGTGAAAGCACTTGGATTCGTTAAAAGCAGGAACCTGATACAGAGATTTCTGCCCAGGCTGTCCTTTGATTTCTTTTCCAGGAAAGATATTACCTGGTTTTACAGGCCGATACACCAGAGTGTAAAGGATTTTATGGATAAGGAGTTTGACCTCCTCATCGACCTCAGCCTTGCCGATTCTTTCCCCCTTAAGTATATTGCCGGCTTGTCTAAAGCCATTTGCAGGGTGGGTAGATTTTCTGAGGACAACACCAGCTTTTATGACCTTATGATAGATGCCAAACCTGCCGTTACCTTTGATGAATATCTTTCTCAGATAAGACATTACCTAACCGTTATTAAAACAAATGAGAAGTATCCGCAATAAACTGAAAGGCACTGGGGTGGCTATAGTCACTCCATTTACCCGGAACGGGAAACTTGATCTGAAGTCTTACGAAAAGGTGATGAATCATATTATTGAGGGCGGATGTGAATTCATCGTTATTATGGGGACTACCGGGGAGTCACCGACTCTTTCAGTGGGGGAGAAAGCAGAACTTATTTCCTGTTCTGTTGAAAAAAATAAAGGGAGGGTGCCTCTCGTGGTTGGTATCGGGGGAAACAACACAGCCGATGTCGTTTCGGCAATAGAACATACATCTTTCAATGGTATTGATGCTGTATTGTCGGTAAGCCCGTATTACAATAAGCCACAGCAGGAAGGAATTTTCAGACATTTTAAGGCAGTCTCAGAGGCATGCCCCTTACCGGTAATCCTTTACACTGTACCCGGAAGGACCGGCAGCAATATAGCGGCCTCCACCACGATCAGGCTGGCCGTTGAATGTGAAAACATTATCGGGATTAAGGAAGCATCAGGAAACATTGACCAAATCAGCCAGGTAATTAGCAGGCGGCCAAAGGATTTTCTTGTGCTTTCGGGGGATGATGCCCTTACCCTTTCATTGCTGGCATTGGGAGCCGAGGGTGTGATCTCGGTTGTAGCCAATGTGTTTCCGCAGGAATTTTCTGAAATGGTTCGCCTGTGTTTAAGAGGCGATTTTGCCAAAGCGAGATCTATTCATTTCAGACTTCTTGATTTCATGAACGCCCTCTTTGCCGATGGCAGTCCGGCTGGGGTCAAAGCTGCTCTGGAAATTAAAAAGCTTGCAGGCAACTTTCTGAGGCTTCCTCTGGTCCCAGTAAATACCGAAACATATAACCTTATCAAGCAATTGATTAAATTATGAAAAAACTTTTCCCACTCTCTCTGTTACTCGTATTTACATGCTTTTTTTCATCAGCACAATCCTTTGATCACCGAAAAGCCGACAGCCTTCTTAATGTAAATGGAGAAGTATATTTTAAATTCCATGTTTTCGACAAGGAAAGCATTAATGAACTGAGCAGGATTATTTCAATTGACAATGTGAGGGGAGATGAGGTTTATGCCTATGCAAACCGTTCTGAATTCCCCGGGTTTGCAAAGCTTGGTTATGATATTACCATACTCACACCTCCGGGGAGCATGTATTCTGATGCGGAACTGATGAAACCTGAAGGGACCCCGAAATCAAAGGGCCCAGCAACATGGAACTTTTACCCGACATACCAGCAGTACGTTGACACCATGCACTACTTTGCTTCGGCATACCCCTCCCTCTGTAAACTTGATACTATTGGAATCACAGGGGCAGGAAGGCTTATCCTGGTCGTCAAAATCTCCAAAGACGTCAATACAGACGGTGCCAAACCACAGTTTTTATATACAAGCAGCATTCATGGGGATGAAACCACTGGGTATATAGGTATGATGCACCTGATCGATTACCTTCTTTCGAATTATGGAACCGATCAGCGGATCACCAGGATGGTCGACAGTATCGAGATATTTATCAATCCCCTGGCCAACCCCGATGGAACATATCATGGGGGGAACAACAGTGTGAACGGGGCTATAAGAGGGAATGCAAACGGTATCGACCTGAACAGGAATTATCCTGATCCGGCCGACGGACAGCATCCCGACGGCAACGCATGGCAGATTGAGACCATGGCGTTCATGAATTATGCCAATGTCATGGGATTTACTATGTCGGCCAACTTCCATGGGGGTTCTGAGGTTTTCAACTATCCATGGGACACATGGTCAAAACTGTCTGCGGATGATTCCTGGTGGCAGTTTGTCGGAAGGGAGTATGCCGATACCGTTCATGTGTATGGCCCTTCGAATTATTTCAGGGATGAGCAGAATGGTGTTACAAACGGATATGCCTGGTACCGTATCACCGGGGGGCGGCAGGATTATATGAATTACTGGCATTACTGCCGGGAGGTTACTATTGAGCTTTCGAGTACCAAACTTCTTCCGGCCAGCCAGCTGGTAAATTACTGGAACTATAATTACCGATCTTACCTCAATTACATCGAGCAGGTTTCGTTTGGGATACATGGGATCGTCAGCGACACAGTCACAGGTGATCCACTTGTTGCAAAAATCAATATTGCCGGCCATGATATTGACAACTCCTTTATTTATTCAAGGTCTTCGACCGGGTTCTATGAAAGGGTTATCGACCATGGCAGCTGGAACCTGACTTTCTCAAGGGCGGGATACTTCACAAAGACTGTGAACAATGTGGAGGTCAATAGGTTCAGCGGTACTTACCTCGATGTCAAGCTCAAGCCACTTACATATGGAACAGGAGAGTTGAACTCCGTTTCTCTGACAATTTACCCTGTGCCTGCAAAGAGCGATATTCATATTGTTTTTCCCGAGACGGACTCAAGAAGCTGGAGGCTGGATGTTGTAAATTCGCTGGGATTGAGTGTTTATTCATCCGAATTAATTACTTCCGGACAGCTTGTTCACACCCTTTCCGTGTCTGCTTTCCCCGATGGGGTCTACTTTGTGGTTCTGTCGAACAATAACGGAGTTTACCGCAGACAAATCATCGTACGGCATTGAGAAAAAAGAATCCCTAACGTTTAATACTTTTCGGCCAGGGGCGGAACAACCCCCGAACTGTACTTCCCTGCATCAAGCCTCTGCTTAACTTCTGAGAATGCTTTTATTGTGTAGCTGACGTCCTCAAGGGTATGTCCGGCGGTTGGGATGAGTCTGAGCATAATCGTTCCCTTGGGTACTACAGGATAAACAACCATTGAGCAGAATATCTTGTAATTTTCTCTCAGATCGGCAACGATCTGGGTTGCTTCACCAATCCCACCTTTCAGGTATACCGGTGTTACAGGAGACTGGGTTTTCCCAAGGTCAAAGCCTTTGGCCTTCAGGCCTGACTGCAGGGCGTTTACGATGGTCCAGAGCTTATCTTTCAATTCAGGATGGTTCCTGATAAGTTCCATTCTTTTAAGTGACCCCATGACCATAGGCATTGGAAGAGACTTGGCATAGATCTGGGAACGCATGTTAAATGCCAGGGATTTGACAATCCGCTTTTCTGAAGCAACAAAAGCGCCGATACCGGCCATGGCTTTGGCAAAGGTTCCGAAATAGACGTCAACCTGGTCCATCACCGCCTGCTCTTCACTGGTGCCTGCTCCTGTATGGCCCATAGTGCCGAAACCGTGGGCATCATCGATCAGCAGCCTGAAACCGTATTTTTCTTTGAACTGGAGAATCCCTTTAAGATTACCGCAATCGCCGGCCATACCGTATACGCCTTCGGTGATAACCAGGATTCCTCCTCCCGTCTGGTCAACCATTTTCCTTGCCCGCTTCAGCTGGTTTTCGAATTTCTCCAAATCGTTATGCGGATAAACAAACCTTTTACCCATATGCATCCTCAAACCGTCGAGAATACAGGCATGTGCTTCGGAATCGTAAACAACCACATCATGGCGGTCGACCAGTGAATCGATGATGGAAACCATCCCCTGGTAGCCAAAATTCAGGAGATACGCTGCTTCTTTATGCTCGAATGCTGCAAGCTCCTGCTCAAGCTGCTCATGGTACTTGGTCTGTCCCGACATCATTCTTGCTCCCATAGGGGATGCCATGCCGTAAATCGCTGCGGCTTCAGCATCAGCCTGCCTGACCTCAGGGTGATTTGCTAGTCCGAGGTAATTGTTAAGACTCCATACGAGCATTTCTTCGCCCCTGAATTTCATACGGGTCGAGATCTCGCCTTCAAGCTTCGGAAAAAAATAATAGCCATAGCCCAGGTCGGCAAACTGTCCGAGGGCACCCATGTTATTAACTACTTTATCAAATATGTCCACTGCAATACGATTTTAGTTTATGAAGCGTTATGTAATTTGAAGCTGCAAAATTAGAATATTTCGCTAAAAAAACGTACCTTTGCCGCATGAAATACAGGATATTCTTTCCCTTACTGCTCATCCTGCTTCTTTCCCTTGATTCATGCTCCTTTCAGAAGGTACTGAAGAGCGGATCTGTGGATGAAAAGTATGATGCTGCCTTGAAACTTTATCATGAAAAGGATTACTCGCGTGCCCTTCAGTTATTCGACCAGCTGATTAATGTTGTAAGGGCAACCGACAAATCCCAGAAAATTTATTATTATTACGCATATTGTTATTATAACCAAAAGGATTTTACCCTGGCTGCTTATTATTTTAAAAGGTATACCAATAACTTTCCCAATACACCCGAAGCCGAAGAATGTTTTTATCTCAGTGCATACTGCCTGTATATGAATTCACCCGTATATACTTTAGACCAGACAAATACCTATGAGGCACTCAAGGAACTTCAGCTTTTTGTGAATACTTATCATACCAGTAAACGGATTCCTGAATGTAATGAGTTAATCGACAAACTGCGTGAGAAGCTTGCAGCCAAAGACATGCGTATTGCAAGGATGTATTTTAAGATGGAGGATTATGCTGCAGCGATACAGTGTTTTAATAATATTTTAAAGGAATTCCCTGAAACTAAAGACAAGGAAGAGATCCTTTTTATGACCATAAAAACCTATTACAAGTACGCAAGGCTTAGTATTGAAGATAAGAAAAAAGACAGGCATTCAAAGACGGTACAGGCTTATAATGATTTCGTGAGCCAATACCCTGAAAGCGATTTTCTCGCCGATGCCAAGGATCTGAAATCCAGAAGCCAGAAAGAGCTTGAGGCAATCTATGCAAGGGATCAGAAAAAACTGAATCATTTAAACCAGGAAGTTAATAAGGAAATAAATAAAGGAGCACATTAATGGATTACAAAAAGATCAAGACTGACGTCAATGCTGTTACCCGTAACATCGAAGATTTTACGAACGGTACAGGAAACGTGTATGAAACGGTGTCAATCCTTTCGAAACGCGCAAACCAGGTCGGACTCGAAATGAAGGAGGAGCTGAACCAGAAGATCTCCGAATTTGCAAGTACAACCGACAATCTTGAAGAGGTTTTTGAGAACCGTGAACAGATTGAGATTGCAAAGTATTATGAACATCTGCCCAAACCCACGCTTATTGCCGTGCATGAGTACCTTAACAGCGAGGTTTACTTCAGGAACCCCCATAAGGAAAGACCAGACGAGTTCTAGACTTCAAATTGACCCAGCATGCTCAAAGGTAAAAAGATCGTTGTCGGGGTCACCGGCAGCATTGCAGCCTACAAAACTCCTTTCCTGGTAAGGATGCTTGTAAAGGAAGGATGTGAGGTGAGAGTCATCATGACACCTGTTTCCAGGGATTTTGTAACACCTCTCACCCTTGCAACTCTTTCGCGAAACGCAGTGATCGTAGAGCCTTTCAGGGCTGCCAGCGGCGAATGGAGCAATCATGTTGAACTTGGGATCTGGGCAGACGCCATGATCTTTGCACCCGTTACAGCCAATACCCTGGGCAAGATGGTTAACGGGATTGCCGACAACTTCGTAATTACAGCATACCTCTCAGCCAAATGCCCTGTCTTTATTGCTCCGGCGATGGACCTGGATATGTTCAACCACCCTTCAACGCGAAAGAATATTGACGTTTTAAGATCCTACGGTAATTTCATTATTGAACCACAGGTTGGTGAACTTGCAAGCGGCCTCTCAGGCCCGGGCAGGATGGAAGAACCGGAAAAGATCCTGGCAATTTTTAAAACCTTCTTTGCCAGGCAGAACCAACTCAGTGGCAAAAAAGTCCTTATAACTGCCGGCCCAACTGTCGAGCGCATCGATCCGGTAAGATACATTAGCAATTTTTCTTCCGGACTTATGGGTGTTGCGCTGGCAAATGAAGCCAGGTCAAGAGGCGCTGAAGTAATACTGGTTACAGGTCCAAGCCATCCATTGACGGTGGCAGGTGGAGTTAAAGAAATTAAAGTCGAATCGGCTAAGGAGATGTATAAGGCATGCATGAAAAATATGCCTCATTCCGATTATATAATCATGGCGGCTGCAGTGGCAGACTATGCCCCTGTGAAAATAGCTGAAAACAAGATAAAGAAGAGCAATACCAAGCTTTCTGTCGATCTTCAGTCTACTACCGACATCCTTCAGGAAATGGGCAGGGACAAGAAAAAAGGACAGGTACTGGTTGGGTTTGCTCTTGAAACGAACGACGAACTCGCAAACGCAGAAAAAAAGCTGAAAAATAAAAACCTTGATTTCATTATTATGAACTCTCTCAAGGATAAGGGAGCAGGTTTTGGTACTCCAACAAATAAAATCAGCATTCTCAGCCCTGCAGGCATTATCCACAGGGGAATAGTCAAACCCAAAGAAGAAGTGGCAAAGGATATCTGGGACAGTATCTTCAGGAAATGAAAAGTTTTATAATATCCATCGGATTTTTTCTCCTGAGCATGTTTTCATTTTCCCAGGAAATGAACTGTATTGTCACGGTTTCTGCTACCCAGCTTGAAGGAACAGATAAACGCGTTTTCGAAAATCTTCAAAATGCCATTTATGAGTTTGTGAATAACCGCAAGTGGAGTAACTATAATTTTAAAATCGAAGAACGTGTAGAATGTACTATCTTACTTACTGTAAATGAACGGCTTGGTACAGATGAATACAGGGGGAACATTAATATTGTGCTCAGGAGGCCGATCTTGAATACTGCCTATAATAGTGTGCTTCTTAATTATATTGATAAAGGTTTTCAGTTCAGGTATGTTGAATTTCAGCCGCTTGATTATTCCGATGGAACTTTTTCTTCAAACCTGACTTCAGTCCTTGCTTTCTATACCTATATGTATCTGGGCCTGTATTTTGATTCCTTCTCTCAAGAAGGCGGACAGGCATTTCTCGTCAAGGCTCAGGGAGTCGTCACTACAGCCCAGAATGCTAATGAACCAGGGTGGAAAGCATTTGACGGGACCAGGAACCGTTACTGGATGATTGAAAACTTTATGAACCCCAGCAACTCGGCTTTGAGGGAATTTTATTATAAATATCACAGGCTTGGCCTGGACCAGATGTATGAGAAACTCGATGCCGGCAGGGAAAATTGTTCACAGAGCCTTGAATTGATTAAAACCTTATTCAACACCAAACCAGACCTGTTTGCAATACAACTTCTTACCGACGCTAAACGAGATGAATTCATAAACGTCTATTCCGACCAAAGGGTTCCCCCTTCAGAAAAAGCAACAGTGGTGAATATTTTTAAAGAAATTGATCCTTCAAATGGATCAAAATACCAGGTTATACTGGACGGTAAATAAATTCAACCTCTTAATTGCGGCAATGCTCAGGAAGCTGTCGATTGATAATTATATCCTTATTAATGACCTGGAAATCGAATTTTCGACAGGTTTGTCGGTTATAACAGGGGAGACAGGTTCGGGAAAATCTATACTGCTCGGCGCACTGAACCTCATACTGGGCCAAAGGGCAGATACATCTTCACTTCTTGATAAAACGCGCAAATGCATTATTGAAGGATGTTTCAGGATCAAAGGATATGAACTGGAAGCATTCTTTACCTCAAATGACCTTGATTACGAAGATAATACAGTACTCCGGCGTGAAATAAACAACAACGGAAAGTCAAGAGCATTCATTAACGATACCCCTGTCAATGTAACGCTTCTGAAGGAACTTGGAGATAAACTTGTAAACATCCATTCTCAGAATTCCGTCGTTACCCTGAACGATGCTGATTTCCAGATGGCGATTCTTGACAGCTATGCCGGGCTGACTGCTTCTTTTAGAGATTATCAGCTTGATTATCAGCGGTATGCGTCACTCCGGAAAGAGCTCGAAGAGCTTAAACACCGGGAGGCAAAGTCTAAAGGAGAGCTGGACTATTATCGCTTTCTTCTTGACGAACTTCTTAAAACAGGATTGAAAGAAGGTGAGCAGGAAGAGGCTGAACAAAGACTGGAGACTCTCTCACATTCTGAGGAAATCAAAGGCAGTTTATTTGCTGCTTCAGAAAAAACCGGGAGATCGGAAGTTAATATCCTTGCCTTGTTAAATGAAGTGATTTCGGTTCTGTCAGCTTCTTCAAAATATCATCCCTCCATTCAGGAACTAATCGACAGGCTGAAAAATAACCAGATTGACATCAAGGATATCTGTAAGGAACTTGAACAACTTGAGGAAAAGATACAGTTTGATCCTGAAGAAATCCAGAGCCTGACACAGCGGCTCGATCTTATCTACCGTCTTGAAAAGAAGCACCAGGTTAAAACAGTAAATGAGCTTTTTAAAATTATTCAAGACATTGAAAATAAGATTACCGATGATGATTACCTGGAGTTAAAGATTAAATCAGCTGAAGACGAAATATCAACAATTTTCAAATCACTTTCTGAAGTGGCTGAAGGTATTTCGAAGGTTCGCAAAGGTGTTAAATCCGGGTTTGAGAAGGAAGTTGAAGACAGGCTTTCGCAGCTTGGTATGCCCTCGTCAAAGTTTGTTATTGAAATCATTCCCATGAAGCATTTAACACCCGGAGGGATCGATGATGTCAGGTTTTTATTTTCAGCCAATAAAGGGATTGCTGTGAATGAGGTTTCGAAGGTGGCCTCCGGAGGTGAATTATCTCGTTTGATGTTGACAGTCAAATCGATGGTAAGCAGGAAGAATTTATTGCCCACTATCATTTTCGACGAGATTGACAACGGCGTATCGGGCGAGATAGCAGGAAAAGTCGGGACCATACTTAAAACCATGTCGGCAGGGATGCAGGTGATAGTGATCACTCATCTTCCTCAGATTGCAGGGAAAGGCGTGCATCATTTCAGCGTCTATAAATCGGAAGGTGATCATGTCACAATGACAAGGATCAGGAAGCTTAAAAACAATGAGAGGGTAGAGGAGATTGCGAGGATGATGAGCAACGAGAAGGTGACCCCTGCAGCTATGAAAGCTGCAAAGGAATTGCTAAATACTTAGGCAGTTTCCCCTGGTATTTAAATTAATCTATAGGTTTAGTTAAATTTATTTAATTGTCTGTAATTTAAGAAAATATAAAATGCCATATAATTTACTTAAAGGAAAAAGAGGTATTATTTTCGGAGCGCTTGATGAGAAATCAATTGCCTGGAATGTAGCCTTGAAAGCGCATGAGGAAGGTGCTGTTTTTACACTTTCGAACACAGCTGTCGCACTTCGGTTCGGGACTATTAAAGCATTGTCGGAACATTGCGGCGCCGAAATTATTCCTGCGGATGCAACCAGTGTTTCAGACCTTGAGAATGTGATCAGCAAATCAACCGAAATACTGGGGGGAAAGCTCGACTTTATGTTACATTCGATTGGCATGTCGATGAATGTTCGCAAAAGCAGGGAGTATGACGACCTTGATTATGATTACTATCATAAGACCGTGGATATATCGGCCATGTCGTTTCATAAATTGATTCAGGTCGCAAAAAAACTTGACGCGGTAAATGAATGGGGGTCGATTGTCGGACTTTCTTATATTGCTGCCCAGAGGACGTTGTACAGGTACAACGATATGGCTGATGCCAAGGCCATGCTGGAATCCATTGCGAGGAGTTTCGGCTATATTTATGGCAGGGAAAAGAATGTGAGGATCAATACAATATCCCAGTCGCCAACCAGGACGACCGCTGGCAGTGGAGTAAAAGGCATAGATGCACTGATTGATTTTACCGAGAGGATGTCGCCCCTGGGCAATGCCACTGCTGAAGAATGTGCCGATTTTTGTATTGTACTCTTCTCTGACCTCTCCAGAAAGATTACCATGCAGAACATCTATCATGACGGGGGATTTTCAAGTATGGGTATGAGTCTCAAAGCGATGACACAGTATAAGAAATGCCTTGAGGACGAGTAGTAAATTCCATTTTCCCATTATTTTATTTATACTAATTTTGCAACCGCAAAAAAAGAAGAATGAATATACTAGTATGTATCAGCAATGTTCCTGACACCACAACCAAGGTGAAGTTTATCGATGATTTTAAGAAACTCGATACTTCAGGAATTCAATGGGTTATAAATCCATGGGATGAATTATCCCTCACAAGGGCGCTTGAGCTCAAAGACGATCCTGCCAATAGCATTCAAAAGATCACGGTGGCTCATGTAGGACTTGCAGGTTCTGAACCAACAATCAGGAAAGCGCTTGCGATCGGAGCCGACGATGCCATCAGGGTGAATGCAGATCCCGCTGATGCAGTTTTTGTGGCAGCCGAGCTTGCCGGGGTTATTAAAAAAGAACCATATGATATCATACTTTGCGGAATTGAATCAAGTGATTACAACGGCTCGATGGTAGGAGGGATGCTGGCCGAATTTCTTGACATTCCTTCTATTTCATCCGTATCCGGACTGAAGATTGAAAACGGTCAGGCAGTTCTTACGAGAGAGATTGACGGCGGAAAGGAAATTGTGAGCGTTGATGTGCCGTTTGTTGCCATAGTACAGAAAGGCATTGCAAAGGAACCGAGGATCGCAGCTATGAGAGGAATCATGATGGCCCGTACCAAACCAATCAAAGTTTCAGAGCCGTCGGGAAGTAGTCCGCAAACAGAGCTGCTTAATTATGAGAAACCTAAGCCCCGTGCGGCCTGTAAATATATTGATGCCGAAAATCCAAAGCAGCTCGTTGAGCTGCTTCAGAACGAAGCAAAAGTCATTTAACCTTTAACAATCGTTTAAAAACATACCATGTCTGTATTAGTATTCGTTGAAAATTGGGATGGAAGGTTTAAGAAACTTTCTTTTGAATTGGTATCCTATGCAACAAAGGTTGCAGAAATGCTGGGTTCAGGTGTTACTGCTGTTTCTATCGGAAAAGTTGACGACACGGAGTTGGCAATACTTGCGAATTACGGGGCTTCAAAGATCGTTAGTGTTGAAGGTGATCAGTTGAATGTTCTTGACAACCAGAATTATGCAGCTGTGATCTCTGAAATCGCAATGAAGGAATCCGCCAATGTAATACTGCTCTCCAACAACAATATGGGGAAAGCTATTGCACCCAGGGTGGCAGTCAGAATGAAGGCCGGACTGGGAGCCGGTGTTAGTCGCCTTCCTGTTTCCGTTAGCCCGTTCATAATTTATAAAAAAGTATTTTCCGGCAATGCTTTTGCCAATGTTACCATAACATCAGATGTCAGGGTTCTTACGCTTGCACAGAATTCGTTTGAAGTTATTGAAAAGACACAGCCGGTCGTTATTGAAAAACTTGCTCCTTCATCTGTTGTTAATAAAACCCATGTCAGGGATACCCAGAAGCAAACCGGCAAGATCCTTCTGACTGATGCAGATATAGTTGTTTCAGGTGGCCGTGGAATGAAATCCCCCGACAACTGGGGGCCCCTGGTTGAGCTTGCAAACATCCTCGGAGCAGCCACAGCCTGTTCCAGGCCCGTTTCAGATGAGGGATGGCGCGGACACGAAGAGCATACCGGACAAACCGGTAAGATCATCGCACCAAACCTTTATTTTGCGATAGGTATTTCAGGTGCCACACAGCACCTCGCCGGTGTGAGCGGGTCTAAGTTTATTGTTGCTATCAATACAGATAAAGATGCTCCTGTCTTCGAAGCTGCACAGTACGGAATAATCGGAGATGCGTCGAAAGTCTTGCCGAAACTTGTAGAAGCTTTCAGAGAGGTCAAAGGGAAATAAACATATCATGTTAAAACAGATTGTATTTTCCTTATCCCTGCTGCTTACCCTTGGTGTTTTCACCTATTCAACATTTCGTTACCTCAAATTATTCAAGCTCACAAAGGCAGGCTTTCCGGTAAGGGATTTGAGCCGCCGGTTCGGCATCATGTTCAGGGTTGCCATCGGTCAAACAAAGATCTTCAGGTTTCCTATGACAGGTATACTGCATGCTTTGGTTTTCTGGGGTTTCTGCGTGATACTTTTCGGAAGTGTCGAGATGCTTATCGACGGGCTTTTCGGAACCGAGAAGTCCCTTTCTTTCCTTGGCCCGGTTTATAACCTGATCATGGGTAGCGGCGATGTCTTCGCACTCATCATCGCCCTTGCAATCCTGGTGTTCCTCATCCGCAGGGTTTTCCTGCATGTTAAACGATTCGAAGGCATTGAGATGAAGCACATCTCGCATATGGATGCCAACATCGCCCTCAGCCTTATTTTCCTGCTTATGGTATCCTTACAGGGGATGAATATTGCCTATATCCGGCAGCAGGTACTCGAAGGTAAGCCTATCCTTGGGGTTTATCCTGTAAGCAGTTTATTCTGCGGATGGCTAAGCGGACTCTCATCGGGCGTGGTAACTATTTTGTATGAGATATTCTGGTGGTCACATATTCTCCTGATCTTCATTTTCGCCAACGTACTACCTTATTCCAAGCATTTTCACGTGTTCATGTCGGTACCCAATGTATTTCTCAGCAGGCTTGAACCCCTGGGAAAGCTGACGAACATGGACGAAATTACACGTGAAGTCAGGATGATGCTGGACCCGGGGTTGGTAAGCGAAGCTGCTGCAAATGTTCCCATAGGGCGTTTTGGTGTTAAGGATGTGGAGGACGTAGTATGGAAGACTTACCTGGATTCCCTTGCATGTACTGAGTGCGGAAGATGTACGTCGGTATGCCCGGCCAATATTACAGGGAAAAAGCTGTCTCCCCGCAAAGTTATGATGGATCTCAGGGCCAGGATGAAGGAAAAAGGACCTCACCTGATTAAAAACGGGAGGGATTTTACAGACAACAAGGCATTGCTGCGGGATTACATTTCGGAAGAAGAATTGTGGGGCTGTACGACCTGCAATGCCTGTGCAATGGAATGCCCGATAAATATCAATCACCCAAGCCTGATCGTTGATATGAGAAGGTATCTGGTAATGGAGGAGGCTTCGGCACCAGGACAGTTGAAAGCGATGTTCAGTTACATTGAGAACAACGGGGCTCCATGGCAGTTTTCACAGGGAGACAGGATGTTGTGGGCTAAAGATCTTGAAATCAGGAAGAACTAGGAATACTTTTGAATATGAGCGAAACAGTACCTGTGCAGATGACACTAATGGCCGATCTTTTTGCCCGGGGAGAAAAACCAGAATATTTATTCTGGGTTGGCTGCGCTGGTGCATTTGACGACAGGTACCGGAAGGTAGCCAGGGCGTTTGCAAAGATCCTCGTATACCTTAAAACGAACTTTGCAGTCCTTGGCCTTGAGGAAACCTGTACAGGTGATCCGGCAAGAAGGGCGGGTAATGAGATGCTTTACCAGATGCAGGCTCTGCAGAATATCAGCCTGTTCAAATCATACGGAATTGAAAAGATCCTGACCATTTGTCCGCATTGCTACAATATCTTCAAAAATGAATACCCCGACCTGGGAGGTAATTTTGAAGTCGTGAGTTATCTTCATTTCCTTGACCAGATGATAGATTTGGGGAAATTGAATCCCGATAAAAGCCTTTTTTCCAAGACCCGCCTGACTTTTCATGACCCCTGTTACCTGGGCAGGGCCAACGGGATTTACGAGGAACCCAGGAATATTCTCAGGGCCCTGGGTGCAGAGTTTACCGAGATGCACCGGAACCGGAGTTCAGCACTCTGCTGCGGAGCCGGCGGGGCCCAGATGTTCAAGGAGGCCGAAGCAGGGAAAAAGGAAGTGTATATGGAACGTACCGAGGATGTTCTGAAGACGGGGGCGGATGTCGTTGCTACCGCTTGTCCGTTCTGTATGAACATGCTTACCGACGGAATAAAATATAAGAATGCCGAAAGCGGGGTCAGGAATTTGGATATTGCCGAACTGATCGCCGATTCATTAAACCTGTAAATGAAAAAATAAAACCAATAAACCAAAACTGATGGAACACCAGCAAGTATTGAAAAGCGGCGAATTTCTTGTTCGCGAGATCACCCCTGCGGAAATTTTTATTCCCGAAGAATTTAATGAAGAGCAGCTGATGATCGCACAGACCTGCCGCGATTTTCTTCAGACGGAAGTATACCCGATCATCGACAAGATCGATACTCCTGATACCATACTGATGAAAAGCACTCTGAAAAAAGCGGGTGAACTGGGGCTTATGGGTATCGCCCTTCCGGAGGAATATGGCGGGTTCGGACAGGATTTTGTGACCCAGATGCTTGCTGCGGAAACTATAGGGGCAGGATATTCTTTTTCGGTGGCGTTCATGGCTCATACAGGAATCGGCACCCTGCCTATCATGTATTACGGCAATGAGGAGCAGCGCCAGAAATATGTAACCAGACTTGCAAGCGGGGAGATGATAGGGGCATATTGCCTTACTGAGCCGGGAGCAGGCAGTGATGCGAACTCGGGTAAAACACAGGCGGTTCTTTCTGCAGACGCGAAACATTATATTTTGAATGGTCAGAAGATGTGGATCACCAATGCCGGTTTTGCCGACTCTCAGGTTGTTTTCGCTAAGATCGACAAGGACAGGGTATTGTCGGCTTTTATTGTTGAGCGCCAGTTCCCGGGTGTCAGTGTGAATCCTGATGAACATAAGATGGGAATTAAGGGATCATCAACAGCCCAGATATTTTATACTGATGTGAAAGTACCTGTTGAAAACCTTATCGGCAGCAGGGGAGAAGGATTCCGTATTGCTTTGAGCATCCTTCATATGGGCCGTATTAAACTCGGAGCCAATGTTCTTGGCGCAAGTAAAAAAGCGATTAATGATTCTGTTAAGTATGCCAATGAACGCAAGCAGTTCTGTGTTCTGATCTCAACTTTCGGGGCAATCAAATTCAAGCTTGCTGAGCAGGTGATCAGGACGTTTGCCCTTGAATCAGCCATTTACAGGGTGAGCAGGGATATCGATATCCAGATACAGAAAAATAAAGCAGAGGGAATGGATAAGGGCCGTGCTGCAATTGAAGGTATCAGCCATTATGCCGTTGAAGCTGCAATTCTCAAAGTATATGGGTCTGAAGCTCTGGATTATGTGATTGACGAAGCCGTGCAGATCCATGGTGGCATGGGATATTCGGCTGAGATGTCGGTCGAAAGGGGATACCGTGATTCAAGGATCAACAGGATCTTTGAAGGCACCAACGAAATCAACCGCCTGCTGGTGGTTGATACTGCTATGAAGCGTGCCATGAAAGGCGATTTTGACCTGATGGGCAATGCTGAAATTCTGGTATCCTCAGCATCTTCTATTGCCGAAACGAAACCTGCATCTGAAGGCTACCATGAAGAAAAAATGCGATGCATCCGCAATTTCAAGAAAGCCATCCTCATAGCGTTGTACGGGGCATTAAAAACTTTCGAAAAGAAGCTTGGGCAGGAACAGGAGGTACTGAATAATCTTTCGGAAATGATTATCGAAGTATATATCGCCGAATCGACAGCCCTCAGAGTTGCCAAACTCGAAGGCATGAAAGGTGAATCCGAGGTCGCATTATACAAAGATATTCTTGATGTGCTGGTTTATGATGCTGCTGATAAGATCCGTAAAGCAGGCTGCGATGCGGCTTACAGCTTTTCCTCCGGTGATGATGCCGCACGTCTGGTAAAATCAGTTAGTGAGCTGAGCGAGATTGAAGGATTGAATATAAAAGAAGCCCGCAGGAGAATTGCCAATAAGCTAATAGAAGACAATCAATATAAATTTTAAAGACTGTCAGACACTTATTTAACTGGAATTAGACTACATTTGTGCATCAATTTCCGAGCCTGCTTTTAAGGTGCTGAATTGCTTTTCGATATGAACAGCCCCACTCTGAATTTTATCCTGCTTGCCAGAACCGCAAAGGACAGTACGTCTTTTGACCCCAGCATGCTATACCTGATACTGGCCCTGGTTGGGCTTTTTGTTCTCGTGCTTTTACTGGTTTTTACAAGGGCGAGGTTGCTTCCCCTCATCAAGCTGGGAATTATCAATCTCAGATATGGGCGCTACAGCTTTGAATTCCTTGAGTTCTTTAAGGAGAATAATCTCAGGAATCCTCATAATAACTGTATTAAGGATGAAATATCAATGCATTTTTTTACCTTCTATAAGCCTGGAAAGAATTCCCAGTTTTTTGATACAGGAACCAAGATTGAATTCGGCGACACCCCATTTCTTACAACGTTTAAAAAAATGACAAAGCTGAAAGGGGAACCTGAATGCATCAATATTTCGAAATTTCAGTCAATGCGGGTAAGACTCATCGGGTACAATGAGACCTTGCAGAACATGAAAATGAAAACCATGTTTTATTTCATGGGTGACCGGTTTGTGATGGGAGAGTACCAGTTCATGGACCTGAACAAGCTGAAGACGGCCGACATTATTGCTCCTCTTGCTGTTAAATACCTTAAAGGCGAGAATATAGTATCCGATAATTTTTACATCAGCGATCAGTCGGGAGATAAGATCAATTATGAGCACAATGGTTTCACCATCACTATAAGGTACTTTTACCGGGGTGACGCAGAAGTCAACAAGATACTGGATTCAGTATTCGGGAATGTGAATGACAATGGTGAAACCCTTATCCGTACGATGAAGCACGAAGAGTTGCTGAACCGTTTTTAACTTACAGTTTCGGGCGGTGGAAGAGCTGCCTCGGCCTTGGTGACTGTTACAAACACTTCAGTTTTTTCCTTATCCAAATCCAGTGTGAGGATGTCGTTTGCCGAAAGCTTTGATTTTATTACTTCTTCAGCGAGAACATCTTCAATATACTTCTGAATTGCACGTTTGAGCGGCCTGGCTCCGAACTGTACATCCCAGCCTTTCTCTGCAATGAAATCTTTCGCCTCATCACTGATTAAAACCTGGTAACCGATTGTTTTAATACGCTTGAAAAGGAGAGCCAGTTCAATATCGATGATCTTGTGTATATCTTCCCTCTCAAGGGAGTTAAAGATGATCACATCGTCGATACGGTTGAGGAATTCCGGTGCAAAAGTTTTTTTCAGGGCATTTTCAATCACTCCCCGGGCATGGTCAGAGGTGCCTTCGGCTTTCGCTTTGGTCATAAATCCTACACCTTGTCCGAAATCCTTCAGCTGCCTGGAGCCAATGTTCGAGGTCATGATCACGATGGTATTTTTGAAATCGACCTTTCTCCCGAAACTGTCGGTGAGCTGACCGTCATCAAGGACCTGCAAAAGCAAGTGGAATACATCGGGATGTGCCTTTTCAATTTCATCGAGAAGTATAATGGAATATGGCCGGCGGCGAATCTTTTCGGTAAGCTGTCCGCCTTCCTCATAACCCACATATCCCGGGGGAGCCCCGATAAGCCTTGAAACAGCAAATTTCTCCATGTATTCACTCATGTCGATACGGACCAGTGCATCTTCGGTATCGAAGAGATATTTCGAAAGGACCTTTGCAAGATGGGTTTTGCCAACGCCTGTAGGGCCTAAGAAAATAAATGTCCCTATGGGTTTGTTCGGATCTTTTAATCCTGCCCTGTTACGGCGGATTGCTTTAACAACTTTTTTGATCGCTTCATTCTGTCCGATCACAGAGTTGGCGAGCTCATTTTCCATATTGATCAGCTTCTCACTTTCATTCTTTGCGATACGCTGAACAGGAATGCCGGTCATCATGGCCACGACCTCGGCGACGTTTTCTTCACTTACCGTCTCGCGGTTAATTTTAGCCTGCTCTTCCCAGCTCTTCTTAGCTTTTTCAAGATTTTCCTGAAGCTTCCTTTCAGTATCACGCAGATCGGCAGCCTCTTCGAATTTCTGGCTGTTGATTGCCTGCATCTTCTTCTTCCGGGCTTCTTCTATCTGGCTTTCGATGTTGATGATCTCCTGTGGAACATTGATGTGAGTGATGTGCACTCTTGCCCCTGCTTCATCCAGGGCATCGATAGCTTTGTCGGGCAGGTACCTGTCACTCAGGTAACGGTTTGTTAGAGAGACACAGGCTTTTATGGCGTCATCAGTATATTTTACCAGGTGGTGGTCTTCATACTTTTCTTTGATATTCTGAAGTATCTCAATCGTTTCATCCGGATCCGTAGGGTCGACGAGAACTTTTTCGAAGCGTCTTTCAAGGGCCCCGTCCTTCTCTATATATTGCCGGTATTCATCTAAAGTAGTAGCCCCGATGCACTGAAGCTCACCCCTGGCCAGGGCCGGTTTGAACATATTGGATGCATCGAGTGATCCGGATGCGTTGCCTGCACCGACGATCGTATGAATCTCATCGATAAACAGGATAATATTTGGATTTTTCTCAAGTTCATTCAGAACAGCTTTCATCCTTTCTTCGAACTGACCCCGGTATTTTGTGCCTGCAACAAGCGAAGCAAGGTCAAGCGAAACAAGACGCTTATTGAATAATGCCCTGGAAACTTTCCGCTGTACAATCCTCAAGGCCAGCCCTTCAGCAATAGCCGATTTGCCAACGCCTGGTTCACCTATTAAAATCGGGTTATTCTTTTTGCGCCGGCTCAGGATCTGGGCGATACGCTGCAACTCCTTTTCCCTGCCCACTATCGGGTCAAGCCGTCCTTCTTCGGCGGCACGTGTGATGTCCCTTCCAAAGTTATCCAGCACAGGTGTTTTTGACTTGGCTTCACCCGAGCGTTTGGGCGAGGCCATAAAAGACTTCCCGCCTTCTTCCTGTTCTTCGTCTTCTTCGTCTTTCGGCAGAATATTCTGAGGGGGCATGGTCTTTTCTTCCTTGCCTGAATTCACAATGGCGCGAAGTTCTTCCTTAAAACTGTCATAAGTAATGCCAAAATTGCCGAAGGTCTTAGTTACGAGGTTGTTCTCATCTTTCAGAATTGCAAGTAAAAGGTGCTCTGTGCCAATAAGCTCACTGTTGAATACCTTGGCTTCAAGGTAAGTGATCTTAAGTGCTCTTTCAGCCTGTTTGATCAGAGGGAGATTCTCTGACCCGACAGGACGTTCCTTATGGCTTGCAACTGAAACTTCAATTTTACTGCGTATTTCTTTGAGATCTGAACCCAGGTTGCGCAGGATTTTGATTGCCAGTCCTTCCCCTTCACGGATTATTCCCAGTACAAGGTGTTCCAGTCCTATATAGTCATTCCCAAGCCGCTGCGCTTCTTCACGGCTGTATATTAAAACGTCTTTGACACGTTGCGAAAACTTTGCTTCCATGAAATATATTCCTTTCTGTTTATAACGCTGCAGAGTGTCTAATAATGCCTTTATGCTTTATTTATGTCTGCGGATTAGCGTTTACAATAATCAAGCCAGATTTGTTTTATCGGTAAAAATGGCATCGGGTCAAAAATACGATCGAAATAGATTTAAACATAATGTAAGGCCTTTAATTATTAACATTTCCGTGTTCATAAGAGGGTGAAATATTAATGCTTTTTTCCATGGTCGTCTTGGGTATTTTCAGTACTTTCGTACAAAGGAATTCAAATTAGTATATTCCTGTAAATCAATAGAATAAAAATGGAGAAAATGGAATCCGGCGAGAAGATCATCCAGGTAAACATTGAGAACCAGATGAAAGCTGCTTATATCGACTATTCAATGTCGGTTATTGTGGCCCGGGCATTACCTGATGTTAGGGATGGATTGAAACCTGTTCACCGCAGGGTATTATTTGGAATGTATGAACTCGGGGTTCTTTCGAACCGTCCGTATAAGAAATCAGCCCGTATCGTGGGTGAGGTCCTTGGGAAATACCATCCTCATGGCGACACGTCGGTATATGATGCCATGGTACGAATGGCCCAGGACTGGAGTTTGAGGTATCCGCTGGTCGACGGACAGGGTAACTTCGGTTCCATGGACGGGGATAATCCTGCTGCCATGAGGTACACAGAGGCCAGGATGCGCAAGATAGCCGAAGAAATTGTTGCAGATATTGAGAAAGACACAGTTGACTTTAAGCTTAATTTCGATGATACACTGCAGGAGCCGACAGTGATGCCATGTCGTATTCCTAACCTTCTGATCAACGGAGCTTCAGGGATCGCTGTTGGCATGGCAACCAATATGGCCCCTCACAACCTGAGCGAGGTCATTGACGGAACAATTGCATACATTGACAACCACGACATCACCATCGACGAACTCATGAAGTTCATCAAAGCCCCTGATTTCCCGACAGGAGGAGTTATCTACGGCTATGAAGGTGTTAAGGAAGCCTATCATACAGGAAGGGGAAGGGTGGTCATCCGAGGAGAAACGAATATTGAGCAGGAACCCAACGGGAGGGAGAAGATCATTGTAACCTCTGTACCTTACCAGGTGAATAAGGCTGAGATGATAAAAAAGACAGCCGAACTCGTCAACGATAAAAAGATTGAGGGAATTACCGATATCCGCGACGAATCAGACCGTAACGGGGTCCGTATTGTATATGAACTCAAGAAAGAAGCGATAACAAATGTTGTCCTCAATAAGCTATATCAGTTAACTCCTTTACAGACATCATTCAATATCAACAACATAGCCTTGGTTAAAGGAAGGCCGATGATGCTTACCCTGAAGGATATGATCGTTCATTATGTTGACCACAGGCATAGTGTGATTGTTCGCCGGACCAAGTTTGAGCTTGCCGAAGCTGAAAAGAGAGCTCATATTCTTGAAGGACTGTTAATTGCCCTGGATAACCTTGATGCAGTAATAAAGCTTATCAGGGAATCGAGAACCCCCGATGATGCAAGGGCAGGGCTCATGTCAACTTTCGCGCTTTCCGAGATCCAGGCAAGGGCCATCCTTGATATGAGACTGCAGAGGCTTACCGGTCTTGAACGTGACAAGATCAAAGCCGAATATGAGGAACTCATGAAACTCATTGAACACCTGAAGGATATTCTCGCCAGTGAGATTATGCGGATGGATATCATCAAGGAGGAGATGAGGGAGATAAAAGAAAAATACGGGGATGAGTCGAGAAGCCAGATCGTCTATGCTGCAAGCGATTTCAGGATGGAGGATATGATTGCGGATGAGAACGTGGTGATTACTATTTCCCATATGGGTTATATCAAGCGGACTCCCCTATCGGAATACCGCAGGCAGAATAGGGGAGGGAAAGGATTCAGGGGATCCGACATCCGCGATGAGGATTTCCTTGAACACTTGTTCGTAGCTACAAACCACAATTACCTGATGTTCTTCACAGAAAAGGGTAAATGTTTCTGGCTGAGGGTGTTTGAAATTCCGGAAGGAACAAAGATATCAAAAGGAAGGGCCATACAGAACCTCATAAATATTGAACCTGACGATAAGGTGAGAGCCTTTATCAATGTTAAGGATATGAAGGATGAGGAATACTGTGCAAACAATTACATTATACTTTGTACAAAGCGTGGAACCATTAAGAAGACCTCGCTGCAGGCCTACTCCAGGCCTCGTCAGAACGGGATTATTGCCATCAATATCAATGATGGAGACCAGTTGCTGCAGGCCAAACTGACCCATGGAGATGATGAAGTGCTTATGGCCCTGCGCTCGGGAAGGGCAATCCGGTTTAACGAGATTAAAGTAAGGCCTATGGGACGGAATGCCTCCGGTGTCAGGGGGATTACGCTTGCAGGGAAACACGATGAAGTGGTTGGGATGATCTGTTTGCCAAAAGACCAGAAGAGAGAAGTACTTGTTGTTTCAGAAAACGGGTATGGGAAGCGCAGCGACATTGATGACTACCGTGTTACCAACCGCGGAGGTAAGGGTGTGAAAACCATAAATATAACAGACAAAACAGGTCCGCTGATCGCTGTCCGCGATGTGACTGATAATGATGACCTTATGATCATTAATAAATCTGGAATAATCATCAGGATGGCTATTTCTGATCTGAGGATAGTCGGAAGGGCAACCCAGGGAGTCAGGTTGATCAAGATCAACGAAGGTGATGCGATCGCAGCTGTTGCAAAGGTAGAGGTCGAAGAAGGTGCAGAACCGGATGAAACAACTGATGTGGACCAGGTTATTGAGGGTGAAACTGATTCACAGGAGCCTGCTAATCCGTCAGGAACAGATGAAAATTAATTTTTCATCTGTCTTTATTAATCAGCCTGCTTTTCCTAAATTTGCCGCTTCAAATTTGAAAACTAAACTTAGCATATGAAAAGGATCGTATTAATGGTGTTAATGGTGGTCTCCATTTCATTAGCATTTGGCCAGAAAGCTATGCGCCAGACTGCATCTAACTACCTGAAAGAGGGAAAGTTGGATAAAGCACTCGAAAGCATCAACCAATGTATCCAGGATCCGAGCACCGCGCAGGACGCAAAAGCCTGGTTCATACGTGGCAACATATTTTCGGAAATTGCCATTAGCAAGGATGAAAAATACAAGGCTCTTGATGCTGAACCTCTTGCGAAAGCGCTTGAGTCCTATAAAAAAGCTACCGAATATGATACGAAAAAGGAATACGCTGAAGACATCTTTCTGAAAGTCAAATGGCAAAGGGACCAGTATTTCAATCAGGCTGTTGATGCTTACGGAAAGAAAGACTTCAAAGGCGCTATGCTTTCCTTTGACAGAAGTTATGCAGCTCTGGCAGCAATCAGCATACCAGATACATTATCCTTATTCTATGCCGCTACCTGTGCATCTCTTGCAAATGACAAGGAGCAGGCTAAAAAGTACTACATTAATTTGTTAAAGTTAAAGGCGAAGTCAGTCGTTATATATTCTTCATTATCAGATCTATATCGTGTTGATAAAGATTCCAGCGCAGCCCTGGCAGTTTTGCGGGAGGGCCAGAAGATGTATCCTGGGAACATGCAGTTATTCCTTGCCGAGACGAATATTTACCTGACTTTCAACAATACTGAGAAGGCTTTGAGATACCTCAGGGCTGCTACAGAGAAAGACACGGCAAATCCAAGTATTTATTATGCCCTGGGAAACATCTACAGCAAACTGGCGGATGATACTACGAGGACTCCGGAGATGAGGGAGCAGATGTTTGGGCTTTCCGAAACTTCATACAAGAGGGCAATACAACTGAAACCCGATTATTTTGACCCGGTATTCAACCTTAGTGCGCTTTATGTCAACAAAGCACTTGTTTATGATGATAAAGCAAAGAACTTGCCCTTAAGTGCTGAAGCTGAGTATAAAACACTTAGAGCGCAGGCAGATAAGTACCTGGAAGCTGCAATTCCATACCTGAAGAGGGCCAACGAATTACAGCCCACCGATGAAACAACCTTAACTTCATTATTGCAGATTTATATCCGCATGCAGAAACCGGAAGACGTTAAAGCAACGAGGGAGAAACTTAAAGCAGTGCAGAAAAAATAGGGGAGATAAAAGCATCAAAAAAAGGCTGCCAGATATCTGGCAGTCTCTTTTTAATATTTCAACTTAACATAATATTAATTATAAGACAATAATATCATGCAGAATATTGGTTTCCAGACAGTTTATTTCACAGGAAACACAATATCCGTAACCAGTTTAGATGGATCTTTTTCGGTCATAGGGTCAGTGATATAGATCTCCCATGGCCCTCCAACCGGTTGAAGTTCGGCTTCTTTGATATACTGGTGAAGGATACCATAGGTTTCAGCTGTTTTATCAAACGGACCAATGTAATGAGCAACGACTCCATTGTGGGCCGGAAGTGTTTCAACCCGGATCCTGCCCTTGCCTTTGTCGGCCTTGCTGATCACGATCCCCATATCAAACACTGCATTCAAGGTTATACTGTCAAATTTAACGTAGATCGCGAATGGTGCACCAGCAATATTCAGCTTACCAGCTTTAACGAAACCCATAAGTTCTCCAAATCCTTTGGCCATTACCGAGGCATACGTTTTCGGACCGGCTGAATCCCTGATTAAAATTGCAACCTGCTCAGGATAAGCTTTTTCTTCTATCCTTGGCCATGAAGCCCGGGCTTCACAAACAGTTTTCAGCTTTTTCATCCCTTTTTCAAAATCCGGCCCCATCATTTTATCCATCATAAGCCCGAAATACCTGTTCACGGGATTATATCCGAGGTCGCCTTCGTCAATCCAGGAAACTTTGCAGGAGTCTGCTGCAGTTTCAATTGTAATTCGGCCTTTGCTCTTGTATTTTCCTTTATCAAAGGCAAGGTCATATGCAAATAACTGTGCCGGGACGAATTCGGTTGCTGTCATCTGTCCGTTCCCAAGCACTTTTCCCTCCCATTTCCAGATCGATCCAAGCTGTCCTTCTTTCCCTTCCAATGAGAAAACGGCAGTTGAGTCAATAGCCCTGGTCCAGGGAATCCATAACTTCCATTTGTTGAAGTTACTTGTAAGGTCGTAGATGAGCTCCGGTTTTGCCTTTATGTATACCGAACGCTCCACCTTATAAGTTTTAGGCAGGAGAAATCCAATAATTACCAGTACCAGGATGATACCCAGTATCCAGATCACGATTTTTTTAAATGTTTTCATAGGTGGTTGTT
Source organism: Bacteroidota bacterium (assembly GCA_037134895.1). Taxonomy (GTDB): domain Bacteria; phylum Bacteroidota; class Bacteroidia; order Bacteroidales; family FEN-979; genus CAIRDP01. The sequence goes on from JBAXLI010000004.1 coordinate 99,825, forward strand.
TTAATATGTCAGATATGATAAGTCAATTGTTTGTAAATGAGTCTCCGGGGGCAGTTTTATAACAGCCTGGGAGATTTTATGTAAAATTAATCTAAAAAAAGCTTAAACCTTCAGTGCCAGAATTAAATTGCTATTTTTGCAGCCAAACTTAAATTCTTCTGATGAAAATTGCAGTTACAGGTGCCAACGGACATGTTGGCTATAATCTTTGCAAATCATTGCTTGACAAAGGATTCCAGGTAAAAGCCCTGGTCCATAAAAATACAGAAGCGATAAGTAAATTAGAGCTTGCAATGGTCAAGGGAGATTTGGCTGATAAAACCTCCCTTCTTGATCTCCTTGATGGCGTAGATGTAGTGTTTCATCTTGCTGCCCAGATTTCAATTACCGGAGATCCTTCAGGATCTGTTTACAGGAATAATGCGGATGGTACCAGGAATATGTTATCCGCAGCCAAAGACAGGAATGTTAAAAGAGTTATTCATTTCAGTTCCATCCACGCTTTCCGCCAGGATCCCCAGGACAAGTCACTTGATGAAACCCGTCCGCTTGTAGGTTCAGAAGCCTTTGCATACGACCGCAGCAAGGCTGAAGGTGAACGTGCAGTCATGGAAGCCGCCCATAATGGTATGGATGCCATCGTTCTCAGTCCGACGGCAATAATCGGCCCTGCGGATCCGGAGCCGGGTCTCACAGGACAAGCTGTTTTACAACTGCTGAATCACAAAATTCCTGCTCTTGTCCCCGGGGGATATAACTGGATCGATGTGAGGGATGTTGTGAGTACTGCGATTTCCGCTATCGAAAAGGCGAGATCAGGACAAAAATATTTAGTTGCCGGCAAGTGGCACAGTGTCAAAGAATTATCGGCATGCATCAGCAAAAATTCAGGAGTCAAAACAGTTCAGACTGTTCTCCCTTTCTGGTCGGCGAAGCTGGGATTACCATTTATTACCGGATACAGCAAACTAACAGGATCGGAACCTTTATATACAAAAGAATCTCTTGAGATTATTGCCAAAGGAAGCAGGCATATCGACAATTCGAAATCAAGGCTTGAACTTGGGCTGCAACCCCGTCCGCTCGATGAAACGATCCGCGATCTCTATATCTGGTTCAAAGAAAACAATTATCTAAACAAGTAAGCTGATGATTTCCACTTCTGTGTTTTATTTTATTGTTTATGTGTGGATTGCGATTGCACTGGTAAGCTTTCCTTTTGTGATCAGATATGTAGCTCCTTACGGAAGGCATACAAGTACAAAATGGGGAGCCATGATCAGCAACCGATGGGGATGGATCATAATGGAAGCCCCTGCCCTGCTGGTTTTTGCAGGTTTTTTCTTTACAGGGGCAACAACGCATAATGCACCTACATGGATTTTCTTCAGCCTATATGCTCTTCATTATATTAACAGGGACATTATTTTCCCATTCAGGCTGAGGACCAAAGGTAAAAAAATGCCCCTGGCCATCATGTTTATGGCTATCTTTTTCAATCTTGTCAATGGGTTCATTAACGGGTATTACCTCGGCAATCTTTCAGATCAGTATACCGCTGGCTGGCTTCAGGACCCGCGTTTCATTGGCGGCATCCTGGTGTTTTTTACCGGCATGTTTATAAACATGCAGAGCGACAATATTCTTATCCATCTAAGGAAACCGGGCGAGACCGGTTATGTGATACCCACAGGCGGATTTTTCAGGTTCATTTCATGTCCGAACCATTTCGGCGAGATCGTTGAGTGGTTTGGTTATGCCCTGATGACCTGGAGTTCTCCCGGACTTGCTTTTGCCGTATGGACGCTTGTGAATCTGCTTCCCAGGGCCTTGCACCACCATCGCTGGTACCAGGCGACCTTTCCTGATTATCCTTCAGAACGCAGGGCGGTTCTGCCTTTCCTGCTGTAATAATAGGTACGGGGTAGAGGATGCAGGATGCAGGATGCAGGATGCTGGATGCAAGATGCAGGATGGAAGATCAAATTATCTTGCATCATGTATCTTGCATCGGTTAAATTTACCTAATCCCAAATCCCCAATCCCTAATTCCCCCATGAAAACCAAAAGCGGGATCCGTCTGGCCGATGGTTCCCGCTTCACGCTGTTGGGAAACCGTAGCTTCCCAAAACGCCAGGCTATTGTTTATGTGCCACTTCTGCTTCTCCGGTTTATCGGTTAATCGGCCAGGTTTTCACCTGGGCCATGCTGCCCTGGGGCATCGAAACCGTAATGATGAGGCTGAGGGCCTTTTATCGTTCACCTGCATCACAAATATAAAATCACCTTAAGCCTGATTTCAATTTTTTCGAGTATAAGATGTTAACAGGAAATGAACATAAGTTATTGACAAATTGTTAATAACTTTGACCAGGTAACAGTCTGATCATCAGTGATTTGAAAAACAAAAAAAACGGGAGTGTTAATAAACTGTTGAAAAAGTGTTAATTACTCAATAGTTACAATAAGTCCGCGAACTATCATTTCCGACTTCAAGGGTACAAGCAGGTCAGCCACTCCGTTTTTTACAGGGCAGCGGCCTTTCATATGAGCGATCATAGCACATTGCTCAGCCTGTTCAGGATCATGCTTGCAAACATCGATCAGTGTTTCTATAACATAATCGAAGGTGTTAACGTCGTCATTATATAAAACAAGATCCAGGATATCAGCATGCTGTTCATGTGTTTGATTTGCCGGATCAATTTTTTCTTTTGTCATAATCTTAAATTCCTCTGCAATATTACTAATAAAAAATCAAACCGATTACCCGGTGGATTACTTTTGCAAATGAAATGAATGAGCTTCGAAATTTATCGGTTAAACTCAGAGAACGACTGGCGCTTCCCTTGCCAGGACTTGAATCGCAGATTGTAATGGCTTCAAAGAAGAGGCTTCGTTTTCCCTTTGCGACAGCTTCTGTTCTTAAGGCAACTCCGAGCGGAGTGCTGATCTTATTATACCCTTATAAAGATGAAACCAGTTTCGTTCTTATGCGCCGGCCGGATTACGGAGGGATACATTCAAAGCAGATAAGTCTTCCTGGCGGGAAATTCGAGCAGATCGACAGGGACCTTATAGCGACAGCGATAAGGGAAGCACATGAGGAGGTTGGGGTTGAGCCATCCGCAGTCAGTGTCATCGGAACCTTGACACCATTGTATATTCCTCCCAGCAATTATATCGTGACGCCAGTCGTAGCCTGGACTGAGCGGAGGCCGGAATTTGCAAAGGATCCAAGGGAAGTTGAGGAAATCATAGAAGTGAAGCTGAACGATTTCCTCGACGATAAACACGTTCAGACGAAAAGGATAAAATTATTCATGGGGATTGCAGCGAATTTCCCCTGCTTTTACATAGACGGAAACGTGATATGGGGAGCAACTGCGATGATACTCAGTGAGTTCAGGGTGATACTGAACGAAATACTGTGATTATTTTTTGGTTGTTGTTGTAAAGCAGAATGAACCCGGGATCCGGCCAACGGTATATGAACTGAGAATGGCCCCGTTCGACTGGCTACACCTGAAGACCTTCCCGTTCTGTACGTAATTTACAGCATCGCTGACATAGATTTGACCTGTTTGCGGATGAACTGCCAGTCCGTAAAACAGGTGGCCGCTCGAAGGGATCAGTGATGTAAACGGCAATTCAGTTGCATTTGCAGGCATCTGGAAAACACCACCATAAATGAAATACAATGTATCGCGGGTGGGGTTCATACATAAGCGGCTTGGTACTCCCTGCTGAACCGGGAATGAAAACGATTTCTCGACAGACATCAGAAGCGGGTCTACTCTTCTTAGCGTTGGGGCTTCAAAGTTGTCATATCCGCCCGTACATAAGATCCAGATCTTGTCTTTACGGTCAACTGCAATGCCCACAGGTTCCTTCCCCATCTGGATGCTGTCTACGATTACATCTGACTGTGTATCAACAATATAGACCTGTGCTTTTCGGTTTGCGCTGGTCTCGCTGAAACTTCCGATGCAGGTGACATACATGTACCTGCCGTAACGAAGAAGGCTTTCGGTCCAGTATGGAGTGGAAATGCTTTTCACAATAGTCATGCTTCTAAGGTCAACAACCGAAATATTTCTCTTCATGTTCGTGACGTAAGCTTTTGTAGAATCAACAAATTCTATATAACGGGGAGAATTGAAACCGGTAATGGAGGTGATGGTCTTGAAGTCTTTTAATGAAACAACTTCGATCCTGTTCGAATTATTCACGACGATAAATCCCTTATTCCCAAGGACCTTCATTGACTGTGCGACATCTCCGAGACCACGACTGTTTGCTGATTTGAAAATGTCCTGGTAAACCGAATCGGAAGTGCCTGCAATATAGGTTATGGAAGCATTGGCCCAGGAATAATTCCCTTCGTTGACAACAAAGATCCCATGTTCATAACTGACTTTAGTGGTATCGACCGGCGATGGTTTTGTCCCGTCATTGCCCACTTCACGGATGGGATCTTTGGAGCATCCCGACAGGAAATACACAAGCAGGCAAGCAAAAGTTAATAATCTGCTGCCCGAAAATCCTGTATGTCTGACGTCCTTTCTTATCTGCTTACTTTTTAAATTCAATTCGCAAAGTTAATGCATAATTAATTCCCGGCATAGGCCAGTTCTTTACTGATTGGTAGTCAACATCAAACACATTATTGACTTTCCCTTGTAAAGATATGACAAAAGTATTCAAATAAAATGATTTGCCAAAAATAATATTCGACAACGAATAGGCGGGCATAAATGATTGATTGTCAGAACTAGTGTATCTTTTGTCAACAAATGTAAAGTTATACCCCAGGATGAAATGCCAGCAGCTGAGGTTGAGTGTTGCGTTGGCGGTATTTTCAGGAATATATATAAGCTGCTTCCCCAGTGAGTTGTCTTCGGCTGAAGTGGTTTTCTGGTTGGTTGACTTGCAAAAAGTATAATTATTGGCGGATGTGATCTGAAGTTTGCTGATCTTCCATTTAAAATTCAGGCTTGCCTCTATTCCCCTTGCATTTACCTCGCTTACATTCTGTGGCTTCCAGATGGATGGGTTTTCGGGCAGGGGATTCCATACAATCATATCGTGCATCCAGGAATAGTAACCTGAAACAGAAGTTTCAATGAAAAATGCCCCCGAGACTGAAGGAAAGTTATATGTGATACCTCCTTCCACTCCGTTATCATATTCAGGTTTCAGGTCAGGGTTGCCCCACAATGACCAGTAGAGGTCGTTGAGAGTAGGGTATCTGTAATTTCTTGAGATGTTGCCAGTGAAGTAAAGGTTTATCCTGTTAAACGGCTTGTATTCCATTCCAAGTGAAGGAATGAAAGGCATGAATTTCCCGTCCAGGTAGTCCTCCCTCAGGATCAGTTGGGATTCGAGGTGCCTGTTGAATTTATAAGATGCTTCGAGATATAGTCCGAGGGTATTCCTTGTTTTTAAACCTTCGTATGCATCTGATTTCACATAATCGTAGGTATAATCAAGGCCGGGCTTGATCATAAGGTTTTTTATACCGGTAAAAGTGAACCTTGCCGCACTGAACCAGGAATAATAATTATGGTTGTCATTGATAAACATGCTGTCGCTGCGGTAATTCATGAACTGGTTCACCAGCGAGGATTTGATAGAAAAATTCCAGGTCTTCTCAACCAGTTTGTATTCGAGGATTGATCGAAGGGTTTTGTTAAGGATTTTCTGCGGATTGTATGTTGAACTTCCTTCGACAACCGGAGGAATGTCCCTGTTATCGTAGCTGTACCAAATCCTTGCAGTAAGCAAATGTTTATCTTTAATTTTCCAGAAGGCCTCCTCGGTGATCCCGTATTGTTTGATTTCGGAGTCATGCTGCCTTACAGTTTCATTTGTAAATTCATCATAATATGGAAAATTGTTTAGCGCCGAGCCGTAATTGAACCTTGAATGAGATTGAAAAGAGGCTGTACCTCCAATGAAACCTACTTCGGTTGTATAATTATCAAAACTTGCTATGGTCTGCGCGACTGAGGCGTGTATTTTGTTGTTCCAGTCGGGATTGGTGACCAGGTTCACCACTCCTCCGAATGCCCCGCTGGTCTTGGTAAGCCCTGAGGCTCCATAAAGGATCTCAATCTCATTAAAGGCAGAAACAGGGATCTGGGAAAGGTCTGTTTGCCCAAGCATGGGATTACTGAGGCTTATGCCGTTCCATTCGACCTGGGTATGGTTGGCGGGTGTTCCGCGGAAGGAGGAAGTAGCCAGGCTGCCGGGACTGTATGATTTGATGAAAATAGTTGAAAGCTGTGATAAAACGACTGACAGATCGGCAGCCTTGTAAGGCATCAGCATCAGGGTGTCAAACTTAATTTTCTTATAGCCTTTGTTATCGGGAACGAAGCTGGCCCTGACCTCGGCTTCCTTTAGCTGAAGCGTATCCTTCAATTCCTGGGCAAAAATGGCTATAGGACCCCTGATAAGAAAACAAAAGAGAATCCAGGTTCTGAGAAGGTATTTCGAATAATCCTTAATACTTAAGTATCTTTTTTGTGAGCCCGGATGAGGCGCCCGGAAAATTGAAATGCACAAAATAAATTCCCGCAGGAAGATATGATATGTCAATGGAAGTGCTTGCCGAAAATGACGATTTTGCAACGGTAAGACCTGAAACATTAGTAATCCTGTATTCAATCACAGAAGATGTTTGAGAGAAAAAAGCGGTTTTCCCGCTGGATGGATTCGGATTTATTGATATTCCGGGCATTTCGGGGCTATTACCGGCAGAAGTGAGGGCATTATGGACCAGTCCTACCCCATCCAGGTCGAATCCACCGGTATCAAAAGGCGTTGGCCATGGATCGTTGATTTTATGGCCCTGAGAATCAAAGCGGACATATGCATCCTGCAAACATCCAACCACATCAATCACCCGGATATGAGTAATATGGCTGATGTCAAGGCCGGAACTGTCGCTAAGCTGGTTCAGATCGAAAGGGGTACCATAGCCGAGACGATATTTGCCTGCAAGATTGTTGATTTTCCGGGTGTCGATAGTATCGAAAGTACCCACCTGTTGCTGGGACTGGGTTAGAGAAACAGAAGGGAATCTCACAAACCTGACCCCGTCAGAGCTTACTTCAACATAGGCAAGTTCAAGAAACCCGTTGCTGAAGGAGTTTTCAAAAACAGCAAAATCCCAGCCGATATGATCTGAAATAACCGTGTCAAACGTCAGGGTTGCCACCCCTCCATCACCAAGGCTTAAGACTAGTCCGTCGGGCTTGCCGGTAGCCATGTAAACATTTCCATAAGAAGCCCTGTTTGAATTGTTATATACAAAGTTAGTATCGGAGATGTTGACAAAGCCCCTGGTTACAGTACAGTTTTTTGCCCATGCATAAAACGCTGAACTGTCCTGGTAAATAGCTGTTGTTCCCGGGAAGCCGGGAGGAGGAGCATATTGCCCTGATGAAATCCCTGAAATCATGACCATCGCGATGACCAGTATCAGGTTATTAGGTTTTATGTTCATGAGTGCGAAGATACAAATTCCTTTTTTCAGAGATCCCTATAAATAAAAATAGCAACCCATCAGTGAAGATGGATTGCTACTAATTTTTTTTTGTTTTGAATTATTGCCTGAGAAATTTTGTCGTAAGCATTCCCTGGCTGGTTTTAACATTAAGTATGTACAACCCCGATACCAGGTTCGCGTCGTTGATGACCCAGCTTCTTGCAGGTCCTTCAATATTGCGGGTAAAGGCAACACGGCCTGTTAGATCGGTAATGGAAAGCTGCTGCACATCACCAGGTCCAAGATATTTAACTTCGAATCTGTTACCTGCCGGGTTAGGACTGACAAGGATAAGGTCGCTTCCTTTTTTAGTTTCACTGATGCCTGAAGGTGTCCTGAAATCTATTGCAATATTATAGGCGTTGATGCCCTCGTTAAAACTAGTTAGTGAATCACCTGTAAGATTAGTTACATATCCTAATCCCGGAGAAACCTGAGTTCCTAGGTTCAAATACAGGCTACTATTTACATAATCAAGAGCTCCACCAAGGAAAGACATCCTGTAGGTAGAACTTGGATCGGGTATTATAGTTGTATCCTGAATACTCTGGGTGCTCAAATTATATGATCCCACTCCTCCGCTGAAATTCATGTAAAGGAGGTTGTCTTTAATACCGTAACCTTGCCCAACCCTGACATTATAATTATGCATGTTGAATGTGCCGTTGTAAAAATTATATGCGCAGACATTACCGGTATTGGCCCCGGTGGGAGAAAAATTCAGGGTGAAAATATTTCCTGCAAACGGGTAAAGGTCGGTTATTCCGGTTCCAAGAATGCCAAAATCGACTTCCCTGATCTTAATGAAATCGGGTGCGTGGATCACAGCCAGTTTGCCAACGGTACCGTAGGTGCCACCGTTGATAGCCACGTACACCGTATCATATTCTGAAGTGATGCCAGCGCACTGGTCACTTATACCGTCAACAAGGCCTGCAAGAGTCATTGAATTCAGATCCAGGATTTCAACATAAAACCTTGTAACCGGAGCCCTTTTGCTAATAACAAGGTACTGATTCTGGTAAATGTACATTTTGTTGACGCCCGAATCAGAAATTGCATTTAAACGCTGATAAGTGTCGATGTTGTAAAGGATAATTGAATCAGGAGTGGCAACCCAACATTTGTTATCCTTAATGAGGATATCGCTGGCCTTCTGTGAGTAGATAGTGTCAAAAACTCTAACTGTATGGGTCGTTGGATTGAACGATTGAACAGTTACGTAATCTGTGTAGGGAGGAGTGATTTCATTGCGGCCGTTGTTGACCACGATTACCTGGTTTACCCATTCCTGGGACTGGGAATAAGCCTGAATGCCCATCAGCATTGCCGCAATCACCAGATAAGAAAATTTTGTAAATTTATTCATTGGTTTATGAGTTATGATTATTTATATATGACAGTCTGATAAGGATATGGTTGTTCGGTTTTATTGAAAAAAATACTTTCTACAAAAGTACAAAAAAACTAATGAATCAGGATATTTCATACCTTTACACCATCAATTATCAGGTATGTTTGGTGTAAAATATCCAGTTTCCGGGTTATCGTATCCAATTCTGCTCATTGCATTCTCACTGATGGTTTGTTTCACAGGATGTTCGAAAAATAAATTTTCCTGTGAAGGCAGTCATGCAAAAAATTCCACCAAAATCAAAAAGAACAAAAGCCGGTACAATGCTTTGTACAGTCCTAAATTAAGACCTGTACCTAAGAATTATGTTCTTAAAAATGGACGGTAGATCCCATTGAATTATCCTCATTCAGGTTCAAAGAAACTTTCAGGCCCCGGATAATATAACGTCTCTTTTGCTTTTTCAGCCGAAACTGTAAAAAACACCATCAGGGATTCAGCACATAATATGTTTTCATGATCGTAGATCCTTACCCTGATATCGGCCAGGTTCCTTCTCATTCTTAATAATGAAGCCCTGATTGTCAGCATCCCCCTATCGACGTACAAGGGTTTGATATAGCGGATCTCAGCCTTCGATGTGACCCCTGACGATTTAAGCTTTGCATAAACAAACCAGCTTGCGATCTCGTCCATCAGAGTTGCCTGTATGCCACCATGAAGAACAGTATGATAACCCTGAAAATGAGAAGAAGGCTGCCAGAGTGATACCAACTCCTCCCCTTCTTCAGTAAAATTCATACGGAGGCCGAAGGAATTCCCTGGGGCACAACCAAAGCAATTGTACCCTTCAAGTTTCACAAAAGGATTGACAACCTTTCGCATGCAGAATTATTTTGGATTTGTGCCGGCCTTAAATTTGGTAACTTTTTCTGACTTCCCGGTTTCATCATACTCAGTCCAGGGTCCATCTTTCTGACCTTTAATATATTTTCCGGTCATTTTCAGTTTCCCATTCCTGTAAAACTCCTTATAATCTCCAGACAGTTCATTGTTTGTGTAACTCGATAAAATCTGCAAGGTGTCATTATCATAAAAGGTCTTCTGAATGCCTTCAAAATTCCCAAGCTTGTAATTATATTCGGCAAGAAGTTTCCCTCCCTTGTTGAACCATTTTGAAGAACCATTTTTCTGGTTTTCGACGTAATCAGATTCTTCCTGAATCTTCCCGTTATCATAATATAACCTGTAGAGCCCGTTCCTTTTCCCATTTACATAATTGGTTTCAGAGACCGGGAAATCACCACTGGGGGCATATGAAACCTGCTGTCCGTTGAGCAAACCATTCCGGTAATATTCATACAAAGTGATCTTGCCCCTGCGGTCAAGCTGAATATAAGGGCCGTCCTTTTGTCCGTCCTTGTATGTGTCGATCCTGGCAAGAACATTACTTGGATAAAAACCAACCCAGGACCCTTCTTTTTTATTCAGTTTAAAGTAGCCTTTCAAAGTGACATCCCCGGCTTTTTCTTCCCAGAATCCTGTTTTAAGGCCAGAAGCATCTGTTCGGTTCAGTGTGTCGTTTGGTTTGGCAGCCGTATTTACCTGAGACTTCAGTACGAAAGGCATCAGAAAGAATAATGCTGATGCGATAATGAAAAACTTCTTCATGATATTTTTTTTTGGTTGTTTATGCAGAAAAGACAGTATGACAATGGCAAAGTTAAAATTATTTACCGCTTCTGCCAGGCTTTTCGGGAAGCCCGGCATAAAGATCGAAACTTTCAGCAGCTGTTATGCTTACCTCAGAAAACGTTCCCATTTTAAGTTTATTGCCAGAAACCGGTATAAGGATTTCATTATCAATTTCAGGTGAATCGCTCTCGGAACGGCCAATAAAATATTCACCTTCTTTCCTATCGATCAGTACCTTAATAGTCTTGCCGATCATACCCTGGTTGCGTTCCAGGGAAATTCTCTCCTGCAGTTCCATGATCGCATCGGCTCTCTGATGTTTTACCTTCCGGCTGATGGTATCCCGCAGTTTAAATGCTGCTGTGTCTTCTTCATGTGAATAAGTAAATACACCAAGACGGTCAAATTTCGCTTCATTCACGAAATCAAGAAGTTCCCTGAATTCTTTTTCAGTTTCTCCCGGGTAACCTACGATGAAACTGGTCCGGATGGCTACTCCCGGTATTTCCTTCCTTATTTTCTCAATAAGGCTGCGTGTTCCGGATGATGACAACCCCCGCTTCATGGATTTGAGGATACGATCACTGATATGCTGAAGCGGAATATCAATATACTTGCATATGTTTGAGTGATCGCGGATAACAGATGTCAGATCACGAGGGAACCCGTGAGGATAAGCATAATGAAGGCGTATCCAGCCTTCAGGATTCACTGCTGAAAGTTCAGTCAGCAATTCAGCTATCTTACGCCGTTTATAAAGATCAAAGCCATAATATGTTGTATCCTGTGAAATAACTATGATCTCTTTCACTCCCTGCGCCACAAGTCCTTCAGCTTCTTTTACAATATCGGCGGATGATCGTGAAATGTGGGCACCCCGTATTCCTGGTATTGCGCAAAACGAACATTTCCGGTCACAACCTTCGGCGATTTTCAAGTAAGCGTAATGTGATGGTGTGGAGATCATCCGTTCACCCAGGAGGTGGCTGTTATAATGTCCGCCGAGTTCACCGACGATCTTTTTCAGTTCATTCACACCGTAAAATGCATCTACTTCGGGGATGTCATTCTTTAGCTGCTCCCTGTACCTTTCGGCCAGGCAGCCCATAACGAAAACATGCCTGAGTTTGCCTTCTGATTTTGCCTTTGTATACTGCAGTATGGTGTCGACCGACTCCTGCCTGGCATCGCCAATGAACCCGCAGGTATTTATAATCATGGTGTCAAGGCCTTCGATGGAAGAGGGATCGAAGGAAATCTTCAGTTTGCTGGCATCCAGCTGTTTTTGCAGGAGTTCGGAATCGATAAGGTTCTTGGCACAGCCAAGCGAAACGATACCTATATTATGTGGCCGGGTTCTGGTTTTCAACCGGTGGATTATTTAAAGAGACTGTCGACAAATTCCAGTCTGTTGAATATCTGGAGATGTTCCAGCTTTTCACCAACGCCTATATATTTTACCGGAATTTTAAACTGGTCGGATATGCCAATGGCCACACCTCCTTTGGCTGTTCCGTCGAGTTTGGTAAGGCAAAGTGCATTGACTTCAGTGGCAGTGGTAAACTGCTTTGCCTGTTCAAAAGCATTCTGTCCTGTGGATGCATCCAGCACGAGCAGCACTTCATGGGGGGCATCGGGAATAAGTTTCTGCATTACCTTCCTGATCTTGGTCAGCTCGTTCATCAGGTTGATCTTGTTGTGGAGACGGCCTGCAGTATCAATGATCACAACATCTGTGTTCCTTGACATCCCTGACTTTACCGTGTCGAAAGCAACCGACGCCGGATCTGCTCCCATCCCCTGGGTGATGATGGGTACATCGACTCTCTGAGCCCAGATCTGCAGCTGGTCGACCGCTGCTGCCCTGAAGGTGTCGGCAGCGCCAAGAAGTACCGACTTGCCTGCTTTTTTAAAATGGTATGCCAGTTTGCCAATGGTCGTCGTCTTCCCTACCCCGTTCACTCCGACCACCATGATAACATAGGGTTTCGAGGGAAGCGGAAAATCAAATCCCTTCTGATCTTCAATGGTATTTTCGAGGAGCAGCCCGGCGATCTCTTCTTTCAATATGGTGTTCAGTTCGGCTGTCCCCAGGTACTTGTCTCTGGCAACGCGTTTCTGTATGCGCTCAACTATCCTGACGGTGGTTTCCACTCCCACATCCGAAGTCACAAGAATCTCTTCAAGATTATCCAGGACTTCATCATCAACCCTGGATTTTCCTGCAACAGCTTTGGTAATCCTTGAAAAGATAGTGGTCTTGGTCTTTTCCAACCCCTTGTCGAGGTCTTCTTTTTTGTCTTTGCTCAGGAAACTGAACAGTCCCATGGTGCGGGCTTATATAAAAAACGCTTATTCCGGAAGAAATAAGCGTCCCATGAATTATTAAATTTGTCTAATCGAGCTTTCCTGCAAGGAAATCTTTAACCTGATCATTGGGAACCATAGCTTCCTTGAAAACATAAGCCCCGGTTTTCTTTGAACGTACCATGCGGATTACCTTGGTATAATCTTTACCGGTTGCGGAACCTTTAAATGAAGCAACTACTTTCTTTGCCATAACTCAAACTATTTAATTTCTTTATGAACGGTCACTTTTTTGAGGTAAGGGTTGAACTTTTTCAACTCCAGCCTCTCAGGTGTGTTTTTCTTGTTTTTCTTGGTGACGTAACGCGACATCCCGGGCACACCGCTTGTTTTCTGCTCAGTGCATTCCAGAATCACTTGAATTCTCTGGTCTTTGCTCTTCTTTGCCATGAAAAATTATTCTTATAAATTTAGGGACTGCAAAAGTACAAACTTTCCGGTAATAAACAAAAATATTTTAATACTTTTAGACTGTGAACCTACACTGGCCTTTTTTTACCCTGTTCAGATGAGCTGGAAATCATACATCCACGGTTATCAGTCGTACCTCCGGCTCGAGAAATCCCTTTCACTCAATTCCATAGAAGCTTATATACACGATGTAGAGAAACTGACCCAGTTCTTTGAGCAATCAGGCAAAACTGCTGTTCCCGGAGAAGTCTCTCTCAATGACCTTAAGGATTTTTTACGGTGGATCACAGAACTGGGAATGACACCTACATCTCAGGCAAGGATAATTTCGGGCCTGAAGGGGTTTTATAAATACCTTCTGCTTGAGAACATTATTCAGAAAGATCCCACTGAACTGCTTGAATCACCCCGTACCGGCCGAAAACTTCCTGTTTTTCTGACAGTTGACGAGATCAATACGCTCATTGAAGCGATCGACCTGAGCACTCCCGGGGGAAAACGCAATAAAGCCATCCTGGAAGTCATGTATGGCTGCGGATTAAGGGTTTCGGAACTGGTAGGCCTTCGCATTTCAAATATCTATTTCAACGAAGGCTTTGTCAAAATCGTTGGTAAGGGCAATAAGGAAAGGCTTGTCCCCCTTGGCCACACCGCAAGAAATGAGATTGTGCATTACCTGAAGGAGATCAGGACAGGTGTTCTTATCCGGGCCGGGAATGACGACATCTTATTCCTGAACCGCAGGGGGTCAAAGCTCAGCCGGGTCATGATCTTTACCATCATTAAAAACCTTGCAGTCAAAGCAGGAATAAAGAAGACTATTAGTCCACATACTTTCCGCCACTCATTTGCCACCCACCTTGTCGAAGGCGGGGCCGATCTTCGTGCCGTGCAGGAAATGCTGGGGCATGAATCTATCACAACCACCGAGATCTATACACATCTTGACAGGGAGTACCTTCGTAGCACAATTATTCAATTCCATCCCCGCAGCTTATAAAGTTGAATTTCGAATATTGAACATTGAATATTTAATGATGAAATACTTCGATATTCGACATTCTTTGTTCGATATTCGATATTCAAATTATTTAAACGGCGAGTCCGGCTCCTTCGCCATATGATTATACACCATGCCATCCATAAATTTCGGGAAGAATTTGTTTAGCAATACCGTGAGTTTGCCCATGGTAGTGAGGACGATCCTGTCGCGGCGTTTTTCAATGGCATTACAGATACGGGCAGCGACGGTTTCGGCAGGCATGAGTTTACTTTCATCAAGAGGTGTTTCGCCCTGTGATGAGCCGTCTTTTGATAAGGCTATACTGCGGATGTTGCTTGCGGTGAAGCCCGGACAGGCGATCAGGACGTGAAGCCCTTTTTTCATATTCTCTATGCGGATGACTTCCAGCAATCCGTGCATCGCAAATTTCGATGCAGAATATCCTGTGCGCCCCGGAAGTCCTTTATAGCCAGCAACAGATGAAACTCCAACCAGGGAGCCTTTGGTTTTTAAAAGCTCAGGAAGAGCATATTTGCTGCAGTAAACCGTTCCCCAGAAATTCGTATCCATTAGTTTCCTGATAACATCAAGGTCAAGAACCTCGAACAAGGCCCTCATGGAGATCCCGGCATTGTTGATAAGAACGTCGATGCGACCGAATTTTTCAACAGCGGCTTTGACAAGGAGGCGGCAATCCTCCTCACTTGTCACATCTGACTTGACATT
Organism: Bacteroidota bacterium; assembly: GCA_037134895.1. Taxonomy (GTDB): domain Bacteria; phylum Bacteroidota; class Bacteroidia; order Bacteroidales; family FEN-979; genus CAIRDP01. The sequence goes on from JBAXLI010000004.1 coordinate 114,936, forward strand.
CAGGTAGACGGCTGAATCCCATGAGGAAGTAAATTCATCCAGGACTTCCTTACGGCGGGCCGACAGAACGACGTTTGCACCACGATTATGGGCTTCAAGCGCAAGGGCTTTACCAATTCCTGAGGAAGCACCAGTGATGATGATGACCTTGTTTTGCATTTTACGAAGTTTGAGGCAAAGGTAGGAAATGGAATTACGAATTACGAGTTACGAATTACGAATTACGAATTACGATTTCATGTAGGAAGCCCGATTTACGAATTTATCCTGCATCCCGCATCCTGCATCCTGCATCTTGTATACGGGAAATTAAGTAATTTCGTAAAAAATCTTCGATGACTGAAAGGGAACTTTTTTACCGTTACCTGGGCTTGCCGGCATTCGGGCCAATGGCACTGGATATTGTAAAGGCCGAAGGGGTCTTTCTTTACGACAGGGACGGGAAGGATTATATAGATATGGTTTCGGGTATCTCTGTCAGCAATGTCGGGCATCGTCATCCGCAGGTTCTTGAAGCTATTAAAAAGCAGCTTGACGCTTACCTCTACGTTAATGTTTATGGGGAGTTCATTCATTCGCCCCAGGTGAAGCTTGCCGAAAAGCTTGCAGGCCTTCTCCCCTCTGCCCTTGATTCGGTGTATTTCGTCAATTCAGGAGCAGAGGCTATTGAAGGTGCCCTGAAACTGGCAAAGAGGTATACCGGGCGTTCGGGTATCATTGCATTCAGGGATGCCTACCATGGTTCTACCCATGGCGCACTAAGTATTTTAGGAAATGAAAGTATGAAACAGGCTTTCCGCCCGCTTTTGCCGGATGTGAGTTTCCTTGAATTCAACAATTACTGCGATCTTGAAAAGATAACTTCTCATACAGCCTGTGTGGTTACAGAAACTACCCAGAGTGAGGCAGGACTGATCCCATCGGCCGAAGGCTTCATGTTTCAGTTGAGGAAACGCTGCAATGAGACAGGCACATTGCTTATTATCGATGATGTGCAGATGGGGTTTGGCCGAACAGGAAGCTTTTTTAGCTTTGAACCTTACGGTATAGTGCCTGACATCCTGGTATTAGCAAAAGCGCTGGGAGCCGGCATGCCACTTGGAGCCTTCATTGCCCCGAAACCGGTTATGGATTCACTTGCCACCAATCCCATGCTCGGGCATATCACCACTTTCGGAGGCCATCCTGTGAGCTGTGCTGCAGCAATAGCCGGGATCGATGTGCTTACAGGTGGACAATATCCGCAGAAAGCAGAAATGAAAGGCCGTTCAATAGAAGGAATGTTGTCGGGAGCCCTGAAAAATGGCTTTATCTCGGGCATTCGCCGCAAAGGACTTGCCCTTGGTGTCGATCTCGCAGACCCTTCAAAGCGCAACGCATTTCTTGAAGCTTGTTTAGAATATGGTATCCTTATAGATTACTACCTCTTCAAACCGGCAACATTCAGGATTGCCCCTCCACTTGTGATCAGTGAAGCTGAGATAAAACAAGGCATGGACAGGCTTCTTGAAGCGCTGAACTCGGTTTACAAAGGGAATTAGTCAATTCTGACCAGGGCGGCTGAACTGCTTTGAGTCCCTTCAACTACTTTCACAAAATAGTAACCCCTGGGAATTCCTGTACCATCAAGTTTTACCTGGTGGTTTCCGCTAGCCTGGTATCCCGAAACAAGGGTCTTTACTTCTCTTCCGCAGATGTCGACCAGGGATACCCTGGCAAAATCACTTCGGGGAAGAAAATACTCTATAGTTGCCTGTTCCCTGAAAGGGTTAGGGTAGGCCGATATGTGCATGACTGAAGTTTCGTTAAGGGCTGATGAAATCCCTGTAGTCGGGGGCGTAATGGTGCTGTAATAGACGTCCTGCTCGCCATTCAGGGTGTTGGTCCATGCAAGACAGGCTTTGCTGTTATCGGAGATCATGGAGATGTAATCACCCATTTTTGCCTGCTGGGGCCAGCCGACTCTTGAGTCGAAAAGCGGTGTGAGTTTCTGTGAGGCCGACCAGTTTGTTCCCTGGTTGAGGGAATACGAGTAATATAAAGCCGAAAGCAGGGAATCGGGCGGTGAATCTCGGGTGTCGAGCCAAACTGCATCAATTCTTCCGTTCGGGGCAACAGACATGGTTCCGAACCACTGGTAAGAGTTGGTTCCCGGGGCATCACTGACTTTTACCGGCTCGGTCCAGGTCAGTCCGCCGTTAGTGCTACGGGTGAACATCACATCAGCTGAGTCGTTGTTTGAGTATCTCCAGACAGAAGCCAGAAGATAAATATTGCCTTTGGCCGGGCTGTCTGAAAGATCAACCGAAATGCTGATCTGCCCTGTAAGTCCAATGGGATTGATCAGTTCACCATAGGTGACCTGCCCATCCATGTATGCTGTTGAAAGGCTCCAGGTTGGTATTGAATCGGCATACTGGGAGTTGATGGATTTCAGGACAACCATCCCGTATGAATCGCTCCAGCCTGAGATATACACTTCGCCGTTGTTCCCGACAGCGACGGTCCCCCAGTATGGATTTCCCGGGAGTTCTATACAATCCCCATAGCTGCTGTTTCCATCAGTAGAGCGGGTAAAAGCGCCGGGCAGGCATGAACTGAAGCTCTCGTTCCAGTCGACATACATGTTCCCGCTGCCTGCACCCTTTGTACGGTCAATGGCCATCCATTGCTTGTCTCCTCCATGAGCATCGGTCCCGGTATTCCAGGAAGCGCCCCCGGTACTGCTTTTGAATACCTTGCAAAAGTATCCCATGGCATTTGAGGTAAGGCTGTTATAATAAAAGTTACCTGCCGTATCACAATCCAGGACAGGGTCACTTCTGAAGAGCCCGGGATTGATAACACCTGGGAAAGTCCAGGATTGTCCTCCATTGGTTGAATAACCAAAACCGGCCTGCCTGAAATTACTGAGCACATTGTCAAACTGCCTCCAGCCAATGACAATATTCTGCGGATTGACCGGGTCGATCGTCATCGAAGGTTCATTGGCAGCATCTCCCACAATGTTGTTTCCGCTGCCGTCGACATTGACCTGTACCATTGTAAACGTGGCACTTTTAATTGCAGGGGCTTTTGAACGCGCAGAGGTTGAAGGGGGCATATAAGGCTGGTCCTCGGTTTCATGGTGAAGCCTTGCTTTTGATCCTGTTGACTTTGGTTGCTGGGCATAAGAATAACAAGGTACAAGGAGTATCATTACCAATAATACTCTGCAGAATAAGGTGTTTGATTTCATGCTGTGAAATTAAAAAAAAAATCAGTCCCCGGCATAAAGTAATTATTATGAATCCGGTTCAGCTAATCGGTTTACAGGCAATATTGCTACATTTGCTAAAAGTCAATTCAACAAGCCAGTGACTTCCTCAAACAAATCTTTAACATTTAAATCCTGAATCATGAAATCATTGAAACTGCTGCTGATCCTGATTGTTTTGCTCGCTATTCAGCCTGCCAAAGCCCAGAAAACCGATTATAAACAAATCAGTACGATCTCTCTCGAAGGAGATGGCGGCTGGGATTATCTTTTGGCCGATGATGCCACACAAAGGCTTTATGTTTCCCATGGGACCATGGTGCAGGTGGTTGACCTTAAATCGGAGAAACTCATGGGTACAATACCCGGCACAACAGGTGTGCACGGAATAGCTGTGGTAAAAGAGTTCGGAAAAGGTTTCATTACCTGTGGCAGGCTTGATTCAGTTTTTGTTTTCGACCTCTCGACACTGGCTGTTACTGCAAAGATCAAGACCGACAAGAATCCTGATGCGGTTTTGTATGATAGCTTCAGCAAACGCATCTTTACCTTCAATGGCCGGGGAAATTCCGTGACAGCCATAGATGCAAAGACCAACGAAGTTGTTGGCACCCTGCCGGTCTCAGGTAAGCCAGAGGCGGCTGTGTCAGACGGAAAAGGAAAGATCTTTGTAAATATTGAAGATAAATCCACGGTGGTGAAATTTGATACTAAGACCCTGAAAATCGATGCCGAATGGCCCCTTGAACCCGGAAAGGAACCCAGCGGCCTGGCTATAGATCTTAAGACTAACAGGCTGTTTTCAGCCTGTAGTGACTCAAAGACTATTGTCGTTCTTGATGCCATCACCGGAAATATAATCACATCCCTGCCTATGGGTGGCGGTTGCGATGGTATCTGGTTCATTAAAGAAGATCAGAATATTGTAGCCTCATGCGGCGAAGGGGTTATGACCGTAGTTCACCAGAAGAGCGCCAGCGATTACAGTGTGATTCAGACTCTGGCAACCAGGCAAAGTGCAAGGACAATCACTTACAGCGAAGCACTTAAAAAGATTTACATGTCTTCGGCCGATGTTACAATGGAAAACAACCGGCGTAAAGTTGCTCCCGGGACATTCAAAGTGCTTGTTGTAGGAAAGTAATCTCCGGGCATGCCTGTTTACCTTCTTTCCCCTAAACCGGTTTTTCCCGACCCGTCTGAAGCCGAAAACGACGGTTTACTGGCTTTGGGGGGAGACCTTTCGCCGGAAAGGTTGCTTAATGCATATGCCAGCGGCATTTTCCCCTGGTTCAGGGAAGATGAGGATATTTTCTGGTTCTCCCCCGATCCGAGGATGGTGCTTTACCCTGATGAACTGGTCATTTCAGATTCATTGCAGAGAGTCATCCGCAGTAATAAATTTAAAGTGACTGCGGATGAGGACTTCGTTGGGGTGATACGTGCCTGTGCTGATGCGCCGAGGCCAGGACAGGACGGCAGCTGGATCGATGAGAGCTTTATTGAAGGATATACCAGGCTTCACAATATGGGATTTGCGCACTCTTTCGAGTCATGGTTTGAAGGAGAGCTGGTTGGCGGACTTTACGGAGTTTCCATTGGCCGGGCTTTTTTCGGTGAAAGTATGTTCCATAAGGTAAGAGACGCATCAAAGGCGGCTTTTTGCCATATGGTACTGAAAATAAAAACCTGGCAGTTCATGATGATTGACTGCCAGATTGAAACGGATCTTTTAAAACGCCTCGGGGCCCGCAATGTGCCAAGGGTGGAATATCTTGATTGCCTCAGGAAGGCAGTCAATTACCAGGGCTTCAGGGGTAAATGGAGTTTATAATCCAAGTTTTTTCCTGATCTCCTGGGGGATAGCATTCCTGTTCACCATGATGTCCATGGTCTTGAGCATTACATAAGGCTGAGAGGCATAAAAGTAGCCTTTGAATTTGTGGTCATCAAGTCCCCATGAATTCTTAACAATGTAGTATTTATTGCCGTTCTGGTCTTTTGCAAGGCCCGTGAAATGCATGCCATGGTCGTCGGTGGTCTGGTAGTTGTCGAATTCAAGCTGGCGCATCTCCTGGGTGATCTTCTTTTCCGGAACAGGCTTATCGAATTTGTAAAGCAGCTTGTCTTTTTCTGCATCACTCAGTTTTTCCCATTTACCCTGTTCCAGGCCGGCAAGTTCAGGAATATTCCTGTCGGGAACTACAGCCACGCCGTTTTTCCATGAGAATCCCTTTTCACTGATGTCGGCTCCCCAAACCACGGTATAGCCGTTATTTATCGAATTGTCTATAATCGAAATCAGATCATTAAGAGGAACATTATATACCTCATCCATAAGCCAGTTGTCCTGCACTTCCATCACGAACTTTGAATAAAACGGGTGATGTGTATAGGAAGTGATTTCAACATAATCATCGGGATTCAGACCCAGCATACCGGCGAATGTCTGGGGAGTATAACTCTTTCCTTTATAAGTGAAAGTGGCGGGATTCTTACCAAGATAGGCATCAAGGATGCCCTGGTAACCCTCAAACCATACCGGTGTAAGTTTGCGATTCGGATTTTTTATAACTGCATCAAGGTAAGCCAGGAGGACCCCGTCCATCTCTCCATGCACAGGAAGTTTCTCCCCTATCACGGAGTTCGGATAAGCTTCTTCAGGCACCATCCCATACTTTTTCAATACATAAGTCACATCATGTGCTGCTCCTCCCGGACCAAAATTATGCTTTCCCTGGAACCTTACATACAATCTGGCTTTGTCGGCATAGCATTGCCTTACCGGATACATTTCAGAAAGATCAAACGTATCTTTCCCCATCCTGAGCAGTTCTGACTCAAGGAATGAAATGGCTGAGTAACTCCAGCAGGTACTCGAACGATTCTGGTTCCTGATCCTGGTGGCAGGCAGTTGTTTTTCAACAGTAAACTGGTAAGCCGTATCGGCTTTCTTTTCTTTTTCCTGGGTAAAGCCAGTGGCTGAAACGAGGAACAAAGAGAGTAATAGTGCAGGAATATGTTTCATTAATTTTAAGTGTTGGGTTTCTGGTTGCGAAAATATGAACAATATTTGTAAGGGCATGCAGGAATCGGTGAATTGGGTATATCGACAGGGTGAAACGGGGGAAAGAACCCATGAATGAATTACGAATTACGAGTGACGAATTACGAGTGACGAATTACGAATTACGAGTGACGAATTACGAGTGACGAATTACGAATTACGAATTACGAGTGACGAATTACGAAT
>JBAXLI010000005.1:0-111485 GCA_037134895.1 Bacteroidota bacterium
CATCCTGCATCCTGCATCCTGCATCTTGCATCCTGCTTCGTAATTCGTACATCCTAAGGATACAACAAATACCTTGCCCTGATCTTCTTAAACGCTTCAATGTCGGCTTTCCAACTGCCGCGGATGTCTTCCTCCTTGAATCCTTTGACGATCTGTTCCTGTAACTTTGCTGTACCTGCAAGCTGGTCAAAGTACGGATTGAAAAAATCGGGTCTGCTTCCAAGAGCAACGAAAGCCCTGATAAGCCACATAAGATTAATCCTCCCTTTGTCAGATGGATGCTGTATATAATACTTTTGCAGATTCTCTCCCAAACAGGTTTTGTCTTTATACATGGGTTTGGAGTCCATGCCCTGGATGGCCAGTGGTACAAAACTGAATGAATACCCTTGCATGCCGGGATGCCCGTAAACCTCGAAAGGAGTGGATGTGCCCCTGCCCACACTGATCACCGTCCCTTCAAAGAAACATAGAGAGGGATAAAGCAGGATCGAATTATCTGTGGGAAGGTTTGGCGATGGCCTCGTAGCCGGGAACCAACTTGTTTGATGGGTATAGTTCTCAACAGGCAGCACGCTAAGGTCGCAGCTTATTCCTCCCTGTAGCCAGCCCTCCCCGTTGACCATCCTGGCATATTCCCCTATGGTCATCCCGTATACCACCGGCACCGGATGCATCCCCACGAACGATTTGTACTTCATTTCCAGTACCGGCCCGTCAATATAAAATGCATTTGGATTCGGCCTGTCAAGAACCAGAACCGAAACCTTGTTCTCGGCACAGGCCTCCATCACCAGGCTCAGAGTGCTTATATAGGTATAGAACCTCGCACCTACATCCTGGATGTCAAATACAACCATGTCGAGGCCGGCAAGGTCCATCGCCGCAGGCTTTTTCTTGATCCCGTAAAGCGCAATCACCCTGATCCCGGTATTGGGGTCTGTGTAGTCGTTCGAAAGCTGCCCGGCTTCTTCCTTGAGCTTAAATCCATGTTCAGGAGAAAAAACCACCTTTATGTCAATGCCGGAATGGAAGAGGGTGTCAACAATGTTTACACCTCTGACTGTGGATGAGGCATTGGCCACAATACCAATCTTCTTTCCGTGAAGTATTTTGAAATATTTTTCGGTCTGACTTGCTCCCGGATTTACCTGTGAATGTGAGTCGATGGCAAATGTCACCGCAAGAAGGACCGAAAGGGTCAGACGGAGTTTCATTCTGTTTAACATGGAATAAGTTTTCTATTTTTGTAAAGATATTTTTTTTTCTTGAATACCGATCTCTTTATTGCCCGCAGGATGATACAAGGCAGCAAGGGCCATTACTCCCGCCCTGTGATCCGTATTTCTATCCTCGCTATCGCACTGAGCATCACCATCATGTTTGTTTCCATCGCAATACTGACAGGTTTCCAGCAGGAAATACGCGATAAAGTTATTGGTTTTACCGGACATATCCAGATCACCCGGTTCTCTGAAAATACCAACCTGATACCCTATGCGGTCGAACGGAAACAGGACTTTCTTCCTCTCCTTTCGGCCAATCCGAAAATCAAGCATATACAGGTATATGCTGCCAAAGCAGGGATTGTGCGTACGGCGGACCAGATCCAGGGAGTTGTGCTAAAGGGAGTTGGTTCTGATTTTGACTGGGATTTTTTCAGGAAAAGGATGATCAGTGGAAATATTCCCGATTACTCTGATTCTGCCTGTAAAAATGATGTTATCATTTCTAAAGCTCTGTCAGACCAGCTTAACCTGAAACTGAACGACCCCCTCAGAATGTATTTCATAGTTGGAGACCATACGGTTGGAAGGAAATTCAGGATTTCCGGGATTTTTGAAACGGGTCTTGAAGAATTCGACAAACTGTATATTATAGGCAACCTTGTTCATATACAGAAGATCAATGGCTGGAACAGTTCCCAGGTTGGTGGATTTGAAGTTGTTCTCACTGACTTCAGGGATATTGGGGAAATGGGTGCTTATGTTTATCACCAGATAGGATTCCAGCTGGATGCTTCAACCATTTACCAGTTATATCCGCAGATATTTGACTGGCTTGCCCTGCAGGATATGAATGTGGTGATAATTCTTTCGCTGATGATAGCAGTTTCAGCCATCACCATGATATCAACCTTGCTTATTCTTATCCTTGAACGGACTTCGATGATCGGGGTGCTTAAAGCACTCGGACTTTCGAACCGGCGGATCAGGAAGATTTTCGTTTACCATGCACTTTTCATTCTCGGCTGGGGTGTGAGTATCGGAAACCTGCTGGGGTTTATTTTATGTTTCCTGCAACTGAAGTTGGGAATTATATCTCTGCCCCAGGAATCCTATTATGTGCCTGTTGTCCCGATCCATATCGACGCTCTCAATATACTGATGCTTAATGTAATATCAGTGATTGTCTGCTATCTGATGCTGATCATACCATCGCTTATAATTACAAGAATTAACCCTGTCAAGGCAATCAGGTTCTCTTAAAAAATGTTAAAAACGCTCCCCTGTACCTTGCAAACCATGATGCCCGGAAATGAATCCCGGTTTTTCTGTACCTTTGCGCTTTATTTAAAAAATTCCGCTATTGACTGAAGTGACTCAGAAAATAAAGGAACTTGACGGCCGACAGCTTTACCAGTCATTTCTTGCCGGGGCTCAAAGGATTTTTGAGCAACAGAAGTTGTTAAACAAGATCAACGTGTTTCCTGTAGCTGATGCCGATACAGGAACAAACCTGGCATCAACCATGAGATCCATCATGGATGCCATAATCCCGACCGACAATCTCAAACAGACAGCCGTAGCCATGGCTGATGCGGCATTGAGCGGGGCAAGGGGCAACTCGGGTATCATCTTTGCCCAGTTCCTTTATGGGTTCAGTAACGAGCTTATTGCCGACAAACCGCTGGATATAAAGTCTTTTGCCGAAAGTATGAAAAAAGCTGTGGCATATGCTTACGATGCCATTGCAAATCCCGTCGAAGGAACTATACTCACAGTCATCAAGGAATGGGCTGAACATCTTGATAAAATCAAAGACAGGATCGATGATTTTATTAAACTTCTGATCGAGGCCTACAACAAGGCACTGGAAGCCCTGGCAGGAACCACTAAGAAACTTGAAGTACTTGCCAAGGCTCATGTGGTTGATGCGGGGGCAAAAGGCTTTGTATATTTTCTTGAAGGGATCAAGGATTTTTTTGCACTTGGCCAGCCTGATGCAGCCATCACGGTACATGCCGATCAGAGTGCTGCTGAAAACGTTGATATTCAGCATGATGTTATCACTTTTAGGTATTGTACCGAAGCTCTGATCAACGGGCAGAATCTCGACGCAAAAAAGATGCGTTCCTTGCTGGAATGTTCGGGTGACTCCCTGGTTGTTGCCGGTTCGAAAAGCAAGATCAGGGTACATATACATACTGATCATCCTATCGAAGTGATGTCGCAGTTGCACAGGATTGGCTCCATCACCTACCAGAAAGTCGACGATATGGTGTTCCAGAACACAATTCTCCTGGAGCGCAATTCCGACATTGCTCTTATGACCGATTCAACCTGCGACCTGCCTAAAGAACTTACCGACCGTTACCAGATCCATGTAGTTCCTCTCAATCTGCATTTCGGTGAAACGTATTTTCTTGATCGTCTTACCATCAACCCGGAAACTTTTTACCGGAAACTTGAAGAAGCAGAATCCTCCCCATCCACCTCCCAGCCATCCTCAAAAGATTTTCAGAATAAATTTGAATACCTGAGCACTCATTATAAGAATATTTTCGGCATTCACCTTTCCGGCGGATTAAGCGGAACCTATAGTCATGCCGATATTGCGGGCAGAGAGGTTGCAGCCCGATCGGGTAAATCCATTGAAGTGTTTGATTCAAAGCTGATCACAGGAGCTCTTGGCCTGGTTTTGATCCGCGCCGCTCAGGCCATTGAAGTTGGTGTTTCTGCCGCAGATCTTTCAGTTAAGATTAAAGAATGGCTGCAAAAAGCCGGGATCAGGGTAAGTGTTCAGACTCTTAATTACATTATACGTTCCGGCCGGGTGAGCCCGATGAAGAGTTTTATCGCCCGCACTCTTGATCTTAAACCAGTTATCGCGCTTGACAAGGAAGGGAAAGCAGTACTTTCCGGAAAGTCATTTACTGAGAAAGGATGTGTACGCAGGGTTGTCAAAGATATTGAGCGCATGCTTCACAAAAACAACTTGTGGGGATATGCAATAACACATGCTGGTAATGCAGAAACAGCTGATTCTGTAGCAGCGGAAATGGAAAAACTTACTGGTAAACCTCCCCTTTACCTGGATCATGCCTCCCCCGTTCTTGTTGCTCATACCGGTGTGGGAGTGGTTTGTGTTTCCTACCTGATGGAATAATTTTCTACCTTTGGTTTTTGAAGGTCCCCTTATGTAAATACCTGAACTATGTTTACCGAGATCGCTTTGCTTATTTTATTGTATATGACCCTTGTTTTTGTTCTTGCACTCATTGTGAAAGACAACTCAATAGTCGATATTTTCTGGGGACTCGGATTCATTCTTATCGCAGTTTATTCACTGTTCCAGGATACGGAATTCGACCTGAGGAAATGGATAGTGACTTTTCTGGTCATATTATGGGGGCTCAGGCTGAGTATCCATGTATTTCTTAGGAATAGGGGAAGGGGAGAGGATTTTCGCTACAGGCAATGGAGGGAAACCTGGAAATTGTTTTTTATCAGAAGCTATGTACAGATATTTCTTCTCCAGGGGGTTATCATGTTCATTGTTGCTTCTCCCGTCTACTATATCAACTACTGTTCCAGGGAACCCCTTGGATTTTTTGATACGCTTGGCCTGGTTCTGTTCGGGACAGGCTTTTTTTTCGAAGCTATAGCAGATTATCAGCTTGCCGATTTTAAAAAGAAACACGGCAATAAAGGAAAGATCATAACCACAGGCCTTTGGGAAAAATGCAGGCATCCGAATTATTTCGGTGAGGCTCTCCTCTGGTGGGGCATCAGCTGCTATGCAATCAGTTTGCCTGATGGTTGGATCACCTTTGTCAGTCCGCTTGTCATTACCCTGCTTCTTCGCTTTGTTTCAGGGGTTCCCATGCTTGAGAAAAAATACCAGGGGCGCCCCGACTGGGAAGAATATAAAAAGAATACCGCCGCTTTTGTTCCATATGTCAAATTCTTATAATACTGCCTATGCTTAACAAATCACTGCTACATCCTCAGAGTATCGTAGTTGTTGGTGGATCAAATGATACCCAGAAACCTGGGGGAGCCATCCTGCGAAATCTCATTGAAAATAATTTTAAGGGAAGACTGTATGTGACAAATCTCAAAGAGTCAGAGGTCCAGGGTATAAAAAGTTACCAGGATCCATCCCAGCTTCCCGATGTTGATATGGCCATCCTTGCAATAGCAGCAAAGTTCATACCCGACACCGTTGAAATGCTTGCCCGCCGGAAAAATACCCGGGCGTTTATTGTCCTGTCAGCCGGGTTCAGTGAAGAAGGCCACGAAGGGAAGTTGCTTGAAGAAAAGCTTGTTGAAATTGTTAATAGTGTGAACGGTGCTTTGATCGGCCCCAACTGTGTGGGAGTGCTTACTCCTGATTATGCTGGTGTGTTCACCAAACCCATCCCTAATCTCGACCCCAAAGGATGTGATTTCATCTCCGGCTCGGGTGCCACAGCCTGCTTTATCATGGAAGCCGGCATCCCCAACGGACTGACTTTTGCCAATGTATTCTCAGTGGGTAACAGCGCACAGATTGGTGTTGAGGAGATCCTCGCATATCTGGATGAGAACTTTGACCCGGGAAAAAGCTCAAGGGTTAAACTTCTCTATCTCGAAAATATTTCCAAACCAGCTCTTCTGCTGAAACACGCATCTTCACTTATCAGGAAAGGCTGCCGCATAGCTGCTGTCAAAGCAGGCTCTTCTGAAGCAGGGAGTCGGGCCGCTTCTTCACATACCGGTGCCCTGGCCAGTCCCGACGTGGCCGTGAACGCCCTCTTCCGCAAAGCAGGAATAGTAAGGTGTTACGGGCGGGAAGACCTGATAAGCGTTGCCTCCGTGTTTATGTACCCCGAACTTAAAGGGAAAAATGTAGCAATTATAACACATGCAGGCGGTCCGGCTGTCATGCTCACCGATGCGCTTTCAAATGGAGGACTATCGGTTCCCAGGATCGATAGTCCTGAAGCAAAAGACCTTCTTGCACAGCTTTTTCCTGGCTCCTCGGTTGCAAATCCGATAGATTTCCTTGCAACCGGCACTGCCCAGCAGCTCGGCATTATCATCGATTACTGTGATCAGAAATTTAAGGAGATCGACGGAATGGCGGTTATATTCGGAACCCCCGGTTTAAGTAAATTATACGATGTATACGATCTTCTGGACGCAAAGATCAGGGTCTCAAAAAAGCCCATCTTCCCGATACTACCTTCGGTAATGACAGCTCGGGAAGAAACCCTTGAATTTGTAAACAAAGGAAGGACTTTCTTCCCCGATGAAGTTACTTTCGGAACAGCCCTGTCGAGGATATTTCATACACCACTGCCCTCACCGGCCGATCCCGAGCTCCCGTCAATAAACAAAGAAGAGGTCAGGAAGATCATCAGCTCCTCAGACGATGGCTATCTCCCGCCTGCTTCAATCCAGGCTTTAATGGACGCATGCGGTATCCCCAGAGCCGGCGAAGCTGTTGTAAACAACCGTGAAGATGCTGCCAAAGCCGCTCAAAGACTTGGATTCCCTGTGGTGATGAAGGTCGTTGGACCTGTTCATAAGTCAGACGTTGGCGGGGTTGTGCTCAATGTGAAGGACGAAGCCGGGGTACTTGCCGGATTCGACCGTATGATCCTCATTAAAGGCACCACCGCCATCCTTATTCAGCCTATGCTTTCAGGCACGGAACTGTTTGCAGGTGCAAAGTTCGAGCCTAAATTCGGACATATGATCCTCTGCGGAATGGGAGGGATCTTTATCGAGGTTCTCAAAGATGTTGCAGCCGGACTCTCGCCGCTTTCAAAAGATGAATCCCTCTCTATGATCCGCAGTTTGAAGAGCTATAAGATCATACAGGGTGTCAGAGGACAAAAAGGTATAAGTGAAGAAGCTTTTGCAGATATCCTGTGCAGGCTGTCAGCTCTTCTTGAAACCGCCCCCGAGATCATCGAACTCGACTTCAACCCATTGCTGGGTAAGGAAGAAAAGATCCTTGCAGTTGATGCAAGGATCCGGATTGAAAAAAGGTGATTGGTGGTTGGTTCTTGGTTCTTGGTTCTTGGTAAATCGTAAATCGGGCTTCGGGCTTCGTAAATGAATTCGTAAATCGGGCCTCGTAAATCGTAAATGAATTCGTAACTCGGGCTTCGTAACTCGTAAATCCCATTACTTGCTCTGCTGCACCGGCGCCTGCTTCGAATAATCGATCTCCGAACCAAGCACACTATGGGGGATAAGGAACACGACAAGGAATACAATCCCTGCAATCACAGGCCATGTGCGGTTACCGGGTCTACGGTACTGTACCACCAGTGCAATGATCCAGAAGATCAGGCCAAGCAGTGTTTTATTGTCGGTAAGGTCATGCCCGAAAGGCCATCCGGTCCAGTAGGCATCAAATGCATACTTTTGCACAATAGGGCCAAGGATAAGTCCGCCTGCAAAGAAAAAGATCACCGTGAGCCAAATATACCTGATCACGTTTTTTCCTTTGAATATGGCCTGCAACGCGGTGACAGTCGAAAGCAGCATGGCCCCGAAGATCGCGATGATATGAAGAATTAACACGAACAGGGGAACGCTGCCTTTAAATCTGAGTACGATCTCGTGATCATTGTAGAGCGGATGTCTCTGCCCGTCTTTAATGAGAGTTATCTTATAACTCACTTTCCCGGCAGCAGGCTGCATGGGTATCATCGAAACCAGTTCCTCCCCCTGCCTTAGCATGGGAACGCTGGTCCATTCATCATTGCTTTTATATCGTTTGAATGTGAACTCCCCGTGAACTGAAGTATCGGCAATGGAAATTTTTACAGGCTTGTCCTCACCGCAGTCGGCCGAACGGGGCAGCTTGTATTTTACATCTGCTGAACCCAGGCTGATATGACTGCTCACCGGGTATGTGGGGCCGGTGGTTCTCTGGTACACAGCCAGGGCGGCAGTGAAGAGGAATGCTAAGATCCAGATTATTGCTGATTGGAATTTTTTCATTGGTTTGGTTTTGGTTTTTTGGTTTGGACGGCAAAGTTAATTATTTGACTCCAAACTTTTCAAACAGATCATATGCAGCCTGCTGTATATTTGTGCGGATGTTCAGGTCGCGAAGTTTCTGGTTTGCAGCCGAGGGGCAGACCCGGTTTGAGAGGAATATATAAACGAAACCGTTTTCAGGATCAGCCCATACATAGGTCCCTGTGAAGCCGCTATGGCCGAAACTCTCGGCAGAGGCACTTTTGCAGGTTGGGCTGTCGGGCTTGTAATTCTGGAGGGGTTTGTCGAATCCCAGGGCCCTTCGGTTTCCGCTGCCGGGGAACTGGCAGCTTGTAAATGTCCTTACAGTCGAAGGCATTAAGAACTGCTTCCCGCCATAACTGCCCTGGTTGATCAGCATCTGCATGATCACCGCAAGATCAGGTGAATTACTGAACAAGCCGGCATGGCCTGAGATACCACCGAGCATTGCGGCTCCTGGATCATGAACATACCCCCTGATAAGCTGCCTGCGGAATTCAGTATCGTTTTCAGTAGGCATGATCATGCTTTCGGGAAATTTTAAATACGGGTTGAAACATGTCCTTTGCAGGCCCAGGGGCTTGTAAAAGGTTTCATCCAGGTAAGTATCAAAAGGCTTTCCACTGATCTTTTCAACAACCAGCCTGAGCATGTAAAAACCCAGGTCACTATAAAGATATTTCCCTTTTTCCCCAATGGGGGATCTCATTATCCTGGCAAAAATCGTATCGGAATATGAGCGGCTGATGAACAGGTTTGAAGCAATCTTCAACGGGAATATGCTGCCCGAATCGCTGCTGATCACGCTGGTATCAAACCCGTTGCCACGGATCACGTCTTTGTAAAAAGGAATCCACGATTGCAGCCCGGCCCTGTGGGTCATTATATCACGAATACTCAGTCCCGACTTGGTTGAGCCTGACAGAAACGGAAGGAACTTCCCCAGGCTGTCATCGGGGCTCAGCTTCCCCTGGTCATACAGTTTCATCACAGCCAACGTTGTCGCAGCTACCTTGGTTACCGAAGCGATATCGTAGATATCAGACTTGCTCACAGGTATGCTGTCTCCATACTGCGGATGGCCGAATGCCTTGTTATAAAAAACCTTGCCGTTTTTTGCAAGAAGCACCTGGCATCCGGGGTAGGCTTCCTGGATGATCCCGCTGCCGGCTATGGAATCTATGATCCCGAGAGCCTGGTCGTTCAGCCCGATTTCTTCGGGCAGTACAAAAGAGATTCTTGTTTTATCTGTCTCCTCCCCGGTTCCATAGGGGAACCCTGCACTGCTTACAGGAAGATGCCCCTGGGCAGGTATACCCCCGAAAAGAATTTCTGCAGCAAGTTGCTGTGTCACTGGAAGGTCCTGGTATGCGACCAGGATTGACTCGGTTTTAAGCGGTCTCGGGAAAAGCCTCAATGAGTATGGATTGCCGAAAACCACAAGGACTGTCCTGCTGATTTTTGAAATTGTATCACTGATAAGAATCGCCTGCCTTGAGAGGTTGAAGCTGTCGGTGGGATACCCTGTCATACCATGCAGCCCGATGAAAACCACATCATATGCCTTTAAAAGTCCTGTGATGCTGTCATGCAGCTGCCTGCCGAATGTGTGGGGAAGATAATATGAATCTGTCCTGGCATATGTTTCCAGAAAGGTGGCGAAAGTCCTTGAAGGGTTTTCACCTATACCAAGATAGGCAATTTTGCGCTTGTCGACAGAAATCATCGGTACCAGCCCGAGTTCATTCTTTACAAGGGTTATGGCTGAGGCAAACCCTTCTTTCTGAAGAAGCAGTGAGGCCCTTGAATTGAGATCAGCATAGAGGTTGCTTGTACTTACGGGTGTTTTACTCACTCTCAGCGCACTTTTCAGCATCAGGACCCTGAAACACTTCTTCTCTATTTCAGCCCAGGATATCACGTTGCTGTCAGCAGCGGCTTTCATCACCTTTATCGCTTCCCCAATATGCTGGGGCAGGAGAAGAATGTCGTTTCCGGCCTCAAAGGCCCTGAGTTCTATCTCGCCGGGTTTGAAATACTTTGCAACACCTTGCATGTCAAGCGCGTCGGTGAAGACATAGCCTTTGAAACCGAGCTGTCCTTTAAGCAATTCTTCTACAACCGGCTTTGACAGCGTGCTTGCGGCATTCAGTGATGAGTCATAAGCAGGAATGTAAAGGTGTGCGATCATGATGCCTTTTAACCCGCCCCTGATAAGGGTTTTGAAAGGAAATAGCTCGACTGAATCAAGTCGGGCCCTGGAATGTTTGATAAGCGGAAGGGTTTTATGGGAATCGGTATCTGTATCGCCATGGCCCGGAAAGTGCTTTGCCACGGCCATCACCCCGTTATCCTGCAGACCCCTTGAATATTGAAGGGATTTTAATGCAACGCTGTATTTATTTTCACCGAATGATCTGAAGTTAATCACCGGGTTATCGGGATTACAGTTTATATCTGCAACAGGGGCGAAGTTAATATGTATCCCAAGCCTCCTGCAGTCCAGGGCTATCCTCGACGAAATCTGGTAAATAAGTGTGTCGTTTGGTATTGCGCCCAGTGTCAGCGGACGGGGAAAGGAGACGGCACTGTCGAGCCTCATCCCAAGCCCCCATTCTGCATCTATTGCCACAAGTAACGGAACCTTGCTGATGTTCTGTAAAACGTTCGTGAACCTGGCCTGGGCGTAAGGCGAACCTTTGAAAAAACAGACGCCTCCCGGCTGAAACTCAGTAAATACCGATGCCAGGCTGTCTTTGTACACCGAGTCTTTCCAGGAATAAGCCCTCAGCATGAACAACTGGGCTATCTTCTGTTCGGGGCTGAGCTGCCTGATCACCGAATCGGCCCAGAGGCTGTCGGCTCTCTCGATTCCCTGTGCATGGAGCAACCCGGCAGCCATTATTAAAACCAGGGCTGTAAAGAGAATCCGCTTTCCCAAATCATCAGGGTTTAAAGTGTATAATAATACCCAACAAAAGAAATTAAAATTGTAATCATGCCGGTGAAATATTATCCATATTTATTAACATCAACCATGCAGCATCCTGTATTGGCATATCTTTGACACCACGAACCAATTCAAATTTCGAAATGCCTACTATTGAAGAACTGCAGAGGATTTCAACCCAGGTAAGAAGGGATATTATCAGGATGGTTAACGGAGCAGCAAGCGGGCATCCCGGTGGCTCCCTGGGTGCGGCTGACTTTCTTACAGTCTTGTATTTTGAATTCATGAAGCCCGATCAGGCACATTTTACAATGGAAGGAAAAAACGAAGATCTTTTCTTTCTTTCCAACGGGCACCTTTCACCAGCCTGGTACAGCGTACTGGGCCACTACGGATTTTTCCCGGTTTCGGAGCTGGGAACATTCCGAAAGATTGGCAGCAGGCTGCAGGGACATCCTGCGACCCTGGAAGGACTGCCCGGTATCCGTATTGCATCCGGCTCACTAGGACAGGGATTATCGGTATCTATTGGTGCCGCCATTGCAAAAAAGATGAATGGGGACAACCACCTGGTTTACACTCTGATGGGAGATGGTGAGCTCCAGGAAGGACAGAACTGGGAGGCGCTTATGTTTGCCCCTGCAAAGAAAATTGATAATCTCATCGCTACAATCGATTATAACGGGAAGCAAATCGATGGCCCTGTTGATAAAGTAATGCCGCTCGGAAACCTCAGGGCCAAGTTCGAGGCTTTTGGATGGGAGGTAACTGAAATGAACGGGAATAATATCCTTGAAGTTGTAAGCGTTCTTAATATTGTAAAGGCCAAAACGGGAATGGGCAAGCCAAATATGATCATAATGCATACTCATATGGGTTATGGCGTTGATTTTATGATAGATAACCACGAATGGCATGGGGTGCCTCCTACGAATGAACAGGCAGCAAAGGCGCTTGCCCAGTTACCGGAGACCCTGGGCGACTATTAGCCAGTATTTATGAAGGTTCCGGCATTTTTGTTTTTTAAGGTAAAGCATTTCACGCAGAAATACTGCCTGCTGCTCCTTCTGCTGATTTCATTTTCAGCGGCTTTGACTGCGTACAGCCAGGCCAGGAAAGAACCCGAAAAACCCCGTATTATCACTCGTATCTTGTTTGTCTTTGATGCCTCCCAGAGTATGTACGGAAGATGGCAGAGCGACACCAAATTCAATATCGCAACAAGGCTTTTCTCAGGGATACTCGACAGCCTCCGTAATATCCAGGACCTGGAACTTGCACTCAGGGTTTACGGCCACCAGAAACCATATCCGCCACAGGATTGCAATGATTCGAAACTGGAAGTCCCGTTCGCTAAAGATAACGTTGCCCGTATCAAACACGTGCTGAAGATTATCAGCCCCAGCGGCACTACCCCGATCGCGAACTCACTGACTCTGGCTGCCAATGACTTCCCTCCCTGTGACCATTGCCGAAATGTGATCATCCTGATCACCGACGGGCTTGAAGAATGCGGGGGCGACCCCTGCGTAGCTTCAGCAGAACTTCAGCAGAAAGGAATTACACTGAAACCTTTTATCGTAGGCATAGGAAAAAATTTCAAGGATCAGTTCGAGTGTGTTGGAACATATTTTGACGCCAGCAATGAGAAGGAATTCACCAATGCTCTCAAGATAATCATCAGCCGGACCCTGAATCCCACCACCATGCAGGTCAACCTTCTTGACCAGGGCCACGATCCTACAGAATCGAATGTGGCTATGACCTTTTATGATACGAAAAGCGGACTTATCAAGTACAATTTCATCCACTCACTTAACGCCAAAGGACTGCCCGATACTCTCGACATAGATCCTTTGCTGATGTACAACATCATTGTTCATACTATTCCACCTGTCAGGAAGGATTCAGTGAAACTGACTTCCGGCAAGCATACCGTGGTTGGCATTGATGCACCCCAGGGTTATCTTACGTTCAAAACATCAGGCAATGCGACCCTTAAGTACCTGCCTTGTATAATCAGGAAATCAGGACAGTCGCAGACCCTCAACGTTCAGCAGTTCGACCAGGTTGAAAAATATATCGTTGGGAACTACGACATAGAAGTACTCTGTCTGCCCAGGGTGATCGTGAAAGATGTTGCCGTTACCCAAAGTCATACGACTTTTGTTGAGATCCCTACACCCGGGATTGCAGTAATTCAGCGGGCTACCAACGGGTATGGCAGCCTTTACCTGGAGGAGAAAAAAGGGCTTACCTGGCTTTATAACCTGAAAGACAACCAGCAGCTGCAGGAAACCCTTTACCTGGAACCTGGCACTTACAGGGTGGTTTTCAGGCCCAAATATTCTAACTCTTCATCGTATACCGAGGAGAAATCGTTTAAAGTGGAATCAGGTCAGACGACGAATGTGAAGATGTTTTTGAATTGAGTAACAAGGTAACAAGGTAACAGGGTAACAGGGTAACAGGGTAACAGGGTAACAGGGTAACAGTGTGATAAAGCAATTCGTAACTCGTAACTCGTAATTCGTAACTCGTAATTCGTAACTCGTAAATCGTAATTCGTAAATCGTAAATTGACTGATCAAAGAAATAAATCTTTATATGAAACAATACACTGACTCCGGCTCCAAAGACACCCGCTCAGGTTTCGGGGAGGCTATGAATGAACTTGGGAAAATCAATCCCGAAGTGGTAGTGCTTTGTGCCGACCTTACTCCTTCGATGAAACTCGAAGAATTTGCAAAGAACTTTCGCGAACGGTTCATACAGGTTGGAATTGCCGAAGCAAATATGATATGCATTGCAGCCGGCCTTGCCACAGGAGGGAAGATCCCTTTCACAGGCACCTTTGCCAATTTTTCGACTGCCAGAGTGTATGACCAGATAAGGCAATCGGTAGCTTATTCGAATAAGAACGTTAAGATATGTGCCTCCCATGCAGGCATCACTCTTGGTGAAGATGGTGCAACACACCAGAGTCTTGAAGATATTGGCATGATGAAGATGCTGCCTGGTATGACAGTGATAAATCCATGTGATTTCAACCAGACTAAAGCCGCCACTCTTGCGGTTGCAGATTTTAAAGGGCCTGTGTATCTGAGGTTCGGTCGTCCAAAGGTCCCGAATTTTACTCCTGCTGATCACAAGTTCCTGATCGGAAAAGCCTTACTGCTGAATGAGGGGAAAGACGTAAGTATTTTCGCAACCGGTCATCTGGTGTGGAAGGCTCTTGAAGCCTGCAGGATGCTTGAGGAACAGGGGATCTCATCCGAAGTCATCAATATTCATACAATAAAACCTCTTGATGAAGAAGCCATTCTTGTTTCGGTGAAGAAAACAGGATGCGTCGTAACAGCCGAGGAACACCAGCGTAATGGTGGGCTTGGCGACAGTATTGCTCAGCTCCTTGCCCGAAAATGCCCGGTACCTGTTGAAATGATCGCAATCAATGATGTTTTTGGCGAAAGCGGCACTCCCGGGGAACTCATGAAGAAATTCGGCCTGGATGCTCCCGACCTTGTTAGGGCAGCATTAGACGCAATCGGAAGGAAATAGTGAGCTCTCAGGCTTTTTTCCTGAACAGATTCTGAACGAAGGCAATGATCATTGGCAGAAGCGAAATTAAAATGATCGCAAGTATTGCCATTGTGAAGTTGTTTTTGATAAAAGGGATGTTCCCGAAAAAGTACCCTGCCATCGTAAACAGAACCACCCATAACACATTCCCGAAGATACTGAAACTGATAAACCTGAAATAGGTCATCTTACCTACTCCTGCAACAAAGGGCGCAAAGGTCCTGATGATTGGCATGAACCTGGCAATGATCAGGGTTTTACCGCCATGCTTTTCATAGAAAATATGGGTCTTATCGAGATACTCCCGTTTGATCAGGCGGTAGTTTTTTTCATATACTTTGTGACCGAGAAATTTGCCAATGAAATAATTGGTATTGTCGCCGCTGAATGCCGCGCATATCAGCAATATGATCAAAGGAAGCATCTGAAGAGGTTCGCCCGGCATCGCAGCAATGGTCCCGGCTGCAAAGAGGAGGGAGTCACCCGGCAGGAAAGGAGTCACTACGAGACCTGTTTCCATGAATATGATCAGGAAAAGAATCAGGTAAGTCCAGGTTTGATAGTTAGTGACTATGTCAAGCAGGTGCTTGTCGATATGCAGAACAAAATCGATCATGTATCGGATGACTTCCATAGATTATTGGTTTTAGAATGGCAAAGGTAGTCGATTTTTATTCAGATACTTCTGCCTTATCAATGCGGATGAAGGCGTCTCTCAGCAGGAATGGTGTGATCAGGGTGGTAAGCAGGGCCATCATCACAAGTATCGAGAATATCGGGACATCAATAAACCCTTTCTGAAGTGCAATGTTTGCAATAACCAGTTCCATGATCCCTCTTGCATTCAGCCCCAGTCCGATGGTTATGGACTTCGGATTGTCAAAGCCGGCAAGCCTGGAGCCGAAATATCCGCCAAGTATCTTACTTAGAAAAGAGGCTATCAGCACTACTGTAAGAAGAAGCCCGTTGGTCAGAGCGCTGGCGTCAAATTGTATGCCCATGATCGCAAAGAAAATAGGAGCCAGGAACCCCATTGTAAAGCTTGCTGTTGAATGCTTTACCTGCTCAAATTCAGAATTTTTGAACAAGGTACGCGGAAAGAGCATGGCTCCGAAAAAAGCCCCTACAATGAAATGCAGCCCCAGCAGTTCGGCAATGCTTGAAAAGATTAGTACGAAAAGGATAACCAGCGCAAACATCGACTCCTTGCCTTTGAGGTAATGCAGGAATTTATCCATTTTAGGGTTTAGCGTACTTACCCGGGTCTTTGAAAAACCAATCAGGCGGTAAGCAAGAACAAGGAAGATCATGAAAAAGACGACCTTTGAACTTGTAAACAGGATCGAGAAGGTGACATCCCTTAAGGTTCCTGAGTTGCCGTTGTAATCGAGAATGATCCCGAGCACAAGAAGTGAAATAATGTCGTTGAAGATAGCTGCAGAAATAATGCGTTGCCCAACATCCGACTGCAGTTTGCCCAGGTCCATAAGAATACGTATGCTGACTGGCAGGGCTGTGATGGCGATACACAGCCCGAGAAAAATCGTGAAGATGTTGCTGAAATGAAAGAGATGGCCGATTAACAGTCCACTGCCAAACGGGATAAGGAACCCAAGAAGGGCGATCCAGAAATTCTTGCCACGGATCGAATTTTTGATCTCTTCGGCTTCGATCTCCATACCGGCCATGAAAATGAGCAGGAAAACACCCAGGTCGGCAATTGGTTTAATGTCACCAACAACAGGGATGATATTGAACAGTGATGGCCCCAGGATCACCCCGGCGAGGACTTCGCCAATCATCGCAGGCTGGCCGAAGCGTTCAGCAAGTTCACCCAGGATCTTCGCCGAAAGTAAAAGTATCAGCAGGTTAACAATGAACGGCAGCTGAGTGTGAAACAGGTGGAACATACACTAACATAAACCTTACTGATGCAAAATTACTCTTTTATCATTTGCAAACCATCGTATTAATTTACCTTTGCGCCGTGAATCAGGACTTTTTGGTTGATTTTGGGTTCTTCCAGGCCTCGCTTGCCGAACTCGTTGCTGTAATAACAGGGCTTATCAGTGTATGGCTTGTCAAAAAAGAGAATGTCTGGGCATTTCCTGTAGGCGGAGTCAGCGTTATATTTTCGGCATACATTTATTTTAAAGGCGGTGTTTACGCCAATGCCGGGATAAATATTTTCTACTTCCTGATGAACATTTATGGCTGGTACTACTGGCTCAGAAAAATCGGGGGGGAAAAACATATCATGATCACCTCCTGCAACCTGAAGGAAATGCTCCTTTATGCCGCTCTGATCGTTATCCTGTTCTTTGGTCTTTGGTATGTTCTTAGAAAGATGCAGAATAATGAATATGCATTTTACGATGCATTCACATCTTCGCTTTATGCGGTTGCCATGTGGCTCATGGCGAGGAAAAAGATCCAGCACTGGCCTCTCTGGATTATCGGGGATGTGGTCATGATCGTACTCTGCTTTTTCCTTAAGTGGTATTTTCTCGGCTTCCAGTACCTGGTTTATACTGTTATTGCCTCCATGGGATGGATGGAGTGGAGATATAAAATCACCGGGACAAAAACTTATTGATCTGTCAGAAAAAATCAGAAAAATAGCGGTCACAGGTCCTGAATCTACAGGAAAATCAATGCTTGCCTCTGAGCTTGCGGGATTTTACGCTACAAGCTGGGTCCCTGAATATGCAAGGGAATACCTTGAACTGAACGGACCTGAATATAAAGAGGAGGATATTTTTCTGATTGCGAAAGGACAACTTGAGAAGGAAACCCAGGCCTTGTCGCAGGCTTACGGATTCCTTTTTTGTGATACGGAATTCCTGGTCACCAAAATCTGGAGTGAGGTCAGATTCGGGCGTTGCAATCCATGGATTACGAGGCAGGTTGAGGAGCACCTTTACGATCTTTATCTCTTATGCGATATTGACCTGCCCTGGGAATATGATCCCCTCAGGGAGCATCCTGAGATGAGAAAAGAACTTTTTGATTTGTATTACAATGAATTAAAAAGCCGCGGCTTTCCCTTTTTCGTCGTAAGCGGTTCAGGAACCAGGCGGCTAAAGAATGCCACCAGGATCATTGCAGAATATTTTAAAGAAAGCTAATTTCGATCAGTAAAATCACAGGTGTTTTGGACCCGTCACTGAAAATTTTATTCGTTCCCCGCTGGTACCCCAGCCGCTGCGATCCTATGCCTGGGCTTTTTATACAGCGTCAGGCAGAAGCACTTGCAGAGAAACATTCCGTAAGGGTAATTTCAGTTCACGCTGATCCTGATTGTAAAACGACCTTTGAGATACAGCATTCTGTTGAAAATGCAGTTAAAATCTGCAGAATATTTTATAAAAAGGATCTTCGCGCACCATTTGTTTCCAAGATTGTGAACTTGTTCAGGTATGTTAAAGCACATCACCTCGGCTATCAAAGCCTGATGCCTTTCTCAGTGGATATCGTTCACGGTCATATCCTTACACGGGAAATATTCTTTGCCTGGTATATGTCGCACAAGCAGAAATGTCCTTATGTTGTTTCTGAACATTGGTCGAGGTACTTTGCTCAAAACAGAACCTACAGGGGGGTATTCAGGAAATGGCTGACAGGATTTTTAACCGGCAGATCATCGGCCCTGATCCTTGTGAGCCAATCCCTGAAAGATGCCATGAAATCCTGCGGGCTCAGCCATCCCGCGACCTTCATCGTGCCTAACGTTGTTGACACATCTTCTTTTGTGGTCGCAACGTCTGGCCGGCAGAGTGAAAAAGCCGTCATTCTTCATGTTTCCTGCTTCGAGGATAAATCGAAGAACATTTCCGGCTTTCTCGAAGCAGTTGCCGGGCTTTTCAGACGGCGAAACGATTTCAGGGTCGTCCTTGCCGGGGAAGGTCCGGATCTCGCCAACCTGAAGATATATGCAGCCAGGCTTGGCCTTGATCCCGGCAGAGTTGAATTCGCAGGCTTGAAACAAAACACAGAGCTTGTCAATCTTTATCAGTCAGGTTCTTTCCTGGTTCAGTCAAGCCGTTACGAAACCTTCGGTACTGTCGTTATTGAAGCACTTGCCTGCGGATTGCCCGTGGTTTCAACTTCGACAGGGATTGCAGCAACCCTTATAAATGCTGATACCGGGATACTTATTCAACACAGCTCAGTTGATGAAATTGTTATGGCGATAGAACATATGCTGAATATTTATCCTACCTTTGAAAAGCAGAAATTGCATGAATCTGCAGCCCTTATGTTTTCAGGCAGTGTGATCAGGGGACAACTTGAAGGCATCTATCGCGAAATTGCTGATACATGGCAAAAGGTTTAAAGTTTGGTGTTATGTGCAACGGCACAGTCTTCCAGAAATGGCAGTCTGAGGCTATACGGCTCCTTGTACAAAGCGGTCATGAACCGGCGTTGCTTATTGTGGATAAACGTAACGACAATTCGGACCAGGCTGTTAATCAAATGAAGCAGAAACCAAAATATTCCTTTTTGTGGAGGGCATCGGGCAGGTGTTTGTTCAGATATGAGCAGAAATCTCCTGTACAGATGGGGGAGGAATTGAAGGAAATACCCAGGCTGGTATGTGAGGTTACTGTAAACAAATTTTCCGAATACTTCCATGATCGGGATATCATGATAATTAAATCGGCAAATCTTGATTTTATACTTCGGTTCGGGTTCAATATCATCCGCGGGG
Source organism: Bacteroidota bacterium (assembly GCA_037134895.1). Lineage (GTDB taxonomy): Bacteria > Bacteroidota > Bacteroidia > Bacteroidales > FEN-979 > CAIRDP01. The sequence continues at coordinate 19,490 of JBAXLI010000005.1, forward strand.
ATATCCTGCATTCAGCAAAATACGGGGTTTGGTCATTCCATCATGACGATGAACAGAAATACAGGGGTGGACCTGCCGGTTTCTGGCCCATATATAACAATGATCCTGTAAGTGCGGCGATGATGCAGCGGCTTACCGAAAAGCTTGATTCAGGCATCATCCTGAAAAAAGGCTGGTTCAAGACCCTTATGCATTCCTACAAAACGAACCTGGATGTTCTGCTGCTGATGTCTTCGTCCTGGCCTGCTGATGTCGCAAACCAGATTGTTGCCATTGGCTATCCCAGATGTTCCCAATCCGCAACATCCGCCCCGGTTTACAAAGTCCCCGGGAACATGAAAATGTTCCTATTCCTTCTGAGGCTTCTCAGGAACCGGATTTTATTTTACTGGAATGACCTGTTCAGGGCTGAACGCTGGAATATAGGGATTATCAATGCTTCGGTTCAGGAAATTGCTTTTTCTGAAGATACAATCAGGCCCGAGGATGTGCTCTGGATGAAGGAAAGGAGTTCCCGTAATTATTTTGCCGACCCTGCAGGTTTTATCGAGGAGAACAAGGTCCACATCCTTATGGAAGACTACTCCTACGCCGATAACAAGGCACACATCTCAGAGGCGGTGTTTGATCCTTTTTCAAACAGCTTCTCTGTTCCCCTCAAATCCATAGAAACAAAGGAACATCTCTCTTACCCTTTTGTTTTTGTGCATGGTGAAAACATCTATTGTTTACCCGAATCATACCGCTATGGTTATATCGGGCTGTATAAACGTAATTATTCTGAAGGGATTTTCGTTGAAGACCATGTGCTGATTGATAAAATTGATGCAGTAGACCCCACCCTCATCAATCACAACGATAAATGGTGGTTGTTCCTCACATTGAGGAAATACTCGAATACCCATTTGTATATTTATTATTCCAATGAGCTCGATGGCGTTTACAAACCCCATCCTGCAAACCCTGTTAAAATGGATGTCAGGTCTTCAAGACCGGCTGGACTGCCTTTTATCCATGAAAGCCAGCTTTACCGGCCTTCCCAGGATTGTTCAGAATCATATGGAAAGCGGATTGCTATTAACCGGATTATTAAACTTACCGAAACTGAATTTGAGGAGGAACTGGTCAAATATATAGGGCCTTTGCAAAACGGCAGGTATTCAAAAGGATTTCATACGGTTTTTGGTCTTGGCAGGTTTACCCTGATCGATGCCAAACGAAGCAAATTCAATTTCGCCCATTTCGGTCGTCAGACCCGTCATAAATTCAGGAAACACTAGGAACCCCGATGTTCAGGAAAATCATTGGTACGATCGGGACCCGTGTATTCAGCGCCTTCCTTACACTACTTATAAGTGCTTTGAATGCCCGTTTGGGTCCCTCAAACATGGGAACCATTACACTCATCACACTCTCAGTAACCTACATTCAGCTATTGAATAATTTTATCGGCGGAGGAGCTCTGGTATATATGTCACCCCGCGCCGGATTCTTCAAGTTGTTTGTGTCAAGCTATACCTGGACATTTTTTGTTACCATCATTGGGACATGTGTTTTTGGCAGCATTGATCTGTTCTCAACAAGCGTTGAAGTCATTCCCAAGGGTTATTTTATTGAAGTACTTGTGCTGGCTTTGATCATGTCCTTTGCTTCGGTTAATTATATGCTCCTGCTCGGAAGGGAAAAGGTGAAAACCTTCAATATTCTAAACCTGGTACAGATTATTACCCTGATTGTGTGTTTGCTGATTGCTGTGTACGTTTTCAAAGTAAGAACTGTCATGGCTTATTATTGGGCAATTCTTATTTCTTATTGTATTAGCTTCGTTTTCAGTTTTATTCCATTGCTTGAGTTTTGGAAAATTGAGCCTCTGACCGGACTTAAAGCGATATTCTCTGTTATGTTCCGCTACGGAACATATGCTCAGTTCGCGAATATTTTTCAGCTCTTCAACTACCGCATCGGCTACTATTTGGTTGATTACTGGTACGGCAGGGCAACTCTTGGGGTTCTTGGACTTGGATTCCAGTTGTCAGAGGGTCTTTGGATCATCTCACGAAGCCTGGCAATGGTCCAGTTCACCAGGATATCAAATACCATTGACTCGAAATATCATGTGCGGATTACCTTGATTCTGTCGAAGATAGCAATTGTTGTGACAACCCTGGCAGTTATCTGCCTTGTTGCGTTACCCCAGATTGTCTATCGCAAAATTTTCGGCCCGGGGTACGACGACATCAAACTGGTTATAGCATCCCTCGCATTCGGTATTATCACCCTAAGTTTCTCAATGATCCTCAGCCATTACTTCTCAGGGATCAACAAACCATATCACAATACGATCAGCTCTGCGATCGGACTGGTTTTTACCCTGCTTCTGGGCTTTTTGCTGATACCAAGGTTTGGGCTGATCGGTGCTTCCATCACAGCATCCATATCCTATTCGATTTCTGCCTTGTATCAGTTTATCATCTTCTCGAAAATGAACCGGCTGAAACCCAGGGATTTCCTGCTTACGCTCAGCGAATTAAAACTACTTATCGGAGAAGTGAAGAACTTCTCATGGAAAGGCGGAACCCCTGAATCAGTAAATAGCAATTGATTTTTTTGCAAGGACTTTGCGGTCAGAAGAAATGATAAGCCAGTAATTTCCTGATGCAAGGCTGTCTTTCGAAAACATCCCGCGGTATTCCCCGGGGACAGGACTGTTCAGTTTAAGCCGTCTGACAACCAGCCCGTTCACGTCAAGCACATCGGTTTTGAAAACCTCTCCGCCTGTATATTTGAAAAGTACTTCAGAATTGTCCTTTACAGGGTTTGGATTGACTGTAAGCTGAGGTTCCTCGACTGGAATTGTGGACTGAACACCGGTGAAAATAGTGCTGAGGGATGATAAAAGACTGCAACCCGGGCCACCGTAGGCTCCCATGTCATTCCTGGTTGTTCCTTTTGAAGGAAACAGGGCGGATGAGGGATTGAGGGGATCGGAAAGGTCGTTGTAAACGGCAGTGGAATCACCTTCGTCTATGCAAGGAGATATCCCCGAAAGATAATAGTTCATGACGTCAAATTCGGGATTCAGGTTGATGTTCCCGCTTCCTGCAAATCCTCCCTGAATATCATTGTATATAGCTGTCACAGAGCTCGTTGCAGCAAAGATCTGGCTGCCCAGGGAGGCAGTGTTACCCCAGAGTATGTTATTTTTAATGGTCATCGTAGTACTCCAGGCCCTGATACCTCCCCCGGGCCCGGTTGAATAATTGTATATAATGGTATTGTTGATTGCCAGCCTGGGTGTCGCCGGGGAACTTTCACCCAGTATCCACAAGCCGCTGCCACCGTAATCCTGCCCCCCGGTATTATGTGCTATAAGGTTGTTCCTTATGATTCCTCCGCAATAATTGAATACAATGCCAGCACCGTATTTTCCCTGGTTATTGTCAATTACGTTGTTTGCAATAAGCGGATTGCTGTCCCCGCAGCGGATACCGCCCCCGCCTGTGCTTGCCATACCCCCGCTTCCGTCGGTGGCCTGGTTGTAGGTAATGTGATTATGAAGTATACGGGGAGACAAATACTGAACAAGTATCCCGCCCCCTTCCCTGTATACAGAGCCTGGATTATGCTCGTCATTCCATTTTGTTCCTGTGCCACCGGTGATCCTGAACCCAATGATCATGGCCGATGTGTCGGAAAATGTCGAAGGAACTTTGCTCGCAATGATCACGCAACTCGCCGAATCGGGATCAGCAGGCTGGCTGCCGTTTATAATCGTGGCATCGATCATCGCGGTATCATGGCTGAGAATGTATGTGCTGGCTAAAACTATTCCCCTGCCCCTGAAGTTGATATTCTCAAAGTAAGTGCCGGGAGAGACAAGCACAGTGTCGTGCTGGGATGCTGCATTGATTGCCGACTGTATCGTGGCATATTGTGAAGGAACCAGCAATCTTGTTGAAAATGCCAGCTGGAAAGCAACACAAGTGAAGACTATAAAAAGGATAGGTTTTTTCATAGAGATATGTTTTCCGCAAAAATATGTAAATATACCTATATGTATTATAAGGATCGGTGAAATCCGCATAAAACCCGGTCACTCGCCATTGAAGATCGGTTTCCTTTTTTCATAAAACGACCTGATGCCTTCAATGTAATCGCTGCTTGTCCCGGCTTTCCCCCTGAGCATGTCGATATGCTCAAACACCGAAGGTGAGATCGGTAAGGAATTTCCTAAAATGTTCAGCTGCTCCTTGATGACCTGGATACTCAGGGGGGAGTTGGCAATGATGCGGTTGGCAAGTTTTACGGTGAATTCTTCAAGTTCTTCACGTTCCACAATATGATTGATGATCCCAAGGCTATGGGCCTTTTCTGCCGATATCGGGTCGGCTGTGAAGAACATTTCCTTCGCAATGTGGGAGCCCATGATATCGAGGAACTGCAGTATACCTGAAGTGTTGTAAGGCACACCTATCTTTGCAGGCGTTATTGCAAGACATGTGTCTTTGGTGCCGATTACAATGTCGCAAATTATCGCAACATTGCATGCACCTCCCCAGATACTTCCTTCGGCCATCGCTATTACAGGTACCGGGATCCGCATGATGGTCCGTATTACCTTTTGAAGGGGATTGTCATAGGCCAGGGGGTCACTCCCGTCACGCGGCAGCTCGTCAATGTTAAAACCTGAAGACCATACTTTGGCTCCTTTATTTGACCTGAGGATGATGACCCTTACTTTCCGTTCTTCCATTTCATGCAGAGCGTCAAGCAGTTCATTCAGAAGGGCACGGCTCAGGGCATTGCGCTTGGCATCATGATTGAGTATGATCCATCCGATAGAATCACTGATTTCAATTTTAACTAATTCCATATGGTGTTTTTCTGCTGGTTTCTACTGTTTGCAAAATAACAGAAATCTGAGCTCCTGTGAATAACTTTGCGATAATATTTAGTAAATCCGTCAAGAGAGGCCGGTGGATTGAGTTATCTTTGTCGCGGTCAGAAAGTATATCCCTTGCTGGTGCGGATGAAATTCCGGAACTGGCCTTTTTTTGATTTTCAATACATCCCGATATGTTTAAGGAAGAAGCCTATAATGAAGACAGCATTAGGTCCCTGGAATGGAAAGAACATATCCGGCTTCGCCCAGGAATGTATATTGGCAAACTGGGCGACGGATCATCTCCTGACGATGGTATTTATGTTCTGATCAAGGAGATCGTTGATAATGCCATAGATGAATATGTAATGGGGTATGGAAAGACGATCGAGATCACTATTAAGGATCAGCAGGTTTGCGTTCGCGATTATGGCCGTGGCATCCCCCTTGGAAAACTGGTCGATTGTGTGTCAAGAATAAATACGGGGGCAAAGTACGACTCGAAGGTGTTTAAAAAGGCAGTCGGGCTTAACGGAGTAGGAGCCAAAGCCGTGAACGGGCTCTCATCCGCCTTCAAAGTCCAGGCAATAAGAGAAAACCTTACCAGGATCGTTGAATTCAACCGGGGTGAACTGATCCATGACGAAAACGACAAACATTGCGATCTCAGGTCGGGAACCATAGTAACTTTCACTCCCGACGAAGACCTTTTCGGTAAATATCATTTTATTCCCGATTACATTCAGAAAATGCTTTGGAATTATGCATTTCTCAATAACGGGCTTACACTGATATTTAATGGCGAACGGTATTATTCGCAGAACGGACTGCTCGACCTGCTGAATTCCTATATCGACACTCCAAAACTATACCCTGTTGTACATCTGAAAGAAGGTGATTTTGAATTTGCTTTCACTCATTGTGAGATGTATGGCGAAGAATATTATTCTTTCGTCAACGGACAGCATACCACCCAGGGAGGCACACACCAGGCGGCCTTCCGCGAAGCTATCGTAAAAACAATCAGGGAGTTTTATAAAAAGGATTTTGATACGAATGATATCAAGGCTTCGCTGATTGTAGCCCTGAGCATCAAGGTACAGGATCCTGTATTTGAGTCCCAGACCAAGACAAAACTCGGATCACTGTATGTTGAGCCGGAAGGACAAACTATCAGGAATTATATCGTGGATATTGTCAAGAAGCATCTCGACAATTATCTCTATATGAATACTGATACCGCCGAATCACTCCTGAGGAAGATCCTGCAGTCAGAGAAGGAAAGGAAGGAATGGGCCAACATAAAAAAGATTGCCAAAGAGAGTGTCAAGAAAGTGAGCCTGCACAACAAGAAACTCAGGGATTGCAGGATACATTACAATAACCATGACGACCGCAGGTATGAATCTACCATCTTTATCACTGAAGGGGATTCGGCAAGTGGTTCTATAACCAAAGCCAGGGATGTGAATACCCAGGCTGTTTTCAGCCTTAAAGGGAAACCTTTGAACTGCTTCAGCCTGAGCAAAAGGGTGGTTTACGAAAACGAAGAATTCAACCTTCTGCAGTCGGCTCTTAATATCGAAGAAGGACTTGAAAACCTTCGCTATAATTATGTTGTGGTGGCGACCGATGCAGATGTTGACGGGATGCATATTCGTTTGCTTATGCTTACCTTCTTTTTACAGTTCTATCCTGACCTTGTTAGAAATAATCATCTTTTTATTCTCCAGACGCCGCTCTTCAGGGTGAGGAACAAGCAAAAAACAATTTACTGCTACTCGGAGCAGGAAAAACTTTCGGCGATTGAGAAACTGGGCAGCAACCCGGAGATCACCAGGTTTAAAGGACTGGGAGAGATCTCACCTGATGAGTTCAAGTATTTCATAGGGAACAACATGCATCTCGACCCGGTGATCCTTACAAAGGACTCAGCCTTCCAGGAGGTACTGAATTTCTATATGGGAAAAAACACTCCTGAACGCCAGAATTTTATAATTGATAACCTCAAGGTAGAGGATGACGTTCTGAACTAAACTGCTCTTATTTAATCGTGCTTTTTCTGGAAAGGCCAGATTGAATAAGTGAACCTGAGTAAAGCCTCACGGCGGTGCAGCAGATCTTCCAGTTCATAAAGCATATTCCTGTTAACCTGCTCGGCCATCGGGATTACCCATTTTTTCGTTTCATCGAGATACCGTTTGATGAACTCCTTATCAAATATATCAGGATGCAGGTCGGTAAGATTGCTGATGCGGTCGGCGCATTTCAGGGTTTTCGCATTCTCGCTGCCGTTTTCAAGCAGCATTTTAAGATAATGCTCCTTGGTTTCCTCTTTCTTTTTAGTCACTTCAAGAACGAGCAGGAGTACAGCCGGTCCGTCAACATCTATGTTCCTTATTTCATCATATGACACACATTTGACGTCTTCAAAAAGATCGTGAATAACGGATGCTTTAAGCAATACCTGGTCAACATAGTGGTAGTCAATAAGGATGGCATAGGTGCTTAAGGCGTGGCGGAACTGGTTCCCTCCCACATGCCGTTTGATCCCTCTCAATGCCGTTGCTTTCTGTACGTATGGTGCTATGACCATGCCGACTAATTGTTCTCTTTCAAAATTCTCCATATAATGTTTGAAATGCTTTTCCTGTGTATTTTATGATATCTCCTGCGATCATCGCTTCCTGCCCGATCTCCGAAGCTGCCAGGTCTCCTGCAAATCCGTGGATGAAAACGCCCAGCAAACATGAGTCAAGGGACGAATACCCCTGGGCTTTCAGCCCCGTGATGAGACCGGTAAGCACATCTCCACTGCCTGCGGTAGCCATCCCGGGGTTCCCGGTTGAATTGAAATAGCAATCCCCTTCAGGAGTAGTTATTGAGGTATGGGCGCCTTTAAGGACCACATAGGACTTGTAGCGGTGCGAAAATTCCCTTTGAATTTTTAACCGGTCATAGTCATCTGTATGCTTCCCCGCCATGCGTTGAAACTCCTTCGGGTGCGGTGTGAATATGGAGTGGTCTGGAATAAAACCAAGCCAGGTTTTATTCTCAGCGATGATGTTGATGGCATCTGCATCAAATACAATGGGCTGAGCTGACTGCTGGATCAGGAATTTCAATGCTTTCTGTGTTTGCACATCCTGGCCGAGGCCGCATCCGGTTCCTATTGCAGTAAAAGGCCCGAGTTCGGGAATACCTGATACATTATTCTCATTGCTGTCGATACTTACCATGACCTCAGGCACTGCCGTCTGAAGAACATTTACCCCAGATGAAGGAGTATGAACGGTAACCAGTCCGGTCCCGGAACGCATGGCGGCATGAGAGGCAAGTACTGCAGCCCCCATCTTTCCGTAGCTTCCGCAGATCAGTAAGGCATGTCCGAAAGTTCCTTTATGATCGAATTTGTTTCTTTTTCTGAGCAGGGAAGCAAGCATTCCAGCATCTGTAACATAATTGCTTACCAGGGTTTGTGCAATGAAATCCTTCGATATTCCTATATCGAGAAGCTGCCAGTGTCCAAGGAATAAGTCATTTTCGGGCAGAAAGAAGGCAAGTTTAGGAGGTGAGAAAGTAAGAGTGTAATCGGCATTGACAACCACCGGCTTTTCGGTTGCTTTATGTGAACTGTCACAAAAAAGCCCGGAAGGAACGTCAATCGATATGGTCAGGGCCTTGCTTTCATTGATATGCCTGATTACGGCAGCTGTATAACCGCCGGCCGGCCGTGTTAAACCACTCCCGAAAATACTGTCTATCAACACATCATCAGTGCCAAAGGCAGGGAACGGATCTCCTTCTGAAAGGAATCGGAAATGCTTAGGGGCTATATTCCTGAACCTCTCATAATTGGTCCGGCAGGAAGGGGATAGGCTGTGTTCTGATCCGACCAGGTATACCTCGACGGGAAAATGCTTCTGCTGGAACATTCTTGCGATGGCAAGGCCGTCGCCTCCGTTATTGCCGGTCCCGGCAAAAACCTGGATATTCTTTCTGGCCTTCAGTTTCCCGGTGATCCAGCTGAAACAAGCCGAAGCGGCCCGTTCCATCAGGTCTATGTCTGCTACAGGCTCGTTTGCTATCGTATAAGCATCAGCCTCACGGATTTTTTCAACAGGTAATATTTTCATTAACTATCTGATCATTCCCCAAAAGGGAAGTGTAACTAGCAACCCGACCATAAAAAAGATCACCAGGACAAAAACCACAACCGAGATGATCAGGCCGATGATTGCACAGGTTCTTCCCGTTTTGACATTGTTGAGCGAACTGATGGTGTAGGCCTGAGGAGAGGAATTATACAAGGCCTTCTCCTTATTCGCAAGTACCAGTGTCAATATTCCCATTATAATCCCGACAACTGAAACAATATGCCACCAGCAGAATACAATCGAAAGTATTCCCAAAACCAGGATGGTGTTCGAATTAGGCAGGTTCTGTTGAAAAAACGGATTTTTACCGGCTTCGCCCTGAGGTTTTGTCCATAAATCTTGCCCGTCCATATAAAGTGTTTTTTATAAAGAGTAAAGTTACGAAAAATGTTTCAGTAATAAATAGGATAAAACCTGAAATTTCCAAGGGTATTGTATTCGATTGCAGGAGCAGGTATCTTTATGATACTCAAAACGGTGAAGGCTGCTTTCAGGAATTTCGAGCGGGTGGGGATGCGGGTCAGGTCAACGTCGACCGAGATTAAAAAGCGGCGGTATCTTTCGGGGGACTGACCTGATGGTGATGCAGCGTTTGACGAAGCACCCGTCATGCCGCCGGCCCCATAGCCAAACGCAATGTTCAGCCATTTCGGAAAACGGCTGTGTTTTGGAAGAAAGCAGCTTATGTTGCCCGACAACCAGAAGCTATGCCCATTGTAATCCTTTAAGATCTGTGTCATTATATTGTCCCCAAGGAGGTCCGGCCTGTACGCAGGATAAGACGTCTGATGAAATGAGAACTTAAGCCTGAATCTTTGCTCTTTCCAGATCAGCTGCTGGCTTACAAACATAGCTGCCCCAAGAGTGTTCGCGGTAATGTCCCCGATCGAAAAACCCCATGCTGACGAAAAACCGTCGAGTATCTCAATGTTCAGCTGGTAGGCTATGGCAAGCAGGCCCCCGAAACAGGCCGATGCCGTGTTCCCAAGCCCGGTCCAGCGGTAAGAATAATGAAATATCATGCTTTCGTAATATGCCGAAGTAGCATGACCAAATTTATCCATTTGCAACCATTCGTTGTTGTCGTTGAACAAATGGAATGATGACTGGGGATATCCCTTATACCACGCATAATAAAGCCCCGCAAGGCTTCCGAAATACAGGGCTCCCTGCACCGACAACACCCCGATCAGGCGACCCTTATGAATCCCTGCAGTGTCTGTCCTTAATGTATGATACTTCAGGCTGTCCTGTCCATAACCGGCAAGAGCGAGAAACAAGGCAATCAACAGTAAGCGATATCGCATCTTACCTGATTATTATTGCTTATTGTTTAACCTTCATCTGATCGAGGGCGTGCTGGTATTTCTTTGCATTCCTGGCATGTTCTGCATTGCTGACAGCAAAGTTATGATATCCCGAAAAGTCCTCCTTCGCGCAGAAATACATATACAGGTGATGTCTGTAATTCAATACAGCATCTATGGAACTGACCGACGGAATGCAGATCGGCCCTGGCGGCAGGCCAGTATGGATATAAGTATTATAAGGGGATTCTATCCTCAGATGCGAGGCAAGAACACGTTTAATGCTGTAATCCTGCCAGGCGAAAATAACGGTAGGATCGGCCTGCAGGGGCCAGTTTTTATGAAGCCTGTTGATGTATACTCCGGCCATTACAGGTTTTTCGTCGTCTTTATTTGTTTCTTTTTCAATGATGGATGCAATAGTCACCACCTGCTGTATGTTCATTGAAATTGAATCCAGCCGGCCCTGCCGTTTTCTGTTCCAGAATGCCTTCTGTTCCTGGCTCATTTTAGTAATAAGCTGGCGGGCCGATGTGTTCCAGAAAATTTCATAAGTGTTAGGGATAAAAAGAACGAAAACATTCTCAGTGTTAACGCCGAACTGCTTCAGGTATGCATTGTCACAGAAAAGCATCAGAAGACTGGCCGAATCGGCCTCAACCTGATGCCCAAGCTTTCCGGCCAGTTCGGCCAGGTTCCTGGCATTCTGGAGACTCAGTCTCACCGGAACCTGCCTGCCCGATCTCAGGTGGTTTACAAGTTCGTTGTTGCTGATACCATTATTAATCCTGTATTTCCCGGCTTTTACCTTAACATCATAATGCTTCCTTCTCGCAACAAAAACAAAGCTTCTCTCATTCTTAAGAACCGACTTTTCTTTCAGGATCTTAAGCAGCCCGTTGAAGTCGGTTCCTGTAGGGATATACAGGTATATGTAGCCTTTCCCATGCAGATCTACGTTTGGGCTTTTAACAAATGTATAAAACCGGACCGAGAACAGGAGTAATAGGAGGGAAGTAATGATCAGCACGGCTGCAGGTGCTATATAACTCTGCCTTCTGCGGCATATGAGGTCAGGTCCGGAGGAATTCATCAGAAAGAAACCATATGTTTATTTAAAACTGCGGATCTTCTGGAACATCCATTCTTCCATAAACCCGTTCCCGGTGCGGATCCAGTCTTTTTTTATGCCGCAGCGCTCAAAGCCAAACTTCTCGAAAAGTGACAGGCTGGCTGTGTTTACAGGGGTGATATTACTGTAAAGCTGCTTCAGGTTTAAAACCTCAAATGCATAACGGATAAGGATCTCAAGAGCTTCAGAGGCATAACCGTTCTTCCTGTATTCATCCCTTACAAGGATACCTATACCTGCCCTCATATGAAACGGGTCAAAATCGAACAGGTCGATCGCCCCGATAGCTTTATCACTTATGTTTCCCAAATGTCCTTCAATAATAAGCCTCAGCTGTTTGCTTGCATAAATGTCGTTCTGAACATTCATTACATATTCTTCAATCTGGAACCGGGAGTATGGGCTTAAGGTATTACTAACTTTCCAGATCGACGGATCATTCTCCCACTGGTATAAAACATCAATATCACCAGGCTCTACCGCCCTGAGGTGTAATCGCTTACCTTTCAGTATCTCGTTTTGCATCAATATCTAAATTATAATTTCTCCTTTAAAAACGAATTCAGCAGGCCCTTCAAGAAATATCTCTGAAAAGGATTCTCCTTCCTGCCTGAAACTGACCTTGAATTTCCCACCTGGGGTCTCAATATCAAAAAATCCGGGGTTTGAAGGGTCAAGGATTGCAGTAACGAGAGCCGAAGCAGTAACTCCGGTTCCGCAGGAGAGTGTTTCGTCTTCAACTCCACGCTCATAGGTCCTGACTTTTATCCCTTTCTCAAAAGGATGAACAAAATTGACATTGCATCCCCCCGGTGCAAACCGGCTTTCATACCGTATCGCTCTTCCTTCAGCAACAACATCAGTTGAATCTGTATCCGGAACGAATTTTACGAAATGAGGAGATCCGGTGTCAATTAAATAACCGTCGTGGTGTGATGTTCCAGGTATTGTGTCTTTCATTTTAAGCCGTACCAGGCTTTTTTCATCTACTTCTGAAAGGATCTCCGCTTCATGGATGCCGTCTGCGGCCAGGAATCTGGCTTTCCGTTCAATGATGCGAAGTTTGTGCGCAAAGCAGGCCATACAGCGACCCCCGTTGCCGCACATACTGCTTTCATGGCCATCACTGTTATAGTATCTCAGTGAAAAATCAAATCCACCTTTCTCCTCAAGGAACATCAGTCCGTCAGCTCCGATACCGAAATGCCGGTCACAGATAAACTCAATCTGCCTCTGTGACAGGAACAGCAATCCGGAACGGTTGTCAATGATTATGAAATCATTACCGTTCCCATGATATTTATAGAACACCACTTTCATCTGTTGCCTTACAGCTAAGTTCCGTAATTGAAAACGCGGATAAAATTACTCATTTTTATTCCTGCCAGGAATTAATAATTTTGTATTGAATTTAAATTTCAATTGACCTGATGCGGGAACCTGCAATTTTAAAAGTATCATGACCAAGGTTCGTCGGGGCTTTTCCCTTGTTTGTCGATTTGTACTTTTTTAGGCTTCCATATAAGAATACTTTTGCTTACAGAAAAACACTAATTTTAAACTCGAATATATGGAACCACATCCCGAACATAAAACACATTACGATAGTCACCAGAAAAAAGGAATGCTGGGAATTATTGTAATCCTCGCCGGTCTCGCTCTTCTTCTTTTCAATACAGGGTTTCTTCCTGATTACTTCAGGCATATCATAATTTCATGGCCGATGCTTCTGATTGCCATCGGAGCAGTCAGCCTGATGGGCTCAGGTAACAGAATACCTGGTATTATCCTGGTTCTGATCGGCGGTTTTTTTCTTCTCCCAAGAATATTTGACCTTGACTTGAATTTTGCCAGCTTGTTCTGGCCGCTCATTCTGGTATGCCTCGGAGTACTTATCCTTTTCCGCAGGTTCCCACACCCGCGTCAATGGAAGAACAGGATGGGAACATCTCCCGAGAATGCAGCCGTGGCAAGCGACCAGGGGTATATATTTGAAGACCATATTTTCAGCGGAACAGAAAAAAGAATCATTAACAAAGAATTTAAAGGAGGAAGGCTGAATGTGATCTTCGGAGGTGCAAAACTTGACCTCACCCAGGCAAGTCTCGCCGAAGGAATTAATGAACTTGAAGTTAATGTAGTGTTCGGAGGAGCAACCATTATTGTTCCCTGTGAATGGAAAATACAGCTTAAAAATACCAGTGTTTTCGGAGGCTTTTCCGATAAACGCTTCTGTGTCAAGGAATCTCCGGAACCTTCAAGGGTACTCTTAATCAAAGCGTCTGCAGTTTTTGGCGGTGGTGAAATCAAAACGTATTAAAATAAAACCTGGGGATAGAGAATGATACATCCGGTCTTTCAAAATCTCAGGTCCATATCCGTGTATTTTGGAACGTGGATCCTCCTTGCGGGGATCCACTTTTCTATTTTATTCTTCCAGTTCAGGATACCGATAAATGTTTGCGTTGCCGACAGCCTTATTTATAACAGTATTCTTAGTTCCTTCGGAATAGCCATCTGGTATGTGATCAGATATTCAATGCCAGGGAACAGCGGCGGATTCAGCTTTATATTCAATCATTTCACTTCCCTTGTACTGATACTGGTATTCTGGCTTGGGACAGGATATGCCCTGCTAAACCTTCTTTTCAGGGATAACCCGGTATTTATGAATTTTCTCGGACTTTCACTGCCTTACCGCTTTGTTGTGGGAGTATTCCTTTATGCTTTCATGGGACTTGCCTATTACCTGATTATCATGTACCGCGACCTTCAGGATAAGGCAAAAGCAGAAACCCGTCTTAACGAGCTCCTGAAAGAATCGGAGCTGAACATGCTGAAATCACAGATCAATCCGCATTTCTTGTTTAACAGCCTGAATTCAATAAGCTCCCTCACCATCACCGATCCTGGTAAAGCCCAGGAAATGGTCGTGAAACTTTCCGAATTCCTCCGTTACAGCGTATCTTCTAACATCAATACGTTCACAAGCCTGAATAAGGAAATGCAGAACATACAGAGGTATCTTGATATAGAGAAGATACGTTTCGGGGATAAACTTCAGTTTGATTTTTCAATTGATACAGCCTGCCTGACAAGGAATATCCCGGTGATGATTCTCCAGCCTCTTTTCGAAAATGCCATCAAGCACGGGGTGTATGAAAGCATTGAACAAGTCAGGGTACTCACCCTGGCAAGGTCTTTCGAAGAGTATTTCGAGGTTACCATTGAAAATGATTTTGACCCTTCAGCCCCGGCACGAAAAGGTTCAGGCATAGGTCTGAAAAACATAAAGGAACGGCTGAGGCTGATGTATCGAAATGATTCGCTCCTCAAGACATCAGTTTCCGATAACGTGTTCCGCGTGATATTAACAATTCCGAATCATCAGGTTGAAAACAAAAGTGCACAATGACATACAAAGCCATTATCATCGACGATGAGAAACCTGCAAGGGATATCATCAGGACCTTCCTTAAGGACAACCCAGAAGTAGAGTTGCTTACCGAGTGTTCCGACGGGTTTGCCGGATTAAAGGCCATCCAGGAGATGAGCCCCGACCTGGTCTTTCTCGATATACAGATGCCGAAACTTACTGGATTTGAGGTGCTTGAGTTGCTTGAAAATCCACCTCTTATCATTTTCAGTACTGCTTATGATCAGTATGCTATCAAGGCTTTTGAGATGAATGCTACGGATTATATCCTAAAGCCATATTCAAGGGAGAGATTCAGCCAGGCCCTGGGGAAAGCTGTCGAAAAACTCAAAAGCGGACTGCCGGTTAAGCCCGATGTTCAGAAAATCATTCAGACCGCCGATGAAAAAGAAGAATTGCTGCAGAGGATTGCAGTGAAAACAAGGCATAAGGTACACGTTATAGGTGTTAATGAGATCTTCTACCTGGAAGCGGAAGGGGATTATGTGATGATCCATACAAAAGACGGGAATTATCTGAAGGAGAAAACCATGAAGTATTTTGAAGCTCATCTTGATCCGGATAAATTTATTCGTATTCATCGTTCATATATTGTTAATGCTGAGTCAATTGAAAGAATTGAACTGTACGACAAGGAAAGCTATTCGGTGCTCCTGAAAAACGGGGCAAGCCTCAGGGCCAGCACCAGCGGTTACAAGCAGCTCAAGCAGATACTCCATATGTAGGCTCATTTTTTTTAAGCCTGCGAACTATTTCCCCTGAAAATTGTCTATATTTACATTCAGACTAATACTATATCAGGGTGAAAATGCTAATATCCAATCCGGTCATTTACGAAATAAACACTCTCGTGTGGCTGGAAGAAATCAGCGGTGAATTCAATACAGAAATTACCTTATCAACCGTTCCTGATATTAAATGGGATGAAATTGCCCGCCTGGGAATTCAGGCTGTATGGCTGATGGGGGTGTGGGAACGAAGTCCTGAATGTGTAAAGATATCAAATGCCGATGCGGGCAATTTGTCTGATTTTCATAAGGCGTTGAGCGATTTTGAATTCTCAGATAATGTGGGCTCTCCCTATTCGATTAAAGATTATAATGTAGATCAGAGATTTGGAGGAAATCATGGTCTTGCGATTGCCCGCGAAAAACTCAGTGCAAGGAATATTTCTCTTATACTTGATTTTGTACCGAATCACCTGGCATTTGATAATCCCCTGGTAGAGACGAACCCTGATTTTTTCATTCATGGTACCGAAGACGAGTTGTTGACCGACCCGGGTACCTTCAAAAGAACCGCTTCTGGCATTCTCGCCTGCGGTAAGGATCCTTATTATCCCGCCTGGGAGGATGTTGTTCAGGTAAATGCATTTAATAATGGATTAAGGCGGATGGCGTGCAGCATAGTAAAACACATTGCCGGTATGTGTGACGGAGTACGCTGTGATATGGCCATGCTTATGATGAATGAGGTTTTCATTCGCACCTGGGGTGCACTGGCAGGTGAACAGCCAGCCAATGAATACTGGGAGGTTCTTATAAGGGAAGTCAAGTCTGAATACCCCGGGTTCATTTTTATTGCTGAAGTATACTGGGACATGGAATTCCTGCTCCAGCAAACCGGCTTCGATTTTTGTTATGATAAACGTCTTTATGACCGACTGAAGGGAGAAGATGCCGATTCAATTCGCAATCATTTACAGGCTGAAATGAAGTTCCAGTCAAAGCTGATCAGGTTTATCGAAAATCATGATGAAGAAAGAGCTGTTTCGGTTTTCAGGTCCGAGAAAGAAAAAGCTGCAGCCTTGGTATGTCTCAGTCTGCCCGGAGCGAAACTAATTCATGAAGGACAGCTTTCCGGAAGAAGTGTTCGTTTACCTGTTTTTCTCAGGAGAAGGCCGGCTGAACCCCTGAACCTGCAGCTGTGGAATTTCTATGAAAACCTCCTGGAAGTTATTGCCTTACCTGCATTGCATCAAGGGAAGTGGTCACTCTGCCCCCTCAGCGGATGGGATGATAATCAAAGCTGCAAGCATTTGCTGGCCTGGAGCTGGAAGTTTGAAGGCACCCTTATACTGGTTGCCGTCAATTATTACTATAAACCATCTCAGGGTTTTGTCTACTTGCCTGATTCCAACCTTTCAGGGCATTCGTGGAGGCTTGTCGACCTGTTTACCCAGGATCATTTTATAAGGAACGGGGATGAAATTGCTGTGAGCGGATTATATGTCGGACTTGAGCCATGGGGTTTCCATTTCTTCCAGATGTACAGGATGGTTTAAACCTTATAAAAGCATAACGGGGCAAACTTAACACTGAAAAACTATAACCCATTACATTCAATATGTTAAAATGAGTTAATATGAAAAGAAAAATCAAAATGATTACGATGGTAGTAACAGTGATGTTTATGATATCATGCGCTACATACCCAGGAATGGATTCCCGTCTCGCC
The DNA here is from genome assembly GCA_037134895.1 of Bacteroidota bacterium. Taxonomy (GTDB): domain Bacteria; phylum Bacteroidota; class Bacteroidia; order Bacteroidales; family FEN-979; genus CAIRDP01. The sequence goes on from JBAXLI010000005.1 coordinate 36,861, forward strand.
GAAGACCTGGTTGATATTACCAAGTATGACCTGGGTACGAATTTTAAAGAGTTTAAAACCTTTTCAATTGTCGATTCTGTGGTCGTAATCAAGAACGGCACAGACAGTGTCAGGGTTTTAGATAATCAAACCAGGGCTTTACTGGCTGAGATTACAGGCAATATGCAGGCCAGGGGGTATACTCTGGTTGACCGCAAGACAGGCAAACCAGATCTCGGGATCAATGTCTCTGCAATAAAGGTGACCAATGTCTCCTATTATTACCCTGGCTGGTACTGGGATTATTATGGATATTATGACCCCTATTACTGGGATTACCCGGGTTATAATTACTGGTATCCTTATTATCCTCCGGCAGTGAGCACATACAGCACCGGTACTGTGATCATTGATATGCTTGACCTCAAGAATGCACCGGCTCACAATAATAAGCTATATGTGGTTTGGGTGGCTATCATTAGGGGCTTGTTGACAGGCTATCACACTGAGCAGGATGTTCTGACAAATGTTGACCAGTGTTTTACCCAAACACCACAGATCAGGGCGTATTAAATTGCCGGGCGGTAAAATTAAAGGATAATAACTCAAGAAAACCTACAATGAAAAAGATATTTATAGCGATCATAACAGCCCTCATCCTTTGCGGAACTGCACAGGCACAGGACAAAGCTACAACAGGCTTCACGCCTTCATCGATGTATACACTTTCGTGGACGCTTAGTGTCCCTTTGGGCAATTTCAGCAGTTTTATCAATAGTGTCAGCCCGGCAGGAGGGAACTTCACAGGAAGGTATTTTCTGAAAAAAGGCCTGGCCGTAGGTTTTGAATTCGGCTGGAACAATTATTACAAGAAATATGCCCGTAATACATATTACGGAAGCGATGGAACCGCCATAACGGCTATTCATTATAATTATGCGTTTGTAGTTCCCTGGAAGGTTGGAGCCTATTATTATTTCATGCCCACTGCGATAGCCTGCCCATACGTGGGTTTATCTTTCGGAGGGGATTATATGGAGGAACATATACTTGTTCAGGAATATGATATTTATAACACCCAATGGGGATTTACAATGTCGCCAGAAATCGGCGCCCTGATCAAATTCGGCCGTTACTCCCAGTGGGGAGCCAACGTCAGCGCTCAATACTGGTTCAATACAAATTCATTCAACTTTACCGATGTTCAGACTTTCTCAACCATGCAGGGTCTCAACTTCAACGTGGGAGTTGTTTACATGCTGAGATAACATGACACCTGAAACAAACAGAAAGGGCTGGTGGTTTTCCCCGGCCCTTTCTTTTTACATGGTATGTATTTTCAGGCAGTTTGTGCCTCCGGGAATATTCGGAGGGATGCCGGCAATCACGATGATCTTCTCGCCGGTTTTTACCGTTTGATGGTCACGGATATTCACTTCGGCAAAGCTTATCATCTCATCAAAAGACTCACATAGTTGTTTTATCAGAATGGGATGAATTCCCCAGAGCAGGTTCAGTCCATGATAAACCACGGGGTCGTTGGTCAGTGCATAAATTGGCGCTTTCGGCCGGCCGGCAGCAGAGAATTTCGCACTCCTTCCACTTGATGTAAGCACCGCAATAGCCGAAACCGGTATAACCTTTTCGATCCGGTTAACAGCTTCACATATGGCGCCTATTTCAGAATGTTCTGCGGATGGATAAGTCCTGAATTCAATCTTCGATTCAACTTCCATGGCGATCCTGTTCATCATCTCAACGGCCTTTACAGGATATTCACCCACTGCTGATTCACCCGACAGCATCGTACAGTCAGTTCCGTCAATTATAGCATTTGCCACATCATTCGCCTCTGCCCGGGTTGGCCTGGGTTCATGTATCATCGATTCAAGCATCTGGGTCGCGGTGATTACAGGTTTACTCTTCCTGTTGCACTGCTCTATGATATGCTTCTGCAGCAGGGGAACCTTCTCGGGATTCATTTCAACCCCCAGGTCACCCCTGGCCACCATGATTCCGTCGGAGACTTCGATGATCTCGTCAAGATGATCAATTGCCTGTGGTTTTTCGATTTTTGCAATAAGGGGCTTCTTGTATCCGGCAGCAGTAATAAAATCCCTCAGTTTGGTAATGTCAGTGGCGGAACGAACAAAACTCAATGACACCCAGTCAACACCATGCTTTAATCCGAATTCCAGGTCTTGTTTATCCTTATCGGTAAGCGACGGCAGCTTCAGCGTGAGGTTTGGAAAATTCACTCCCTTCCTGTTCTTGAGCATCCCCCCGTCTTCAACGACACAGATTAATGCATTCCGCCTGATGGCAGTAATTTTAAGTGCAAGCAGACCGTCGTCGAGAAGGATGCTCATACCCGGCGCAGCTTCTTCCGCTGCATGCGGGTAGTCGATGGGGATAACATCAGGTTCTCCCTGGTAATCTTCCATTGGAATAATACTGAAAATACCTCCTTTTGGAAGCATTAACTGGTCTCCCTTCAACTTACCCACCCTGATCTTTGGTCCCTGCAAGTCCTGAAGCAGTGTGACCGGAGTGTCCATTTCATCTGAGACCTCCCTCAGGTATTGTATTACTTTTGCATGGTCCTCGTAACTCCCGTGCGAGAAATTCAATCTTGCTACGTTCATTCCTGCCGAGATGAGTTTCCTGATCATCTCGGGTGTATTGCTCGCCGGTCCTATTGTTGCAACAATTTTAGTTCTTCGTATGGAATCATTCATAGTGCTGGAGTTGGAATTATTAAATTCATACCAAAGCTATGATTTTTGCTTTATGAAAAGATTTTGTTGTAAAAATAAATAAAAGTTAATATTTTTGAATACCAAAATTTTGGAAATGGCTAACAGCCCGATGAACTGGAAGGGGAAATCCATTCTCATAGTAGAGGATGATCAGCCGAATTTCAATTATCTTGATATCCTTCTTAAATCGACAAACGCAAAAGTCTTGCATGCCGAGAACGGGTATGATGCGGTTGAATTTTGCAAGAAATATCCTGAGATCAATGTTGTGCTGATGGATATGGAACTGCCGCTTTTAAGCGGTCTTGAGGCCACCCGCCAAATTCTTGAACTGAGGTCCGGCCTGCCTGTAATCGCTCAGACAGCATTTGCAGATGAAAATGACCAGGAAGCAGCATTTCAGGCTGGTTGCTGTGAGTTCCTGGCTAAGCCCATCCGCGCAAACGAAATGCTCGATCTCATAAAAAAGTATCTGCAGCCTATCGGATAATCAAAACTGCTTTCTTTCCCTGTCACTTATTCATCAAAGGCTTATCTCCTCATTAAGAGATGGGTAGGAAGCTTCAATGTTAAACCGTTCTTTGATCTTTGCACCCAGAACTTTTCTGGGCCCGTTTTCACCGTGTATCAGGAAAAGCTGTGGGCGGGCAGGAGCAAGGTGGGAGAACCACTCAAGCAGATCCTTCTGGCCTGCATGGGCGCTGAATCCACCAAGTGTATGAACGGTTGCTTTAACGGCAACTTCCTCGCCGAAGATCTTTACCTTTGGCGCACCGTCGACCAGCCTTCTGCCCAGTGTTCCGTAACCCTGGTATCCGACAATAACGACGTGGGTTTCAGGTTTCCAGAGATTGTACTTGAGGTGATGAAGGATACGGCCCGCATTGCACATCCCTGCACCTGCAAGAACCATCATGGGTCCTGCAACATCATTGATGGCTATGGAGTCTTCAGCAGTGGGGCACATCTTCAGGGTTTTTAAGTCATCCATCAAAGGCTTAACCCTGATAAAATCGAGAAGTTCCTCGTCATACAGTTCTTTGTGGCTGAAGTAGATCCTGGATGCATCAATAGCCATCGGACTATCGAGAAAAATCGGGAAAGGCGGCACATGCCTGGCCCTGAACATGGACGCAAGGATAGAGATCATCAGCTGGGCCCTTCCAACAGCAAAGGTCGGAATCAGGATCTTGCCTTTACTCTCCACTGCAGTCCTCACAATGGTTGTAAATTCATCAACGGTTTCATTCAGAGGCTTATGATCACGGTCTCCATAAGTTGTTTCCAGGAAAACTGCATCCGCAAGGTGCAACTCTTCAAAGTCCTTCAGTATAGGGGCTCCTTTCGGCCCGAGATCCCCCGAAAACACAAGTTTTTTTACCTGTCCTTTTTCCTCTATGCTCAGCTGAATGCATGCAGACCCAAGCATATGTCCGGCTTCGGCGAAGTAAGCCTTTATTCCTGCCGCCACCTGGAACTCCTTGTCATATGGCAGGGCGATCAAGCGGCCAATTATGTCTTCGGTGTCTTCCTGGGAAACCATTGGCTGAACGGGTTTCAATCCTGCCCTTTGCCTTTTCCTGTTCGTTCTCAAGGTCTCCTGTTCCTGAACATGCGCCGAATCCCTGAGGATAAGCGAAGTCAGTTCCAGGGTTGCCTGGGTGCAGAAAACGGGTGCAGGCAGCCCCATTTTACTTAGCAGGGGGAGCCTGCCGGTATGGTCGAGATGGGCATGAGTTATAAGAATTGCATCCAGCCCCTTCACATCTTTACTATCGAAACGGTTCATCCCTTCGGCTTTCTTTCCGCCCTGGAAAATTCCGCAATCGACAAGTATCCTGGCTTTATCTGTCTCGATAAGATAAGCAGAGCCGGTGACTTCCCCGCCACCGGCTCCTAAAACTTTAATTCTCATAAATCAGGGACGCATAATTACCTCAACAACATTATCCTGGCCCAGGGTTATTTTTGCGAATTCCTGGACTGCCTTGGCATTAAGAGCCTTTACTTTTGATTCATATCCTGTCAGATAGTCGAGTTTGTTTTCATAATATTCCTGAACAGTAGAATTCCACCATGAATTTTCCTTCATGTCTTCAGGCCGTTGTTTGAGTGCATATTCCTTGAATTTCTGAAGGTCAGCATCAGTCGGTCCCTGTGAGATCAGCTTTTTAACCTCGCTGTTAACGATGCCTATGAGCTTATCGGCTTTCAGAGGATCTGTTTCAAAGGTCACTACAAATTTAAATCCCGGTACAGGAAGTTTATCGCTGATCATTGAAACTCTGACACTGTAAGCACCGCCTTCATCTTCCCTGATCCTCTCAACATACCTGAGCTCGAGGATGTGACGCATTGCAGCACCCAGCACCCGGTTATCAGCGGTATAAACTGAAGACCCGTTATAGTTGATATAGATGGACGTTCTCGGGGTTGTTGTCTTCCTCTGAAAATCATTCTTTGCATGTCCTTTGGGGCACCTGATCCCCCGGTCGACATACCCGTCCTTCTGGGGAACAGTGGGCATCGAGGCCAGGTATTTTTCGATAAGAGGCTTCACAGCATCTGGATTTACCTTGCCAACAAACAGCAGAGTGAAATTTCCCGGATCGGAGAACCTTTGTTTAAATACTTTCTGCAGCAGCTCAAATGAAAGTCCGTCAAGCGATTTGTAAGTCAATGGTTTAATCCGTTTGTTGTGATTTGCAACCATCACTTCAATGGTATCGGAAAAGGCTTTACGGGGTTCAGCATCGGCATTGATGAGTGAAGACCTGGTTTTGTCGAACCACGTTTTATAATCAGTTCCATTCCAGCGTGGGTTGGTGAAACCGAGGTATATCATCTGAAGAGTGGTTTCAAGATCCTTGGGAGAAGTACGGGCCGAAAACTGATCCTGGTCTTCAGATATCGAAAAATACAGACTTGCACGTTTGCCGGCAAGCAGCTTTGTCAGGTCGGTACGTGAATAGGATGCAAGACCCATCGACATCAGAGCGTCGCCGAGGAAATCAGCACCAATGAGTTCTTCCTCTTTTAGAGTGGATGAGCCACCTTCGGCCCAGCCTGTTACAGTCAGTTCATCCTCCTTGATGTCGGTAGGCTTGAAAATAATTTTCATGCCGTTTGAAAGTGTCCACTCGGTGGTCCCGAATACTGCATTTGTATTTGCGGATGTGACTTTCCCGGGAACAGGCTCTTTTTCGATAAGTTTTTTCCCTGCCATGTTATCAACATATGGAGTGATCTTTGTGGATGAACAGGCGGCGATGGCAGCCTGGATCTCGCTGACCGCCGGCAGTTTGATGCCCTCTTTTTCGGGGCCTGTGATGGTAATGATAAGATTGTTATCGGTCACAAAACCTTTTGCAGTTGTGTTGATCTCATCGAGACTGATCCCGGGGATCTCAGCTTTATCAAAAGCATACTCGTATTCAATACCGGGATTGGGAGAGTTTGTCAGGAAATAGCTGGTTATCGGGCGCACAAGTTCGCGGTTTTTGCGCTTGTCACGGTCCATATAACGTGACTCGAGTCCCCTCAGAAAATCTGCTTTCGCTCTTTCATATTCCCCCGGAGTAAAACCATAAAGTTTCATCCTTTGCATTTCGGTCATCAGGGCAGTGAGGGCCTTTAATGAATTGTTCTCAGATGCCTGGGCCATACCGTTAAAAGCATCTTTCGTTACTGTGAGCCTGCCGTAGTTGGCGCCGGCATACATAAACGGAGGGTTCTCAGACCTTGAGAGCTCAGTCAGCCTCATCGTCAGCATCATGCCGACAAAGGATCTCACCAGCTGGGTTCTCATATACCCAAGGTTTTTATCGGCATCAGGGGTTGCATCATGCTTATAACTAATCCTGACTACAGTATTGGTTGCTTCTTTATCAGTTGCGGTACCGATAAGAGGCTCCTTGTTATCCTGCAATGGATAGAGTTCCTTTGCTTTCGCATTATCAACTTTGGGGATGACACTGAAAAGCTCCTTTATTTTTGCCTCGACTGCATTTACGTCAAAGTCACCTACCAGAATGATTGCCTGAAGGTCGGGACGATACCATGTGTTGTAAAAGTCCTTGATGGTCTGGTACTTGAAATGCTTAAGCACGGCCGTGTCACCAATCACATTCCTGTCGGCATACTTCGATCCCTTGTAAATGACCGGTGCAAGTTTATTGCTCATTCTTTCCGAAGCAGTCCCGTACATTCTCCACTCTTCAACAATTACACCTCTTTCGAGGTCAATCTCGGCATTGTCGAAAGAGACATAATGAGCCCAGTCGCGAAGGATCAGCAGGCATGAATCGGTAATGCCGGGTCGTGTCAAGGGTACATTGGAGAGGTTGTAAACGGTTTGTTCAACCCCTGTTCCTGCATTAACGTTTGAACCGAATTTCACTCCTATCGTGGCCAGGTAATCGAGAATTCCTTTTTTTGGGAAATGCTCGGTCCCGTTGAACGACATATGTTCGGTGAAATGCGCCAGCCCGTTCTGATCGTCGTTCTCCTGTATGGCGCCGATATTGTTGGCGATGTAAAATTCGCCTCTCTTTTCAGGGATGTTGTTTGCCCTGATGTAATAATGCATTCCGTTCGGAAGCAAACCGGCTCTCACCTTCGGGTCAGAAGGAGGCATGTCTTTGAGGTTGTAATTCTGTGCGTCGATCATCGCGATCCCTGCCAGCATGAATGCCATTGTAAGCACAATAGCGGTTAGTGTTTTTTTCATAGGTTTGAATGGTTTTAATGGAGGCGGTATAAAAATGTATTGAACTAATGTTCAGTATCCTGACCCCGCGGTAAATATATCAAGAATTTTTCGGACTTTCAGAATGTGATACAGTTAAAATAGACGAAGGGGGATTGTTTGCCGACAAACATGCTCACTAAGGGGGTAAAATCCAAACTTCTCCTGTTTTTCTTATTTTTTGATCCGGATATTCAGTGGGATCAAACTCCCTTCTTTGATGCACTGCAAGACTATTTTGTGTGACTCAGTTGCAGGAAATCGATTTTTTTTGTATTTTTACATTCAAAATCAATTAATTCCATCTGGGAAAATGTAATCTTCTGAATAGTTTTATTTATCTTTCCGGAACATTGTCTGAGACCTGTTGCCTATGAGTGACATCGATAATAGTTCAGAAGCTGAACGGCTAAGTCGCGAAGCAGAAAAGATTCTGCTTGCAAAATCAGCAAATGCAAGATTACCGGTTTTGGAGGCTGAAATTCGGAAGTTGGTTTATGAACTCCAGGCATCCCAGGTTAAATTGGAATTGCAGAACTCCGAAATGCGCCATGCCTGGGCTGTTGCTGAAGTCAGTGCAGATGAATACTCAAAATTGTTTGACTTTGCCCCGATAAGTTATTTGATTCTTTCAAGGGATGGGAAGATTATTAAACTCAATCTCTCCGCAGCAAGGCTGCTTGGTAAAGACCGCCAGAAGCTCGTAGGCAGCTCAATCGGTTTTTTTATCTCAGATGCCTCAAAACCTGTTTTCAACAACTTTCTTGAGCATGTATTTTTAAATGAAAAAGAGTCAACATGCGAACTGATCCTGTCAACTGATTCAGATTCTCGTATCAAGGTTCTTCTTGCGGGAGTTGTTGCCCAGAATGACAGCCAGTGCCTCGTATCGGTCATTGACGTCAGCAAACAAAGCAGGCAGGAAAAGATCCAGCTGGCAAGGCTCCATCTTTTAGAATTCGCCGAAACCCACTCACTGGATGATCTCCTGGAGGAAACTCTTAATCAGGCGGAGATGTTGACTGGCAGCCTGATCGGCTTTTATCATTTTGTTGAAGCAGACCAGAACACAATCTGGCTTCAGAACTGGTCAGCCCGGACCAAAATGGAATTTTGCAGAGCCGAAGGGAAGGGAACTCATTATGATATTTCCCAGGCAGGGATCTGGACCGATTGCATAAAGGAGCGCAGGTCGGTTATACACAATGACTATCTCTCACTTTCACACCGGAAAGGTCTGCCTCCGGGACATGCTATGATCACCCGCGAACTGCTGGTACCTGTAATGCGCAATGATAAAATCATGGCTGTGATTGGAGTTGGTAATAAGCCATCAGATTATACAGATAAGGATGTTGAATGCGTTGAGATGTTAGCTGACCTTGCCTGGGACATCGCAGAGCGCAAGCAGTCTCAGGAGTTGCTTGAGAAGTCGCATTCCCTCACTGAGGCGACACTTGATTCCATTCAAAATGGAATTCTTGTGGTTGATCATCATGGAAAGATTATCAGAACCAACAGGCAGTTCGCCAGTATGTGGAATATCCCTGATGAAATGATTTCTCTGGGAAACGATAAAATACTGCTCGACTATGTGCTGGGGCAGCTTGATGACCCTGATATCTTTATAGCAAAAGTTGAGGAATTGTACAGGAAACCGTATGCCGGAAGCTGGGACGAGATAAGTTTCAGGAATGGCCGTGTTTTCGAACGGATTTCCAAGCCGATGTTTTTGGGAACGAACCCCATAGGCAGAGTATGGTCTTTTTTGGATATTACAGAGCGCCTCAGGATTGATAACCAATTGTTGGAGAGAGAGGAAGGATACCGCAGAATGTTTGCCGACAATCCTCAGCCCATGTTTATTTATGACATTGAAAGCCTTGCCTTTATGGAAGTGAACCAGGCTATGATCCGACAATATGGGTATTCAAGGGAGGAATTCCTTTCAATGACTTTAAAAGACATCAGGCCCCCCGAAGATATTCCTGAACTTATTAAAGACGTTGAGCTTTCGAGGCGACTTGACAATACCAGGGGAGAGTGGAGGCACCTTACTAAAAACGGGCAATTGAAATTTGTTGAGGTTACTGCACATTCAGTTAAGCATAACGGCAGAGACGCACGCCATATTCTGATCAACGACATTACCGAACGAAAGAATTATGAGCAGGAACTGAAGTTTAAAAACGATGAGCTTCAGAGGATGAACTCAGAAAAAGATAAATTTTTTTCTGTCATAGCCCATGACCTCCGCAGTCCCTTCAATGCATTCCTGGGCTTTACACGACTGATGGTTGAAGAACTTCCTTCACTGAAGTATGTCGAAATCCAGAAGATAGCTCTCAGTATGAGGAACTCGGCAATCAACCTTTTCGCTCTGCTCGAAAATCTCCTGGAGTGGTCAAGGATGCAGCGTGGCATGATCACGTTTGAGCCCGTAACCGATTTGTTGAAAACTATTGCAAATGAAAGCATACAGCCGTTATTGGAACAGTCGAGGAAGAAAGGCGTTGAGATTATAGTTGCAGTTCCTGATGAATGCAGGGTAATTGCCGACTGCTACATGATCAGGTCGGTCATCAGGAATATAGTTTCCAATGCGGTTAAATATTCGAACAAGGGAGGCAAGGTAGTGGTAACTTCAACTCAAAAGGAAGGGAATGAGATTGAAATAGTTATTACTGACAATGGAATTGGAATGAGTAAAAGCATGATGGACAATCTGTTCCATTTTGAAGCCCAAACAAACCGAAAAGGTACAGAAGGAGAACCCAGCACAGGGTTGGGGCTGTTTATCTGCCGGGATTTTATTAAAAAACATGGCAAGCAGATCAGGATTGAAAGCGAAGAAGGGAAAGGAAGTACCTTTTATTTCACCCTTGATAAAGGGTAGTGGCAGGAAAAAAAACCAAGTTTCATTGTTTCTGGGAGGAAACTGAAACTTCAAGTTCTGTGGGATGTGAGGGATTCGAACCCACGACCCCCGCCCTGTCAAGGCGATGCTCTAAACCAACTGAGCTAACATCCCGGGGTTGTGGCGGCAAAATTAGAGATAATCCCCCATAAAAAAAAAGCGAAAAGCGAAAAGCGAAAATATTTCGCCATTTTGCCATTTCGCTATTTCGCCATTTCGCTATTTAAATATGTTCCCATAATCTCACCATAATACACCATATGCCAGTCCCTGGTCTGGTAATATTTATCGTCAATAGCCCGATCGAGCGCTGCAGGATCGAGGCGGTGCTTGTGTACTATTCTGCATTCATAATGGACTGCGGACTGCGTAATATATGGAGTCCTTACGTTGGAGCTCTGGCCAAGGGTAAATCCGCATACACGTAATTTATCCATATCCCTTCCTGATTTGCTTCCGCAGATGGCAAGGTGTTTTTTAAACCCTTCGGGTAATATGCAGACTGTAAAATCTTCAGATTTTTCCATTAGCTCAAAGGTGTACCTTGTGGGACGTACAAGCACTGTGAATATTGGCTTATGCCATATCTCCCCGATGGTTCCCCAGCCGATGGTCATGGGGTTGGGAGGGTCGCCTGCCAAAAGTATAATGCCGTCGGCATTGAGTTTCCCTATGGTTTCATGATATAAGTCAAAAGGTCCGACTGCTTTGATCATATTTTTCTACATTTGAGGGTCAAAATTAAACATTCATTTAATTCCAGGTTTATGAAAACAAAATTCTCCCGTTTTGTACTGCTTACATTTTTTGCTATTATCCTGATTTCCGCGTGGTCTCAAACTGAGAAAAAACTGATCACCCTTGAAGATATTTATAAAAGCCGGAAGTTTTCATCCCGGGGGGTATATGGCATCCGTTCTATGAAAGACGGAGTCCACTTCAGCCAGGTAAAGAATGATAGCCTCAATGTATATGAATATGCCACAGGTAATTACGTCAAAACAATTACCACTTCAAAACAGCTGATGCTTGAAGGGGATACCGTCCCTTTGCCCCTGAGTTCATACGAATTCAGTGATGACGAAAGCCGGCTGTTGTTTTCAAAAGATGATGAGGCGATATTCAGGCATTCTTCAAAGTCAAATTATTTCATCATGGATCTGGCTACGGCTAAGATCATTCCGCTCTACGGAAAAAGCAAGCAGAGACTTGCTGCCTTTTCCCCTGGCGCTTCGAAAGTGGCTTTCGTGGTCGATAACAATATTTTTATCAGGGATATCGCCGCGAGTCTGGCCGATGGGGGGAGTTCAGAGAAGGCTGTGGTGCAGGTGACCACCGACGGGAAGATCAATGAAATCATCAATGGGGCAACCGACTGGGTATATGAGGAGGAATTCGGGTTCTCCCAGGCTATGTTCTGGTCGCCCGACGGGGCAGGCCTGGCCTATTATCGTTTTGATGAGAGCAAGGTTAAGGAATACCAGTTGACATATTACGGCGAACTTTATCCCGAGCAAAGCAAATATAAATATCCGAAAGCCGGTGAAGATAATTCCGTTGTGGGTATTTTTGTATTTGATGTGAAGTCAGGCAAGTCAGTCCCGGTTGATATCGGCAATGAAACCGATATCTATATTCCCCGTGTCAAATGGACCAGCGATCCGAATACCCTGGCCTTTTACAGGATGAACCGTCACCAGAATAAGCTGGAGCTTATGCTTGCCGCTGCCACTGACGGTAAAAGCCGGGTCATCTGGTCAGAAGACAACAAATGTTATATTGACATCACCGATGACTGGCATTTTCTTAAGAATGGCAAGGAGTTCCTGATCAGCAGCGAGAGAAGCGGGTTCAATCAACTTTACCTGTACAGCATGAACGGTGAGATGATCAGGCAGCTGACCGGGGGCAAATGGGATGTGATTAAAGTCGCCGGAGTGGATGAAAAAAACAGGAAGGTGTTTTTTACTGCGGCATTCTCAAGCCCTATGAACAGGGAGGTGTTTTCTGTTTCCATGGATGGTGGGGCTCCTGTTCAGATCTCAGAGCATGAGGGAACGAATTCCCCTGATTTCAGTGCCGGTTTCTCATATTATATTAACAGATTGTCGGATATCAATACTCCGCCGTTTATCACAGTCAACGATGCTGATGGAAAGGAAGTGAGGCTGCTGCAGGATAATGCTAAGTTAAAGGGGATTTTGAGCGAATATAATTTCTCAAAAGCGGCGTTTTTCACTGTACTCACCGATGATGGTGTTAACCTGAACGCCTGGATGCTGAAGCCACCAGATTTTGACCCTGCAAAGAAATATCCGGTTCTTTTCACCCTTTACGGGGGCCCTGGTTCACAAACGGTACAGAACAGCTGGGGGACGGTAAACCCCTGGGACCAGCTTCTTGCCCAGAAAGGTATCATAGTGGTCTCGGTTGATAACCGTGGAACCGGTTCAAGAGGGGAGGAGTTTAAAAAATGTACCTACCTGCAGCTTGGCAAGTTTGAGACAATCGACCAGATCAATGCCGTTAAGTACCTTGATTCATTGTCGTTTGTTGATAAGGACCGGATCGGTATATGGGGATGGAGTTTCGGGGGGTATATGGTTCTTTCCTGCCTGACTAAGGGGGCCGATTACTTTAAGGTAGGGGTGGCAGTTGCGCCTGTGACTAACTGGAAATACTATGACAATATTTACACAGAACGCTACATGCGTACACCTAAGGAAAATAATTCAGGGTATGAGGACAATTCCCCTGTTAATTTTGCTGAGAAGTATAAAGGCAAACTCCTGATCATGCATGGCATGGCCGACGACAACGTTCATCCGCAGAATTCCTATGATATGATCACAGCCCTGGTGGGTGCAAATAAATTCTTTGAGATGCAGCTTTATCCCAACAGTAATCACGGGATATATACGGGTAAGAATACTTCCTATCATATCTGGGAACGGATGACGGATTTTCTCTTGAAGAATCTTTAGCAGGATGCAGGATGCAGGATGCAGGATGCAAGATGCAGGATGCAAGATGCAGGATGCAAGATGCAGGATGCGGGATGCAGGATGCGGGATGCAGGATGCAGGTATAATGTTTACTTAGCAGGTTTGGAGTAGATCTGAGTTGCATCCCTGTAGCCACTGTTGGGCAGATACCAGTCGGGGAAGGAAGATCCTCCTGACTCGGCCCATGTCCCGAATTTGAGATAGCCGCTGATAACCTGGACGTTTTCCCAGGTATAATCAAATTTTTGGGTGATATTGATCGCCCATGGCAGGTTCCCTGATGATTTATAATACCGGCCGGAGGGAGGATCCGAGGTGTCGTCACTTGTCCCGAACAGAGCCTGGTTTGCGAGGTTTGTCGGAATCCGGTCGGGGAGATGTATTTCAACGGAGCGATCAAGGTTCTTGATCAGGAAAGGATTGTACGGAGCCGTTCCCAACGCTGATCCATCTTGTGGTGTGGTGAAGTGAATGGCTATTTTTATGGAATCAGAAACGGCATAAGGCGCGTTTTTCTGGGTGTTGAAAAAATACCCGCCAACAGGGTGTATGACATTATTTGCATTGTCAAAGACTATAATGACAGCATTAGTTTGTGAACTCTCAACACCGTTCGGGGAAAGGTTGATATAGGTGCCTTTGATGGAGTAACCTGAAACGGAAGCAACTGCAGCAGCAGGAAGGTTGTCGAACTGGAACCCGAAGCCGTTCTGAAGGCTTGCACCTACTGCCCTGACGTAAAAAACAGGATAAATATCCACGATCTTATTCTGAGCATTACTGACCATCGTGAAAGAATAATCCACAACCAGGTCATTCATATCATAATCTCCTTTACTTGGCCAGAGATCTTCAAATGCAAGTGAGCCAAACTGCCCTTTGGATGGATAGTAGTTTCTATAGGCGCGGCTGGCATCGTTCGGAAATTCATCGAGGTTGTCAGCAACCCCGTCTCCGTCGGTATCGGGAGGGGCTGGCGATCCTATTCCTTCAGGGTTGCAATTTGAAACAGGAATATAATTTGACGCAGTGGCAATGCTTGAAAGCCTGGCACCGTTGATAAAAGTTGATGAGCTGCTCCCGATAAACTGGCCATTGGCGGTTGCAAGTTCAATTGGTCCGTCAACTTTCTTTGTAACATCTGAAAGGGTTGCCGAACCCGTGACTTTTATTGTACTTGTTTCCCCTGCACCCTGGATATTTCGTTCCATTACAAATGACTGGGCCGTTATCATCGATTGGTTTTGAAGGCTTACTGTGCTGGTGTATTGAAACAGGTGGACCTCCTGGTCGCTTTTCATATAGCCGTTATTCATTACAAATGTTGCACCATATACATGAATATTGGCATGACCGAGGATTCTGCAATTATTTGTAATTGTTCCTGTTCCATCAGGTTTGTTGAGATGAAGGTAGTTGCCGACCTCGATGACTCCGTCGTTTGTAAGCGGTGCATTGACTTTAAACCAGCCCTGGGCATTGAAATACCCCGAATTGGCTAATTTACCCCCGGTGCCTCCCAGGGTAGCGTCCTTCGTCAGTGTCATATTGCCATAATTCTGGATCTCGCCATTAAATGAAAAAGGTGCGGTAAAAACAAAATCATTGGAATAGTTGAAAATTTTCGAGTTTATCGCCATTGAAAATCCTCTCACAGAGGCATGTCCGCCCTGGTATACTGTAAACGTGGATGTGCTGCTCATGTAAAGTGAATCGATAGTGAGGGTGCCGCCGGCAGTTACGACGATATTACAGTTGGGAGCATTGATCTTAATGAATCCGAGGTTGGCTGTTCCGCAGACTTTCAGGGTCCCCGAAGTCCAGCTGGTAATTTGACCATTGAAAGAGCCGGTAACACAGTAAGTCTTGCCTCCTGTAATCGAAACTGCCGTAGATCCTGAAATGGTCTGAGTGCATCCCGAGGCGCAATCAGGATCGGTCAATGAACTCAAGTTCAGACTGGTTGCTTTGGAAGCCTTGAAAGTATAAAAGATATTATCTGTCACTTCAACTGTTGCTGTCTGTTTTAATCCTTCTCCCGTTGTGATCTCGAGGTACAACTGTTTAAGAGCTGTGGGAACACGTAACCGGGTTTCAAAAGGATAATTAAATCCGGCCGAACCAGTGATCAGCAGTTTCCCGCTGCCTTTTGGGTCGCCGTCAAACACCCTGATTCGCGAAAGTTTTCCGATTTCGGAAGGAAGATCAACAGCAGTGGAGAGCGAAATTTCCCTGGAGGTTTCCCAGTTAAAGGTTGAGGGTACCTTCAGCTGGTCCATAGTCTTCATCGAAGTATCTGATCCCTTATCCTTACGGCATGACAAGGTAAAACACAAGGAGCAAACGAGCAGTAAAGCTACCGCAAAGTGATAGAGTTTTTTCATAATACATTATTATTCAATAAAGATACAGTATTTAAGATAAGCCGGCAAGTGATAATTTGTTGTCGTCGGTTATTTTCAGGTAAATGCAGAAGGAAAGGTATTAATTGTATTGTTCTCCATTACAATTATTCTTGAATTTTACCCACATGTCGATGTTAATTGTATCCAGCTGTTGGATAATTAAAAATAAGGTTATACCTTTGCAGCCCTTTTTGGAATTTTTAACATTTATTAACCATTTAAAGAAAGCGAGTCTAAAGCATGATTATTGTTCCTGTTAAAGAAGGCGAAAGCATCGACCGGGCATTAAAAAAACTGAAGCGTAAATTTGAAAAAACCGGTGTTGTAAAAGAATTGCGTGATCGTCAGAAATTTACCAAGCCTTCGGTAAAAAAGCGTGACGAAATATCTCGTGCCATTTACATTCAGCAGATACAGACGGCCGAAGCTGACAAGTAACAGCGTTTAACAATTTTTACGAGTAGAAATTTTGTTGGTGGTAAATATCCATGTATATTTACCTGTCGATAGGCATTCAACAAAGTTTCTACTTTTTATTTGTTGAGAAGTGAAGGATCGCTTTCTTGCATACATACAATACGAAAAACGGTACTCGCCACATACTGTAACAGCATACCGAACAGACCTGGACCAGTTTTTTATTTTTCTGAGTGCTCAATATCAGATTACTGATATTGCTCATGTTGATCACTACATGGTAAGGTCCTGGCTCGTTTTTCTCATTGAACAGGGGGATTCACCCCGTACGGTCAACCGGAAATTAACTTCCCTTAAATCGTTCTACCGTTTTCTGATGAAGGAAGGAACCCTTGCGTCAAACCCAATGCGCAAAGTCATTGCGCCTAAAGCACCGAAACGGCTGCCCGAGTTTGTCGAGACAGGGAATATGTCATTACTTATTGACCAGATGGCCGGTGTTGAAGGTTTCAGCGGGATGAGGGACCGGATTATTCTGGAAATGTTTTATAATACCGGGATGCGATTGTCGGAATTGCTATATTTGAAAGAAAGCGGCATTGATTTTAAATCAGATACGATCAAAGTTCTCGGCAAACGAAATAAAGAAAGGATTATACCGTTCACAAAGAAATTCGGTGTATTGTTGAAAGATTACATTCTTGAGAAGGAAAAGTGCTTTGGTCAGCATGAGGATATGTTTCTTACCGACAGCGGCAGGAAGATGTATCCGAAGTTGATATACCTGATTGTCAGGCGAAATCTCTCCGGAGTTACCACCCTCGATAAAAAAAGTCCACATGTTTTAAGGCATACCTTTGCGACACATTTGCTGAATAACGGAGCGGAGCTCAATGCTGTGAAGGAACTACTGGGTCATGCAAACCTTGCTGCCACCCAGATTTATACTCATAATACAATTGAAAAACTTAAGAGAATCTATAAACAAGCCCATCCAAGGGCATAAAAAAGGAGGTAGAAATGAATATTATAATCAATGCAGTTCATTTCAAGGCGGATCAGAAGCTTGAGGATTTTATAAAGGAGCGCCTGCAGAAATTGCATACTTTTTTTGAGGGTGTTATCGGAGCAGAAGTCAAGCTGAAAGTTGACAATAACGATTCCCGTGAAAATAAGATCGTTGAAATGCGCCTGATTATAAAAGGAAACGACTTATTTGCCCTGAAGGAGGCAAAGTCGTTTGAGGAGGCATCCGACAATGCAGTTGAAGCTTTAAGAAAACAACTTGTGAGGTATAAGGAAAAAGTGAGGCGGATCTGAGTACTACATTAATTATTGAACAGGGGGCTGAGGTTTCAGCCCTTTTTTTTTAACATTAATCTGAGTCCTGTTTTGCAATAAGATAGAAATAATCTGAAATTATTTCACCATAAGATAAAGAAATTCAAATTGTTACAACTTCGGTACGGAGTTTGTTAAAAAAAATCAGCAGTTTCTTGTGAAATTTTGAAAAAACGCTTGCATGGTATTGAAAATGTTCATACTTTTGCAGTCCTTTTTATGGATGAACGTTTTTTGACTTATTGAATTGTTTCAAAATCCGCGATTGACGCGGATGAGCTCAATCCATCAAATACTTTAATGCCGATGTAGCTCAGTTGGTAGAGCTGCTGATTTGTAATCAGCAGGTCGGCGGTTCGAGTCCGTCCATCGGCTCAATTATAAAGTATGAAATTGTTCACACTCACTCACACCCTTTTTGGGGAGATACCAGAGCGGTCAAATGGGGCAGACTGTAAATCTGTTGGCGCAGCCTTCGGAGGTTCGAATCCTCCTCCCCCCACCAAAAGATGGCGAAATGGTGAAATAGTGAAATAGTGAAATTTCGCCATTTCACAACTTCACCATTTCACGATTTTTTTGCGGAAGTAGCTCATTTGGTAGAGCGGAAGCCTTCCAAGCTTCAGGTGGCGGGTTCGAGCCCCGTCTTCCGCTCAAATGAAACCTACGCCTTTGTAGCTCAGGGGTAGAGCACTTCCTTGGTAAGGAAGGGGTCAGCAGTTCAATTCTGCTCAAAGGCTCAGTTTGATAATGAAAAGCAACATTAAACTCACTTAATCAATTCATAGGTATATGGCAAAAGAAAAATTCGAACGTTCCAAACCCCACGTCAACGTAGGCACAATCGGCCACATTGACCATGGTAAGACGACCCTGACGGCAGCAATTACGCTCGTTCTCGCAGATAAGGGATTATCTGTGTTCAGGTCGTTTGATTCAATCGACAATGCTCCGGAAGAAAAAGCCCGTGGTATTACGATAAACACTGCTCATATCGAGTATCAGACAGCAAACCGTCACTACGCTCATGTAGACTGCCCCGGTCACGCTGACTATATCAAGAACATGGTTACCGGTGCTGCCCAGATGGACGGCGCTATCATCGTTGTTGCAGCAACCGACGGTCCCATGCCCCAGACCCGCGAGCATATCCTTCTCGCCCGTCAGGTTGGTGTACCCAAACTGGTTGTTTTCATGAACAAATGCGACAGTGTTGATGACCCTGAACTTCTCGAGATCGTTGAAATGGAAATCCGCGACCTTCTTACCTTCTACGGTTTTGACGGAGCCAATGCACCTGTTATCCAGGGTTCAGCACTTGGCGGACTCAATAAAGAGCCGAAGTGGGTTGAAAAAATCATGGAACTCATGGATGCTGTTGACAGCTACATCCCCCTGCCTGTCCGTGACGTTGACAAGCCCTTCCTCATGCCCGTTGAAGACGTGTTCTCGATTACCGGCCGCGGTACAGTTGCTACCGGCCGTATTGAAACAGGCATTATCAATTCAGGCGACCCCGTTGAAATCATCGGTATGGGTGCTGAGAAGTTGAAAAGTGTTGTAACAGGTGTTGAAATGTTCCGTAAGATCCTCGACCGTGGTGAAGCTGGCGATAACGCCGGTCTGCTGCTTCGTGGTATCGATAAGGAAGAGATTCGTCGTGGTATGGTTATTGCAAAGCCGGGTTCAATCACACCTCACAAACAGTTCAAAGCTGAGATCTATGTACTTAAGACCCAGGAAGGCGGCCGTCATACTCCGTTCCACAACAAGTATCGCCCGCAGTTCTACTTCAGAACCACCGACGTTACCGGTGAGATCCATCTGCCCGAAGGCGTTGAAATGTGCATGCCTGGTGACAATATCACTATTAAAGTTGACCTGATCTCCGAAATCGCCATGAGCAAAGGTCTGCGTTTCGCTATCCGCGAAGGTGGACGTACCGTTGGCGCCGGTCAGGTAACTGAAATTCTTGACTAATACATATGGTTCTGGTGCAGGGGTCATGCCAGGCTCCTGCGCCTGCCATATACCTGTAATTATAATTTACACACGGGTGTAGCTCAACTGGTAGAGTGGCGGTCTCCAAAACCGTAGGCTGTGGGTTCGATTCCTACCACCCGTGCAAATTGGAAAATCAATGGCAAAGAACAAAGTAGTCAATTATATCAGTGAAAGCTATGATGAGCTGATGCACAAGGTGAGCTGGCCTTCATGGGCAGAACTCCAGGGCAGCGCCATCGTTGTTTCAGTAGCTACTCTCATCATTGCGATCATCGTTTTTGCAATGGATGAAGTATTCAGGAACGTCCTTGAGCAGTTCTACAAACTCTTCTAGATCGGCTGCTGATCTGAATTTATTCCGGACTTTCTACAGGAAAATATATCTGTACAGGCATGAGTGAAAGTGTAAAAAAATGGTACGTCGTTCGCGCTATCAGCGGTAACGAGAAAAAAGTCAAGCAGATACTGGAGAATGAAATCTCCAATCTGAAGCTGCAGGATTACATTTCACAGGTGCTTATCCCGATGGAAAAAGTGTACATGATCCGGAACGGAAAAAAAGTCAGTAAGGAACGGAATTTCTTCCCAGGCTATGTACTGGTCGAAGCTACCCTGACGGGTGAAATCCCTCATATTATCAGGAATATTCCCGGTGTTTTGGGTTTCCTTGGAGCAAAAGGTGAACCTCATCCCCTCCGCCCGTCTGAAGTGAAGCGTATCCTTGGCAAGTTTGATGAACTCTCAGAGCAGGGAGAAGAAGTAAATATCCCGTTCATTATCGGTGAAACAGTAACTGTCATCGATGGGCCTTTCAACAGCTTCAGCGGAGTGATCGAAGAGATCAACGAGGAAAAGAAGAAGCTTAAGGTCATGGTTAAAATATTCGGCCGTAAAACGCCGCTTGAGTTGAGTTTCATGCAAGTTCAAAAAGAATAGAATAAATACTAGTAAAATGGCAAAAGAAGTTAGTGGTATTATTAAGTTGCAGATAAAAGGCGGAGCAGCTAATCCTTCACCCCCGGTAGGACCCGCATTGGGCGCAAAAGGCGTGAACATTATGGAATTCTGCAAGCAGTTCAATGCACGTACGCAGGATAAAGGCGGAAAGCTTATTCCAGTTATCATAACGGTATATAAGGACAAGTCTTTCGACTTCATCCTGAAAACCCCTCCTGTAGCTGTACAGCTGCTCGAAGCAACCAAGCTCCCCAAAGGTTCACCTGAGCCAAACAGGAACAAAGTCGCTGCAGTGTCCTGGGAACAGGTAAAAAAGATTGCGGAGGATAAAATGCCCGATCTGAATGCATTCACCCTCGAGTCGGCCATGAGAATGGTAGCCGGAACGGCACGTTCCATGGGAATTACCGTCACTGGTGATGCCCCTTACAAACGTTAATCTTGCAACCGGATTAGAAATTGTAGACACCTCATACATTAATTAAATAAAAGCAAATGACAAAGCTGACTAAAAAGAGGAAGGTTGCCTTATCTAAAATTGATAGGAATGCCGCTTATTCACTCGTTGACGCTGCCGCTCTCCTGAAAGAGATCGTGAGCACAAAATTTGATTCATCCATAGATCTTGATATACGCCTTGGGGTTGACCCCCGTAAGGCCAATCAGATGGTCCGTGGTATCGTGACGCTTCCCCATGGTACCGGCAAGGTGGTTCGTACACTCGTACTTTGCACTCCTGATAAGGAGGAAGAAGCACGTGCTGCAGGGGCCGACCATGTTGGACTTGATGAATACATCGAAAAAATCAAAGGCGGCTGGACTGATGTTGATGTGATCATCACCATGCCCAGCGTCATGGCAAAGGTTGGTGCACTCGGAAAGATACTCGGACCTCGTGGACTAATGCCCAACCCCAAGACAGGGACCGTTACCATGGAAATTGGTAAAGCCGTCAGAGATGTAAAAGCCGGTAAAATTGACTTTAAAGTTGATAAGTTCGGCATTATTCATTCTTCAGTTGCGAAAGCTTCCTTCGCAAAGGAAAAAATCGCGGAAAATGCTGAAACGCTTATCCAGACTATTCTCAAACTGAAACCCGCTTCTGCAAAAGGAACCTACGTAAAGAGCATTTATCTTTCAGGAACCATGAGCCCCAGCATTCAGATTGATCCCAAGTCATTATCCGCTTAATTACTCATTATTATTGAGCTCGTAACAATATGAAAAAAGAAGAAAAAAGCCAGTTGATTGATTCCCTGGTAGAACAGCTCAACAACGCAAACTCCTTTTATATTGCTGATATCGGCGATCTTAATGCTGATAACACCAGCAAGCTAAGAAGGCTTTGCTTCAAACGGAATGTCTCACTTCAGGTAGTTAAAAATTCCCTGCTTCTGAAAGCCATGGAACGCACAGGAAAAGCCGATTTCGTCGCTTTGTTTCCTTTGCTTAAAGGTTCAACTTCGATTTTATTTTCGGAGGTTAACAATGATCCGGCCAAGCTTATCAAGGATTTCCGCAAGACAGCCAAGAAACCTATTCTTAAAGGAGCGTTTGTTGAAGAGACCGTTTTCCTCGGCGACGATCAGCTGGATGCATTAATCAACATCAAGTCGAAGAATGAACTCATTGGTGACCTGATCTTCATGTTACAGTCCCCGATAAACAATGTCATGTCCGCCCTTGCTTCCGGTGGTAACAAACTTTCGGGAATCGTAAAAACATTATCGGAAAAACCTGAGTAATCGACGATGTTCATCAAAAAAAGAAAAATAAATTAATTTAATAACCTGTCCCGGAATCCCCGGGGCTCAAATTGTAAACAAAATGGCAGATTTAAAAGCTTTTGCAGAACAGTTAGTTAACCTGACAGTAAAAGAGGTCAATGAATTGGCAAAGATCCTCAAGGATGAGTATGGTATCGAGCCTGCAGCCGCTGCAGTAGCAGTAGCAGCTCCGGCCGCCGCCGCCGCTCCCGTTGCTGAAGAAAAAACTTCGTTTGATGTTATTCTGAAACACGCAGGTCAGGCCAAACTGGCCGTTGTGAAACTTGTAAAAGAACTTACAAGCCTTGGCCTGAAAGAAGCAAAAGAACTCGTTGATGCTGCACCCAAAGCAATCAAAGAAGGCGTTTCCAAAGATGAAGCAAATGCATTACAGAAACAATTACAGGAGGCCGGTGCAGAGGTTGAAATTAAGTAAGACGGTACTTTCGAATTCATATTAAATAAGATCAGATCTCCCCTTTTTTAGGGGAGGTCTTTCCTTATTTATATTCGATTGAGTTAAATATTAATTTCTAACCTGTCTGCCTCCCAGGGCAGACTTAAATTAAAACACCTTGGCTTCAAAAAAAATCGAAAGAATTCGCTTCGGAACAACTAAGATCCAGGTCGAATATCCAGATTTCCTCGATCTTCAAGTCAAGTCTTTCCAGGATTTCTTCCAGCTGGAGACAAACCCTGAAAACCGGGTTAACGAGGGGCTTTTCAAAGTCTTTGCCGAGAACTTCCCGATTTCTGATGCACGCAACAATTTCGTGCTGGAGTTTCTCGATTATTTCATTGACCCTCCAAGATACTCCATTGAAGAATGCATCGAGCGTGGACTGACTTACAGCGTGCCTTTAAAGGCTAAGCTTAAGTTATATTGCACCGATCCTGAACATGAGGACTTCGAGACGATTATCCAGGATGTATACCTGGGAATGATCCCCTATATGACTCCCAGGGGTACCTTTATCGTTAATGGCGCTGAACGTGTTGTTGTTTCACAGCTCCACCGTTCCCCCGGTGTGTTCTTCAGTACCAGCTACCACGCCAACGGCGTACAGCTGTATTCTGCAAGGATCATCCCGTTCAAGGGTTCGTGGATCGAGTTTACAACCGACATCAACAATGTGATGTATGCGTATATCGACAGAAAGAAAAAACTGCCGGTAACCACGCTCTTACGTGCCATTGGTTATGAAACCGATAAGGATATTCTGGAGATCTTCGGCCTGGCCCAGGAAATAAAAGTCAGTCGGGCAGCCCTCAAACGCGTTGTCGGGTCAAAACTTGCCGCCAGGGTTGTACGTGCATGGATAGAAGACTTTGTTGACGAAGATACCGGCGAAGTTGTATCCATCGAGCGTACCGAGGTGATTATCGAGCGTGAGACAATCCTGGAAGATTCACATATCAACCAGATCCTCGATGCAGGGATTAAAACTATCCTCATGCATCGTGAAGAAGCTCTCACTACCGACTTCTCAATTATTTTCAACACCCTGCAGAAAGACCCTGCAAACTCCGAAAAAGAAGCCATGGAGTTTATTTACAGGCAGCTGCGTAATGCAGAACCCCCTGATGAGGAAACTGCCCGCGGTATCATTGAGAAACTGTTCTTTTCCGATAAACGATATGACCTTGGTGATGTTGGCCGTTACAGGATCAATCGCAAACTGAACCTTTCCACTCCTATGGAAACCAAGGTTCTTACCAAAGAAGACATTATCTCCATTATTAAATACCTGATAGAGCTGGTTAACTCTAAAGCAGAAGTCGATGATATCGACCATCTGAGCAACCGCCGTGTAAGAACGGTTGGCGAGCAGCTTTACAACCAGTTTGGTGTCGGGTTGTCACGTATGGCCCGTACCATCCGTGAACGCATGAATGTTCGTGACAACGAGGTGTTCACACCAATGGACCTGATCAATGCTAAAACATTATCGTCGGTCATCAACTCGTTTTTCGGGACCAACCAGTTATCCCAGTTCATGGACCAGACCAACCCGCTCTCGGAGCTTACGCATAAACGCCGTATCTCTGCCCTGGGCCCCGGTGGTCTCTCACGCGAACGTGCAGGGTTTGAGGTACGTGACGTGCATTATACCCATTATGGCCGCCTCTGTACCATCGAAACCCCTGAAGGCCCGAATATCGGTCTGATCTCTTCACTCTGTGTTTATGCAAAGATCGACCGCCTCGGTTTCATTGAAACACCTTATAAAAAAGTAATCAACGGAAGGGTGCAGCTGGAAGAAGAACCTGTTTACCTTACTGCTGAAGAAGAAGAACACAAGATCATAGGACAGGCAACAACCCTTATGGATAATAAGGGAAATCTTACCGACGATAAGATCAAGGTCAGGTATCTTGCCGACTATCCTATTGTTGGAAAAGACAAGGTTGACCTTGTGGATATAGCTCCGAACCAGATCGCTTCGATTGCCGCTTCGCTCATCCCCTTCCTCGAGCATGACGATGCAAACCGTGCTCTCATGGGATCAAACATGATGAGGCAGGCTGTTCCGCTACTCACACCTGAAGCTCCGCTGGTAGGAACAGGTATCGAAGACCTTGTTGCAAGGGATTCAAGAGTTCTTATAAATGCCGAAGGCGACGGTTCCGTCGAGTATGTAGATGCAAACGAGATCATCATCCGCTATAACAGGAATGAAAAAGAAAAGCTTGTAAGCTTCGACGAGGATACCAAATCATACACCCTCACCAAGTTCATGCGCACCAACCAGAATACATGCGTGAACCTGCGACCGATCGTCCGCAAGGGAGATAAGGTCAGCAAGGGACAGGTACTCTGCGAAGGCTATGCCACACGAGACGGCGAACTTGCCCTGGGAAGAAACCTGATGGTTGCTTTCATGCCCTGGAAAGGTTACAATTTCGAGGATGCTATCGTAATTTCTGAGAAAGTTGTTTCAGAAGATATTTTCACTTCAATACATATTGAAGAGTTCACACTTGAGGTCAGGGATACCAAGCGAGGCGTTGAGGAGCTTACCAATGACATTCCCAACGTGAGCACCGAAGCCACCAAGGATCTTGATGAGAACGGACTTATCCGTATCGGGGCCGAGGTGAATGAAGGTGATATCCTGATTGGCAAAATCACACCGAAGGGTGAGAGTGATCCCACTCCGGAGGAAAAACTGCTGCGCGCCATCTTTGGCGACAAGGCCGGCGATGTCAAGGATGCTTCTCTTAAAGCTCCTCCTTCGATGAAGGGCGTTGTGATCGAGAAAAAGCTGTTCTCGAGGATCATCAAGGACAAGAAAGCCAAGACCAAGGAAAAGGATGAACTGAAAAAACTGGAGGATGAATTCCAGCAGGATGTAAGCAAGCTGAAGGCTAAGCTCGTCGAGAAACTCAGTACTCTTGTTGCGAACAAAGTCTCACAGGGCGTACTGAACCAGTTCAAGCAGGAAATTGTTCCCAAAGGAGCCAAGTTCACCAACAGCATCCTTATGGATGTCGATTACATGACGGTCAATCCGAACAAATGGACGACCGACAAAGACAAGAACGACCTGATCAAATCCCTGATCAACAATTATATCATTAAATACAAGGAAGTCCTCGGAGTCAGCAACCGGAAGAAATTCGTTGCTGTGGTAGGAGATGACCTTCCTGCCGGAATCGTTCAAATGGCAAAGGTCTACATCGCCAAGAAGCGCAAGCTGAAGGTCGGTGATAAGATGGCCGGACGTCATGGTAACAAAGGTATCGTTGCCAGGATACAAAGGGCCGAAGACATGCCTTTCCTGGAAGACGGAACTCCTGTTGACATTGTACTGAACCCTCTTGGCGTACCATCGCGTATGAACCTGGGACAGATCTATGAGACCATCCTCGGATGGGCAGGAAACAAGCTCAACCAGAGGTTCACGACCCCGATCTTCGATGGCGCACATATAGACGAGATCAATGCATATCTCGAGAAAGCCGGCTTGCCGAGGAACGGAAAAGTCTGGCTGCACGACGGCCTGTCGGGTGAACCATTTGACCAGCCGACTACCGTGGGATTTATCTATATGATGAAACTCCATCATATGGTCGACGACAAGATGCATGCACGTTCTATTGGTCCTTATTCACTCATCACCCAGCAGCCTCTCGGAGGTAAAGCTCAGTTCGGAGGCCAGAGGTTTGGTGAAATGGAAGTATGGGCACTCGAAGCATTCGGTGCCGCAAACATCCTCCTCGAAATCCAGACAGTGAAGTCCGACGATGTAGTAGGCCGTGCAAAGGCTTACGAATCAATCGTCAAGGGCGAAGTGATGCCTGTTCCGGGGGTTCCCGAATCATTCAACGTGCTTGTGCATGAATTACGCGGCCTCGGGCTGAATATTACAACAGATTAATTCAACACTTGTCAATCAGAAAATTATGGCATATAAAAAAGAAGGTCCAATAAACAGTACATATTCGAAAATCACTGTGAGCCTGGCTTCTCCTGAGAAGATCCTCGAGATGTCAAGCGGTGAGGTGCTGAAACCTGAGACCATCAACTACAGGACATACAAGCCCGAAAGGGATGGTCTGTTCTGTGAGCGGATCTTTGGCCCTGTTAAAGACTGGGAATGCCACTGCGGTAAATACAAGAGAATACGGTACAAAGGTATTGTATGCGATCGCTGTGGAGTGGAAGTGACCGAGAAAAAAGTCCGCCGTGAACGCATGGGCCATATCCAGCTTGTCGTCCCGGTTGCACATATCTGGTTTTTCCGTTCATTGCCTAACAAGATTGGTTCCCTCCTGGGACTTCCTACCAAGAAGCTGGAATCCATCATATATTATGAAAAATACGTTGTGATCCAGCCGGGTATCAAAGCCCAGGACGGATTGAATTATCTTGATTTCCTTTCAGAGGAAGAATATTTCGATATCATCGAAAAGCTTCCCCAGGACAATCAATATCTTGACGAGAGCGATCCGAATAAGTTCGTTGCAAAAATGGGAGCTGATGCATTATATGAACTCCTTTCAAGGATTGACCTGGATAAGGAATCTTATGATCTGCGTCACAAAGCAAATACAGAAACCTCACAGCAGAGAAAAGCCGAAGCCCTCAAGAGGCTGCAGGTTTTCGAATCTTTCAGGGATGCCCAGAAACGTATGGATAACCGTCCTGAATGGATGATCGTGAAAGTGGTTCCCGTCATACCCCCCGAACTCAGGCCTCTCGTGCCCCTGGATGGTGGGCGTTTCGCCACTTCCGACCTGAATGATCTTTACCGCCGCGTGATCATCCGCAATAACCGGTTAAAAAGACTTATCGAGATCAAAGCCCCGGATGTCATCCTCCGTAATGAAAAGAGAATGCTCCAGGAAGCCGTAGATTCTTTATTCGACAACTCACGCAAAGCCAGTGCAGTAAAGACTGAATCAAACAGGGCGCTGAAATCACTCTCCGACAGTCTGAAGGGAAAACAGGGACGTTTCCGCCAGAACCTCCTTGGTAAACGTGTTGACTACTCAGGCCGTTCGGTAATCGTTGTAGGTCCCGAACTGAGGCTGAATGAGTGCGGACTTCCCAAGGAAATGGCTTCTGAGCTTTACAAACCGTTCATCATTCGCAAAATGCTGGAACGCGGTATTGTAAAAACCGTGAAATCAGCCAAGAAAATCGTTGACCGAAAAGATCCGGTTGTTTGGGATATCCTCGAAAATATCATGAAAGGGCACCCTGTCATGCTGAACCGTGCTCCAACCCTGCACCGCCTTGGCATCCAGGCCTTCCAGCCAAAACTTATCGAAGGCAAGGCAATCCAGCTTCACCCCCTCGTATGTACAGCTTTCAACGCTGACTTTGACGGTGACCAGATGGCCGTTCACGTACCTCTCGGCAATGCCGCAATTCTCGAGGCACAGCTGCTTATGCTCGCCTCGCATAATATTCTAAACCCTGCAAACGGAGCCCCCATCACGGTTCCTTCGCAGGACATGGTTCTTGGCTTGTATTATATGACCAAGGCGCGTAAAACCGATGCCGACAAAAAGATCAGGGGAGAAGGCATGACCTTCTACTCACCTGAGGAAGTGATCATCGCGTTCAACGAAAAGCAGGTTGACCTTCATGCAATGATCACTGTGCGGATGAACCTGCTCCAGGATGGCAAGGAAGTTAAAACCATGCTTGAAACTACGGTTGGACGAATCATTTTCAACCAGGTTGTACCCAGGGAATACGGTTATATCAATCAGCTCCTTACCAAGAAGTCACTCCGCGACATTATCGGCGCAATCCTTAAAAAGACAGGAACCGCAAAAACCGCAAAGTTCCTCGACGATATCAAGGACCTTGGTTACAGTATGGCTTTCAAGGGCGGACTTTCGTTCAACCTCGACGACGTTATTGTTCCCAAGATCAAGGAAACCCTGGTTGGCAACGCTTCAGCCGAAGTGGATGAAGTGGTTAGCAACTACAACATGGGTTTTATCACAAACAACGAAAGATACAACCAGATCATCGACATCTGGACCCATACGAATTCACAGCTGACTGTTGCCTTGATGAACCAGCTTACAAAAGATAAGCAGGGATTCAATCCGGTATATATGATGCTCGATTCAGGCGCCCGTGGTTCAAAGGAACAGATCAGGCAGCTTTCGGGGATGCGTGGTCTTATGGCCAAACCCCAGAAATCTGGGGCAAGTGGTGGGGAAATTATTGAAAACCCCATCCTTTCAAACTTCAAGGAAGGCCTTTCGGTTCTTGAGTACTTCATCTCAACCCACGGAGCCCGTAAGGGTCTCGCCGATACTGCTCTTAAGACCGCCGATGCAGGATATCTTACCCGCCGCCTGGTCGATGTTTCCCAGGATGTCATTATTTCTGAGGAAGACTGCGGAACGCTTCGCGGACTGACCATCACTGCGTTGAAGAAAGCTGAAGAAGTTGTGGAATCACTCTACGACAGGATCCTCGGTCGCGTTACGCTCCACGATGTATATCATCCGCAGACAGGAGAACTTATTCTTACTGCAGGTCAGGAGATCACCGAGGAAAAAGCAACACTTATCGGAGATTCACCACTCGAAGGTGTTGAGATCCGTTCGGTTCTCACCTGCGAGTCAAAGAAAGGCGTTTGTGCCAGGTGCTATGGACGTAATCTAGCCACAGGCCGGCTGGTTGAAAAGGGAGAGGCCGTAGGTGTAATTGCTGCACAGTCTATCGGGGAACCCGGTACCCAGCTGACCCTGCGTACATTCCACGTCGGTGGTGTTGCCGGTGTAAATATTGCCAGTGCTTCCAGGATTGATGCAAAGTACGACGGTGTCCTTGAGATCGACGAACTGCGTTCGGTACCTTCTCATAATGAGGCTGGCGAAAAACACGATATTGTCATTGGCCGTTCTGCGGAAATGCGTATTGTTGACAAGAATACACGCATTGCACTGACTTCAGCCCATATCCCATATGGAGCCAGGCTTTATTTCATCAATGGAGCTGAAGTGAAGAAAGGCAACCTCATCAGCGACTGGGATCCTTATAATGCTGTCATACTTTCAGAAGTAGGGGGTAAAGTCAGTTTCGAGAACATTCTCGAAGGTCTGACATTCCGCGTTGAATCTGACGAACAGACAGGTTACCATGAAAAAGTGATCATCGAATCACGCCAGAAAGGTAAGAACCCGGCTATCAATATCCTGGATTCCACAAAAGAGATCATCAAGATCTACGACATACCTGTAGGAGCCCATATCATCATTGAAGATGGTACAAAGATCAAGGCAGGAGAGGTCCTCGTGAAGATCCCGCGTGCTATTGGCAAAGCCGGTGACATCACGGGAGGTCTGCCAAGGGTGACCGAGCTTTTCGAAGCCCGTAACCCATCTGATCCTGCTGTTGTTTCTGAAATTGACGGTGTTGTTTCGTTTGCGAAGAAACTGAAGAGGGGCAACCGCGAGGTTATCATCACTTCAAAAACCGGGGAGGAAAAACGTTACCTGATCCCAACCTCCAAACAGATCCTGGCACAGGAGAACGACTATGTGAAGGCCGGCGTACCTTTGTCTGACGGCGCTCTCACACCCAGCGATATCCTCGCAATCAAAGGACCTATGAAGGTTCAGGAGTATATCGTCAACGAGATACAGGAAGTTTACCGTTTGCAGGGTGTTAAGATCAACGACAAGCATTTCGAGACCATTGTAAGGCAGATGATGCGCAAGGTTGATGTTGAGGATCCCGGCGATAGCCGCTTCCTTGAGGGTGAACTCGTGAACAAGATCGATTTCCAGGAAGAGAATGACTGGATCTATGGAAAGAAAGTTGTTGAGGATCCCTGCGATTCGATCATTTTCAAATCAGGCCAGATCATTAGCGCCCGTAAGCTTCGTGATGAGAATTCGATGCTGAAGCGTAAGGACAAGAAGCTTGTTGATGCACGTGATGCAAAGCCGGCAACAGCCAGGCAGGTGCTCCAGGGTATTACCCGGGCTTCTTTGCAGACCAGAAGCTGGCTCTCGGCCGCATCATTCCAGGAAACCACCAAGGTGCTCACCCAGGCTGCCATCAATGCCCGTGAGGATGACCTGGCAGGTCTGAAGGAGAATGTCATCGTTGGGCATCTCATTCCTGCCGGTACGGGACTCAGGGAGTATGAAAGCCTGATCGTGGGAAGCAAGGAAGAGTATGAAGCTTTAATGGCATCCAAAGAGGAGGATTAATATGCAGGACAATAAAAACCCGGTGAACCAGATCAATATCGAGATATCCGATGAAGTAGGTGAAGGCATCTATTCAAATCTTGCCATTATCACCCATTCACCGGCAGAATTCATTGTTGATTTTGTAAAGATGATGCCGGGCGTTCCTAAGGCAAAAGTGAAGTCGAGGATCATCCTGACTCCCCAGCATGCCAAACGCCTGTACAAAGCCTTAAAGGAGAACGTTATGAAGTATGAGGCGGTACATGGTGAGATAAGGGATTCAGAAGGCGAGATACCATTTAATATGGGAATGCCGGGCCAGGCCTGATCATTGTTGACTTATTTTATTTATTTGCATATGAAACGGGACAATATATCATTGTCCCGTTTCATATTTTTTAAGGTTCTCTTCAATGGTTTCTGAAGGTATGCCTGCAGCCCTGGCCTTGCCCAGGGCGATTTTGCAATATTTGACGGCTTCTTCTTTGTTTCCCAGATCGTACAGCAATGCCGCATAGGTATCATTGGTCGAAGCATCGGATTTTAACTCAACCGATCGTTTTGACCAGAGCAGGGCCTTCCCGAGGTATTTTTTATCCTTCGATATCTGGTGAACGATCCATGCAACATTGTTCAGCATTTCCGGATCATTGGAATAGAACATATCAAGTCCCTTGTAAGCCAATGCAAGGAAACCCGCCGCATCTCCCTGAATCTGACAATTGTTCAGGTCTGCGTCAAAGATCACCTTATCGGCCCCTGCGAAACCGGATGCGAGGATCTTCCGTTTCAGACGGCTGTAGCTCGTATCGCTCATGATCTCAGACCGGCTAAGGTCTACTATGGCTTTCATGAAAACATCGGAAATTTTTTTATCAACAGAATCCCGTCCATGCGCATGAATGAATTCCGCCTGGTGCGCAACCATGTATGTAAACACCTTTGAATCCATGTCGTTACAATACGCATAAATGATCTTCCAGTTGCCAGGCTTGCTAAAGTCGGTCTCTTTCTGAGCCGAGAGATATCTTTCAAGCGGACCTTCCACCGGCAGGTAGGCATCTGAAATTCGCTGCAGGTATTTGTAGATGAACTCCGGGCTGTTTTCTCCCTGGGAGTATCTTTTTTTATAACCGGCATAGCATTCATCAGGGTCAAGGGCGGTATGGGCCAGGCTAATGAGATTTGCGGCTGATTGCACGGCTCCCACCTTCATGTGAACGATATTGCCATCAGTATCGAGGAAAAGAAGGGTGGGGTATGCCCTGACCTGGTATTTCTGCTGAAGTATGATACCTTCTCCCTTTTCCATATCGACTTTTGTGCAGATGAACGTTTTATTATAATAATCAGCAGCTGAATCATTGGTAAAAATATTTGCAGCCATCCATTTGCATGGGCCGCACCAGCTGGCATATGCATCCATGAAA
The DNA here is from genome assembly GCA_037134895.1 of Bacteroidota bacterium. Classification (GTDB taxonomy): domain Bacteria; phylum Bacteroidota; class Bacteroidia; order Bacteroidales; family FEN-979; genus CAIRDP01. The sequence goes on from JBAXLI010000005.1 coordinate 69,264, forward strand.
ACCAGTTTTTTTTCCTTTTTTGCGGATGAAAGGATTTCAGTCAGAGGCTTCTCACTGAAGACAATCGAGCGGTTCTGGGCGATGCAGTCGGCACACAACAAAAGCATTATGAACAGGAAGACCGGCAGGACTTTTTTCATGGGCTTGTATTTTAATTAAAACGGAAGACTTGTAAGGTAATTGTAAATGTTTTCTTTTTTTCATTGGGCGAACAGGGTTGGAAAAAAAAGTAATACTCTATATTTGCAATCTGTTTTCAACTTATAAACATTGCCGGATCATCAGAAAATAAAGAACATTGTTATTATCGGTGCCGGTAATATGGCTACCCACCTTGCCCTTGCATTTCATCGTAAAGAGGTCAATGTTACACAGATAGTGAGCCGCTCCCGCCTTGCAGGTGAGAGGTTGGCCCGTAAGGTCAAGGCGGGTTACAACGATGATTTCGCTGTTGCCGGTTTGCAGGCTGACTTGTTTATCCTGGCCGTAAGTGATTCGGCAATTGAGGAAGTATCCAGGAACCTTAAACCGGATAACCGGCTCGTTGTGCACACATCCGGCTCAGTTGATATGCAGGTACTGTCGGGAGCCTCATCAAACATCGGGGTATTTTACCCGCTTCAGACTTTTTCGAAGGACCATCGGATTAATTTTTCAAATATCCCGGTTTGCATTGAAGCGAGTTCAGCTGAAAATGAGGAAAAATTAATTCAGCTTGCCCGGCTGATCAGTAAAAAAGTCCAGCCACTGAGCAGCGCACAGAGAAAAGTCCTGCATATGACCGCTGTTTTTGCCGGAAATTTTTCAAGTTTCATGTATACGATAGCCGAAGATCTTCTGAAAAAGCATGACATTCCATTCAGTCTGCTTAAACCCCTGATCAGTCAAACGGCTTCTCTTGCCAGGCACGAGGACGTATTCAGCAGGCAAACGGGGCCTGCCGTCAGAGGGGACTCAAAGACCATGGAAGAACATCTCGAAATGCTTGCAAGACATGGGGTTTACATGGAGATCTACGACCTTATCAGCAAGAGTATCATTAAACATAAGCGAAGAAATGACGAACTATAAGGAGTTGCTCAGGCATATAAATACATTTATTTTTGATTACGATGGTGTGCTTACCGATGGCATGGTGATCATGACCAGCCAGGGTGAGGGTCACAGAATCTCCAGTGTGAAGGACGGTTACGCGATACAGCTAGCCGTAAAAAAAGGATATCATGTTGCAGTAATATCAGGCGCTGTCTCAAAATCGCTCGAGCACAGGATGCATGCATTGAAGGTCGAGGATGTTTTTACAGGTATTGAGAGCAAGATCGAATGTTTCAGGGAATACCTGCTTTCAAAAAAAGTAAACCCTGAGAACGTGCTGTATATGGGTGACGATATACCCGATTACGAAGTTATGCTTGAAGCCGGTGTTGGAACATGTCCTGCGGATGCAGCCGAAGAGATCAAGAAGATCGCAAAATATATTTCGCATTTTAACGGAGGAAAAGGCTGTGCCCGTGATGTTATTGAACAGGTCATGAAAGTACAGGGCAAGTGGATGACGGGCGATGGGGATATGGTGAAGTGGTGAGAAAGAGAAAAGGCGAAATAGCGAAATAGCGAAAAGCGAAATGGCGAAATAAAGAAATGGAGAATAGTAATCTGTCAGCGGTAACAAGGCTGCGGATGTTTTTGCAGCTCGTTCGGATTCCGAACCTGCTGATCATTGTGATCACCCAGTTTTTACTGAGATATTGCCTTATCGCGCCTTTCCTTTATAACGGCGATACCGAGTTTATGACATCACTGCTGGACTTTTCGATGGTATGCCTTTCGACCGTTTTGTTTACGGCAGGAGGATACGTTATCAACGATTATTTTGACGTCAAGATAGACCAGGTGAACAAACCTGATCATTTGCTTGTTGGAAAGGTTATTGCCGGCCGCACTGCAATAAAGTGGCATATCATCCTGACCAGCCTGGGCAGTCTTATCGGGCTTTATCTTACCTACAGGATTGGTTTTTTAAGACTTTGGTTGTCGTTTCCGCTGGTAGGCCTGATGCTGTGGTTTTATTCGGCAAAGTATAAAAGGACACTTTTCTGGGGTAATTTCATAGTGTCCTTCCTTTCGGCCCTGGTTGTTATCACGGTGTATCTTTTTGAATTTTTCTGGCTCCGTCTTCAGCCCGAAATATTTTCAGACCTTATGCCCGACCTGGAATGGGTTGGCAAGCTCTTCCTGGCATACACCATCTTTGCATTCCTTGTCACTTTTTACAGGGAGATCATCAAAGACATGGAGGATGTAAAAGGTGACGCACAGGAAGGTTGCCGCACCATCCCAATCGTTTTCGGGATCAAGGTCACACGCTGGATCGTGTCGGGTCTGATACTTCTAACTGTCATCCTTCTTGTATCGGCCCTGCTGATATTGTTCCAGCTTTCGCTGATGATCGTATTCTGGTACCTTCTTGTGACAACACTTACTCCCATGATATATCTTCTTTACAGGGTTTATATTTCAAACACTCCTGAGGAATATCATATCATGAGCAACATTTGCAAAATAATAATGGTCGCAGGCGTTTTATCCATGTTACTTATAACCATAAGCATATAGTATGATAAACAAACGATTGGAAGGTTTTCACCTGGTCCTGGCATCAGCATCTCCCAGGCGGCAGTACCTGCTCAAAGAACTTGGGCTCGATTTTGAGATCATCACTACGAATGTGAAGGAAGAGTATCCCGCAGGCCTTAGTCCGTCGGAAGTGGCATTGTTTCTGGCTGAACTTAAAGCTGCCAGTTTTGATACCGACAGGATGAATCAGAAATCCATCCTTATCGCTGCCGATACTATCGTTGTGCTTGGGGATGAGATTCTCGGAAAGCCCGGGAATCATGATGAAGCTGTGATCATGCTGAAAAAATTATCGGGTAAGAAGCATGACGTAATAACAGCTGTATGCCTTAAATCGAAAAAAAAGAAAAAGGCTTTTCATGTTCAGTCGTCGGTTTATTTCAAGGAACTTAGCCTTGAAGAGATCGAATATTATATCAGGAATTTTCAGCCCTTCGACAAAGCCGGGGGTTATGGAGTTCAGGAGTGGATAGGATATATTGGAATCAGCAAGATTGAAGGGTCGTTCTTTAATATCATGGGATTACCCGTTAAGGAATTGTATGAGGTCCTCCTCACTTTCTGATCAGATTATTGTATAAACCAAATCATGCAATGGCAGGCAAACCCACTATTCTCATTACAAACGACGACAGTATCAAGGCTCCGGGGATACATCACCTTATTGAATATGCACGCCCTTTCGGGAAGGTGGTTGTTGTGGCCCCCGACCGACCGCAATCGGGAACTGCACATGCCGTAACTGTAAATCATCCGCTCAGGCTTGAACTAATCAAAAAGGAGAAAGATTATGAGGAGTACAGCTGTAACGGAACCCCTGCCGATTGCGTGAAGCTGGCATTCAAGGTTGTTTTAAAGAAAAGGGCTGATTTCCTTTTCTCCGGAATAAACCATGGAAAAAATTCATCTATCAACATTATTTATTCAGGTACGATGGCAGCTGTTTTCGAGGGAGCCATGGCAGGTGTGAGTTCTGCCGGTTTTTCGCTGGCCGACTACAGCATGGATGCCGATTTCAGATCATCCGCCCCCTATATTAAAAAAATCATTGCTGAAGTCATTAAGAACAAACTGCCTGAAGGAGTATGCCTGAATGTGAACATTCCTGCCGTTTCTGCTGAAAAGATCAGGGGAATACAAGTTTGCAGGCAGGCCGAAGGCACCTGGCAGGAAGATTTTGACGCCAGGACCGATCCCCAGGGGCGGCGATATTACTGGATGACCGGGGTTTTTATTAAAACAGGTCATGGAAAAGATACCGATGAATGGGCTGTTGAAAACAATTATGTTGCGGTGGTGCCCGTGCAGTTTGATTTTACTGCAAATTCAGCGATCAAGCCTATCTCAAACTGGTTCTGATGAAATATTACATTATTGCCGGTGAAGCTTCAGGAGACCTGCATGCCTCAAACCTCATAAAAGAGCTGAAGGCCCTCGACAGCAGTTCTGAATTTCGCTGCTGGGGCGGGGATATGATGAAAAAGCAGGGTGCTGTTATCGTAAGGCATATCCGTGACCTTGCATTCATGGGTTTTTTGGAAGTCGCGGTGCATCTGCCTGAGATACTCGGGAACCTCAAATTCTGTGAAAACGATATTTTAAACTATCAGCCGGATGTGCTGATCCTGGTCGATTACCCCGGTTTCAACCTCAGGATAGCAAAATTTGCTGCCGGCAAAGGCATCAGGGTGTTTTATTACATTTCTCCCCAGCTCTGGGCATGGAAGCAATCCCGGGTTAAGACAATCAGGTCCTCAGTTGAACGTATGTTCGTGATCCTTCCCTTTGAACAGGAGTTCTATCGCAGGCATTCGGTAAAAGCAGACTTCCCCGGCCATCCTTTGCTCGATGTCATTCATGAAGGGATGAGGCTGAAAGAACGCCCTGTATTTCTTAAAGACAATTTGCTTCACGATAAACCCATCATCGGCCTTTTACCAGGCAGCCGGAAGATGGAGATCAAGAGTATGCTGAAAGTCATGCTTTCTGTTATTCCTTTTTTTCCTGACCACCAGTTTGTGATTGCCGCAGCGCCATCACTGAACATTGAATTTTACCGCTCAATCATAAGAAATGCGCCTGTTGGCATAGTTTCCGGACAAACCTATGATCTTTTAAGCAATTCGGCTGCTGCCCTGGTTACCTCCGGAACTGCCACGCTTGAGACCGCCCTGATGAATGTGCCCCAGATTGTTTGCTATAAGGGAAATCCGTTATCGTTTGCCATCGCAAAACGGATTGTAAAGGTTCCGTTTATTTCACTTGTAAACCTGATAGCGGGTAGCCAGGTTGTGAAGGAGCTTATTCAGAATGAATTTAATACCAATACTTTGAGAGATGAACTTCAATCCCTTCTTATGCCGGTAAACCGGGAAAAGATTATCGAAGGTTACCGAAGTGTGAAAGAAAAGCTTGGAGGCAGGGGTGCTTCCGGCAGGGCAGCTTCAGCCATGGTACAATATTTAAAGGAGAAATCAGTTAAATAATAGGACTAATAGTATTCAGGAAACAGAGAAATAAAACATTGTATGAATAAAGTATTTTTTACTCTTTTATGCTTGCTGATTTTCGGATCAGCAATAGTATTATCGGCCCAGGATAAAACAACAACTTCAGGCAAAAAAGGGCAGGTTGTCGTTCTTGATGCCAAAAAACTGGATTCCGCCAACAGGCAACAAGGGAAAAAGCAATCCAAGGAGCCAACCCGCGATATGATCTTCAATTCTGGCAAGGCTCCCCAAAAGGACCTTACTCCGCAGGAGAAGGAAGGTGAAGCTTATTTTACTTCAGGATCCAAAAAAGGCAAGGAGGGCAATTACCAGGGCGCAATAGCAGATTTCACCAAATCGCTTCAGTACTCTGAGAATGCAATGACTTATATGAAGAGGGGATATACATACATGCTGATGGGGCAGTTCGCCCTGGCTATCGAAGATGAGAACAAATCCCTTGGGCTGCACGATCCGAATGCCAAAGCCTATTATGTAAGAGGAGCTTGTAAATTCAACCTGAACGATATGGACGGAGCCGAAAAGGATCTGGCTAATGCCCTGGACCTTGACCGGATGAATCCTTCTGCATTCAATTACATGGCTGCTGTCATGATACAGAAACAGGACTTCAAGGAAGCACTTGAAAATTACAATTTCGTTGTCAGGCTCGATTCGACCTTCCCTGATATCTGGACCAACCGTGGGATGGTCAGGCATTACCTGAAAGATTTCAGTGGTGCAATCGCCGATTACAATATTGCGCTGAAAAGGGACCCCAAGAGCTCATCCGCATATAACAACCGTGGTGCAGCAAAGATGATGCTTAAAGACTACAAATCAGCGCTTCCTGATTTTGACAAGGCGATTGTTTTTAATCCCCGCTATGCAGAGGCATATAACAACAGGGGCCGGGTGAAGCATTATCTCGGTGACGATCCCGGGGCCTGCAAGGACTGGAACATGGCCTTTGATATGGGACTGCCTGATTCAAAGGACATGATCATCAAATACTGCAAGTAAACCTTCGGATGAAGGCATTCCTGACAATCTCAGTCTTTCTTGTTTCTTTCCTTACTCTGTCCTGGACAGCTAACGCCCAGGTTAAGACCAATAAAGTATACATTGATTCGGGTATTCTTAAGGCAAAACTCCAGGATTACGGCGCGGCCCTCAAAGATTTCAACGTGGCTATTGCCCTGGACTCGACCAGTTCCGAGGCTTTTTACAATCGTGGGGTGCTTCTGTATGAAATGAAAGATTATAAAAGTGCGATAATTGATTTCAATCGTGCGGCGGAATTACGCCCAAGCTATATACAGCCGTTTTTCAGCAGGGCATTGGCGAAGGATGCGTTGAAGGATTACGATGGCGCTATAAAGGATTATACCAGGGCTGTTGCCCTGAAGGCCGATTATCCTGAAGCATATCATAATAAGGGACTAGACCTGATGGAACTCGGCCGGTATACCGAGGCTGATATGAATTTCAGCAGGGCTTTGCAATACAAACCTGTATTTCCTGAAGCCTATTACAACAGGGGATTATGCAAATACAACGGGAAAGACTACACAGGATCGATACAGGATTTCAATGAGGCAATAAGGCTCGATACATCCCAGTCCGATTATTTTGCAAGCAGGGGAGCTGCCAGGGCTGCGACCGGACAATACCAGGATGCTATAATTGATTTCGGTTTTGTGATCAGCATGAAGCCATCGGATATCAATGCCAGGATGAACAAAGCACTTGCCCAGATGTATCTTAAAGAGTTCGAGGATGCCGTAAAAACCTATACCGATATTATTGGGTTATCTCCTGATAACGATGAGGCATATACCAACCGTGGTGTGGCATTTCAAAACCTTGAAAAACAGGATGAAGCATGTGCCGACTGGGATAAGGCAACCGAACTAGGAAACGATAAAGCCAGGTCCTACAAATTTAAATACTGTAAAAAATAGTATCACTTTTCATCATTTCCCGGATTAAGTACCGAGAGACTGATGAAATTATGAATCCCTGGAGGCCTTTGCCTTTACTCAGATTGGTGATGCCATTTACAGCCGGCATCATTGCAGGACAATCCTGCCATTTCTCCCTGCCATTTGCCTTTATATTTATCTTCTCCGGATTTTCATTGATAGCACTGGCCGGCTTTCACATGTTTTCAAGAAGTTTCAGATACCGCTTCCTTCCTCCTCTGCTGATACTTCCGTCATTGTTTATTCTGGGATTCCAGATTGCAGCTCTCAGATCTGCCTGGAGGGACCAGGATTACCAGGCATATGAGAGACCAGTTGTCTTACTGGCAAAAGTGAGTGATTGTCCGCAGCTCAGGCAGGGCTCGGTAACTGCGATATGCGATATCCTCGCTGTTCGTGAAGGTACAACCTGGTCATCCGCCAACTCGAAACTTTATTTAAAAGTTTATTCCGGAAAGAACGGTCCAGGCCTTACTTATGGATCTTCATTCCTGGTTCATGGCCAACCTGAAAAGCTGGCTTTTTTCTCTGACAGCCATTCATTTAATTTTCGGGAATATCTTTTTAAAAAGGGTATAAGGTATGAAATGAGCATCAATGCCGGCGGGATAGCAGCAGTTAAAGATTCCTGCACCTTCAGTTTTAACAGGCTCGCGTTTGAAGCCAGGGATCGGCTGTTACAGATTTTCAGGGATAAGCACCTCAGCGGCCAGGAATTTGCGGTTGCTTCTGCGTTATTGCTTGGTTATGTAAACGAGATTGACGGCAAACTGAAATCTGCATTTGCTGCAAGCGGAACCATGCATATTCTCTCAGTTTCAGGCATGCATGTGGGAATTATTTTCCTGTTCCTGGAGACCATACTTGCGTTCTTCCTCAAATTCAGGCATGGAATCCACCTTAAATCCGGTATACAGCTTTTATTCGTTTGGGCTTATGCCGCGATAACAGGCTTTTCCCCGGCAGTCCTGAGAGCTGCGGCCTGTCTCAGTTTTCTTATCATCGGGAAATCGATCAGACGCAAACCTGAAATGCTTAACATCATCAGCGCTTCGGTATTTTTACTGCTTATCATTGACCCTCTTATCATTTCAGATGTCGGCTTCCAGCTCTCTTACATCGCCGTCCTGGGTATCGTAATCCTTTACAAACCCATCTATGATATGTACGTTACTCATCGCTGGCTGCCCGATAAGATCTGGGCCCTTATGGCTGTCTCAATGGCTGCACAGATCGCAACCTGTCCGCTAAGCCTGTACTATTTTCACCGCTTCCCGAACTATTTCCTGCTTTCAAACCTTCTCATCGTCCCCCTTTCGAATGGAATTATTCTGATGGGAATCCTGGCTTTACTTTGCTCATCAATCCCCCTGATCGGGGCGCTGTGCATTTCTGCGCTTAAGATTCTGCTCACCTGCCTCAATAAAAGTGTGTTATGGATAGGCTCTTTGCCCGGGGCCATAACACAAGGCTTTTTTCCTGACCTCACTGCCGTCATCCTGATGTACCTTTTCATTGGTATGGTCTTCCTTTTTATTATGCGGAAACGACCAGCCTGCCTGCTTGCAGCCCTTACATGCCTTATCCTTATCCAAACCGCAGAATTGAACGAAAGACTCCGTATTTCCTCCCATTCCACGATCTACGTACACAGCAATAAGCAGGGATATGCAATCAGGTTTGTAAAAGGGCAGCATGAAATTTGTTTTTATTCAGGTCTGCGGATGATGAAGGACGGCTTTACCTCAGAACAAATCGGTAATGAACGGATGGCAAAGAGGGTTGACCAGGTTCAGGAACGTTCTGTTAAATTCTGCGGATGGCAGGCAGGATCAGGGTTCCCGGAGGCCGGAAGATTCGGCGGGATGATCATGCTGGGAGGCAAAAGAGTTTATCTGCTAAATCACTCCTTAAGCAGGAATTTTCAACATAAGTTAAAAACTGATATACTGCTCATCGCAGCCAGTGCAAATTTTACCATGGAACAGCTGATCAGGGTGTTCTCCCCCCGACTGATCCTGAATGTTTCAAATGCTTACCGTTCAAGGGTGTTGAATTGGGAAGCCGCCACCCGCAAAAGTGGAATAAAATTTTATGACCTCAGGACCTCGGGATTTTATCAGGAAGAATTATAATTTTTTTTGAAATTCAAGAAAAAAGATATACTTTTGCAGCCTGAATAATGGACTGGTAGTTCAGCTGGTTAGAATGCCGCCCTGTCACGGCGGAGGTCGCGAGTTCGAGTCTCGTCCAGTCCGCAGAAGCAAATCGAAAGACCCTGTAGCAAAACAAGTTACGGGGTTTTTTATTGAAAATTGTTAATCTAAATGGATTAACCTTTTATAATATGATGAAATTAATGTGCTGATTCTCGGTACTTTACATAAAAGTGAGATAATTTATCAGTCGTGGGCTGGCTGTATGGCTGGGTCTTTAGTGGGTTTATAATCCACATTGATAATATCGGTAATCCCAACGCCGTTTAGCGACAGGCATTTCTTGTTAACTCTGGCAATCAGCCTTGTTTCTGGTTTTTCATTTTAATTATCCACTGGTAAACTGACCATATCACCGTGAACCCAAATATGATAAGGATTGGGATATAATAGTCAAGGACATAATTATGGAAATAAGCTCCTATTAAAATGTAAGCTGTGGCAATGCAGAGTTTTAATGGAATAAGTTCAGCATTTGACCAGCTCGTCTTGATTTTGAAAAAGTTCATTGTGCGAATTTTTATCCTGTTTTGCCTAGTCTTGTGGGTTTCGGCATCCCCAGTTCTTATCAAAGGTCAACATTTTAAATGGTTTATAATCCATCACTGTTCAATTTCTTTAGTTGGCTCTTCCAGCATCTTCATTTGCTGGTCAAACAGCTTATTCAAATGATTTCTTGACTTCGGAAAAAAGGTAACCGAAGCAGAATGTAATGATTACATCTTAAAGCCGATTGACAATAACGACCTCAAATGGTTAATACAGAAGCATTTTCCAGTTTAAGTCCTTCAGCTGCCCCTTCATTTACTGGCGCTGCGATGCTTTACTTTTCCGAGTAATGCGCTTAAAACGGCTCAAACTGGGCTTATTTCGAATCCTTTGGGGTTATATGCTCTCGCCAATTTCCTGCGGAGGCTGGTCATTGGCGAAAGATAGTTTCACCGACCCCCTTCCCCCGTTGGTCGGGTTTTACCCCCTGCCAACCGAAAATCGCTGCTCTATCCCATCAATCCAGGCTAATTTTGCTTCATCAACATCAAACAACAAGCAAAATGAAAGCATCAACAATCATCCTCTCAGCAGTTCTGACCTTAATAGCAAACGTACTTTTCGCAAGCAATGATATCTTATCCGTGCCAGTTGCAAATGCAACCACGGTATCGATGACATCACTTGCACCTACAACTCCTTGCGAAGCTGACTTTAATGACGCTACATTAATGATTGACGCTGCTTATCTGGCACCCAGCATGCCGACTGAAGCTTCAATGGAAGAAATGAACTATGAAATGGTTTCAGCCCTGAACTTAGCTCCTGTTAATCCTTCTACCGCTGATGTTGATGAAGAAATTGAATATGCTTACTTAACCCCCGCTGTTCCTGCTGAAGCCGACTTTGAATAAACCCAATATATCTCCCGCTTAATATAAACGAGCCATTCCATAAGGGGTGGCTTCTTTCATTTTATCCATGATACTTCACTCCTGACTACTAAGGGAAGCCAGCTCATTGATTAATTAATGGGAATATTTTGGGTCTGTTAGGTGAGTGGATATTTAAATGACTACATTTAATATCATAATTCTCAACTCATCTTATGAGAAAAGCTAAAAATGAATCCAATGCTCTCAATCTGCGCCAGAAAGCAGAAGAGTTGCTGAAAAATAAATCAGCGGAAAACAGGGGGCAACTCTCAGAAGTTGAAACCCTGAAGCTCATTCACGAACTGGAGGTTCACCAGATAGAACTGGAAATGCAGAATGATGAGCTACGCCAAGGGCGGGAGGTAGCTGAAATTACTTCAGACAAGTACACCAAGTTCTATGATTTTTCACCAACTGGTTATTTGTCATTTTCAAAGGAAGGTAAGATTACTGAGTTAAATCTCATTGCAGCTCAATTGCTGGGAAAAGAGCGCCCGCAACTGCAAGGTGCTCAGTTTGGTTTTTTTGTTTCCGATGATACCAGACCCACCTTCAATCAGTTTCTTGATAAAGTGTTTAATTTCAGAAACACCAAAGAAACCTGCGAGCTTATCCTTTTGCAAAAAGGGAATCCGACCGTTTTTGTTCAATTAACGGGTATCACTGCCAGTAACGGGGAAGACTGTCTGGTGAGTTTGAATGACATTACAGCGCGAAAACAATCCGAAATGGAACTTCGTGAGAGTGAGGAAAATTTTCGGTCAATGTTTGAAAAAAGCTCATCAGCAATGGCCATTATAGAACCAGATACAACTATATCAATGGTCAATGAGGAGTATTGCAAACTAAGTGGCTACACGAAGCAGGAAATCATTGGAATGAGCTGGACACAACAAATTCCGCCTGAGGACCTTGAACGATTAAAAGAATATAACCGCCGCAGGCTGATAAACCCAAAAGATGCTCCTGAAAAATATGAATTTACCTTCCATCATAAAGATGGCAGAATAAGGCATGCACTCATGTCTGTCGCTATGGTAGGCAATCGAAAAATAGTAGCGTCCTTTGTTGATATTACCGCTCGCAAACTGGCTGAAGACAACCTGAAAGAAGTATCAGCACGTTTGCAATTAGCAACTCGTGCTGGGGGTGTAGGTGTTTGGGATTATGACGTTGTTAACAATGTCCTTGTTTGGGATGACCAGATGTTCAAGCTGTATGGTATTAGTAAACATGATTTTAAAGGTGCTTATGAAGCATGGTTGGACGGGGTTCATCCTGAAGATAAAGAACGGGGTGATTCCGAAATACAAATGGCAATATCGGGAGTAAAAGAATTTAATACTGAGTTCAGGGTGGTTTGGCAGGATGGAACTATTCATTTTATCAGGGCTCTTGCCGTTGTTCAAAAGAATGATATAGGCAAACCCATAAAAATGATCGGCACCAACTGGGATATTACTGCCCAAAAGAATGCCGAGCAGTCATTGCGAGAGATGAATGCAGAGAAGGACAAGTTGTTCTCCATCATCTCCCACGACCTACGCAGCCCGTTCAATGTTTTCCTTAACTACACCCAAATGCTGGAACAGGAGTTGCCAACAATGACCCACGAACAGATTCAAAAGTTTGTCCATTTGATGGGAATCTCCGCCAACAACCTTTTCCGCTTGCTTGAGAACCTTTTGGAATGGTCGCGGTTACAAAGGGATTTAACCAAAATTCACCCTAAATCATTTCAGTTAATGCCGAATGTTAAATCAAGTATGGACTCTGTAAGGGATGCAGCATATAAAAAAGATATTGATTTGAGCTATGATATCCCAGAAGACATGGAGGTTTTTGCTGATGAATATATGCTTGACAGTATCCTGCGCAATCTAACCACAAATGCGGTGAAGTTCACAACAAAAGGTGGCAAGGTAGCCATTTCAGCAAAATCAATTCCTGATGGTTGGGTTGACGTTTCTGTAAAGGACACGGGCATCGGAATTAGCAAAAAAATGATTGATAACCTATTCAAAATGGACGTCAATACGAGCCGCAAAGGAACCGATGGCGAGCCAAGCACTGGGCTTGGATTGATTCTCTGCAAAGATTTCGTAGAAAAGCATGGTGGGAAACTTTGGGTTGAGAGCGAGGAAGGCAAGGGCAGCACTTTTTATTTCACCTTGCCTAGCAAAGCATGAACAGTGATTTGCGGTAATTAAACCAATCTAGGCATATAAAAAGTAGAAAAAATGGCATATCAAATTATTTGGGAAGAAAAAGGTATCCTTGTCAAGTTTTCAGGCACGGTAGGAGAACAAGAGGTTATGACGATAAATAACATTATGTATAGCGATGCAAGATTTGACAGACTTACCTATCAGATTGCCGACTATACCGACGTTACAAATATTCATATTACGCAGCAGGATGCTAAAGTAATTGGCACCCTTGACAGAACATCTTCACACTGGAATTCCAATCGTATGCGGAATGTTGTCGTGACAAAAGATGAAAAGTTTAAACCAATCGTGGAAACCTATTTCAAAGAATTTAAGGGAACATTATGGGAGTGCAGAATATTTGAAACTTTGGAAATGGCATATGCTTGGGTGAAGGCGGATTAGGTATCATCACCCAAACCCATTCCTGTGATTTCATTTCGGAGCTCCCTGTATACAGCCTTTACAATCACTCGCTTACTCCACGTCGATGTCATACTTGTGCAGAAGCCCAACCACTCCTGCCAATGAGAATTTTGCCTTTTTCATTCGATTCATCTCAGGATCGATTGAAAAATTGAACGACGTGCTGAAATCCGCCATCTCGAGATTGGCATGAATGAATAGCGCTCTTGTCAGATCGCAGCTATCAAACACAGCACCGCTCAGGATTGATTCGGTGAAATCTGTTTCCTGAAGTGTACAATTAATAAAGCGGGTCTTTTTCAGGCTCTTCTTGAAGAAGGTGGACAGGTTCAGGTTGCATCCCTCGAAATGAACCGAGAATAGGAAGTCAGAGCAGTTCTCAAATCGCAACCCAAGCAGTTTGCAGTCTTTAAATCTGACATCCCGAAACGCAGTTTTGCTCAACTTTGCAAGACTCAGGTCACATCCGATGAATTGGCACTCCAAGAATGCTATTCCAGACAGGTCGAGGTTTAAGAAATTGCAGTTGTTGAAGGTGCATTGCTCATAATCCGTCGCCGTCATTCCTGCCGTGGAAAAATCTGCTTTGTCGAATGTCCTGTTGGTAATGTATTCCTTCCCCATTCTACGATTGATGTTTCTTTTTTCTTCGTTAATTCATCTGCTTATAACCTCCTGAAAGAGCAGAATATGAAGTTCTGCACCGTATTGAACGGAGTGGCATGGTCAACGGCAATGCACCTGACCTTTTCAAAGTATTTTTTAAGGCGGTTGTCCATTGAGCCTTCGGAATATTGTCGGATTTCAATACCGCTGCATTTTTTCGCCCCCTGCTCGGAGAAGGTTCCGATGACCAAGATGCCCCCTTGGGTGATGCCGTTATGTGCGGCGTTGACGTAATGTTCGATTTCCCGTTCGTCAGTCAGAAAGTGAAAGGCGGCTCGGTCGTGCCAGAAGTCATACCTCTTGGTTGGAACAAACGTGGAGGCGTCCTGCACAACCCATTTAACCTTCGCTGCCCTGCCACCCAGTCTTTGTTTGGCTCTCTGAATTGCCACCTCGGAAATATCAAGGACTGTGATGTCCAGGTAGCCCATATCGAGCAGGTGGTCAACCAAGAAGCTGTCGCCGCCGCCAAAGTCAATTATTTTGGCTGTTTTGGGAAGGTCGAAGTATTTTACAAAATCCAATGATGTGGTGGGAACGCTCTGAAACCAGCTTACCTCTTCGGGCTGCTTGGTCTGGTATATGTTCTCCCAGTGCTGCTTGCGGTCAAACTCTTCCATTTTCCGATTTTGATTTACTTCCAGTAGTTCTTCATCAGGTCTGACACCCATTCGGGCTGCCTGATTTCCCCCTTGGGCTGAAACTCCCTGAACAAGGGCTTTATATCCAGCACGGGCGTTCCATCAATGGCATCAAGGTTCCTGACAGTAATCTTCCTTCCTGAATGCTCGATTAGTTCAACAGTGCAAAGCCCTATGGCGTTGGGTCTGTCCTTTTTTCGCTGGCAGAAGATGCCAACCAAAGGGTAGGCTGGGTTGCCACGTGGATGTCCAGAAAACACCATGTCACCGCCCTTGACCTTGTCAAAGAAATAGATGACCTCAAGGTGGGAGAACTCGGTTATGCCGTTTAAAGCCTCGGTTGGGACATCTTCGGCAAGCTCGATTTCCGCAATTACTTCACCCCAAAAATCATCAGAAGGCGCTTTCCGTAAGTTTTTAACGAACCCGATGGGATTAACTTTGATTTCCATAGATGCTGGTTTATGCTGACAAAAATAAGCTGATTTGAGTTGGTTAGGTGCAGCCATTTTAATTCATTCAGGGCTTTTTTCTTTTAACCGACTATTTATCCGAAAGAGCACAAACACGTTAATCAACCAGCGCGGAAAGCATAAAAACTTAACCGCGCTGGTTTTTTATGCAATGTTGTTATCTATGTAATGCTCTATACCATAGACTGGTGCATTAATCATACCCCCCTTACAGCCGACGTTAATGATGAAATTGATATTACTTCTTTAATGCCGGCTGTTCCAGTAGAAGCCGACTTTGAATAAACCCAACAGATCTTCCCCTGACTATAAGAAGCTGCTCCAAAAGGGCGGCTTCTTATGCTTAAATCCTCCACCAAAATTGCCCAGTTAAACACAATTTGACCCAAACTCGCAATTAATATCCTTGGTTTTTTTGATAAATCATTGTAAAATTGTATTTTCAACCTCTGAACCTCAGCAAGATGAATTTCGTGGAAAAAACAAAGGAAGAACTCATTGAAGAGTTGCAGACCATACTGCAGGAGCACGATGAATTGAAGGCTTTGTATGAAAAAGATATTACATCTTTGAGAAATGCCGAAGAAAAATTGAAGTTAAGTGAAGAGCGGCAGCGGGAAGTGCTCGAAAATTCATTGGTTGCTGCCTACAAAAGGAATCTTCAATCCAATGATTATGAGTATATCAGTCCTGTTTTCGTTCGTTTAACTGGCTATACTCCTGAAGAAATGAAAACTTTGCCTCTGGAAACCGTTATTGGATTAATGCATCCGGATGACATGCCTGAGGTTGAGCGAACCCTTGCCGGGGCAATTTCAAAAGGTGCAGGACAAACAAATCAGGTGGAATACCGATTCAGACACAAGAAGGGTGTGTATCGTTGGTTAATTGACCGATTTACTTTAGTAAATGATTGTCAGAATAAACCTGTTGCACTTATTGGCAGTATCAGCGATATAACGGAGCGTAAACTGGCAGAAGAAGCTCTGCGAGTGAATGAGGAAAAACATCGAATATTACTTCAAACAGCAATGGACGGCTTCTGGCTGGCTGACAATAAAGGACAAATTTTAGAAGTCAATGGAACCTACGTCCAAATGAGCGGTTACAGTGCTGATGAATTAGTAACAATGAAGATTTCCGATTTGGAAGTTGTCGAATCAGAAGCCGATACTGTTATTCATTTTCAAAAAATTTTAAGTCAGGGAGAAGACCGATTTGAAACCCGCCACCGTCGCAAGAACGGAACCACATATAATGTGGAAGTCAGTGTTCAGTATAAGCCAGTTGATGGTGGACTATTTGTGGCTTTTATACGTGACATCACCGAACGCAAAAAGGCAGAACAAGCCTTGGCAGAGTCAGAAGAGAAGTACCGCGTGCTTCTTAACGGGAGCATATATGGGATTTTAGCCGCCGATGCTGAAACCCGCCAGTTTTTGTTT
Organism: Bacteroidota bacterium; assembly: GCA_037134895.1. Taxonomy (GTDB): domain Bacteria; phylum Bacteroidota; class Bacteroidia; order Bacteroidales; family FEN-979; genus CAIRDP01. Next base: position 85,876 of record JBAXLI010000005.1, read on the forward strand.
TCCAATCCAGCCATCTGCAAACTATTCGGATATACTGATGAGGAGTTTCGGCGGCTCAATATCGGGAATTTGGTACCAAAGGAATCCTTGGATTTGGTTATGTCAGAGTTTGATTCCCAAATGCGGGGAGCTAAATCTGTATCTTTTGCTCAAGCCTGCGTTAGAAAAGACGGCACTATTTTCTATGCTGACATAGCTGGAGCTCCCATTGTCCTCAATGGCAGAAAATGCAGCGTCGGATTTTTTAATGATGTGAGTGACCGAATAAAGTCAGAAGAAAAGATTCATGAAAAAGACATCCAGTTTAAAAAGCTTTCTTCACATTTGCCTGACCTGATTTATCAGTTTACCAGGAGACCTGACGGAAGTTACTGTGTTCCCATAGCTTCAGAAGGTATCAAGAACATTTTTGGATGTTCCCCAGAAGATGTAGTTGATGACTTTACTCCTATTGGCAGGGTAATTGTCCCTGAAGATGCAGAAAGAGTAATCAGCGATATTGAATACTCTGCGAAGCATTTGACCTGCTTTACATGTGAGTTCAGAGTGCAAATACCCGGCAAGCCGGTCCAATGGATGTTATCCAAATCAACGCCTGAAAAATTGGAAGATGGCAGTGTAACGTGGTATGGCTTCAATGCAAATATCACCGCGATGAAGCAAACGGAGATGCAGCTTATCAAAGCCAAAGAAAAAGCCGAAGAAAGCGACCGCCTGAAATCAGCTTTCCTTGCCAATATGAGCCACGAAATCCGTACGCCGATGAACGGCATCCTGGGATTTGCGGGACTGCTTAAAGAACCTCATTTAACGGGTAAAGAACAACAACAATATATCAGCGTAATTGAGAGAAGTGGCAAGCGTATGCTTAATATCATTAACGACCTTGTCAGCATCTCAAAGATTGAAGCCGGACAAATGAATGTTTTAATATCGGCATCCAACATTAACGAGCAAATCGAATCTATTCATAACTTCTTCACTCCTGAGGTTGAAAAAAAAGGGTTGCAGCTATCAATAAAAAACACACTGCCATCAAACGATTGCCGCATTAAAACAGACCGTGAGAAACTTTTTGCCATTCTGACCAACCTCGTTGGCAATGCTCTTAAATTTACCAATGCTGGCTCAATTGAAATTGGCGCTGAGAAAAAGGGTGACTTCATTGAATTCTTCGTAAAAGATACAGGTATGGGTGTGCCTGAGCACAAGAAGGAGGTTATTTTTGAGCGATTCAGGCAAGGCAGTGAATTGATTACCAAACCATATGAAGGTGCAGGACTTGGGCTATCCATTGCAAAAGGTTACGTGGAAATGCTTGGGGGTAAACTCTGGTTGGAAAGTGAGTTGGGAAAGGGGTCGACATTTTATTTTACCCTTCCATACAACATTAAGAATAAAGTGACAACCGTCATCGAAGATACTTCTTCGGGAGCAGGAATAACCTATCAGGCTAGCAACCTGAAAATTCTGATTGTCGAGGATGACGAAGCGTCGGTGCTTTTTCTGTCCACGGTACTAAACATTTACTGCAAGGAAATTTTAACAGCAGGAACGGGTATTGAAGCGGTTGAAGCCTGCCGTAACAATCCTGACATAGATTTGGTATTGATGGATGTCAGGATGCCCGATTTGGACGGGTATTCAGCAACCCGCCAGATAAGACAATTTAATAAAAATGTCGTCATAATTATGCAGACTGCATATGCAATGTCTGGCGACAGGGAAAATTCAATCAAGGCAGGCTGTAATGATTTTATTTCAAAGCCTTTTATTATTGAAGAGCTAAATGAGTTAATGCGAAAGCATTTTCCCATTTAAGCCATACAGCCGCCCCTTCATTTATTGGCAACGATTGCCTTCAATCTTCACGATGTTTTTATACGCTGCGGCAGCCCTTTTTTGAACTAGACAGAACAAGGGTTTTAAGGGAATCGATCACTGAAAGCTTTTGAGCATAGATCTCATTGGTGAAAAATTAGAGAAAGAAAAATCATCAGGATCAGTACAACCTTTGTCAATCTTATATAGTCTATACAAAAGAAGAAAATAATATCAAGGTCAAAGTTAGCAAAATGACAGAATTCGAAGCTGTGCATCCTTCCTGTGAGCCGGGCTTGAAAAACAACCTGCCCGAAAATTTTGTATCTTGCATGGCTCAAAGTGATGCCGACATCAAGGTTCTGTACATTAAATAGATAAGCTCATGAAGAATAAACAGATTTGCCATATCGTTTTGTTGCTTTTCCTTGTTGCCGGAATAATCCCGGTTGTAAGGGCCCAACAGGTTAACATTGACCCGAACGATCCGGCATTTATCAAAAAGTACGCGTCCTTTGATTTCAAAGGAAAATTTGCAGTCAAAGCCGAAAGTGATGAAAGGAACAATTACTACCTCCTGGATTTTTCAAGTTTACCTGGCCGTTTTGAAAAAGTGTATTTTCTGAATCTTAGTTTTAAAACCGCTGAAATCATCAACCTTGACGCAAATATCGGCAGGGATAAGATCTGGTTTCTTTCCGAAAAACGTAATCCGGAGAAACAGGTCATAGATATTTTTCTTGATTTAAAGAAGAGAAGCCTTGAGGCTGCTTCATCTTATTCTGATCAGCAAAAAGCGCAATGGTTAAAGGATAATGATAAATATAAATAAGCTGCGCCGGATATGAAGAGATTAGTTGCTTTTATTGTATTGATCATATTGCTCCCTATAGTTCTTAACGCACAGCCCGGCGGAGGAGGAGGCCCGAACAGCACCTGTGAAATGGCTGCTCCCTTCTGCACAGGTACTCTTTATTCTTTCCCGGCAGGGGTCAATGCCGGGACCGGGCAAACCGGCCCCTGTTACAGCTGCCTTTCAACCAAGCCCAATCCGGCCTGGTATTATATGAAAGTCGCCACATCAGGCAACATAATCATACAGATGCATAGTGAGCCAGCCAAGGACATCGATTTCTGCTGCTGGGGACCATTTCCAACACAGAATTCATGCTCGCTCCTGGCGTGTAACAAAGTCGTCTCCTGCAGTTACTCGCCAAGCGCATACGAAACCTGCAATATTCCCAACGGGCAAACAGGGGAGTATTACATTCTTGTGATAACCAACTACTCCAACCAGCCCTGCAATATTATTTTCCAGCAAACCGGAGGCACAGGTACAACTGACTGTACAATTCTTCCTCCTGCCTGTTCCAATAACAGTCCGATCTGTATAGGCCAGACACTCCAGCTGACAGCCATGTCAGTTAACAGCGCAATCTATCATTGGTGGGGCCCCGATAATTTCTCATCGACCCTGCAGAATCCAACGATTTCCAATGCCACTACCTTGAATGAGGGTGATTATTTTCTGCGGATTACTGTGAACGGACAGCCCAGCGCGGATACTTCTGTGACGCATGCTTATATCTACAATCCAAAGGCCAATGCCGGGAATGATACAACCATCAACAACGGATTGTTCACTACCCTGCACGGCAGCGGTTCAGGAGGATGCGGTTCATACCGATACCATTGGGAACCCGCTGCAAAGCTTGTTGATCCCAATGTACGGGTGCCTCAAACCGTCAATCTTTTTACAACGACAATGTTTACACTCAATATCACTGATGACTCAGCCAATTGCACTGCCTCTGATATGGTTACAGTGAATATCGCAGGAGGCGCACTGGCTGTTAATGCCATCGCGACACCGGGCTCATTGTGTGCAGGAGCTTCCACCCAGCTTCAGGCCTTCGGTTCAGGAGGGTCGGGAACCTATACCTACCAATGGACTGGTCCCGGCGGATTCAGCTCCACGCTTCCGAATCCCACCGTTGTGCCTGTAACTACATCCACATATGAAGTCTCCGTCTCCGATGGATACAATACTTCTCTGAATACAGTGACTGTAACTGTTATTCCTCTGCCTGTTGCCAATCCTGGTGCGAATAAATCGATTCCGAACGGGACCTACACATTCCTTGATGGCTCGGGAGTCGGTGGAAGCGGAAATTATTTTTATTCATGGACCCCGGCAAACATGCTGGTCAATGCCAGCATTAAAACTCCTCAGACGGTCAACCTGACAACCACCACGGTGTATTCTCTCGTTGTCACGGACCTTTCAACAAATTGCATTAGCACCAATGCCGGAAATGTCTCAGTCGAAGTAACCGGGGTACCTTTGAATGTCAACCCTGTGGCAATTCCGCCTATGGTATGCCGTACCGATACATCCGAGCTTCATGCTTCTGCAGGAGGAGGGAATATAGGATTTTATACTTATGCCTGGACTTCCGATCCACCGGGCTTTATATCAACAGAACCAAACCCTAAGGTCGCACCCTCGGCTGCAACAACCTACAATGTATCGGTAAATGATGGTTTCAATACTACGACGGGCTTTACCTCAGTGCAGATTTACCCTGAGCCTCAGATCAACCTGGGCCCTCCCGATACAACAGTATGCGTTTTTGATACCTTCACGATCGATGCCGGAAACCCGGGCTCGACCTATCTATGGTCAAACGGAGCAGCTACCAGGGACATCATAGTTAGTACGACAGGCATAGGCTATGATTCTCAAACTTATACGGTGGAGGTGACCAATGAACATGGCTGCAAATCCCAGTCTTCAATAACGGTCATCTTTGACTTTAAAGCCTGTACAGGGATTGGCGATAACAATTACCCGGGAAAACTTTCAGTATTCCCAAACCCCGCCTCAGGCAGTGTTACTGTTGAAAGTGAAGGTGTAAAAGACGAAACCCGGGCCGAAATTCTTTCTGTTTTCGGTACCAAAGTGAAAGAATTTTCATTACCCGAAAGCATTTCTTCAAAATATTCAACCACTATTGACCTTGTAAACATCTTGCCAGGCATTTACCTTGTGAGGTTTTTCAACGCGAACTTTAATCATTCAGAAAAACTTATCGTCAGATAGTGAAGAAACGAACTTTCTATAAGCCCTCGATGGCAAGAATGCAAAGAATCTTCATGATAGTGTTTTTCTGCCTTGGCCTGAACGCCGTATTTTCTCAAAGCCCTGTAACACGGACAAATTGTCCGAGATCTCAGAAACAAGCCGATCTTTGGTATTTTGGAGATAAAGCGGGGATCGACTTCCGCACGGGAACGGCAATTCCTGACTTGTCCGATAATGTTATGAAAGCGTACAATGCGACCGCGGTGATCTGTGACAGCTCTGGCAATCTGCTGTTCTTTACGAACGGGAACAAGGTTTGGGACCGAAATTTCACTTTAATGGGAAATGCCAATGGACTAGATGGAGACCTCGGTGCCACACAACCCTGCATCATCATTCCTAATCCTGCCAAATCTGACATTTTCTATATTTTTACAATAGATGTGTTATTGTTCAAAGACAGTATTTATACTACGCTGGGATTGAGATATTCAACAATTGACATGACCTTACGAAATGGCATGGGGGATGCCAGCAGTAAAAATACTCCCCTGCTGAAATCTGCATGCCAGAAGCTTACAGCCGTGATGAGCCATGATAAAAAATCAGTCTGGGTCATTGCCCATGCCTGGAACTCCAGGGATTTTTATGCATATCGGGTAAGCGAAGAGGGAGTGGCTGATTCTGTAACAAGTTCCGCAGGTAGTTTTCATGGAGGGGGATCGTTGGATCAGCCCAATGCAGAAGGCTCAATGAAAGTCTCCCCCGATGGGAAGTATCTTGCTCTTGCCATCACTGGAAAGAACATGGTAGAACTCTTCGGGTTCAATAATCAGACAGGTGTTATTTCCGATATAGGTTCCATGGTCATGCCAAATCAGGGAGTGAATACTTTTGGCATAGAATTTTCTCCCGACAGCCGAAAATTATACACAACTCAGCTGCAGCGTTTCGGTTCTCCTCCAACAAGGCCTTCATATGTTTACCAGTTTGATCTCGCCGGCGGTTTGATGAATCCGGTTTTACTTGATAGCGTTGCAGGAAACCTGCTTTGTTTCATGCAACTCGCCACCGATGGAAGGATATATATATCACGTACAATCACCGCCCTTCTTACAAAGGATTCTATCGATGTCATTTACAACCCAAACAGGCCCGGAAAAGCATGCAATTTCAACCGGATGAACAATTCCAGGAATCAGCTATTTTCATTGGATGGTCGGAAGAGTGTTTATGGTCTGCCCAACTTCATTCAAACTTACTTCGACCTGCCTGCATTCCGATGGGACAGTGTATGTAACGGGGACATTACGAAATTTACCATTCCCAACAAAGCCAACATCGATTCTGTTCTCTGGGACTTCGGCGACGGCGGTTTCTCTCGCAATCCCGAACCCATTCATCTTTATACAAAGCCAGGCAAATACATGGTAAAGCTGACCGAGAAATTCAACGGACAAAGTTTTACCGATTCAGCCCTGGTTACCAGCTATGCCCTGCCCACTGTCAAACTCGGAGGAGATACCATTCTGATGTATTCAGGGTCTTCAATAATCCTCCATGCCGGGGGAGGATACATGGAATATTTTTGGTCGAACGGTTCAGGGGATTCAATAATTTCGGTTGCATCCCAGGGAAATTATTCAGTCAGAGTGAAAGATTTCAACTGCTGCATGAACAGCGACAGTGTATATGTAAAAGTGTTCGAGTATTCAGCTCCTACAGCCTTCACTCCGAACAACGACGGGCTTAACGACGTATTCAGGGTTATCGGGCTTTACAGGAACATCAGCTTTACCATGAACGTATTTGACCGCTGGGGACAACAAGTATTTACATCTGATAATATCGATAAAGGTTGGGATGGCACAATTAAAGGTAAACCCTGCGAAGCAGGCTCCTATGTTTGGATGGTGAAAATCGGCTTCCTGAGTGAAGATATTATCGCCCAGGGTGATATTGTTATGAAAGGTAACGTAATGCTGATACGTTAAGAGGCAGGGAATTAATTTTATCCTGCCCTGTATTGATTAAACTTTTGACCCTGTTAAAATTTACCTCTTTTCTCTTTCTTTTCCTTTTTCTCCGCCCTTTTTTCCTTCAGGGTCTTGGTAGGCTCTTTCTTAACGGCTTTCTTAACATCTTGTCCTTTTGCCATGGCTGTATGTTTTATAAGTTACTTTTGACTGCGGATGAATAGTTCTGCAAATATACTGCAAAAGACAAATCTGCGTATAAATTTCCGGTGAGCTGAAACAAGTATAAATGTTTCAGGGCTCCTTGCTGAAATCTTCCTGTGAAGTCAGTTTTATCTCAGTTAATTTATCCTTCAGCAGTTCCTGGTTAAGCTTTGGAAGTTCAACAGAAACATAGTTGGTTACCTCATCCTGCACCTTTTTGGCATCAGCAGCAAGAACATCCAGGCCCTGGACTTGTGAATCGGTAGGGCGTCCCGGATAAGAAAGAATGGAGCCATAAATAAAACCTATCTTTTCACTTAATCTTTCCTCACCCGTGATCTTGCCTTCGGCGGTTGAAACGATGCGGCAGTGCAGGGTGTCCATATTCACAGCTACTGCAAGCAGTTTCTTCGAAAGGGATTTTGGAGCTGTTTTTGCCAGTTTTTTAGCCTGTTCGCGGATCTCCCTTACCTGCCTGTCGGTATAGGCCAGGGATTCGAGCAGGGTATATCCTTTAGTCACAGCCTTCTGCCGGATTTCCCTGTCCTGGAGGGTGTACATGGATTTCGGATCGGGGAGAAGCCTGATCTTTGTTTCATATACCTTGTCATTCCTGAAGAGTTTCACAGTATACTCGCCGATTGCGTATTCCGGACGGGCAAATGCCGAGCCCTGGATTTGAGGGGATACAGGCACTTTGGGCGGTTTCATATGGATGTTCCACTGTATGATATTGATCCCTTTACGTGTGCCTGCAGGGAGTTTCTGAATGAATTTCCCGCTGGCATCGTACACCTCGAGATGGATCTCGCCCATGATGTGGCGTTTCTTCATGTAATAGGCTATTGGCGCCGATTCCTCTGGCACCTGGCCCAGGTATTCGTCGTCCCCGTTAAAGCTCTGGCTGGTCGAGGTTTCCTTGATGACATAATCCTTAGGCTTCAGCCATTGCACATCAGAAGCCAGCACATCAGCTGTGATCTGCCTGAAAGGGGAGAGGTCGTCGATGATCATGATCCCCCTGCCGTGTGTTGCCATCACAAGCGACTGCTCCCTGGGATGAATGAGCATATCCATCACAGGCACCTTCGGCATATTCCCTTTGAACAGAGCCCAGCTTCCGCCCCGGTCAACCGAAATATATAATCCGCCCTCAGTTCCAAGAAAAAGAAGGTCGGGTCTTACAAGGTCTTCTTTGATCACATGGCAATAGGTTCCGATTGTTGAATCGGCCAGTGCTTTCCAGGTCTTTCCGAGGTCTTCGGTCATGAACACATAAGGGGTTTTATCACCCAGCCTGTGCCCGTCGAAGGTCACATAGGCGGTATTCTTATTATAATGCCCGGGTTCGACATAGGAACACCAGGTATTGGCTGGCAATGAGGGAATGTTCTTCACCACATTCGTCCATGTTTTCCCGCCATCAGACGTCACCTGCAGGTTCCCGTCATCGGTTCCCGCCCAGATGGTCAGGCTGTCGAGGGGAGATTCATTGATGGTATAAATCGTACAATGATTTTCGGCGGATGAGTTATCGACGGTGAGCCCGCCCGATTTTTCCTGTTTCTGCTTTTTCGGGTCGTCGGTCGTGAGGTCGGGTGAAATGCGGGTCCATGAATCGCCGCGATTGTTGGTTTTATACAGGTACTGGGCGCCAGTATAAAAACGGTTTGAAACCGGACTGAATACAAGGGGCGTATTCCAGTTGAAGCGGAGTTCTTTGGTGTCCTTATCCCTGAACGGGATCAACGATTTATATTCTCCGGTTTTCAGATAATACCTTGCGATTTTACCGCCCTGGTACTGCCAGTAAACAATGTTTGAATCCAGTTTGTCGGGGTACACATAAAATCCATCACCATAACCCACGCTTTTCCAGCTGGAGTTGGTAATGCCGTAACCACCCTGGGAAGGTCCGTACCATGAGCCGTTATCCTGCAATCCGCCGTAAACATTGTACGGATCAGCCATATCGACGCTTACATGGTAAAACTGGGACACCGGCAGGTTGCGCATATGACGCCAGGTATTTCCCTTGTCCATGGAGTAATACACCCCGCCATCCGTGCCCATATAAATAAAGTTGTTGTCCTTTTTGCTGATATAGACCGGGTGGCAGTCGCTATGGTAGTTCCCGCCTTCAACAGCGGCGCCGCTGAAGGTCTTGCCCCCGTCGGTGCTCTTGTTCAGAGTAAACCCCGGTTTATAAATGATGTTGGTGTCGAGCGGGTCGGGGGCCAGGTATGAGAAATAGAACGGACGGTCGTTCACCGACTCGGAATTGGTGACCAGCTTCCAGCTGAGGCCTTTGTCGGATGAAGAATACAGGCCGGTCTTTTTGGCTTCGATGAGGGCAAATACCAGTCCGGGTTTGGCATTGGAAACAGCCAGGGACACTCTTCCGAGCATGCCTTCGGGCATTCCGTTACTGACCTTTGACCAGGTTTTCCCGCCATCCGCAGAACGGTATAATCCGCTGCCATTGCCTCCCGAGCTGAACGACCATGGAGTGCGGCGGAATTCCCACATCCCGGCATACATGACCGATGGGTCTGTCTTATCGATGGCCACATCGCTGCAGCCTGTGTTTTCGTCGATATACAGAATTTTCGCCCAGGTTTTTCCACCGTCGCTGGTTTTATACAATCCCCTGTCGGCGGATGAGTTCCAGAGGTTACCCACGACTGCCACGAAGACCACATCGGGGTTAGCCGGATGGATCAGGATCTTCGCTATCCTTTCTGACTTTTCAAGCCCCAGTTTTTTCCAGGTTTCCCCTCCGTTGGTGGTTTTATAAATACCGTCTCCCACCGAAACCGAGTTCCTCACCCAGACCTCGCCTGTTCCGACCCATACGGTATCGGGATGCTGCTGGTCGATCGTGATGGCGCCTATCACCTGGTTGTACTTATCGAACACAGGTTTGAAGGTTGTCCCGTAGTTTTTCGATTTCCACAATCCGCCGCTGGCTGCGCCAACATACAGAATGGCCGGGTTCCGGTCCACCGCGTCGAGCGAGGCAATTCTTCCGCTCATAGTAGCCGGACCGATTTGCCGGGCACGAACATCGCCGAATGTGTTCTCATCGACTTTAACACGATCCTGGGCCCCGGCCATCAATGCACAAATGCATAAGAGGGAGGCAAGGCAAGCTTTTACCACCGGTTTCATAGTTGGGGAATTAAGAAATTACTTTTTTACAACGGGCTTGATGAACAGGCTGTCGCTGACAGGTACGTTCACTTCGGATTTGTCAATAACCAGCTGGGAAACAGTTTGATCTTTGATCTTGTTGGTGATCGTCCCGGCCATTAAAACACCATTGACATCCTTGTAATTGCTGAGCAGTGTTTCACTTTCGGTTTCATTTCCCTGGATTTTCATCTTTGAGGTGGTTTTCAGGAGGATGAAGCTCTCTGCATCAAAGAAGTAGATGTCGACATCTCCTGTGGATTTGGTCAGCTTCACTTTATAAATCGAAGAACCTTCAAGGTCTTCCTTGCCCAGAAGTTCAGCCTGGTGGCCTTTTTCTTTCCAGTTGTAAAGTGAACCTTCCATATCGGATTGTTCTTTCATAGCCTTAACCTGGTCGGCGGTCATATCCTGGGGGGCTGATGAACCGCTCCAGGGAATTACACTCCATCCGCTTGTTCCGTCAAAGGCCTGTATCATTTTGTTTCCCTGCACCTCGGCTTCAATCCTGAGTTTAAGAGGTCTTTTCTGGATCATTTTGAACGGAAATTCCATCCCCTGTGCTATTGATTTGCCACTTGCCTGGTAAGTAGTCCAGTCTTTCATTTTTTCAATGCCAGAGGCCTTGTAATAGGCATTAAGCACGTCGTCGAGTTTCATATCCTGGGCGGTCCCTGCAAGAATTGCAAGAAAGAATGCCATTACTGATAAAGCAATTGTTTTTTTCATGGTCAGAGCTTTGATTAATACAAATATATTAGCATTAGAAGACAGAACTGCAAAATAGTTACAGCAAGGTACAAATTTAAAGGTATTATCTGGATTCATTTGAAGGGATTATTATATTGGTTTTCATGAATCAACTGCTTTGTAACGTAAATTTGGACCTTTAAATTGCAAATAAAAGAACCTCATCTGCAAACATATGAACATATTAGGGAATCATTATCTTCAGATCATTGTCAGCGCGATAATCGTATATCTTTTTCTTGTCCTTGCTGTCCGTCTTTTTGGCAAAAAAGAACTGGCTCAGCTTTCGGTCTTCGACCTCGTATTTATCCTGCTGATCAGCAATGCAGTGCAGAACGCAATGGTTCTCGGTGACAACAGTCTTGCGGGCGGTTTGCTTGCTGCCCTTGCCTTGTTTTGTGTCAATTATGCCATGAAATACTTTATGTTCAGGTTTCCTGGTTTCAGCAGGGCATTGCAGGGGGATCCCATCATGCTTGTATACCAGGGGGAAATGTTAGATTCCCATCTCAAACTAGCCAAGATCAGCAGGGATGAGGTACTCCAGGCGATCCGCGAGCACGGGGTCCCCTCTGAGAAGGATGTTGACCTGGCAGTTCTTGAAGTAGACGGAAATATCAGCGTCCTGTCAAAGGAATTCTCAAGTAAAACCAGCCACAGGCGGAAGGTTCATAAGGTGGTAAGAAAGGAAAGTTAGCAAAGGTGTAAAATCCCGCTACCTATTTTGCATACTGTACTGCCCTGGTCTCTCGGATCACGGTGATCTTGATTTGTCCGGGGTAGGTCATTTCGCTCTGGATCTTCTTCGAAAGGTCGAATGCGAGCTGGTTCGATTCAAGGTCAGTGAGTTTATCCGCCCCAACAATTACACGAAGTTCACGACCTGCCTGGATGGCAAAGGTTTTTACAACCCCGGGATAGCTCAGGGCAAGTTCCTCGAGATGTTTCAGCCTTTCGATATAGGCTTCTACCACTTCGCGTCTTGCTCCCGGCCTGGCGCCTGAAATGGCATCGCAAACCTGGATGATGGGAGAGATCAGGTTGTCCATCTCCATCTCATCGTGATGAGCGCCGATGGCGTTGATGATCTCAGGTTTTTCCTTGAACTTTTCGGCCATCTTCATACCCAGTATTGCGTGTGGGAGATCTGGTTCGTTATCGGGCACCTTGCCGATATCGTGAAGCAAACCGGCTCTCTTGGCTTTCTTCGGATTGATGCCTAACTCGGCTGCCATAGTGGCGCTGAGCTTGGCTACTTCTATGGAATGCTGCAGCAGGTTCTGTCCGTAAGAAGAACGGTATTTCATCTTACCGATCATACGCAGAAGTTCATGGTGGAGGTTATGAATGCCGAGGTCGATGCTTACGCGCTTCCCGGTTTCATTGATCTCCTGCTCGATCTGCTTCTTGGTTTTTGCAACGACTTCTTCGATACGGGCGGGGTGGATTCGTCCGTCGGTTACGAGTTTATGCAGCGAAAGCCTTGCAATCTCACGTCTTACTGGGTCGAATCCCGAAAGCAGAATGGCATCGGGTGAATCGTCGATGATGATCTCGACTCCGGTGAGTGATTCAAGAGTACGGATGTTGCGGCCTTCACGTCCGATGATCCTGCCTTTGATCTCCTCGCTCTCGATGTTGAACACCGAAACAGTATTTTCAATGGCATGCTCGGTGGCTGTTCTCTGAATGGTCTCGATAATGATCTTTTTGGCTTCTGTATTAGCCGTGATCCTGGCCTCGTCAACGATGTCCTTGATGTGAACCAGAGCGTCGGACTTGGCTTCTTCCTTGAGATTCTCGATCAACTGTGCCTTGGCTTCCTGAGCCGAAAGATTCGAGATGCTTTCAAGTTTTTCAATCTGTACCTTCTGGGCCCTGTCGAGATCGGTCTGTTTTTTATTCACAATCTCCATCTGTGTCTGGAGATTTTGTTTGATAGTGACTATCTCTTTCTGTTTCTTGGCCAGTTCTTCTACTTTCTGGTTCAGTGTTCCTTCTTTCTGCTTTTGCCTGTTCTCGTTCTTTGCTATTTCATCATTTTTTTCGTGAACGAATTTTTCATGTTCGGTCTTAAGCTGAAGAAACTTCTCCTTGGCCTGAAGGATCTTTTCTTTTTTCATCACTTCGGCCTTATCCATTGCCTCCTTCAGGAGGGCGTCGCGTTTGCGTTCGAGCGCTTTGTTTAAGATCGTTCCGGTGATAAGCCCCCCTATGATGATTCCGCTAACACCGATGATCAGTAATAACATGATGCTTGACATCTCTATAGTGTTTATATAGTTAAAATAAAAAACCCGCACTAAACAGCGAGGTAATGATAAACCTCTTAACGACATGAATAGGGCTGCCAGGTAATTCGAACGTCCACTGTCCGGCCTTGGCCGAAATCCTGCAAGCAGGAGCGAGGCCTGTCCTACAAACCTATGAGCTTAACCCTAATGCTTGTAATGTTAGGTTTACAAACTGTCTGTAATAGTGCGGGTAAATCTTTGATGCTTTTCAAAGAACACTCTGTTCGGAAAGATATTCTGCCAGGACCAGGTCTACCTCTTTCAGCTTCGTTTTCCATTGCCCTTCCTGTTGTTTCAACAATTCTTCATCCTGAAGAAAACTTGTTGCGTACTCAAGAGCGACCATGGCAAGCAGGTCCTGTTTGTCTTTGTATGCATAATTCATCGAATAATCCTTTAGCCTCTGTTCAATCAGCTTTGTCGCTTTGCGAAACAATTCTTCATGATCCTTCTCAACCACAAGCCTGTACGGCCTGTCCCCAATATTCAATGAAATCGCTAAATCGTTCATAATTCTGCAGACATCTTTCTCAGGTATTTAACAACCCGATACATTTGTCGATTTCCCTCACAAGCTCATTAATCTTTGCCTTTACGTCGGAATTGTCTTCACCACCACCGGTCGTTCGGGCAAGTTTTAATACCTGGATCTTCTCTTCCAATCCATTTATAACTAGCTTCTGTTCTTCGTTTATGGTTTTTAACTGGTTAATATCGTTGGTCAGTTTCTCATTCTCTTCCCTCAGCTTTTTCTGTCGGGCGATCAGCTTCCGGACTTTGAATTCTATGCCCGAAACCAGGGTGTTGACATCGTCCATACATCAAAACCTTTTGGAATTTCCTGCAAAGATAATTATTTGGAAGTCTGGATGCAAATTATTTCAGAGGCAGTCTTTCACCCCGGCCCGGAGAAAAAAACTTCAGTTTTTTATATCACTTTTTCGCTCTTGGCGGATTAAGAGAATTACGAGTTACGAATTACGAGTTACGAATTGGCACTAATCCCTAATCCCCAACCCCCAATCCCCAACCCCCAATCACCAATCACCAACAACCAATCACCAACAACCAACAATGACCGAACAGTTTTTACAATATCTCTGGAAATACCGCCTGCTGAATCCTGAGCTTCAGACAGTCAGGGGGGAGAAGGTGGTGGTGCTTCATCCCGGGATGCAGAACACCGACGGCGGACCGGATTTCTTCAATGCCCGTTTGCGGATGGGAAACACTATTTGGGCCGGCAATGTTGAAGTGCATGTGCGGGCATCGGAGTGGATCAGGCACAGGCACCAGTTCGATCCGGCATATGAAAACGTCATCCTTCACGTGGTGTATGAAAACGACCAGGACATCCGCATGAAACAAAAAGGATGCATCCCCACCCTGGAGCTGAAGAACAATTTCCCATCAGCAATAGAACAAACCTTTGAACAGATCATGCACAACCATCAATGGATCCCATGTAGCGGGCTCCTTGGAAGCAGCGGAATGCCGGTCTTCAGGCTATGGGCGCCGGCACTTGCAACTGAAAGGCTGAATGCCAGATCTGATTTTGTGCTGAGGCTACTTGATGAGTATGCCGACTGGGACGAGGTTTTCTACATCTTTCTTGCCTGCGGATTTGGTTTTCGGATCAACTCGCTGCCATTTGAATTGCTGGCCCGGTCACTGCCCCTGAGGATCGTCAGGCGAAATGCCGACAGCCTGTTCAGGCTTGAAGCCCTGTTTTACGGACAATCGGGACTTATCGGGAAGCATGGCAGGGATGCATATCGCAGAGCGCTTACAGCCGAATACCGGCATCAGCAGGTAAAATACAACCTGGAACCATTGAAGCCCGGCCTGTGGAAACGAATGAGGCTGCACCCGTTTAATTTTCCCGACATCCGCATCAGTCAGTTTGTTCAATGTTTGCATGCCTGCGGAGCGGAACCGGGTTTCTTATACCATTCGGCCGATAAAGCCCGGCTTGAAGAATTCTTACAACCCCAGGCTTCGGATTACTGGAAAACCCATTTCAGGTTCGGCAGGAATTCAGGAAGGATGCCGAAAAAGATGGGGAGGTCATCAGCCCACTTGCTGATTATCAACACAATCGCCCCTTTCCTGTTCGCCTATGGATCGGCGAAGGATGTTAGTCCATACAGGATCAAGGCGCTTGAACTGCTCGAAGGGATTGGGTCCGAGGAAAATCACGAACTCAGGAAATGGAATGATTTGGGCTTGAAAGCAGGGAATGCGCTTGAATCCCAGGCGCTGATACAGCTCAAACGAACGTACTGCGACCGCAGGCGTTGCCTGGAATGCCGTATCGGGCTTAAGTTGCTTGATAAAAACACAATGCCATGAAAAGATACCAGTTTGTGAAGGATTATTTGTCGTTCAACCGAAGCGAGCTTCGCGGTATCATAGTTCTACTTGTCATATTGTTCATCGTGGCATTTGCAAACCAGCTTCTGCCTGAGGATACCACAAATTTTTCCGCAGATTATCCTAATCTTGAAAAGGAGCTCCTCGGATTTGAAGCAGCAGTCAGGAAGGCAGAAACAGAGGATTCCTTAAAGCGTCTTTCCAGGTACAAAGGCATGTGGCCGAAATCTGAAAAACATACTGACAGCGGTGGTTTTACCAGATATCCTGCAAAACCTTTGATCACCGTTGATATCAACAGGGCCGATACCCTTGAGCTTCAGAGGCTCAAGGGTATCGGCCCGTCCTATGCCCGCCGTATTGTTCAGTACAGGAATAAACTCGGCGGATTCATCAACGTGAGACAGGTCCTTGAAGTCTGGGGTATGGATTCCATTCACTACAACCTCATCCGCCAGAACATCATCATTAAAGAGGATACCGTGAGGAGGATTGATCTGAACACGATCACATTCAAGGAACTGCTTAAGCATCCTTACTTCCCTTATGAACTTACGCGTTCACTTGTCATATACAGGCAAAAGCATAAAGTCATCAGGTCGGTGGATGAGCTGAAATTGGTTGAAGGGGTGAATGATTCGGTGTTCGGGAAGATCAGGCCATATGTTAAGTTAAATAGCGAAATAGCGAAATAGCGAAAGGCGAAATGGTGTACGGCGAAGCCGTAATGAACACCAATGAAATAAACAATTTTGTGAATAAATAGCGAAAAGCGAAATGGCAAAATGGCGAAAAAGAAGAGGTTTTCCTTTCCTTGTTCGCGGAAAGGAAAACCTCCTTCTCACTTTTACCTGGAGATCAGGATTTTAGTACGAGATTGCTGATCCCGGTTGTTGTTTATTGTGATAATATATAAGCCCTGGGGATAGCCGCTCAGGTCCATCCGCAAAGCTTCATTCGTATTCCAGGTATGGGACTGGCGAAGAACGGTGGCGCCCAAAGCATTCTGAACGCTGATCTCAGTGGTTTGTCCGTCAACCCCGGGGTTCTTCAGAAACACAATTCCAGCCGACGGATTTGGGAAGGCTGCGATCTGGGTTCCTTCCTGATTTTCAATACCCACTGATCCGAATGCGGTCTGAACCGACTTCTGTGCGTCGATCTTGCCATAGCCCCAGCTGTTGCTGCCTTCGGGGGGGATAGTCCCGGTATACGAATCGGTGCGGGCTGAATTCTGCAGCATCTGCTTCACCTGCTCAGGACCTAAAAGGTGATTGGCCTGCAGCATAAGGGCGATAATTCCCGTAGTCATCGGAGTTGCCATTGAGGTGCC
Source organism: Bacteroidota bacterium (assembly GCA_037134895.1). GTDB lineage: Bacteria > Bacteroidota > Bacteroidia > Bacteroidales > FEN-979 > CAIRDP01. Next base: position 102,904 of record JBAXLI010000005.1, read on the forward strand.
CTGCATGGCTGCAAAATACCATGAAGTTGACCCCTGCTCGACTTTCAGCACGGTGCTGCTGTTGTTCTCATCATACTTTGGTGAGTAGGAATTGACCGATGAAACCAATTCCTCACCAGGAGCGGTGATCTCAGGTTTGGTCCTCCCATCGACCGTGGGTCCCCTGCTTGAGAAAGCGGCGAGTGTATTCAGCTCATCGTCACTGGTTTGTGTGACTCCTTTGATGTTGACATACTCGTGTTTTGTAGTATATGCTCCCACGGTGATGATCTTTTTTGCGGTGCCGCCGATCTCACCTATGGTGCAAACATTATCTCCTGCAGTATATCCCGGCACTTTCGTTCCGTTCAGGGTATCATACAGGCATGCACCGGTTCCTGTGCCGTTATTCCATGTATTGACCTGGCTGTTAGCACTGGCAAGGGTGATGCCTATACGATTCGTGTTTACATTGCGTTCAACATTGACCAGGAGGTTGGGTTTTTGGTTCAGCGGACTGCTCCCGAGTCCTGTTATTTTATATTTCAGGGTTTCTGAGCCCACCACAATGCTGGTGTCGACCGAAGGATTTGAAGAAGCAGCATAGAATGGCGTTGACAATATGAGCGTTCCCTGCGCATCAAACATGCTCAGTGAAATTGAGAAGTCGCTTCCGACTGATCCCCAGTTGTCTACTTTTCCCTCATTGATTTGCGGACCGGCATCACTGTCTTCGAAATTCATGAAGGTTCTCACTGTGTCGCTGCTGAAGGCGTGATACAGGTGGAGGGGCGTTTTGCCTTCATTTCCTGCAGCTCCTGCAACTATCCTACCCTGTCCGACGAGTCCGTCGATCGCCTGGTCGAGCAGGGATGTGCCATCGTGAGGACCGATTGCAGTTCCCAAACTGAGGTTTACAACGGCCGGCCTGCCCACCGAGGCTGCATACAGAAACGTGTAATTTATTCCATCCTGTATGGCCGATGCACCGTCGCTATAATCGATAAATACAAGTGATGCGGCCGGGGCTACTCCCATATACTGCTTGCCGGGGGTCAAGTATCCTGAACCGCCTGCTATGCCTGCTACGTGACAACCATGGTTGCCGGTTGTGTTGGATGACTTTTTGTCGAGCAGGGCCTGGGTGGTCGCAAATTCGGTTCCATAGGTAAAGCCCGCCGGGGGAGGTCCCTGGGTGTTTTCCTGCTCCCATGATCTGACAATGCGAAGGTTCGTACCCGAAGTATCGTAAAAGGTGGGGTGGGTGTAATCGAATCCGCCGTCGACGATCCCTATCACTACACTGTCGCCATAACAGCTGCGCGGCATCCCTGTTCCCGCATGAACAAGCTTGACGTTGCATTCGGTTGTCGCATTGTCGAGTTTCTTTTTAATGGTAAAATCTGCCTCAACATAAATCAGGCCTTTGACGGTTTTAAGTTTTTCAAGGGACGAGAGGGGGATCATGACAGACCAGATGTCGCCGACGCGGCTGTTGATTTTAACGCCAAGGCTTAGCAGTGCTTTTTCGTCGATTTCAGAGCCAACCTTGATCAGGGCTCCGATAAAATTCTGATTTTCAATGGTTCTTACCGGATAGAATTGTTTCAGTGCGGCTGAAACCCGGGCCGGGTTGCTTTTTAAGGATGAATAATGCTTTGTCTGCAAAAGCAGTGCCTTGGTGTTGGCCGAAAACACTGCATCCTGGCTGAAGGAAGGAAATGCCAGGGTGCATGCAATTAACATCAGGATTGTGCGTGCTGTTTTCATACGTGTAATTTTAATTTTTGTTAATTAATAAATAGAATTATCGCGATGCGGATAGTTCAGGTCAGATCATCTGCAAATGACATCAAGAAATGAACATTGGTTTTCTCTGATTGAAAACGTCCCTTTCATCTCATAAATAATTTCATCAACTGCATAATAGTCATAATCGCCCGGCGGGAGATTCAGCGTATATGTTCCGTCCTGTCCGCAATCTGGCGGTGATTTAAAATAGAAATCCAGCTGACCGACTCTTGATTTCTTGACTCCGGCTTCGTCATAATAATAAACGTAAATATCTATCTGATCAATCCGTTTATCCGAAGTATAAAAACAAATTTTTCCCGTTTCAGCCTTTTTCTGTGATGCAACAGTATTTGAATTTGTCTGAGCCGGCTGATTATTAAATACATCTTTTGTTCCATTCTGATATTTAATCATCAAAACGTCCTTTTTACTGGCCGTATACGATGGTCCGTCTAAATTGCCCCACTTTTTATATTTTATATTGTCATCGGCAACATCTATGACTTTAGACTGGATTTCGTCTCCGTTTTTATACACCAGGATATCCTGGGATTGTAAATTGTTAATCAAACAAAAGAGACTGGCAAAAAGTAATAAGAATTTTGTCTTCATGTTGGTAAGGTGTTTCATGTTGCTCATTTTCTGCGGATGACGATCTGCCGGTGAATGATTCCGTTGGCGGTGGTCACGGCAAGAATGTACGTCCCGGCCTGAATTTCAGAGACGGGCATTCGGTAAGCGGACTGCAGTTCTGTAAAGTTCATTGCTGCAAGCTCGCGGCCTGTGATACTGAATAGTTTAACTCCTGAAATGACAGCCTGTTGGTTTGCCGTCTCAATAAAGAGATAGTCATTGACCGGGTTGGGATAAACCCTGAGCTCGTCAGGCGAAATTTGATCCCTCACACCCAGCGGATTCCTGCTTATCCGCAAAGTTGACTGGTATGTTCCTGTCTGACCCGGGAAATACGGTGCAACATGGAAAATGATTGTTCCTCCATTATTCATTGTGATATCGGGGATAGTGTCATCATAAGGCTCCGACCATGTCGTGCCATTGGTTGACCAGGACCAGAGTGCATCCAGGGTGTATACCTGGGCAGAGTCATTATAAGCATCTACCAGGTTCCCACTGATTATATAGGTGAATCCTGCAGGGAGAGAAAGTGAATAAAAATCAAAATCTGTTCCTTCATGACAGTTGGCCCCCTCGGTTTTGATAATTGCAGGGTTTGTTGAAAAACTTACCGGGAGGGCAGTTGCGGCCTGGGAAGTGTTATTTGGTTCATACTGATCGGCAACTAAAGGAGTTGCATTGACCTGGATTTTAACCGGGTTTGCATAAGAGCTTGATCCGATCAACTGCCAGTCTGACGATCCTGCTGGCTGGTACAGCAGGGCAATAAGATAACTGCCGGGCTGGACATTGATGCTTTGTGTGCTGAATGTCAGGTCCATGGTGTGCTGATTCACCGGGAGTGTGAAATTTGTCTTTTCACCTATAAAATTTACATAATACCCTTCCATATCATAAATTGACAAGTCCAGTGTGCCGTTAAAATCGGTGGTTCCGTGGTTGACAATGTCGGCTTTCACAGATACTGAATCTCCCTGTTTAATGTATAAGCCGGGACTTATGATCATAGTTGAATACATTTCGATGGGGTTGGAGTTTATGACCACCAGCCTCTTATTGTTGCGGAAAGTGTTTGTGTCAGGAACGATGATCCAGTTTGTATCAGATGACCTGTACATTATCCCGACGAAATAGGTGTTTGGAAGCATGGATGTGAGCCCGGGATTGGTGAAAGTGGCACCGTTTGGCAAGTGGCTGCCGGGGGCAAGTGCGATACCTTTGATAGTCTGTACCTCATTGATAAATATCCCGTTGGTGTCAAAGATGCAGGCTGAAATGTCACCGCTGAAAATGAACTGGCCATTGTTGATGATATCTGTGTGAAACGACAGGGAATCTTCATAATTGATGGTGTCGGCAGGGCATGTAACAGGCGCATTCAGTGCAAGTTTGAAAAACCTGTTTCCTCCTCCCGAGGAGCTTGGTTTACGGATCCCGATAATGGCTTCCTGTCCGCTGGTGTAGGACCCGGATCCCCCGCCGGTCCCGGTACCTTCAGGGACCAGGTTGGTAAGGAGAAAATAACCATCGTAACTTCCTCCCCAACCCCAGTTGAAATGGAATTTGTCAGTATTATCATAACCGTCGCAAACAAAGCAGTGTCCGCCCCCGGTTCCCTCGCCTCCGTAAACCATTGGCCGGCTGGCATTAAGTTCTGTTTTCAAGAGGTTAATCCAGGAGGTGTCAGAGTAATTTTTTTTCTCAACGCCCTGAAGTGTGTTGGCGTAGCCGAAATTCTCTTTCAGTGCATTTTCAGCACATTTCGTATTGTCAGAAGCAAGGATCCAGGCTGAACTGCTGCTTGCTGTGTATCCCATCTTAACACTCACTCCGCAATGATACATCAGGGTGGCGACGGCTGAGTTAGCTGAAGTCACACTGTTGGGCATACTATCCCATTTATATGTAGTCGCCCCGAAGTTAGCCGACAATGTCCCGTAATTATTCGTACTGAAGGAATAACTTCCGATCCCGGTAGTGGGGTACTTGTAATATTTCATGACCATTGCCATTGCCGTTGCAACACATCCTGTTGGTGTACGTTTACTGGCGGTATTGTCATACGGACATAAATCGTTATAGAAGGGTGACTGGTCCCATTTGCTGGTGATCAAAGGGTTAACGCCCGCGGCTGATTTAAGCTGATTTCCGGGCAGGGGGCCGTCGTTTAAAGAATTCCATAGGGAACGGACCCCCGGAACCTGATTGATGTTTGTTCGGATGGCATAACTGATCTGATCCTCATACCCTTTAAGCCAGGCTTCGACATTTGGAGGAATGTTATCCGCAGAGAAACTGCTTTCATTTGAATAAGCCAGTACCGGGGGGATAATATCATCCGCCGAAATAATGATAAAGCCATGGGAGCCCGTTATGTTAAATACATAAAACAACGGTATTGAGGACTTCGTCAGTCCGGAGGTGGTGTTTTCAACAGCCGAATGACTCAAGGTAAGACTGCCGGAAACCCATTGAGGATACTGGCCTGGCATTGAAGACAGGTAATTTGACGCAACTTTTTTTGCACGGTTCACGTCAACGGTTTTTCCAAACCCGTTGCTGATCAGTATCACAGCAAGAATGAGTGAAAGGATAATTTTTTTCATACGGTTTAATGTTTTTGTTGTTAGCCTTCTGCTTTTTATTTTGCCTGAACGGCAACATGTTTTACTTGAATGGATTCATCTTCAAATACATCTTCACTTAGCGGAGGAATTACAAGATAAACCGTCTTTTGATCTTCCTGCAGAACTGTGATCTTCAATGATTCAGGCAATTTTATCCCGGTCTCAAGTTCGAATACCACTTTGGGATTTTCCTGCAGTCTCTTCCGAAACGATTTATCATGCCTCGCTTGTTCGATGATTTGTTCTTCAATTTTCTTTCTGAAGTTTACCATGACTTCTTTTGCATTTAAGGTTGTTTCCCTGGATTTGAATGATAAAATTACATCCGTTGATTGCCCTGATCAAGAGAAGCCGGTAAGGATTTAACAATAGCAGTAAAGAATTGTATCAGGCAGCTATTGTTTATCTTTTCTTACAACCATTGTAATATTCTTACATGCTTCTCTTGGTTATGGCCTCTCATGACTTTATTTTTATTCTCCCAAAGGAAGAAACCCCATGAGGTCAATCACAATTTAAAACAAACCATAAAACTAAAACGCAAATCACTATGAAAAGAAAAGGAACTTTAATGTTGATGGCGGTATTCATGATATCATCCGTCAACCTTGCTGCCCAGAAATTAACCTCAGGCAGCCTGGATGCAATAAAAGGTGAAAAAACCTTGAATGTTATGTTTGAGTATTCAGATATAACTATTGGCAATTGGGCAAACCCCTTTGCAACTGGCAAGGGTATGCCTGAAAAGGAGTATGTGGAGAAAAAGACTTCAGAACTCAATGCCAAGAACCCGGGTGACGGCGACCGCTGGGCCCAGGCATGGCAGGATGACCGTACCAGACTTTTTCAGCCGGCATTTATTCAGGCTTTCAACGAGAAACTTGAAAAATCAGGAATCGTTGGGAAAGAGAATGCACCTGATGCCAGGTATACGATCTTAGTGAAAACCTTTTTTGTTGATCCTGGCTGGAATATCGGTGTTTCAAAAAAGGAGGCCTACATCAGCCTGTTGATCGATGTAGCTGAAACTGCAGATCATTCAAAGGTTGTTACTTCGGTTGAAATGAAAAATGTACTTAAAAAAGTACAGGTGAGTTATGGCGACATGACTTTCGATTTTGCAGTTGGCCAGCGCCTGCAGGCATGTTATGAGCAAGCTGGTATTTCTTTTGGAAAATTTCTGTCAAAAGGATTATCCAGGTAATACCAGGATTATTCATTGATTGTGTCCTTGCTTCGTGGAATTGAATTACGGAAGTAGGAGGGGGTTACGCCGATCTGCTTTTTAAAAATGGAATGAAAGGTCACTTTCGTACTGAAGCCTGCCATGGCACCTATGCCTTCAATCGAGAGATGATCGTATTTCCGGTCTGCGAGCAACCTCCTCGCTTCCTTAATTCGGAGTTCATTGATAAACCCGTTAAAATTCTGGTCGAAATTCTCATGGATCATCTGCGACAGGTAAGAACGGTTTGTGCTGATTTTTTTGCAAACATCATCAACAGTGAGGCCAGCTTCGAGATAGGGCTTTTCATTTTCCATCAGGCGTTTAAATTTTACCATCAGGCCCATTGTGGTATTCTCAATTTCCTCGTCAGGGGGGAGGATAATAGAATGATCATAACTGCTCTCTATGCTTTTCCTGTCTTCAATCTGTTTTTCAGTTCTTACGATCTCAAGGTTCTTATCGACGATCTGCCCTAATGCCCTGCTTTTTTGCCGGTATAAAGTGAAGATGACAAATCCAAGGATCAGCAGTAAAACAGCTATGCCAATGAGAAATTTAATTGTCGATTTCTGAATTTCATTCGTTTTTTGCAACAACAGATTCTCCTGTTCCTTCTTCTCTGTTTGAAAACGGGTCTGCATTTCAAGAACAGTCCTGGTTTTTTCCTCGCTGAAAAGACTGTCGCCGGCATTGCGGTAAAGGGAAAAATATTTCTGCGCCCCGGCTTTATCACCGGTAAGTATGCTTATCTCGGTCAGATACTGACTGCATTTATGCATCAGTTCGAGTGAATTCTCCTCGCTGGCATAATCAAATGCTTTCCTGAACATTTCCTGTGCTTCTGAGAGTTTGCCTTTCCTGAAAGTGATCTCTGCCAGCCTTACGTTCAGGCTGGCAATCTCAGATCCTGATCCTATACTCTCGGCGAGTGAAAGGGCTTTCCTGAAATATTCCATGGCCCTGGGCTCGTTCATGAGAAGGCCGGCATACAAATCCCCCAGTGCGTGAAAGGAAATTATCATGCCGTATTTATTGCCCATCTCTGTTTTGATCTCAAGTGATTTCTGGTAATAATACAGGGCCGAATCGGCCTGTTTTATTTCCACACAGAGGTCACCCATGGCGGTGAAATTGGTAGCCAGGTATTTTTTGTTATTCCTTTTCTGGTTTATTGATATGGCTTTATTTAAAAAAGTGCGGGTCATCTTATTATTGTCCCAATCAAAATACACCAGTCCGAGATTGTTGTAGGTAGCGGCAAGACCGTCAGAATCGGCAAGTTCTTCTTTTATTCTGGCCGATTCAAGATAAAATTTCGTGGCTTTTTCATAAAATGATATCAGCATGTAAGTGGAGGCCATGTTGTTGTATAGTTTGGCTATCTGCGGTTTATCGTTGACAGCCCGTAAAATTTCCAGTGCCTTTTCATAATAATCCAGGGCTTCTGAGGCTTTTCCCATATAATAGCAGGTGGTTCCGATATCAGTATAAATTTTCGCAGAATACGACTGGTCCTCCAGTGAACGGGAAATTTCAAGAGCCTTATTGTAAAAAATCAGTGAACTGTCATATTGTCCAAGGGTCTGATATACACCCGCAAGGCTGCGCTGTATGATCATGGCCGAAAAGGTGTTCCCCGCATCAGCCTCTCTGCTGAATTCAATCAACTTGCTTTTTGCCTTCTCATAATTTCCCTGTCTGGCGTAAGTAAGGCTCAGGTTATTGAGGACTTCTGCTTCAAGATCCCTGAACTCCAGGCTTGATGGATTTTTCCTGAGATAGAGATTGCAATCGCTGAAGGCCTTGATAAAGATCTCTTCGGCCATCCCGGTATTGGTTTTGTTCAGAAAGGCAAGCCCTGTCATGTTTAACGATCTGATCATTCCGGCCGGGTTTCCTGCCGACCTGAAAAGATCAAGCGATCTCTGTGCAAAAACCAGGGTACTGTCGGGTTTGTTTACCTTTAGGTAGCCTTCTGAAAGCAGGTAAGCTGCTTCAGCCGATTTATCCCTGCTTTTCAATTCCGAAGCAATCTTCAATGCCCTGCCTGCATAGGCAATGGTTTTTAAGGGAGATGAATTCATTGAAGCCTCTGCAGCTTTCAAAAGAAGGTCCAGCTGTTTTTCAACGTTCAGAGAACTGAGTTGTGATTCAATGCTGTCATTTAAACTGCCACAATAGGAGGGAATGGAATATATGAAAAAGATCAGGAAAAGAATGTTGTTTTTCATCTTATTGGCTTCTTGTCAAAATCCTTTAATTGATTAATTCTACTTTGGTAAATTGAATTCATAATATCGGTTGATGTCGTTTTGCCT
>JBAXLI010000006.1:0-110823 GCA_037134895.1 Bacteroidota bacterium
GGGGTTAGGGGTTAGGGGTTAGGGGTTAGGGGTTAGGGGTTAGGGGTTAGGGGTTAGGGGTTGGGGATTGGGGATTGGGGATTGGGGATTGGTTGTTAGTTGTTGGTGATTCAATATTCAATATTCGTTATTCGATATTCGTAATTCGTAATTCGTAATTCGTCATTCGTCATTCGTCATTCGTAATTCGTAATTCGTAATTCGTAATTCCTCATCATTTCACCAGCTTTGAAATCGTCTTAAACGTTTCTCCTCCTGATTTTCTGAGCAGCTCAAACAGTATCGACTCATAGGTGGTTATGATGGCTCCTTCTTTTTTCATACGTTCCAGGGCGATCAGTTTATCATTGGGCTTGCGGGATGAGATGCAGTCTTCGACAACAACGCTCTGGTATCCCTGCCGGGCGAGGTCAACAACGGTCTGAAGTACACAAACATGGCTTTCGATCCCGGTTATGATTACGTTTTCCTTTCCAAGGGTGGCCAGATGCAGGTTAAAGCCCGGTTCATCGCAGCAGGAGAAGGATGCCTTTTCGATTCTCCGGATATCTCCCAGGGCTTCTGCAATTGGTGCCAAAGTCGGTCCGAGTCCTTTGGTATACTGTTCGGTAACAATGACAGGTACTTCCAATGCTTTCAGCCCATTGATGACCACAAGGACGTTTTTAAGCAGTTGCTCATGGGCATGGATAAATGGGAAAATCTTCTCCTGACAATCGATAACCAGCAGACAGGACCGGTCTTTGAGTATACGCATAGTTTGGGATTTTGATTCACAAATATAGAATTTAAGCGTTAACAGTGGGTCAATTGTTAACAAATCCTTACTTTTGCAGCCTCATTTGGGGTTCCGTAGCTCAGTTGGATAGAGCAACAGCCTTCTAAGCTGTGGGTCGCGCGTTCGAATCGCGCCGGAATCACATAAACCAATGATCGGGGCCGGCTGCCTTCGCAGCCGGCCCCGATCATTGGTTTATAAAACACTGGTTCTGGCTACTTTACCAGCCTGATTTTCGAACTCGCCCCGATACTGTATTTCCCCGAAAAATTGCCATAGTTCACGGCCAGTTCAAGCCTCTGTGAACTATTCACGAAACAAACGTTGCTGCCTACAGGCACAGATGAATAGCTTGTTCCCATAACAATTGCCAGATGCGTGGTGTCAGATGCCAGGTTCAGAACAGTCCCTTGAGGAATGCCTGATACCATGACGAGCGGAATATTGGTTGTACAATTGCCAAAATTATCGGTGAACAGCACCTCCCCTTTTATCGTATCACCCGAAATTACGGGTTCCTGAACCGGGAACTGAGCCGGTATACTGCAAACCGGGCCGAAAGTATTCAATGAAGTCCCTGCCATCAGCGATAAAATAGCCCTTTTGTAGAATTCCTCGAAAGAGAGGCTGCCGGGCTGAGCTCCGCCGAGAACCTGGGGATTTTCAACAAAATAACAGCTTGCTGATGGAAAAGCATGCAAAATTCGCGTTGAAAGCATGTTGTCAGGAGCAATAAGCAACTTGCCATCGGCCTGGTAAACAATTCTTTTGCTGGCGGCACCTGGTTCAACTATTCCTGCAATGACACTGCCTTTGGGATAAGCCTGCATTGTTATATAAAGCAGGTAAGAACCCTCAAACACATTAAATGCTTTTGAAGGATAAAATTCAATATTCACTGACGGATAGGAAGTTCTTACTGCACCCAGGATGCCAACCATAATGTCGCTGCTTTGATCGTTGTCTGTGATAATGACAAGCGTCTTTGCTGTTTCGGGATAATAATTTGTTTCAGTTTTAGTGCAGGAAAAAATCAGCAAAGCTATCACAAGGAAAAGCGGATTGAGAAAGAATGGCAGTTTCATGAGGTAAGTATTTACAATTGAATATACGTGAAAAGTAATCCGCAAATATATCCATAATCCCAAAAAAAACGCCGGTTGACTTATTAAAAAGCCACCCGGCGTTCAGAAATCCGGTTTCCCGGCAGGAAGTGTTACTTGTTTATGAAGATTTTTCTCACTTCTTTACGTTCCGAGTTAGTAAACACTACAGAATAAACACCTGCAGCCAATCTGCGAACATCGATGATTTCCTTATGTGTACCGATTACCCTGAATTCCTCTGTCTTATAAACCATAACACCCAGGGTGTTGTAGATCTGGATACGGTAGGTTTCTTCTGAAGACGAGCTTACTTCGGCAGTAAATAAACCGTTGTTAGGCACAGGATAAACATTGAAGCTGAGTGATCCATTCTCCTGAACACCAACGCCTGAAACATATACATGGTTCGATGAATCAGAGGAGCAGCCATTGATTGTAACAATAGTCCAGTAGTATCCAGGATTACCTGCAGGAACAACATATGCCTGCGAGTTAGCACCTGAAACAGCTGTTCCATTATGGTACCATTGGTTACCATTGGCAGCGCTACTAGTAAGAGTGTTGCCTGAAGCGGTAACTGTTGGCTGCGAAGGTATCGGATTCACAGTAATTGAATACGGTGGAGACACGATCCCGGCTCCGCAGCTGTTGGTTCCCAGTACTGTTAAGATACCGGAATTTGCAGAATTGCTGAAGTTAACCGTGATTGAATTTGTGTTGCCACCTGAAACTATGGTTGCACCTGAAGGCAGTGACCATGAATACCCAGTTGCATTACTGATTGCAGATACAGTATATATAACAACGCTTGTGCCCTGGCAAACACTGGCTGTTCCTGTGATTGTTCCGGCAGCCGCAGGAAGAGCATTCACGGTCAGGTTCAGAGGAGCAGAAGCCGGCCCGTTGCCGCAAAGGTTATTACCTGAAACGGTAATGGGACCTGAGCTTGCATTGGCTGCAAAATCTACAAGGATTGAATTCGTATACTGACCTGATACGATTGTTGCACCTGCCGGTAAACTCCATGCATATGAAAGGGCGTTTGCAACTGAGGTCACGCTGTACGACACTCCTGTGGTTCCTCCGCAAACAGTTGAAGGTCCATTGATGGCTCCAGCCTGTCCTGGTATCGTGTTTACAGTAACGTTTAGCTGTGTCGGAGTTGTTGCTGAACATCCGCCCGGGGTTGAATAATTCACAGAGACTGTCTGAGCCCCTGCAATACCCCAGTATACCTGGATGTAGTTTGTACCCTGGCCTGAATTAATAAGACCACCGGCTGAAACTGTCCAAACATAACCGTTGTTGCCTGCCTCAGTTGTGTAAGTGTCATAACCTGCATTGGCACAAAGTGAAGCAGGTCCTGTAATAGTTGGTACAGGCACTGCACTCACATTCACGTTATACACTGCTGCCGAAGCTGCTGTACATCCATAAGCATTAGCATAATTGACACTTACAGTCTTGGGACCTGAAGTTACCCAGGTTATTGTAACAAAATTGCTGGTTGAATTACCACCGGCCGTAACAGTCCCTCCTGGCGAAATCATCCATACATAATTAGACATACCGGTTTGCGTTGTATAAACATTGCCTGCTGAATTGACGCAAACTGCAACAGGACCAAAAATAACCGGTACTGGCAGTGGGTTCACTGTCACATTATAGATGGTTGGAGCTGTTGCTGAACAACCACTGGTATTGGAATAATTAACAGTTACAGTCTGGCTGCCAGCAGAATTCCAGTTTACGGAGATTGTACTTGTCCCGGCACCTGAGGTAATCGAACCTCCTGCCGAAACAGTCCAAACGTAAGCTGTCATACCAGCTTCGGTTGAGTAGATATTTCCGTTAGTACCAGCGCATATGGAGGTCGGACCAGCCACAGTCGGAACTGGCAGCGAATTAATTGTAACGTTGTAAACTGTCGGAGTGGTTGCGGCGCATCCGCCTGCATTTGAATAAATAACAGTAACAGTTTTAGCCCCGGTCGTGTTCCAGCTAACAGTAATAGTGTTGGTGCCTGCTCCTGAGGTGATTATGCCTCCAGGGGAAACAGTCCAGATATAGTTGCTCATTCCAACCTGCGTTGTATACACATTCCCTGTTGAATTAAGACAGGCTGAAGCCGGTCCGCTGATTACTGGTACTGGTATTGAATTAACCGAAACGTTGTATACGGTTGGTGCAGTAGCTGTGCAACCATTGGAATTGTTATAATTAACCGATACTGTTTGAGCTCCTGCTGTATTCCAGGTTACAGTAATGGAATTGGTCCCGTTTCCTGAAGTGATTGTTCCACCTGCTGAAACTGTCCATATATAACCGCTCATCGAAGCCTCGGTAATATATGTATTGGAAGTAACGCCAACACATGACGATGCCGGACCTGAAACAGTGGGAACAGGTAACGGGTTCACCGTAACATTCAGTGTTTTAGTTACTGAACCATTGTATGACACGCTGATGTTCCTTGCTCCGGCTGAGGTCCAGGTCACGGTAGCTGTGTTTGCTGTGCTGGTTCCTCCGGCTGTAATTGTTCCACCGGTTACATTCCATGAATAACTGGTCTTACCGGCATCGGTCGAATACACATTCCCTGTCGAACCCTGGCAAGCCGAAACGGGTCCTGATAATGCAGGTGTTTTCGGACCTGCAACAAATACCGGGTTTGCATAGAACCAAAGGTCGGCAAATGCTTTGGCAGCAGTATTCGGTGCCATGAGAGCATCCGATAAAGGCTCACCATTCGCATCTGTTTCATTGGGTGTATTCAAAGGCTGGTTGGTGCCTCTCAGACGGAAATACACTGAGTCGGCAAGATTGTTGTAAGTGAAATTCACTTCCTTATATCCATTGCCGAGATCAGTCCATGCAGTACTTGTGATTCCGTTGGGGGATGTCACGCCACCAACAGCATCAAACCTTGCAATAACGGCCGTACTGCCGACTGTATCCACCGAATACTTGGGACTCGTGGGGGCAATCATGCTGCGAACCTTGCCCTTGATGAGATCAATATGATCCACCGAGGGATTAGTGTATGAGCTGTAAGTGTTGTTATTATTCCCCTGCGGATCACGGATCTTGATCTTCACTACAACCGAAGTCTGGGTCGTTGGAAAAGTCTGTCCCATGTTGGCATAGACAGGCATTGCAGCTGTATTTCCAACCCTGAAATCAAGACTGTCGATAAGGTCGCCTTCAACTACAAAGGAATTCCCGGAACGAAGTCCGTCAATATATGACTGCGGATTGCTTTTATTGCTGACATATGTGTAGGTTTTCTGGTATTCGCCGGGATAGAAATCTCCGGTTGTTTCATGGAAGTCGCTGCTGGAGAAAAGCCACCAATGACGTCCCTCGGAGATCATGGCATCCCATAATCCGCCGACCTTGGCTGCATAAATACCGCATCCACCGTAAGTTGAAGTTCCTACAGTATTGTTACTTAATTTATACTCACCACGATCAACAGCTTTCTGGTGACCCGGCATACTTTCAAAGCCGAAACATACTGATGGGCCCGCATTGTTGAGATCGCGGAAACTCTGGATATTGTTCAGGTTTTTACGCTCTGCATGCGCGGTGACCATATAACTGGTTGCCGGGTAGTTGGTCTGAAGCCATGTCATTGCTGCAACTGCTTTCGCATGACCTGTAAGAGCGCTCTTTGTCCATCCCTGGGCAACGCCGCCGATAAGGTCAACATCTGAATTATCGAATTTAAATTCAAACTCGGCAAGAGGATTGCAGTTTGAAGGATTGCTGAACTGGTTGTTGATCAAGCCAAGACTTGCATGTTCATGGCCGGGAACGTTTAGTTCATAGCTTTGGATGATCATTTTTGAAGGATATGCAAGTCGTGCTGCTTTAATGTTCTGATAAGCATAATCCCTGAGTGATTGCCAGCGCCACATGTTCTGGTGGCCTCCTGATGAATTTACAGTACCTATGATAGGATTGGGAATATAAGAATCCCAGTAAACTGTTGTGGCGAGGTCAAGTCCTGAATTGGCTCCATCGGTGCCGAATCCGCCTCCGTGCTCACTGTTTGCCCACCACTGCAGTCCGTACTGGTTATTCTTCTGCATCACGTATGCAATACTGTAGCTTCCATCGGTATAGGTTGAATGCTGGTGGAAGTCTCCGGCTGCATAGCCCGCCTGTGCTGCTGGGCCGTTTACGAAAATCGGGTTGGAATAGAACCAGAGATCGCTAAAGGCTTTGGCTGCGCTGTTCGGGGCAGTGAGGGCATCAGATAACGGATTCCCGTTGGCATCGGTTTCATTTGCAACGTTCAGTGCCATGTTGGAGCCCCTGAGACGGAAGTATACCGAATCAACAAGACCATTGTAAGTATAAGAGATCTGTCGCCAACCGTTGCCGAGGTCGGTCCATGCCGTACTGACTATCCCGTTCGGGGAGGATACCCCGCCGGTTGCATCAAATCTGGCAATCACAGCCGTAGTGGTCACTGTATCTACCGAATAATTAGGACTGGTTGGTGAAATAAGACTTCCGACTTTTCCCTTAATTAGATCCACGTGGTTTACCGATGGGTTGATATAACTGCTGTAGGTGTTGTTGTTATTTCCCTGCGGATCGCGGAAACGGATCTTGACAGCCACTGCGTTATTTGCAGCGTTAAAAGTCTGTCCGATGGTAGCATAAACTGGCATCGTACTCGTATTTCCAACCCTAAAATCAAGACTGTCGATCAGGTCGCCTTCAACTACGAAGGAGTTTCCTGAGCGAAGTGCATCGATGTAGCTCTGGGGATTAGCCCTGTTTGCAACATATGCGTAGGTTTTCTGGTATTCTCCAGGATAAAAGTCGGCATCGGTAGAATGGAAATCACTGCTTGCGAACAACCACCAATGGCGGCCTTCCGAAAGCATTGCATCCCATAAACCACCTACTTTGGCAGAATAAATTCCTGTTCCGCCAAAAGTTGAGCCTCCTACAGTGGTGTTTGTCCCACCATACTCGCCGCGGTTAGCTGCTTTCTGATGACCTGGCATACTTTCAAAACCGAAACACACTTCAGGACCGGCATTGTTGAGGTCGCGGAAACCCTGAATATTATTCAGGCTTTTACGTTCTGCATGAGCAGTGACCATATAACTGGTCGTAGGATAATTATTGTGCAACCAGGTAATTGCTTCAACAGCTTTTGCATGGCCTGCGAGAGTGCTCTTCGTCCATCCCTGGGCAACGCCACCGGTAAGGTCAAGATCACTTCCGTCGAATTTGAATTCAAATTCGGCAAGAGGATTGCAATTGGGGGTTGAAGTGAACTGGTTGTTGATGAGACCCAGGCCAGCATGTTCATGACCAGGGACATTGAATTCGTAGCTTTGGAGTACAGTATTCGACGAATACATTGCACGGGCTGCGATGGTATTCTGGAATGAATAATCGCGCAAAGACTGCCACCTCCACATATTCTGGTGGCCACCGGAGCTGTTCACTGTTCCAATGATAGGATTGGGAACATAAGAATCAAAGTATACTGGTGTTGCAAGATTTCCAAGGTCAATCCCTGAAACGCTTCCATCGCGGTTGAAACCTCCGCCATGCTCACTATTTGCCCACCAAGTAATTCCATACTGGTTGTTCTTTTGCATCATGTATCCAAAACTGTAGCTTCCATCGGTATAGGTTGTATGCTGATGGAAATCACATGCAAAATAGCCCGACATCTGGGTTACAGGACTAATACCCCCATCCACATGATTAGAGGAAACAAGATTGTATGCAGCATCTGTAAACTCGTACACGATAACAGGCAGAGTTGTTGAACCTCCGAGATAAGTAAAACGGATTTCGAACAGGGTTGTGCTATCGGGGACTGAGACTGTGAGCAGACTAGGTTCCATCCAGTTTGCTGCAACAGTACTGTTGTTGCCAGAGAAGAACCATTGTGCAGAAGGTGTGGCTGAATAGAAATTGATAATCGTATCGTATGCCAGTACTGCCGGGTTGTATGAAATCTGAATATTGGCACTGCTGACAGGGATTCCGCTTACACTTGCACCCTTTATCTTTACAGGGAAAACAACCTTTTGTCCTGGGAAAGCGGTTTTAGTTGAAATTGTGGCCAGAATTGGGCTGGTTACCGGATTTGTGACCGTAATTGTGATCAGGTTGGATGTAAAAATACTGGTCACACATGGTGCGCTGGAAGTAAGCAAACAGAAAACTGCATCGCCGTTTGAAGGAGTATATGCAAATGATGCACTGTTTGTTCCGGCATTATTCCCATTAACTTTCCACTGATACACAGGAGTCAGTCCGCCGTTAACCGGGGTTGCAGTAAATGTAACCGATGTTCCTGAAACAACCGTTGTGGCAGAAGCGCCAATTGAAATACTTGCAGTTACAGGATTGACCGTCATCGTTACAATGTTCGAGGTGGATGGACTTCCTGTCACACATGCCTGGTTGGATGTCATAATACAAGTGATTGCATCATTGTTGACAGGGGCAAAAGCATACGTTGCAGAGTTGGTGCCAACATTGTTGCCATTATTCTTCCACTGGTATACTGGTGTTGAACCTCCGTTAACGGGGGTTGCTGTAAATGTTATTGTCGTTCCGGCGCAACCGGGGTTAGCTGAAGCTGCGATTGAAACCGTTGCAGGCAGAATGGAGTTGACTGTGACCGGCAGGGTTTTAACAGCAGAATTCAAGTAAGAAACGCTGATGCTCCGTGATCCCGAAGTATTCCAGGTCACGGTTGCTGTATTGCTCGTGCTTGTACCTCCAGAAGTAATCATACCCCCGGTAATGTTCCAGGCATAATTCGTTTTTCCGGATTCGGTGGTATAAAGATTGCCGGTTGAACCGACGCATGCACTTGTCGGACCGTTCAAAGTAGGTGATGTCGGACCGGTAACAAAAACAGGGTTGGAATAGAACCAGAGATCTGCAAATGCTTTTGCAGCTGAATTCGGAGCAGTAAGAGCATCCGATAAAGGATTACCGTTTGCATCTGTTTCATTGGTGACATTCAGGGCCTGGTTGGTACCCCTGAGGCGGAAATAAACTGAATCGGCAAGCCCGTTGTAGGTATAGTTCACTTCCTTCCAGCCATTACCAAGATCGGTCCAGGCGATACTGGTGATGCCGTTCGGAGAAGACACACCGCCAACTGCATCAAACCTTGCAATCAGCGAGGTGCTTCCGACAGTATCAACAGAATATTTCGGATTTGTGGGTGAATACATACCACGAACTTTCCCTTTGATCAGGTCAACATGGTTGACAGATGGATTGGTATAAGCGCTGTATGTATTATTGTTATTTCCCTGCGGATCACGGAATTTAATCTTCACAACGACGTTGGTCTGTGTCGTACTGAAAGTCTGTCCCATGGTGGCATAAAGAGGCATTGCTGCAGTGTTGCCAAGCCTGAAATCAAGACTGTCGATCAGGTCTCCTTCAACAACAAATGCATTTCCTGAGCGGAGTCCGTCAATGTAACTCTGAGGAACCGTCCTGTTTGCAATATATGAATAGGTCTTCTGATACTCGCCTGGATAGAAATCAGCATCAGTTGCATGGAAATCACTGCTTGCGAACAACCACCAATGGCGGCCTTCGCTTAGCATTGCATCCCATAAACCTCCAACCTGGGCAGAGTAAATTCCACATCCGCCAAATGTGGAGCCTCCAACGGTTGTGTTCGTTCCACCGTATTCACCACGGTTGGCTGCTTTCTGATGCCCCGGCATACTTTCAAAACCAAAACAAACATCCGGCCCGGCAGTGTTCATGTCACGGAAACTTTGGATGTTATTAAGACTCTTACGTTCAGCGTGAGCAGTAACCATATAGCTTGTGTTCGGGTAATTGGTGTGCAGCCAGGTCACAGCTTCTACAGCCTTTGCATGGCCTGACAGGGTGCTCTTGGTCCATCCCTGGGCAACTCCACCAGTAAGATCCGCATCACTCCCGTCAAATTTGAATTCAAACTCGGCAAGAGGGTTGCAATTTGAGGATGATGCAAACTGGTTGTTGATGATGCCGAGTCCTGCATGCTCATGACCGGGAACATTCATTTCATAACTCTGGAAGATCATGTTTGCTGAATACAAAGCCCTTGCGGCCTGCGTATTCTGATAAGC
This sequence comes from Bacteroidota bacterium, assembly GCA_037134895.1. Taxonomy (GTDB): domain Bacteria; phylum Bacteroidota; class Bacteroidia; order Bacteroidales; family FEN-979; genus CAIRDP01. The sequence goes on from JBAXLI010000006.1 coordinate 10,017, forward strand.
ATAATCACGAATTGACTGCCAACGCCACATATTCTGGTGTCCGCCTGAGGAATTTACTGTTCCAATAATAGGATTGGGAACATATGAGTCAAAATAAACCGGGTTTGCAAGGTTTCCAAGGTCAATACCACTTACTGTTCCATCACGGTTAAAACCGCCTCCATGTTCACTGTTCGCCCACCAAGTAAGTCCGTATTGGTTGTTTTTCAGCATCATATATGCAAAACTGTAACTTCCGTCAGTAAAGGTTGTATGCTGATGGAAATCGCAGGAGAAATAACCTGATAAAGGTGATATGGGTGCGATTGCACCATCGACCTTAGATGCTGAAACAAGGTTGTAAGACCCATCGGTAAATTCATAAACTGTAAAGGGTAATGTAGCATTACCGCCGATATATGTAAAACGGATCTCAAACAACGTTGTGCTGTCAGGAATAGCTATTGTTAAAAGGTTGGGTTCAATCCAGTTCGCAGCAACAGTATTGCTGTTACCCGAGAAAAACCACTGGCTCCCCGGGGTTGCAGAATAGAAGTTGATGATCGTGTCATATTGCAGAACCGCTGGATTGTATGACAACTGGATGTTCGCACTGCTGATCGGTGTTCCGCTTGCGCTTGCCCCTTTGATCTTTACGGGAAAATACACCTTTTGCCCGGGGATGGCGATCTTTGTCGACACAGTTGTGAGAATAGGCGCCACTACCGGGTTCGTAACCGTCATAGTAATGAGGTTTGATGTAAAAATCGAACTTACACATGGTGCGTTTGATGTCATTAAACAAAATACAACATCCCCGTTGGAAGGAACATAGTTAAACGCAGGACTGTTAGTGCCTGCATTTGCGTTATTTACTTTCCATTGATAGAATGGAGTTGTCCCTCCATTAACCGGAGTTGCAGTATAGGTAACTGTGGTTCCTGCAACAACAGTAGTTGCTGATGCCGCTATCGATACACTAGCTGTCAGCGGATTTACTGTCATCGTAACTGAGTTGGAAGTTGCGGGACTACCGTTAACACATGAAAGTCCTGACGTCATCACGCAAGTGATTACATCGCTTGCAACTGGCACATAGGAATAGGTCGCCGAATTGCTGCCCACATTGGTCCCGTTTTTTTTCCATTGATATAGAGGAGTCGAACCTCCGTTAACCGGAGTAGCTGTGTATGTTACAGATGCTCCGGCACAAACAGGATTTGCAGAAGCTGCAATAGAAACTGAAGCAGGAGGTCCAGCAGTAACTGTAACAGCCAGGGTTCCCTGCGGAACTCCTGTATATGCAACACTGATGCTCTGAGCGCCAGCCGAAGTCCAGGTTACAGTTGCAGTATTGCTGGTACTTGTCCCGCCAGCGGTAATTGTCCCGCCAGTGATAATCCATGTATAATTAGTTTTGCCTGCGTCTGTGGTATAAACATGTCCGGTTGAATTCTGGCAAACTGAAGTCGGCCCGCTCAAACTTGCCGGGATGCTGTTGACAGCCCCATTGGTGGGTGTATTGCTCACCAGGTTAAACCCTGCATCTGTAAATTCATTGATACAAAAATTCAGAGGACAGTTTCCTTGTTTGACAAGAAACTGGATCTCGTAAAGGGTTGTACCATCAGGAATAGCAACTGTCAGCATCGAGGTTTGAAGCCAGTTTGCTGCTGCAGTAAAGGTATTGCACGCCGCATCAGGGTCAAAATTTCCCGAAAAATACCATTCACTGGCCGGAGTTCCCGAGTAAAAATTCACAGTGTTTACATACGCCAGCTTTGCAGTGTCGTATGTAATATGAAGATTGGCGCTGCTGATGGGCGTACCGGTATTTGAGGCGCCAAATAATTTGACCGGTATGTTGACCGTTTGCCCGGCTGTTGCCGTTATCGTTGGAACAGTCACTGATAACTGTCCGAAGCTTATGACCGACAACAACAGAAAAATAAAAAGAAGTTGCAATTTTTTCATGTTCGAATGTTTTCGTTTTTAATGTTTCAGAGTATTATGATCGCTCTCTATCCGCATAAATGCGGCTTAAAAAAATATTTCGGTTAAAAAGAACCCGGAGTTACCTTACAACCAGTTTTTGAGTGGAGTATTCCTCCCCTGCCTTAATCCTGATAATATAAATTCCGTTTATAAGGTTCTCCTGCATAATGGTCACTGGCAGGTCCATGAATCCAAAGGATGCAACATTCTGTCCCACCAGATTGTAAATCTGAACCTGGTCAATGCTGCTTCTCCCGGTTTTTGAATAAATATGGATTGTTTTGCCATTATTCCAGACCGATAACCCATTATTACTGGTTTGGTCGTTGATGCCTACTTCCTGAAAATACAGAACAAACCTTCCACTTACAGTAGTCCCGTCAGAAACGAATACATATTCCTTAGAATTCCTGATATTAATAACAGTGCTGGTTGATTTATCTTCGAAGAACAGGGGTTGGTTCGGGTTAAATGATTCAATATTACCAAAGGTTATACGGTAGGATCCTGCTGCTCCTGTCGTGTATTCAACAGGTACCGCAGTATAAGCAGGCTGGGTATTGATTGAAAGCAGGCTTTGATCGCTTGCTTTTGTATATATCTGCGGATAAGCAGGGTTGCCGAAAAGTTTCCATGCGTCAACATTCCCGTCATATCCTGTGGTCGAAGCATCCGAGATCTGAACAAATGTTTCGTCAAAATGGACTGAGTCTGCCACATTGTCAATATTGAGTGATATCATGTCTGTTGGTTCAGCGCTTTCTTTAATAAAAGGTTGTGAACTATGCAAACGTGATCCTGCTGGAATGGTAATTGAAGCTCCTCCGGCATTGGCTTTTATGAAAAACCCTTTCATGGCAGGGATAATCCCGGCTTTTAAAGCTCCGATAGATCCGTTCCAGCTTAAATATTTATAGCCGTTCCATACATAAACCGAATAATCGAGTCCGGTTTTCTGCCAGTTGCCCTGCTCCCATTGAATTGCAGATGGATAGGGATTCCCAAGGAGATTAAAACCCCGGTTGTTCACCTGAAGGCCTGAAGTATACGACAGGTCATTGCGGTTTACATCTGAAGAAGTGAAAACTCCCTGGAATGTAAAGGTCCTGGTACTTGTTCCCGAAATACGGCTGCCCACAGCTGTTCCAAGAATATCGGAAGCTTGAAGAGCCACCCAGGAAGCCTGGCTTTCGACATATTTCTCAGCCGGATTGCTTCCAAAAGCTGAAGCGGTCGTACCGGTCACAGGTGAAGAAAGCTCATCCACGGTGTTAGCATGAAAATCGACATACCTGAAAAAACTGTTTGTCCCGGAACCTGAAATACTGCCCCTGACAATCAATGAACCTGTACCTGTGGCATCTGACTGGAGATTGAAAGCACCGCTATTGGTAAAGTTTTTGTTTACCGAAAGTGAGAATTCAGGAGTAACATTGAGGGTACTCCCCGAATTAATTATAAGTGATTTACAAACTGCATTCGACTGAATACCGATTACACCTGTTTCAATGATGGCATTGGTACTGTCTCCTGGAATGCCATTAGTCCAATTGGCAATAGTATTCCAGGATCCTGTTCCGTTCCATCTTGATTCAGTCGATCCCTGCGAAGGTGTCACGACTCCGTTAAGAAAATGCACCCCAGAGATGATATTGAAACTGCCATCGATCAGCAAACTGCGGATTGTATCGAAAACAAGCTCAGTTGAGCCACCGAGATAATGGAATACTACATCAAAAAGTACAGTATTATCGGGAATATTCAGCTTATTACTGGTAGGTTCCAGCCAGTTTGTACTATACTCAACATTGTTTGCCCCAAAAAACCACTGTGAAGTAGGTGTCAGCGAACTGAAATTGATCGTAGTGTCATATACAAGACTAGTGTTTGCATAAGCAACATGCAACTCAATTCCGGACACAGCAGTCCCTCCGTTGGTCTCATCCAAACCTTTAACTGTTAAGGGCAGATGAATATCTGTTCCGGGAGCTTGCAAAAGTGCACTTCCAATTGTCACGGTAATTTGTGCATAACCGTAAACGAAAGCAAAAACTGAAATAATTGTTATAAGTACCTTTTTCATAGTGTTTTCCAGTGTTAATGAAACCTTGCCGGGGAATTCATCTTCCCGGCAAGGTTGAAATCAGTTAGGAATTAATTGCCTACAGGGATCCAACTATTGTTGACATCACCCCCGGCCAGAGATTTGATGTTCTGGGTAACATTCGATCCGTTAACCGTTATCGTCGGTGTTTCGAAAACATAGTTTGCAATTTTCCAGGTAGGAAGTGGAGTAACATTTGCAATTTTCTGACGCATCACGATGGGATCCTGAAGGTTCACAGTATTGCTGAGGTTAACATCAGCTGTTTTGTTCTGAAGCGGTGTAAAGGTGATGAGGTTTGAAATCTTTTTACGGGTATTGATAACATCCTGAAGATTCAGTCCGCCCCATGCTTTTGAACTACTTGCATCCAGTACATAAACACCGTCAACTGCGAAAATTGAGAAGTTACCGCTTACATTGGCTGTGGCAGTTTCAACCACTGCGCCAGCCTGGGTTTTCAAGGTAACTACGGTCCCGTTCATCGGGGTGTTTGCAGCATTGTCATAGGTTACAAGACCTGATATTGTTCTTGACCAGCGTGAAGCTCCCCAAACAGGAGATGTTGACTGCGGAATGAAATTCGGACCAGAAAGATTAAAAGGATCAACAAGCTGAATCTCGGAATTGTTAACGAAAGTATTATTATGACGGCTTGGATCGGTGTACCATGCCTGCTCATCAGCAGCTGACCAGGTCTGACCTGAAGGAACATCGAAATTAGTCACCATGCCCGACATGAAGGTGTTCTCAACCTGGAGAAGGTTAGCAACAGCATTCGCCTGGGTATTGTTGCCGTCAATATAAAGACCGGTTGGCCAGCCCATGAACAATGAGTTATGAACTTTAAGCTGGGTGTTGCGGCGAAGGTGCATTGCTCTTTTAAAATTCACATCAACAGTTGTAGTCAAAGTTACTTTAGGCCCGACAATTGTAAAATTGCTGAATGTACCCTGAGTGTTAGGCGTGTTTGCAGAACCCGTAGCATCGTTATCTGATTCAAAACCATTTGAACCTGAGATATCGGCAAAATTTTCACGCAGACCTACACAGAACTGGTAATGACCGGTAAAACCATTATCGGTATCGAATTCATCATCCTGGCCTCTGAAGGCGATAAGATGCTTCCCATTGTTGGTTCCTCCGAACCACTCATATGAATCATCGGCTGAATATGAAACCTGAATATAATCTTCCACAGTACCGTTACCAACTCCACCATGGGTAAGACCATTGATTTCGTTATTTGGCTGAAAGGCATACCCGGGAAATTCAATGCGTACATATTTCAGAGATCCTGAATTGTCGGCATCATTGGGAGTTAATCCACCGCCAAAGGGTGAACCAACACCTCCTTCAATAACTCCTGTTCCGCCGGGAAGGTTCACTGTTGCAAGTCCGCAAAGTATAACACCACCCCAGTCACCACGGTTACGGGTGCCAGCAGCTTCATTTGAAGTAAAAATGATTGGCTCTGTTGCAGTTCCGTTTGCAATGAGCTTTGCAGTTTGTTCAATAATAAGAGCACTTTTATTTGTTTTATCTCCGCGGATGATCGTACCGGGGTCAATAGTCAGTGTGGCACCATTTCTGACATACAACCAGCCGTTCAGTTTGTATACAGTTTTTGCAGGCATGAAGTTGGGGTTTGTCAGGTTAAAAGGATCAACAAGTCCAAGGTCTGTATTGTTGACAAGAGTGCTGTTATGACGGCTTGCTGCCATATACCAGTTTTGCTCATCGGTAGCTGACCAGGTCTGACCTGAAGGAACTGCAAAGTTTGAAGTCATACCGCTCATTATGCAGTTTTCAATCTGAAGCACATTATTTGTCGCATTCGCCTGGGTGTTGTTGCCATCGATATAAAGACCAACGGGCCATCCGGCAAATACTGAATTATAAACACAAAGTGTTGAATTTCTGCGGATATGCATCGCGCGTTTGAAATTTACGTTGATCGGTGTCGAGGGTGTAACAAGTGGGCCGAAAAAACTAACATTACAGAAGATCGGGTGAGTTAGCGGAAGGTTGCTGCTACCGGTTGCATCATTATCTGATTCAAAACCATTGGAGCCTGAAATGTCTGCAATGTTAGGATCACGTAAACCAACGAGGAACTGAAGCTTGCCGCCAAAACCGTTGTCGGTATCGAATTCATCATCGAGACCACGTAAAGCTATAAGGTGTTTGCAGTTTACTGTGCCACCAAACCATTCGAATGAATCATCACCACTATATGATACCTGGCAATAATCAACAGTTGTGCCTGAACCAACTCCACCGAAGGTTATTCCGTTGATTTCGTTGTCCGGTGCAAAGGGAACACCCGGGAACTCGCAGCGAACATAGGTAAGAATGCCAGAATTATCAGCATTGTTAGGAGATGATCCACCACCGTAGATCGAGCCAACACCGCCTTCAATAACTGCCGTACCTCCGGCCTGGTTGATTGTAGAATATCCGCAAAGGATAATACCACCCCAGTCGCCGCGATCACGAGAACCGGGAGCCTGGTTCGAAGTAAAGATGATAGGTTGTGAAGCTGTACCGGCAGCGATCAGTTTACCACCACGCTCGATTATAAGAGCTCCTTTGTTGGTTTTATCTCCGCGGATGACAGTACCCGGCTGAATCGTCAGAGTGACGCCTGCATCAACATAAACCCAGCCATTAAGCAGGTATACATTGCTGGACGTCCAGGTTGTACTCGATGTGATATGACCAGCTGGAACAGTAACGTTGGTAGCAGGATAAACGGTGTTCTGGGGATCCCAGTTTGCCCAGCCCTGTGTCCAGTCATATGTCCCGAATGCTCCAACAAAATTGACCGGCTCAAAAAACGGATCTGTAAGGTTTGAATTAGTAAATAATGCGTTACCAATTACAGGTGAATTACTTGATGACCAATGTGTATTCGTGGTAATTACATTGGTAGAAGTACCGGATGGCAATGTTGAGCCATCACCCACAGTAACCGTTGTTGCAGGATACGGAGTGGTTTGAGGGTTCCAGTTGGCCCATCCCTGGGTCCAGTCTGTTTTACCAAAGGCCCCTACATAGGTGACCTTCTCAAAAAACGGGTCAGTAATCTGAGCTAAACCCGTCACAGCTACCCCAATAAGCAGGGAAAGTGTAATTAATGATCTTTTCATAATTGTTTTTCTTAATGGTTTTTTTGTTAGACATTCACTGCACTGTATTTTATTTTAAAATTTACTTTTCTCTTCTATGACAGATCCGGACCCTGACTGCCGCCTCACTGTACAATCATCTTCCTGCTTCTGACTACACTACCATCGGCGGATGTGAAAGACATCTGATAATAATAGATCCCTGAAGGAAGATAGGCTGTATTAAAAGGAATACTGAACTTTCCGGCATCGGTGAATCCATTGTGAAGGACTGTAACCACCTGACCGATGAGGCTGTATACGACAATTTTCAGAAAACCTGAACGATTGACCTGGCAACTTATATTAGTGATTGATGAGCTTGGATTAGGATAATTCTGAAATAAGGCGACCTCTGATTTTTCCGCTTCAGAAACACCAACATGAAGATTGCATGTATCACATTCAGCAAAACATACAAGCTTTACTAAGGTATCTGAGTGTGGGATCAGCAGAGCTCTTGCGTCGTTAACAGCGCAGGTTGAAGGAACGATTTCATACCCTGAAACAGAGTTTCCGTTTACAAACCTGTATAAAACCGATGTACCTGCGAGAAGGCTGTCAGAATGATAATAAATGCTGTCACCGACCGTTTCCATCGGAGTCGATGCCGGGTCCCATCCCTGGAATGTACCTGCAATATGCACGCCATCAGGAGAGACAGTCTGCTTGTGCATATCAACCCTGAATGTAATCTGCGAATATTCCGCCACACCTCCGCAAACGATGCAGTCACCGAAACAATAAGCTGTAAGAACAGTGTCGTGTGCAGGAACTGTAAAATACCTGTTACCATTTACGGAACATGCTGACGGTACAGTCTCGGCCTGTTGGACAGTTGTTCCGTTAACATATTTGAATTCCATGTAAGTGCCTTCATCCAGTATCATGGAAATTTCGTAAACTGATCCGCCTGTTGTTGTCATTGCAGTTTGTGAATAATTCCAGCCATTGAATGTACCCGCAGCATGAACCCCCTCGGGAGACACATTCTGCAATTGCATATCCACCCTCAAGGTCACTGTATGACTTGTCGGACACGGTCCGCACATGCTGAAACAAACCGGGTTTAAAACCGTGTCATGATTAGGTACAACGATCTGCCTGTTGTACTGACCGCTTCCGTTCGGCACACCACAGTTGGCAGGCACAGTTTCAAGTCCGGCAGCGCTTGATCCGTTATCAAAAAGGTATTGAGCTAAGGATCCTTCCAGGATGTTTACTGTAGTCGTGTAAATGTGATTAGTTGTCAGGGTCATGGGATTCTGGGTGTAACTCCAGTTATTGAAGCTTCCGGTTAGAAAAACCCCGTATGGGGATACATTCTGCTTTGACATGTCAACTTTGAAAGTTACCTGCCTGTATACCGGAACAGGATTCACAGCCCCATTCACAGTTGTCGTCGGTATGAGGTTGTATGCTGCATCTGTAAATTCATTTACCTGGAAATTCAAGGGTGAACTTCCACCCTTATATGTGAATTTTATCTCATAGAGAGTGGTGTTATCAGGCACTGTGAGTGTTAACAAACTAGGCTCTAGCCAGTTAGCCGAAACAAGTCCGTTATGGCCTGAGAAATACCATTGACTTTGGGGCATACCTGTATAGAAATTCATCAGGGTATCATACCTGAGTACTGCTGTGTCATATGTAATCTGGATGTTTGCGCTGCTGATAGGAGACCCGCTGCTGCCAGCGCCTGAGAGTTTAACCGGGATATTAATAAATTGGCCGACCGTTCCCTGAACCGTGGGGAGTGACACGGTAATTGACTGTGAATGCAATCCAAGGTAGAAAGCCAGAAGTAATAGAGTGGTAAATGTACGTTTCATCGTATTCTTTTTTGACATTTTTAAATCGTATAGGTTATTCCAAGTAAAAACTGCCTTCCGGGAGTAAATGACTTCACAAGAATGGTTGCGTCAGGCAGATTATCTGATTTCATAGTCTGCTGAATCTTAAAAGGCTGATTAAGAATATCCTTTATCCCAAACTTTATTGTCAGAGCAGGCCCTATCCTTTTCATCAGCGCAAAATCCAGAACGTTGCGCGGCATTTCATATGAATTTGGGATATCTGGTGTACCTACACCGATTATCCTTTTACCGAAAACATTATAAAGAAGACTTATTGCGAGATCACCTTTGACAGTCTGATAGTAAACTCCTGCGTTTACGATATAAGGCGATTGACCATACATCGGCCGGTTATGATCAAGAACAAAAAGGTATTCAGGATTCGTCTCAACCGTTGACCAGATGTAGGCCGCATTCAGGACCACCGAAAAGTTCCTGAAGGTTCTTAAAAATCCTTTTTTATCTGCCCAGTTCTGGAATCCTTTCCGTATATCAATCTCAAAACCGAGATTGTTCGCTTTTATCGCATTCAGGAAATGCAGATCCCACTCACCTCCTGATGCAGGTACCCACGTTGCTTCGATCGGGTTGATAAACTTCTTGTAGAATGCTCCAACGGTGATCATCTCACCCTGGCTGGGATAAAATTCGTAGCGGAGATCAAAGTTGTTTATATAACAGGATTTGATCTGCGGATTGCCATAAACGGTCACATTTTCCCTGAAATTGTAAAAGGCGAAGGGTGCAACCTCCCTGAATTCAGGACGGTTGATGGTAAGTCCGTAGGCAAGCCTGATGAGATTTTTTTCGCTAATATTGAATGTGATATTGACAGAAGGAAAGAAATTCAAAGTATCCCGTTGAGTCTGCACAGCGAATTCCCTGTTTGCGTCCGGGCCAGAAAGAATGAAGTTGTTTTTTTCAACTCTTACTCCTCCGTAAATTGTAAGAAACCTGGCGACAGGAAGCCTCACAGCAAGGTAACCAGCCAATAATAAATTATCAATTTTATATTGGTAGCTGGGATCATAAACTTCTCGGTAAATAACGCCATTCTCAAAGTTGAAGTTACCTTCATAGTAGACGCTGTCAATAGGTTGATGAAGAATTTCCTGGTTTATATAACCGGTCTTTGCCCAGATCACTCCGAAAGGCCTGATATAAAAATCCCTGAGTTTCTTTTCTGCAAAAGCTCCTACCCTGAAATATGGTTTGAATTTACCCCAGTTAAACTGCTTCTGATAATTCACATTTCCGTTGTAATTATGCTCCCTTACGTTCGAAAAAAGTCGGGCATTAGCATCGGCATTTGCGGTCGAAGTGTATTCAAGCTGGTAAGGATAGTAGGATGTATCATTCTTCTTGGGTGCATAATAATTAATAAGCCGGTTGTCGGGTTCACTCTGGTTTGCATAAGAATAGGCAAGGGTCCAGAGAATGGAGTTGTTGTCATTAAAAACATGATTCCCTCCTATCGATCCGGAATAGATGGTACGGCTTGCATAACCTAGCATGGTTTTATACACTCTGTTGTCATCACGATAATGATCGATACCATTCCTTATTATTGTGCTTGTTATTCCTGTTTGATTGAACAGGTTGTTGAATTCAAGTACACTCTTACCTGCTGAAAGTGACCAGTTTGAGATTGCACCGATAACTATTGCCTCGTCATACTCATTATCAGTGTAAAGCTTCGAGTAGGTAACCCCTTCAGTTGTTGTGCCATAGGATTCAACTTTTGACCTCTGCACAACATCAGTATTGTGGGAAACCTTGTAGCTGAGCGCTGTAACGTTCCCTATTTTTGTATTACCCGCTTTGATGATCCTGCTGAAATCGATATTGAATTTATTATCCAATGCGGCCGTTTTTGTGTTACTCGATGAAATAGTACTGAAGGAGTGTGCTATTTCGAGCATCTTCTGTTTGCGGTAGGCCTGTTGTTCGGAAGGACCACTATTATAGTCCTGAAGGGTCAATACATCATTTGTGGAAGGGACATCAGAAGGCAATTTCCTTGTTCCATTATCAAAACCAAGCCAGTCGGTCGGGCTGCCCTTATATTTCTGAAACGGTTGCAGGGAGGTCTGGTCATTATAACCGACCTGATAGCCAAAACTCAAACTGTTCGATTCAGGGATATTTTTTGTAGTTATCTGGATGAATGCTCCTGCAAAATCAGCCGGGATCTCAGGTGCCGGGGTTTTATATATGACCATGTTGTTGATCATATTACTCGGTATGATGTCAAAGGAAAATGCTCTCTGGTCCGTCTCACTGCTTGGGGTAGATGCATTGTTCAGCCAGACGGTGTTATACCTTTCTATAAGTCCGCGAACAACTACAAACCGGCCCCCTATAATTGTAACACCAGGGAGCCTCCTGATAACTTCCGATGCGTCTTTGTCCTGGGATTTGGAAATCTGCTGGGAGGAAACACCAACAACGATCAGGTTACTCTGCTTGCTGGTATTGATAATCGAGATTTCAGTGTCTGTCTTTTTCCTTGCTGTTACTGAAACTTCAGAAAGCTGGGTTGTGAGCTCAAGTATGCTATGGTCAGCAACGGCGACTTTGTCTCTTGAAACTTTAACACCTACAATTGTATCAACCCTATACGAAACGAACGATACTATTATATTATATGATCCGGGTTTTAAATTTTTAATTACATAATGTCCATCGGCATCAGTCGAAGTTCCGATGGTTGTTCCCTGCAGGTACACACTGGCACCTACAACGGTCTCTTTCGTTTTAACATCTTTGATAGTCCCCTGGATGGTCCCTTGTCCAAAGGCAGTAAATAACAGAAATTCAACAGTTAAAATCAGTACAATTAATACAGTCCTCTTCATCGGAAAAATTTGAGTCAAAAGTAGTCCGACTCATTTCACCGAACATTAAACCTATATTAATTGAACGTTACCAAATTATTATATTTTCTTTATACCATGAACGAAGAACATCCTATTAACACATTGATTATATGATATTTAAAATCACAACACGACATTATCAGTACAAATATTTAATGATTGCTTAATATATATCTGAAAGACAGTTTGTTTGTATCGAATACAAATAGCATTAAACCGAAAAGCACCGTTTAATCAACAACAAACCCTGAAAAAGTGTGAAAAATTAACAGCCTATTCCGCTGCATCGATAAACTCATCGGCATCTTCGTAGGCCTCGGTCTTTCGGCCCATCAATGGAAGGATCTTGCCTGCGAGCATACCCAGGGAAAAAGCAAGTACCACGGTAATGACCATCCCCAGAAGCTGCTGCCTGATATCAAGCCCTTTGACGATGGGCAGAGCAGCAAAGCCCCCTATTAGTCCGGGAATACCATGAAGGTTTGTCACCCCGCAGGTATCGATGATTTTCATCAGCTTCTGCTGCCTGGCCTGGATTACGGCAAAACCGAAGGTTGAGATGGCTCCTGCAACAATACCGATGATTATGGCTTCGGAATGAGTGGCATCGGCACATGCCGAACCTATGGCTACTCCACCGGCAAGGGCAGCATTGGCAATATCTGCGATACTGATCTTCTTCCTGAGTGAAACCGAAACAATATAGGTGGTAATGGTAGATCCGCAAAGTGCAAGGATTACATTTACTACTGTCAGGGGCATCTGCTCGGGTGTGACAAGGGCAGCACAGAAACTCGGCCAGAAAACCCATAAAATCATACTTCCAAGCATGGAATAACGGTCGGAGACTGCATCGCTTTCGATCGTTTTCTCAAATTCCTGCTTCGTGGTCATGGTAAGGGCAACACCGAGTCCGAAGATTGCTCCAAAAGCATGGATCACAATGGATCCCCCGGTATCGACAACATTGCCGGCTCCCACAAGGCCAAATCCGCCTTCAAGCACTATCCATTCATTTAGCATATAGCACGGGACAAAAAGCAAACCCAGCAGGAGGTACTGCTGCATCTTCAGCCTTCCCAATACAGCACCGGCAGCAATTAAAAGACTGGCTGCGCAGAACTCGCTTAATATGAGCCTGCGGACATCATTGTCATTAATGCTTCCCCCTTTGCTGCTGATCAGCATATAAATGGGGAGCGAAATACTTACAAGCAAAAATGTGGCAGTAAGAGCCGAACGTCCGTATTTACGTACAAATACCATAAGGAATCCGAAGCCTACGAGAAGCATCGCCATGATATGGATGGCACGGTTGTAATGCTGGTCGTCGGTAATTGCCGGAGCAAGTCCTGAACTAATGGATTCTGCTGCATGAGACATGAGGGGCAAGCCCGAAAGCAGCAGTGCAGCCGCAAAAAATTTAAGAAATGCTTTGTTTTTCATAGTGGGTCATTTAGTGATATACGTAGTTTGGTCTAGGTGATTTTCGCAGATTATGGGCGCAAATTTATTGTTATTTTCCTAACAACCGCATACATATCGAAATTATCCGCTCACCGATTAGTTTCTGTCGTTTACCGAATTCACTTCGTTCACCGGCTCTTATTTGCCTACTTTTAACTTCTCAAACTGAACTCCTATGAAAACTAAACTTTTTTCTTTGTTTTTCTCTCTTACCTGCCTGATCATGTTAAATCCATTTTCGGGACAAGCCCAGATCTATGATCAGAGGCCTGATGATCCCCTTACAGGCAACTGGTATTCAAACCAATCTTCGCAAACCTCTTATAGTGGAAGTTATGTGAACCCCCTTATTGTTTCCCTGATGCAACAGGTTAAAGCCGACAGCCTCAGGACCATCATTCAGCATCTCCAGGATTATGGGACACGCTATCCGCTCAACCAGAACCGTAAGGATATTGCAATCTGGCTGAGACAGAAATTTATCTCCTATGGATATTCAGCAACCCAGGTGCAGCTCGACTCTTTCGAACTTAATATCCAGGGAACATCGTTCTGGCAATATGATGTCATTTGTACTGTAAACGGCAGCAGCGCCCCCGGTGAGGAATACCATATTGGCGGCCATTATGATTCATATTGCTCGGGAAATCCAATGATACTTGCTCCGGGAGCAGATGATAATGGTTCTGCAACCGCGGCGACACTCGAAGTTGCCAGAGTCATGAAACTGATGAATTACCATCCCGAAACAACGATCAGGTTCTGCTTATGGGCAGCTGAGGAAATAGGGCTGTACGGTTCAAGGTATTATGCAATGAAGTCAAGAGTGAACCACTATGATGTCAAATACTACCTCAACCTCGACATGGTCTCCAACGATCCTCAGAATCAGAATAAGGTCAAGATTTACCGGTACCTTGGTTTTGAATGGGCCGGTGACCTGGCTGCGGATGTCTTCAGCCGTTATACCAGCCTGAGCGTTTTCTTTCCCTCAAACTTGGCTGCATCGGGTTCCGACTCCTATGCCTACTGGATCAATGCGTTTCCAACGGCATATCTTGAAGAAATGGATTTCAGCCCCAACTGGCACCAGCCTTCCGATACTATCGGAAACTGCAACCTCCCATACCTAGCCGAAGTTACCAAAGGTTCACTCGCAGTGCTTGTTGAACAACAGTTCCTTCCATACCCATCCAGGTTTAATGCATGGTCTTCAAAGCAAAGCATTACCCTTACCTGGCCAAATAGCGACAATACTCTAATAGCAGGATATAACCTGTACCGCTCAGGCAATCCTGATTTTAGTGGAGCCGTAAAAGTTAACACCTCCCTGATTACCGACACTTTGTATGTTGATGCAGGCATCCCCGCCGGTGTGCAGGAATATTACCGTCTTACTATTGTAAATGACTCCGCACAGGAAAGCATGCCTTCACACATTGCCACAGGTGCAAGGTTTGCATTTACCGACACACTGCTTGTGGTCGCAGCCATGAAAGGCACCGATATAACCCCCGACAGCATCAGGCAATTTTATAACAACGTTCTTGATACTGTTCCCTTCCGCTGGTTCGACCTCAACAGCAATCACTCCCTCGGCCTCAGTACCATATCCCGTTATCAGAATATGTTATACCTGGTCAATACCCAGGATGTGAATCGTCCTGAAAATACACTGCTTGAGAACCTTGCAATATTTTTTCAGAACGGAGGGAATATGATGTTCAGCGGTTTCCTGCCTTCCACATATTTTGAAAACAATACATCTTATCCTAAAAAATTCATCCCTGAGAGTTTTATCAGTACATTTTTCAAAGTCGATTCGGTAAACCGTAAGTTTAACAGCATTATGAATAAGGCGAATGCTTCCTTTGCAGGTTATGATACCTTATCTGTGGATCCATTGAAAACACTCGACCCAGCCTTCCCCGGAGAAATATTTAACATTGAAGTGTTCACTCCTTTGGCTGAGTCAAATATTATATACAGGTTCAATTCGAAATATCCTCCCACTACAAGCCAGGGCATGATGCAGAACAAACCTGTGGGTCTTGAATATATGGGCAGTGACTTCAGGACCATTCTTCTCAGTTTCCCCTTATATTATATGGATACCCTTGATGCAAAGCAGCTGATGAAGTTTGTTCTGAAAAGCAAATTCAGCCATCCGACAGGTATAGCTGATCCCTCAATGATTTCGCAGGGAAATGAACTTTACATTTACCCTAACCCGAGCTTCGACAAAACCACCTTTGCATTCAGGCTCACCGGGAAGAGCAATGTTAAGCTTTCTCTTTTCGGTATGGACGGCAAACTGATCAGTAACGTTATTGACAAAACACTGGATGCAGGAGATTATACACAGAACTATAGTACTTCTGCGCTGCCTTCTGGCATTTATCTGGCCGTTATTCAGACCGGGAAATCGGTCAGTTCAAAGAAGATGGTGGTGGTCAAATGACCACTCCCATCTTTACCGTATCTTCCTTTTGGCTGTCAACCTTATATCCCTGCTTGAGGCGCCTACAAGAAACTCATATTCACCAGGGTCAATCACCCACGATTTTTTAGCGGTATCGTAAATCGTGAAATCCTCGCGGTCGAGTAATAATTTTACCTGTTTTGTTTCACCGGGCTTCAGAAATACTTTTGTAAAGGCCTTGAGGGCTTTAACGGGCCTGTCGGCCTGGGCTTGGATATTGTGAAGATATGCTTGCACGATCTCTGCACCTTCTTTCCTGCCGGTATTTGTCACGTCCAGGCTGAGTAAAATTTTAAAAGGAACCTCCGGACTGGTCTGCAGCATTTTAACCTGCAGGTTTTTGTATGCAAAACTGGTGTATGAAAGCCCGAAACCAAAAGGGAACAAAGGCTCTACGCCATGTTTGTCAAAATGCCGGTAACCGATAAAGAGTCCCTCGGTATGGCTCACCCTCT
This sequence comes from Bacteroidota bacterium, assembly GCA_037134895.1. Classification (GTDB taxonomy): domain Bacteria; phylum Bacteroidota; class Bacteroidia; order Bacteroidales; family FEN-979; genus CAIRDP01. The sequence continues at coordinate 26,404 of JBAXLI010000006.1, forward strand.
TGTCCTTATCGGTATCATAATAAGTGTTATAACAGGCGTTATCCTCCCACTTTTTCTCAAAACTCACCGGGAGCTTTCCGCTGGGGTTGGTGATCCCGAAAAGTATTTCCCCCAGGGCCTTCCCTCCTTCCTGTCCGGGGTACCATGCCGCAAGATATGCCGGCACCTGGGAGATCCAGTCTTTGGATGAGACATTGCCTCCCGAGGTTAACACGACGATACAATGCTTATTTACCTTAGCTACATTCCTGATAAGGTCTGCCTGTTCAGCCGGAAGTTCAAAAGGCCTGTCAAATCCCTCTCCTTCAGTATTAGGGTTAAAACCAACACATACAATTGCCACATCACACTTAGAGGCCAGTTTTACTGCCTCGGATTCTCCCGCAGGCTTAACGATCCTCCATCCTAAGGCGACCTGGGCTTCACCGGTCTTTTCAAAATATTCAAGCCTTACCTGTACATCTCCTTTCCTGAGAGTCATCACCTTATCCCCGGCTTTGAATGAAGGATTGCCCCATTCATCGACCACTGGCATATCATCAAGAAAAAGCCTGAACCCGTTATTCCCGTTAACATAAAAATAATAATCCGCTTCGGCCGGTATGCTGATGCTTCCCGTCCACCTTATCGAGAAGCTGTCAACGGGAAGGGCCGGAACCGGTGATCCGTTCTGCCAGTTGAAGCTGATATGCTCATCGTTTCTCACCATTGCAGGCTCCCCTTTCATGAACATATTGGCAAAATACTCTCCTTTTAGTCCGCTCACTTTCTCCCCTTTTTCATTGACATGATAAAACAGGGAGCCCCCGAACATTTCATCGAGATCAGTATTTATTCCCTGGCTGTAATACACTTTAGTGCTGTCACTTGCACACTGAATTATCCCATCAAGAAAACTCACCGTCCGGTAGGGTGTGATTATAGAACTCCCACCCCCGCCTGGAACAGCGGGATGGGCATCAGGGCCTAAAACAGCCATGCTGTTTATCTTTTTCCTGTCAAGCGGAAGAATCGAATTTTCATTTTTCAGGAGGACGATGCCTTCGCGGGCCGCCTGGAGTGCGACAATTCTCGAATCTGGATTGTATAAAGGCAGGCTGGTATCAGCCTGGACCCTGTCGAAAAAACCAAAGCGGAACATGATCCTGAGCATCCTCCTGACCTTGTCATCGATGACCTCAGGTTTTATCCTTCCGTCTTTCAGGGCAGGCATCAGCGTGGAACGGTTCATGAAGTCACCTGCAGGCATTTCCAGGTCGAGTCCGGCTAATGCAGCTGCCACTCCATCATGTGTCGACCCCCAGTCACTCATCAGGATGCCATCAAATTTCCACTCCTTTTTAAGAATATCTGTAAGCAGATGTGCGTTCTGTGAAGTCCATTCTCCATTAACCAGGTTATACGAATTCATAACGGCACCTACATGCGCTTCCTTCACTGCAGCGCAGAAAGCCGGAAGATAGATCTCCCGGAGCGTCCGTTCATCCATATCAGAACTCACGTTGTACCTGTCGTACTCCTGATTGTTCCCGGCGAAATGCTTCACGGTTGCCACAACCCCCTGGCTTTGCACGCCATTAATATATGCAACCGCCATTCTTCCTGCCATAAAAGGATCTTCTCCATAATATTCGAAATTCCTTCCGCACATCGGAGCCCTGTAAATATTGACACCGGGAGCAAGTATAATATGTACTCCCTTAGACCTGGCTTCTTTACCCACGCACTCCCCAAATTTCTGAACGAGTGCCGTATTCCATGTAGATGCAAAACATATCCCGGCCGGAAAAGCCGTTGCCTTGCCGTAATTTCTCACCCCAAGTGGACCGTCGGCCATTTTGATTGCGGGAATCCCCAGCCTGTTGTTTGGCCGTATATAAAAGCCTTCATAACCACCAAGCATGTCGATTTTCTCTTCAATGGTCATTTTTTTTATCAGCTCATCCACCCTTTCCTCTACCGGCCTTGTCTTATCCTTACTGAATGGGAAGTTCTGAGAGAATAACCTGGTGCAGGGCACTAACAGTATCAATGCAAAAAATAGATGTTTCATGACACAATGTCTTGTTAAGGGAATAAAGGTAGGAATATTATACATCGGGATTGGGGGTTAGGGGTTGGGGGTTAGGGATCAAACTATTTCGTATATTTGTGTTAACCGGCAAAAATCCTGAAACATGAAAAAAATCAGATATTGCATTGGCATTATTTTCATGGCGGGCATGTCTGCATTTTTTGCCTGTTCGAAAAATTCGGGCACAACTCCTGACCCGGGCCCTTCACCCGCGCCTTCTGTATTCCAGGGAATCAGGATTTACATTGTTTCTGCCGGTGACATTCACGAATACTCCCGGAACCTGGCAGGCCTGGCCACACTTGTGAAGAACATGAGGGATACAGCTTCGAACGTGTATTTTGTGTTGGCAGGTGACTTCTTAATGGTTCACCACAGCTATGATGTGTATCGTTGCAATGGAATCAAGGACCGCCAGGTCGTACCGGATCTTAAAGTTCCGGATGATTCAAACCGGAGATTTGACGGATTGGCGGAAGCCCGCCTGGTCGAATACCTGAATTTCGATGCCATTGTTCCCGGGAACCATGACTGGACATACGGGAAAGGACTGTTGCAAAGGGGCGGACTGAAAGCAAAGCTGATTGCATGCAATGTTGCTGAACCCTCAGGAATGACCCGGGATTATCTCACTTTTACTTCAGTCAGAGGTAAATACAGCCTGAATATTATAGGTATAACCGACACGAACAACATTCATTCATTAGCCGGGGAAGTAGTGAGGGTGTATCCCCTGACAACCTCAACCAGCCTTGCTAAAATCAAAGCGGCCCTGGCATCTGCTGACATCAATATTCTTTTAACCCATTTACTTAAGGCTGAAGATGCCAGTGCATTTTCGGAATTCAGAAACGCAAGGGGCGAAGCCCTGTTTGATGCACTTTGCGGAGGCCATACTCATGAATCCTTTGCAAACATTACTGCAGGAGCTGCCTATGTCAAAGCAGGACTTTACGGCACCTATGCCGGGCTTACATGTTTATGGTGGGATACAGTGAAACTTGCCGTTGTAAAAAAGTCAGCCAGGCTGGTGTGCCTGGAAGATATTTCCCGGGACCCCGGCACAAAAGCGCTGATTGATAGCCTGCACAGGGTGTATCCTCATTATTGAAAAGGTGACAGGGTAACAGGGTGACAGGGTAACAGGGTAACAGGGTAACAAGGTGACAAGGTGACAAGGTGATAGTTTCCAGGTTTTTTTCATATATTTGTACCTTAAATCAGTGGCATTGATGGTTTCTGAAACCGGATTCACGCTTCCTTCTTCATTTCTGCTGACCCTGGGCAAACATAAAGACCGTCCTGCCTTAGCCCTGATCGGAGGAGAACAGCTTACATATGGGGATTTGCACATCCGCATACAGGCAATAACAGCTCTTCTTGAAAAACTCGGTATACAGCAAGGCGATAAAGTAGCTATACTCAGTGCCAGTCTGCCTAACTGGGCAGCCAGCTATTATGCAATTACCTTCATGGGTGCTGTTGCAGTACCTTTACTGCCCGATTTCCATCCCGACGAGGTTAGAAATATCCTTGAACATTCTGAATCAAAGGCCATTTTCGTTTCCGAAGGCCAGCAATCGAAGTTGAATGCCATACATTCAGATACTGCTTCGGTAAGGATCACAATTGAGGATTTCTCAGTAAAAAGTCCGGAAGCCGGATATCCCGTATTCGACCCATCCGCAGTCCCCTCAAAAAAATATATAATTCATGAGGATGACCTTGCCTCGATCATTTATACATCAGGAACCACAGGCAAGTCAAAAGGGGTTATGCTCACCCACCTGAATGTTTGCTTTACAGCCGATAAAAGCGGGATGGTGCAGGAAATCAAGGAAACCGACAGGTTCCTGTCTGTTCTGCCGCTTTCCCATACCTACGAAAACACTATTGGCATGGTGCTTCCGATGCTGAGGGGGGCCGGGGTCTGGTACCTGGGTAAAATGCCAACCCCTTCTATTCTGTTACCCGCATTGCTGCAGGTGAAGCCCACAATCATGCTTACAGTGCCCATTATCATTGAAAAAATATTCAGAAATAAAATACAGCCGGCCTTTACAAAAAACGCTTTCCTTCATACTGCGATTCATATTCCTTTTCTGAGGAAGATTCTCAACAAAGCCGCCGGGAAAAAGCTCATGCAGACATTCGGAGGAGAACTGCATTTCTTTGGCATAGGTGGCGCCAAGCTTAACAAGACCGTTGAGAAATTCCTGATTGAAGCAAAATTCCCTTATGCTATCGGGTACGGACTTACCGAAACATCTCCTCTCCTGGCCGGGTTTAATCCGCAGAATGCCAGGTTGCAGTCGACCGGACCATCCATAGAAAATATTGAACTTATCATTCAGCATCCCGACAAAAAAACGGGTGAAGGAGAGATCTGGGCAAGAGGGCCCAACATCATGAAAGGGTATTACAAGGAACCCGGCCTGACAGCCGAGGTTATTACTCCCGACGGATGGTTCAGGACAGGTGATCTTGGTGTTTTCGACAAGGACGGCTACCTCTATATCAAGGGCAGGTTGAAAAACACCATCATCGGCCAGGGGGGAGAGAATATCCATCCCGAAGACATTGAATCGATTATAAATAATTTTTCACATGTGGTTGATTCACTGGTCGTTCTGCAACAAGAAAGGCTGGTTGCGCTGGTCCACTTCAACAGGGAAGAAATTGAAGAACGTTATGCCCAGCTCAAATACGATATTTCAAATTACGTTGAGCATAAGACCGCTGAACTTCAGGCTGAACTGCTTCAATATGTAAACTCCCGCGTAAATAAATTCTCCCAGGTACAAAGAATTGTTGTTCAGGAGTATCCTTTCGAAAAAACGGCCACACAGAAAATCAAACGGTATCTTTATGTTTGACACACTGCCCGGGGATTATTCCTGCACGGTATGAAAACCATCATTGCAGCTTTATTTCTTCTCACACTGGCACTTCAGGGTTATTCGCAATACCCCAACATTACAATCAGCTCCGGCAATGACCCGGAGGAACCATCTATACTAATCAACCCCAGATCTCCCAACATCCTTGTCGCAGGAGCCAATATCAGGGCTTACTACTATTCAATCGATTCAGGTTATACATGGCATGAGGGCACTTTGAACTCAAGTTACGGAGTTTGGGGTGACCCCTGCATTCTGATCGACACTGCCGGAGCATTTTACTACATTCACCTTTCGGTTCCACCTAACGGTTACTGGCTCGACAGGATGGTTTGCCAGAAATCGACCGATAACGGTCAAACCTGGGACAATGGTTCATTCATGGGCCTCAATCCGCCAAAGGAACAGGATAAGGAATGGGCTGTCATTGACCCTGCAAACAATTACATCTACACATGCTGGACACAGTTTGACCATTATAACAGTGCCTCGCCAGCCGATAGTTCTGTAATCCTGTTTTCAAGGTCTGCGGATGGAGGAGCTACCTGGAGCCAGACTAAGAGGATCAACAAGGTTGCAGGAGACTGCCTCGACAAAAGCAATACAGTAGAAGGTGCAGTCCCCGCAGTGGGCCCGGGCGGAGAGGTCTATGTCTCCTGGGCAGGGCCGGCGGGTTTGGTTTTTACAAAATCGACTGACCATGGCTTAACCTGGCCATCAGAAAACATCCTGGTCAACAGTATGCCGGGAGGGTGGGACTTTGCGGTACCCGGTATTTACCGTGCCAACGGGATGCCTGTCACATGCTGCGACCTGAGCAACGGCCCGAACAGGGGAACCATCTATATCAACTGGTCAGACCAGAGGAACGGCCTGACCGATACTGATGTTTTTTTCACAAAATCCACCGACAACGGACAAACCTGGAGCAACCCGAAGAGAGTGAATGATGACCCTCCGGGGAAACAGCAGTTTTTCAGCTGGATGACTGTTGACCAGGCTACCGGGAGCATTTATATAGTTTTTTACGACCGCAGGAATTATCAGGATACACGCACCGATGTGTACCTTGCCAGCTCACACGACGGGGGCGAAACGTTCAGGAATTTCAGGATCAGCGAATCTCCCTTTGTACCAAACGCCACCGTGTTTTTCGGGGACTACACTGCAATATCAGCCTGGAACAATATGGTGCGCCCTGCATGGGCAAGGCTCGATAATTTTAACCTGAGCGTTATTACAGCGATCATAGATTCGGCAAACGTCGTTCATACTCCTGAACTGGAACCTTCCCTTCCTGTGGCCCTTGACCAGAACTACCCCAACCCGGCAGGCAGCTTCACTTATATGTCATTCAAACTTCACCGGCCATCGGTGGTTTCGCTGAACATATATGACCTGTATGGGAATCGCGTGGTAACACTGATTGACAACAAACATCTTCAGGCCGGGAAATACGTTGAAGGCCTGGACCTGGCAGGGAAGAGACTAAATGCGGGTGTTTACTACTACAGGCTCAGTACCGAAGAAAAAACCCTTTCGAAAAGGATGATAATCAGGTAAGCTTCTATTGAACAGGACCCGATGATCCTCAAGGCTGAAGTTCGGCTGTGTTAACAACTTTCGCATAGAACCGCTCCAGTGACGCAAGTGTGCAGGCCTGAACATCTTCGGCGCTTACCGTGCGGTCGCCCCACTTCAGAGCCCTGGTGGCACAGGCATCCTGGACCACTATACAGCTGAATCCATAATCATATGCAGCCCTGGTTGCAGCCTCAAGGCACATATGCGTCTGCATCCCGCAAAGAACCAGGCGTCTGATTTTTAAAGCCCTCAGGTAAGTTAGCAGATCGGTGCCATTGAAGGAATTGGCCTCTTTTTTTGTGATCAGCTTCTCGCCCTGAACCGGTGCTACGTTTGAGCGGATCGGGCTGCCGCCTTCATGCTGAACGTGGATGACAGGAAGTTTAAGAGATCTGAACAGTTCCAGTACCCGGGCTGCGTTTTCACTTGCAGCTTCAGGATTTACAAGTGGCAATTGTCCGCCGGGAAAATAAAAATCCTGTATATCGACAAGCAGCAATGCCGTGGGCAGGCTGTCATTGGTTACAGAAAGTTTCTGTGAAAATCCTGAAAAAGGGACGGTGCTGACCAGCAACACTAAGGCAATAAGTGTAAAGGCCTTAAGAAAATGGTTTTTCATAATGCATATTTAATCCGGCTCCAAAGTTAAACTTCTGAAAAGGAAGAAACTCATTTCAGGTTCATTTTTTCTACTTTTGCCCGGGATTTCAATTAAACTCCTTCAAGACTCTCAATGGCACGACCGATCTTCCTGATTTTTCTCCTGATAATTATATCCGCAACAATCTCATCCGCCCAGTCCAGACCGAACGGAACCATATTTGGGAAGGTCATTGACTCTGAGACAAATTCACCTGTTGAATATGCCAATATTGCCCTGGTCGATACACTGAACGGCAGGATTGTGAGCGGGGCTGTAACCGACAGCAGCGGTGCGTTTAAACTGACCGGCATTCCTAACGGAATTTATTTTCTTGATTACAGTTTTATCGGCTACCTAAAACAGCGGTCAAAACCCATCGGCATTGACCGGAAGAACAACAGGGTTGAACTCGGAGTCCTCGCTCTGAAGCCATCCGCACAAAATATGAAAGAAGTTACCGTCACTGCCGAAAAGAACATGATTATTAGTAAAATTGACAGGAAAATATTCAATGTTCAGCAGGATATCATGGCCCAGACCGGAACTGTTACTGATGTTCTTCAGAATATTCCGGCAGTGACTGTCGATATGGACGGAAATGTAAGCCTGAGGGGGTCGGGAAATGTGACCATTCTTATAAACGGCCGGCCTTCGTCCATGACGGGTTCAGCAAGCCTTGAACAGATGCCTGCTTCACTTATCGAGAGGATTGAAGTGATTACCAATCCTTCGGCCAAATACCGCCCCGATGGTACAGCCGGCATCATCAACATTGTTCTGAAAAAGAACCGCAAGGCGGGTTTTAACACGGTCATAGGTGGCAATGTCGGGAACCACGACAGGTATACAGGGAATTTGCAGCTGAATCTGAATACAGGCAAGGTTAACCTTTTCGGGAGTTATGGTTTCAGGAAAGATTACCGCTGGAGGGCCAGTGACCTGTATTCCCAAAGCATTGACACTTCAAATGGTCAGAGCAACTATTATTACCAGTATTCCGAAGGATACGCCAAACCTGTATCGAACCTGGGCACACTGGGATTCGACTGGAGCATCAGCGACAAAGATGTTGCCGGGGTCACAACCACAATCAATTACAGGGACTTAACCAGGTTTTCAACATCTTATAATCAGTATAGAAATGATTCAATGGTTCCTACTGAGAATTTTATTCGTTACCAGGAAGGTCCCGATTATGAAACAAGCTTCGGCGCCAACGCGTTTTATGAACATACATTTAACGAGGCAAGCGAGCATAAACTGAGGGTTGATTTTGTTTTTCAATATGACGACGAACATGAAAATTATTCCTACACCTCTGTATATTCCCAGCCGCTTTACCCTAACCAGCTTTCCTACAACTACAACCACATCATCCAGCAGAAGTATAACCTGGCCGTTACGTATACCTGTCCTTTATGGAAAAATGCATCGCTGGAGACCGGATATGATGGGAATATGGAGATCTCGAACCAGGACTTTCTTGTTCAGAATTATGATACTGAAAAACGAACCTGGATCACCGATACCACACTGACCAATCATTTCATCGGGAACCAGACTGTTCATGCGGTATTCGGGACGTTGTCCTATACTATTAAGAAATTCTCCTTCATGGCTGGTGTAAGGCCCGAACTTGCGATACTCAAACTGGATTATATCACCTGGAAGTCGGTTGTAAACCAGACTTATTTTGCAGTCTACCCTACCCTGCATCTGTCTCTTGCCTCCGGCAAGAATGAATGGCAGCTGAATTACAGCCGAAGGGTTAACAGGCCGAGTCCCGAAGACATGAATCCGGTTCCTGAATACCGCGATCCCAGGAACTTTTTCGTTGGAAACCCTGATCTGAAACCCGAGGATATACATTCGTTCGAGCTGGGATATGCTGTAAAATCAAAAGGTGTTAACCTGATCCCCACCATTTTTTACCGTTACCGCCTGAATGGTTTCACAACGGTGACCTATAACCTGAACGACTCGGTGCTGGTAACCATGATGGCGAACCTGTCACATGATCAGAGCGCAGGTATTGACTTCAGCGGGAATGCCCAGTTTGCAAAGATATTCAACGTAAATTTCAGCGCCTCAGGGTACTATAATGAGATTGACGCCTCCAATATCGGGTTCAGCAAAAACAAGGCAGCCTGGTCATGGAATGCGAAGGTCAATGCATCGGTGAGCATCTCAAAATCGACAATTTTGCAGGTGAACGGTCAGTACAGGTCATCGGTTCTTACACCACAGGGAATGAGATACCCGAACTGGGTCGTCAACCTGGGATTCCGCCAGGATTTCTTTAAAAAGAAACTGTCGTTTCTATTTACTGTTTCCGATCTGTTCAATTCAAACTACAATAAAAGCAATGTCAACACTTCTGTTCTCGTACAGGAATCATACAGAAGACGCGATGCCCCGGTGTTTTACGCAGGCGTTGTATTCAATTTCAGTACCATTGAAAAGAGTAAGAAAGAAAAGGAAGTCAAATTCGAGTTTGACAATTCCTCTGATCGTTAGGATGGTTCTGTTGATTCTGAATTCTTGACAAGAAAACGCCCCGGAATTATTCATCCCGGGGCGTTTTCTTGATTTGAGAACTGTCATCCGCTATCGCAGTATTACAATTTTCCTGGTAACAAGATACGTTTCGGATCTGATGACGATGTTGTACGTTCCTGCCGGGGCTGAGGAAAGGTCGACCTGGTATTCATCCTGTCCTTTCAGCTGCTTCTTCAGAATCGACTTGCCGCTCATATCTTCAACTTCAATTGTAAGCACGCTTTTACTACCGTCGGCCGGGGCGATATTGAAGATCCCTTTGTTGGGATTGGGATAGATCTTAACCTTGCCTGCATCGGCTTCACTGATGCCTGCGGTGGACTTTGCCTGGGAGAGATTCACAATCACAGGGATCAGGCCCGCCGCGGTAACTGTTATATGCGAGGTCCTGGCAATTCTCCCGGCATTTGCAGTGTAATTGGCTACAATGGTGCCTTCCCCTGTTCCCGAAGCAGTCACAGTACACCAAACGCTGTCGCTCTGTGCAGTCCAGCTTGTATTGGATGTAACCTGGTAGTTAATGCTCCCTGCAAGCGAAGATACATTCTGGGTCGAAGGTGTGACAAGCAGGCTCGGTCCCTGCCCTGCCTGGGTAACAGTAACAACAACAGGGCCCACACCAATGCCAAGTACCGAAATATGTGCTATCCTCTGGGTAACTGTAGTATTGGCCTGAACAGTAGCTGTTATAGAGCCGTTCCCGATGCCTGAGGGTGTAACAGCACACCATGCTGCATCGGAAGTGGCAGTCCAGGAAGTATTGCAAAGTACGGTAAAGTTTGTAATCACTGCATCAGAGATAACATTCTGGTTGTCGGGTGTAACGATAAGCTGGGGGGTAATCCCAGCCTGAGTCACTGTAACTGCCACCGGGGTAACTCCGATACCGCTCACGGTGAGGGTTGCAACCCTTGACTGTGTGCCGGTATTTTCGGTAAAGACGGCATGAATGGTATCATTACCTGTCCCGCCGGATGTGGGGACGCACCAGGTAGCACTGCTTGAAACAAGCCAGGGAATGTTGCTGGTAACCTCAAAGATTGTTTCGCCAGGGATTTCGCCAACGCTCTGGTTTGGCGGGTAAACTGAAAGATTAGGTTGAATTGTAGAGAAGGATTTCACTGCTCCGTATTTTGCACCGGCAGGATTTGTGCCTGCAACGCGGTAATAATATGTAGTAGCTGGATTTAATCCGCTGATAATACTTGCAATCGGTATTACGGATGTTCCCGATCCCAAAGAATCCACAGGAGTCGAATTTGGAAGGTTTATCATCGATGTACCCCAGTAAAAATATCCGGTTGAAGGAGCTCCGTTAGGATTGACAGTACCGTTCAAAGTCGCAGTGACCCCTGTCTGGTTTGTTGCGTCAAGAGTCACAACTGACGGAGGAAGTGCGTATTTGAACGAAGCGATCCTGGTTTTACGGCTGCCACCCGCACCGATATATTCTGAAGTGAACCAAAAGGTATTATCATCAGTCGGATCAACGGAAAGAAGGGAATAATCACCCCAGCGGTTGTAACCTGTCTGGGAATTTTGTCCGTTTATTATCGTGTCCTCTGCAATATCAAGAGTGCCGTTGCCGGCTGCGTAAGCGACTGCCGATTGTCCGCAGTACCTGATTGACGGGTATATATTGGCACTTGACACAGAGTATCCAAGGCCAATGGTGCTTGCCCCGTTCAGCATGATACTACCCATCCACCTGCTGTCAGCATCAGGGGCATAGGTGCTTTGCTGCCTTACGGACCAGGAACCCGCTGTTTTTCGGAGTTCATACCAACGTATTCCTGCATGATTGTTACTTGGTGGTGTTCCAAGGTTGACTGTATGACAGCATACTATCGTTTGGTATGCTCCGAAATTCCTGTATTGGGGAACATTCATGATCACCTGAGGAATGGCATCTACTTTCTGGGAAACGCCTTTCTGGCTTACATTATCCCAGTTATTTCCGAAGTTGCTGCTGAAGGGTTCCACATCGATTTGCTGAACCCTGTTGAAGGTCGAGTTGGTTGTGACATTCCAGTCAACCGCCAGTTCATATATCCATAACTGGTCTGTTCCCCCTCCGAATGCATCATCATTGAAAGCAATGTATAATCCCGGTGAACCGGCTGGCGCAAAAGCCCCGTCATTGTCTATCGGAGGCACGCACATGAACCCATCAACCGAAGACGGCCTCCAGGTATTATGAAAGCCAACCGACTTGGCTGTTGCTCCCACCAGGATGGAATCACGCTGAAAAACATAAATATCTGTACTACCCCCGTTATTGTCACCCATATAATACCCGTCGCGCCATACGCTGAATTTGGGATAATCGGGCATCGAAGCAACCGGGAAGGAATACTGGTGCCAGGTCCCGGTGGGGTCATTAGTGGTTGAAACGGCAAGTAAAATGTAATTTGTTCCGGAACCCGGTATTGAAAATTCTGTTGCAAACCAGCGATCGGCCTGCTCATCGTAAAGTATGATCGGGTCGCCGTCGTTCCTGGTAGCACCGGGTACATTGCCGAAGAGCAGGTTCATATTGGTTGGGCCTGCAACAAGAGCTCCTGCTTTATTGTAGATGGCATAAACCGAGTTGATGGTTTGCATAAAATGGTTCGGGCCAACTGTGCCGTTGCAGTCGGGAGGATAATAAGGAGAAGATTGTCCGTCGAAATTTACCAGAGGGGCTGAAGGGTTATGAACATTCCCCATGAATTTCTGCCAGGCTGCATCTTCACCTCTTGGCAGAGCTGTTGCCGCATAAGGATAACTGCGAAATTCCAGCCCTTCATTAAGCTCCTTTTTGGCTTTCTTCGCCATCTCTTTCCAGTCGGCAGCACTCATTACAGGAAGGTCACGCAAGGGTTTGCTTAATCCCCAGTATTTTCCAACTGATATTTCACTTGGGCCTGCGGGTCGGCTCTGGGCCCCGGCCATAACAACCGGCATTACAAATGCCAGTAATAATAGTAAGTTCTTAATTTTCATCGGGCTTGATTTGATAAGGCAAAATTACAAAAATAAAGGCTCAGACGAAGATTTTCTTGCAGTTCTTGACAATTTGATTTCTTTGGTTATTTTTGCTGCTTATAATAATTCTAACTTATGAAAAAACTGATTTTTACCCTAATTTTAGCCCTGGTTGCAGGGTTCTCATATACTCAGGATATTAAAACGGTTGCTTCAGGCCTTGACAAATCCAAAACTGAGACAGTGGCCGATACAACCCCCAAACACTGGAAATTAGGTGGATTCGGATCCCTTACTATAAACCAGGCAGCCTATTCCAACTGGGCTTCCGGCGGAACAAATTCTCTCGGGGCTACCGGGATGCTAAACCTCAAACTCAGATACTCCAAAAACAAGCATGCATGGTCCAACCTTCTCGACGCAGCCTATGGGTTCCAGTTCCTCGGAAAAACCGAAGCTGCCAAATTCAACAAAACCGACGATAAACTGGAGTTCACGACAGCTTACAGCTACGAAATCGCCCCGAATAAAAAATGGTACCTTACCGTACTAGTGAACTTCCGCACTCAGTTTACCGCGGGATACAACTCACCCAACGACAGTGTGCCGATCTCCGATTTCATGTCCCCGGGCTACCTTGTCGCCGGTCTCGGCATCACTTACCGTCCTGCGAATTTTTTCACACTCTATGTTTCCCCCGGTTCCGGCCGTTTTACATTTGTGATGAACGATACTCTCTCAAAACAGGGAGCTTTTGGTGTTGACAAGGGCAAGCATCTGAGGTCAGAACTGGGCCCGTATGTGAGAGCAGACCTTAACAAGGATCTTGCAAAAAACATCAACATCACCTCTTCCCTTGAACTGTTTTCCGATTATTTTCATGATTTCGGTTGCATTGATGTAAACTGGAATGTACTCCTGACACTTAAAGTTAACAAATGGCTGGCTGCTATCGTAAACTGCCAGCTGATCTACGATAACGATATCCTGATACAGACAAACCCTCCTGAACCTGCATACGGTCCACGAACCCAGTTCAAAGAAATCATAGGCGTTGGTTTGTCATATAAATTCCATTGATGATTACAGCCGGGCTGAAAAATCATTTACCTTTGAGCATTCAAACCAACAACCAACAACCAACAACCAACAACCAACAACCAACAACCAACAACCATACTATGGCCCATCACGATCTGTATGACGATCACAGCCTGACCCATGAAGAACTGAAATTCAGGGAACATACCGAAAGAGCAGCTCACTTTATCAAGATCGACCTTTTCAGGTCGGCCAGGGAAGAGTTTAAAGCAGCCCTGGCTTATAAACCCGGAGATGAAAAATGCCTGCAGGGGATTAGCGAGATGAACAACAACATCCGCAGGGATGCCAAAGTCGTTTACATTGTCGCACCTCTTGTAATTTTGTTGATTGCAGCAATTGCTGCCTTCGGTTGATGATCATGCCCTGATCATCTCGTCGATGAGGTTGAGAAGTACGTCCTTCGTTACAGGTTTCGGCAGATAACCTGAAAAGCCAAGAGAGATCAGCCGGTCCCTGTCGCCAATGGATGCATATCCCGTAAGAGCTACGATGGGAACCGTTTTATAATCACCAAGCTTGCGAATCTCAAGCATAGCCTGTATCCCGTCAAGCCCTGGCCCAAGATTGATATCCATCAGGATCAGGTCAAAATGTTTCTGCCTTGCATTCTCGATTGCTGCTTTTGCGTCCAGTGCCGAAAAAGCTGTGCAACTGTCCTGAATATACAGAGTAAGAAGCTGAAGATTCACCAGATTATCCTCCACAACCAGCACTGAGGGAATCGATGTCAGCTCTCTTGAAAGCCCCTTTTTCTCTTGCACTTTGTTAACAGCCGGTTCGGTAATTTCTGAAAAAACCTGACCTGCGGATGGCAATACAACAATAAACTCAGAACCCTCACCTGTCTTACTTTTGAGTTTTATCTCACCGTTAAGCAAGGTTACTATCTTTTTGCTGATCGTAAGCCCAAGTCCGGATCCCTCAAACTTTCTTCCGTACCCTTCACTCACCTGCCTGAATGTTTCGAAGACCAGGTCGAAATTTTCCTTGGAAATACCAATACCCGTATCTTTCACCGATATCTCTATCATCCCCGGCCTGTTGGCCTCTGACTCCCCTGCCTCGATGGTGATACTACCCTTCTCTGTATACTTAACGGCATTGTCGATAAGACATCTTAAAAGGTGCTGCAGCAGGTAGTCGTCGCCCAGGATTTGCAGGTAAGCCGGTACATTCAGGTTCAGGCTCAGGTTCTTTCTTTTGATCAGCGGTTCATAATTCGACAGCACCTTCAGAAGGGACTTTTTTATTGAGATCGGCACGAATTTCCTTGTAAGCTTATCGGATTCCAGATGCGACAGGTCCATGATTGCGTCAAGTGTGTCCATAAGCCTCCGTCCCGAAATAAGGATATTCTCAGCTTTTGTTCTTGCCTCCGGATCGAGGAGATCATTAGTGAGAATCTCAGCAAACCCAAGTATCCCGTTCATTGGTGTCCTCAGCTCGTGGTTCATGTTCGCCAGAAGAGAGGAAGTAAGCTTTGAAGAAACCTCTGCCTTCTGCTTCTGAACCACAAGTTCCTGCTGCATCTTCATTCTCTGTATCGAAAGAGCGATCTGCTCTGACACAAAGATGAGCACATCCGTTTCATGATCACCGAACCTTATTTTGGGGTTATAACTCTGTGTAACCATTACACCAATTACATCTTTATCGATCTTCAGGGGCACACCAAGCCAGTCAATAGCCGGAGTGCCTTTCATCTCGATGATACCACGGTCAATGAAATACTGAATATCTTCAGGCCTGGCAAGAAGATGCCTGCCGGTGCGAAGTACAATGTCGGTAAGGCTGTTTCCCCTTTTTCTGCTGGCGGGCGGCGGATCTTTCTCATCGATGAAATAGGGAAAAGTGATAGTTTCCCCATCCTGTTCAAGCAGTGCAATGAAAAGATTTCGGGCATCCATGAGATCGCCGATCACGATATGGATGTTTGCAAAGAGATCACTAAGGTCTTTTGCAGAATGAGCAAGCTCTGAAATCCTGTATACGGCTCCCTTGACCTTCTCCGACTGTATGACATCCGAAATATCCTTATTGATCGTTATAAGCCCGAGCGCATTCCCTGCATCATCCTTCAGCTGGGAGGTCGAAGAAAGCACATAGGCGGTGCTTCCATCCTTCCGCTTGTGAACAAGTTCACCTTTCCAGCTTCCATTCCGATTAAGTTCTTCGAAAATACCAGCCCTTCCGGCTCCGGGGAAATCCACCCTTAAAGAGCCACCTCCGAACTTGCCAATCACTTCTTCGGCCTTCCAGCCATAAATCCTTTCTGCTCCCTTATTCCAGCTCTGGATGATCATTTCCTTATCAAAGGTGATAATGGCGTCGCTGATCTCCTGGAGCAATGCATTCATATAGCGTATCTGCTCTTCATCTACCTGGGATTTCTGCTTGAACCTGAAATGAGACCTGTAGTACTGCAGCTGCTGGCTCTTCCAGATCAGTGCAGCAGAGGTCGCAAGAAGAATGACCAGGACAAGAATATAAATGACAAGGTTTAAGGCTCCTTTGTGAAGAGGCGCAATGAGCTCACTTTTATCGATCTTGCATAACAGCCACCAGTTGGTTCCGGAGATATGACGAATCTCCGCCATTACCGGGAATCCCCTGTAATCTTTGGCATCATAGAGGATCAGCGAACCCTTGAGCGGGACAGTCTGACTGACCTCATCCATTGAAGAAGGCCTTGTAAAAGCGATTACAGTATCAGGCTTCAGTATGCTTCCCGAGAGATAATAGGTCGCTGACGCGTCATGATGCAGAAGAATGTTCTCAGCGGTAGTCCGTTTAACCGGCCAGGCAGCAAGAGCGGGAAAAAGGTTCTTCAGGGGATCTATAAAGAACCTGGCATAACCAAGCAGCACCCCTTTGTCCTTAAGTGCAATAGAAGTAGTGAGATATGGTTTTTCATTTCCCTGTTTAATCATCTCCGAGAGATGTATCTCTCCTGTATTCAGGACAATGGTTTCTGCCTGGCTCAGGTCAGAAACCCATGGCCCCGGGGTCTTTTCGAGCAGGATATATATTATTTTACCCCTGTCATTATACAACACAATGTTGTTATACTCATGATTCTTCCTGATCGGGTCAAGCCAACCCGCCATTGTCGCCTTGCTGGCCGGATCTGAAGGCTTCTTCAGCAGCGTCCCGAAATTCGAACTAAATCTCTCGCTTCCCGCAAGGTACGAACACTCGGCCTTCCGCTCATCAATCCACTTTTCGATCTCATTAACCTTAAAACTGGCAACCGCCGAAAGCAACTCCTTGTGTATATTTAAAATATCATCCTTCTGATGCATGTAATAAAAATGACCTCCTGCAAAAAGGCCTGTTGCAAGCAGGGAGATAAACAGGATCTGTTTCCACTGGAATCTGAACCTGGTTTCCGGAACTTCCGGCTGAGTCATAAAGCTGCGATTGATCATTCAAAGATATGAAACTTTATTCTGTAATTTTTTTCAGCTTTGCTTTATTCTTTTTTTACATTTGTATACGATGAACACTAATATTCCCATGACCCATGGAAGCTGGCAAACCACTGATGATGAAACTGATCAAAAACGACGCCTGGCTTGAGCCCGTCACGGCCGAAATAAACGACCGGTATTTCAGGTACAAAAACACTCTTGACGGCATTAAAGAGGAATGGAAATCCCTGTCTAAATTCGCAGATGCCTATACTTTCCTGGGGATACATCATGACCGCAAACTCAAAAGATGGTCTTACAGGGAATGGGCGCCGCACGCCCAGGACCTTTACATTTTCGGGGATTTCAACAACTGGCAGCGGTATTCTCACCGTCTGAACCGCGACAAAAACGGTATCTGGGAAATTTTCCTCCCCGATGATGAATACGGCGATCGCTTCATCCACCTTGGCAAGATCAAGGTCATGGTCCATTCCGACCAGGGCTGGCATGAACGGCTGCCGGCTTATATCACCAGGGTCGTACAGAATCCCGAAACCAAAGATTTTACGGGTCAGATATGGAACCCTCCTGTACCTTTCGACTGGGAAAATGACAAATTCGACCTCCGCCGCCTGCAAGAACTGTTCATATACGAATGTCATCCCGGGATGTCACAGGAACGTGAAGGGATTGGCAGTTTTTCTGAGTTTGCGGATGACCTTATCCCGTATATCAAGAATGCCGGGTATAATGTAATCCAGCTAATGGCCGTCGCTGAACACCCGTATTATGGATCTTTCGGCTACCATGTCACCAATTATTTTGCTGTCTCAAGCCGTTTCGGCACACCGGAAGAGCTGAAGTACCTCATTAAAAAAGCCCATGAGCAGGACATCGCTGTTATCATGGACCTGGTTCATTCGCATGCCGCCAAAAACACCAACGAAGGACTGAACATGTTCGACGGAAGCGATCACCAGTATTTTCATGCAGGCCCAAGGGGAAACCACCCCCACTGGGACTCCAAGTGCTTCGATTACGGAAAACCGGAAGTTCAGCAATTCCTTCTTTCAAATGTCAAATACTGGCTGAAAGAATTTCATTTCGACGGATTCCGTTTCGACGGTGTCACCTCGATGATGTATTTCGATCATGGGTACCGCGAGATCTGGGACCGTGACGGGTATTTTAAAGATGGTGTCGAATGGGATGCAATTACTTACCTCCAGCTTGCAAACACCCTCGCTCACCAGGTCAAAGCCTCGGCCCTCACTATAGCCGAAGATGTTACCGGAATGCCGGGGCTCTGCCGTCCGATCAAAGATGGCGGTATTGGCTTCGATTTCCGCCTTGGAATGGCACTGCCCGATTACTGGATCAAGCTTCTGAAGGAAAAGCAGGACGAGGACTGGGATGTTGACGAACTCTGGAGGGTCATGAACGACCGCCTCCCTGATGTGAAAACAATAGCATATTGCGAATCACATGACCAGGCACTCGTAGGAGACCAGACTATTGCTTTCAGGCTGATGCAAAGCGAAATCTATTTCAAGATGAGCATGGAAGAGGAAAGCCATATCATCGACCGCGGGATATCCCTTCATAAAATGATCCGCCTGTTTACACTTGCTTTAGGCGGACAGGCATACCTGAATTTTATGGGCAATGAATTCGGGCATCCCGACTGGATTGACTTCCCCCGGGAGGGCAATAACTGGAGTCACCAATATGCCCGCCGGCAATGGTCTCTCGTACAAAACCCGAAATTGAAGTACCGCTTCCTGGGCGAATTCGATAAGGAAATGATCAGGCTTTCAAAAGCATACCACCTCCTCGAAACAAATTTCGGGAACCAGGTATGGATGGACCAGTCAAATAAAACTGTCATTTTCGAAAAATCCGGGCTTCTTTTCGTATTCAATTTCCATACCGGCAACTCCATCCCGGATTATGCTTTCAGGATACCAGTGCCCGGAGACTACAAGCTGATCCTGAACTCCGATTCCCTTGCTTTCGGAGGCCACGGACGTATTGATGAATCGGCTGTCCACACAAGCATCTTCAATCCTGGGGACAACTCGCATACATTAAAAATTTATAACGTTAACCGCACAGTCCAGGTCTTTGAACGCATTCCTTCAACAAACCCTAACCCCTAATCCCCAATCCCTAATCCCTAATCCCTAATAAAAAATGATAAAAAAACCTGCTTTGAGTTTCTGGCAGATCTGGAACATGAGTTTCGGCTTCCTGGGTATTCAATTCGGATGGGGCCTGCAAATGGCAAATATGAGCTCAATCTATTCATACCTGGGTGCACAACCCGGCCAGATTGCCTTGCTTTGGCTTGCAGCACCAGTAACGGGTGTGATCATTCAGCCCCTGATCGGTCAGGCAAGTGACCGCACCTGGACAAGACTTGGCCGCCGGCGGCCGTACATCCTGGTCGGGGCCATCCTGGCCTCCCTTGCCCTGATCTTTATGCCGAACTCGCCTACCTTCTGGGTTGCAGCTGGCCTGCTCTGGGTTCTCGACGGCACTATCAACGCCAGTATGCAGCCTTTCAGGGCGATGGTAGCTGATAACCTGCCCGAAGAACAGAACTCCCAGGGTTTTGCAATTCAATCACTCTTCATCGGGCTTGGAGGAACAATAGCATCGGCTCTTCCCTGGATGATGACAAACTGGTTCGGGATAACCCGGGACACTGCCGGACAGGGACATATCCCCACTTCAGTAACCCTCTCGTTTTATATTGGCGCCATTGCTTTTATTGGCGCCGTGTTGTGGACAGTATTCTCAACAAAAGAGATCCCGCCCGACGAAAAGGAACTTGCCTCCATACGCTCACAAAAGTTCGACTGGACACTGGGACTGGGAGAGATCGTAAGGCTTATCGGACATCTTCCAAGACGCATGTGGGAACTCGGATTGGTTCAGTTTTTCACCTGGATTGGAATGTTCTGCCTATGGGTGTACTTCTCACCGGCCATTGCCGCGAATGTATTCCATGCCACCGAAGGCACTGTTGACATGGAAGCTTCAGGGGCCTGGGCGGGATTCTGCTTTGCCGCCTATAATGCTGTTTGCTTCGCTTTCTCGTTTGTCCTGATCAGAGCCACAAAATATACAGGACCCAAAATGATGCATGCTGTATGCCTTGCAATTGGCGCGGTCGGACTTCTCATCATCCCTGTTTTGAACAGTAAATACGGACTTCTTATTTCGATGACATGCATCGGGATCGCATGGTCAAGCATCCTCTCAATGCCTTATGCCATGCTGACACCAGCACTGCCCCCCGACAAACTCGGAGTGATGATGGGGATCTTCAACCTGTTTATCGTAATACCACAGGTTATTGCCTCCAGCCTGCTTGGAAAGGTGATTGAGATCTTCTTCTCAGGCAAACCGATGAGCGCTATGTTCATAGGAGGTATCTGCTTCGCTATCGCTTCAGTTACAACAATTGCATTCGTTTCCTATAAAAAAAATATTCCTCTTTTAACTGCCGATAAGAGCTCAAAAAACCGTCTGCATTGAAAAAACAACAGCTTATCCCGGTCCTGGCCATTGTTCTGCTTGCTATGCTCACTGACTGCAAATTCCAGCCACGACATCCTGAAGCTATCAACCCTCCGTTGAATGAACAGTCAGTGAGGGAATACATCCGGTCTGAGTATGACTATACCGAAAATTGGCTCAGCCAGTACAATACGTTGCGGGCTATCATCAAGGAGGAACTTTCATCCAGATTCTTGAAACTACCTGAACCCATAAAACAAAAATCGGATACGGCAATCATGGAGGGCGGCCGCTGGAGAGTATATATCCACGAAAGGAAAGAGATCCGTGCCCAGTCAGGAGGATCATTAAAAACTGTTTACAGGCTTGTCGCCAGCGGCAGTGACAGCGTCTTCATCGAAGATTTCCTCGTTGTAAACCTGCAATGCCTGGTACTTCTGCTCAGTAACAACTTAAGTACTTCTATTGAAATCACCGACATCTTCACTGACAAAAAATCCGGAGCAGAAAATAAAATCAACTTCCCTGAGCCGGAAGGCAATATCAGCGGCCTTTCATATGACAAGGAAAATGACAGGCTGGAATTTGTCTATTCAAGCTGTGTAACCCCACCAACTTGTTATGCCTACGGAATTCATTCCATGCATCTTGGCATTTTATGGAAATCAAAGATCCAGAGCTTTGCCCGTGAAGACTATAAGGCTCAAATCTTATTTATGACAGGGTTAAAGGGGAGAAAGATCCCGGTGTCGGTGGTAAAAAAGATTGATGAGGCAAAGCCTGACAAACCCGCTCCGGTGGCTGTCTTTGCCGATTGCCTGAAACCTGGCAGCCCGGTAAGCAACTTCAACCCGGCACTGCTCTGCCTTCTTAACAGGGGGTTCACCATTGTACGTTT
Source organism: Bacteroidota bacterium (assembly GCA_037134895.1). GTDB lineage: Bacteria > Bacteroidota > Bacteroidia > Bacteroidales > FEN-979 > CAIRDP01. The sequence goes on from JBAXLI010000006.1 coordinate 48,071, forward strand.
ACATATTCCCGATGGGGATACATCGGTTCAAAGAGAGAATGATCTCATTTCAGATGTTGTTTCTTCACTTGTCCATAATGGAATCGCTTCGCCCGGAATGATCACTCTTGTTGCTGCAGGTCCTGCTGCCACCATGGCATATATTTGTGCGCAAAGGCATTCTTCCTGGTTTAAAACCCTGGTACTCGAAAATCCGCCATCATTACCCCTTCAGGCAATTTCAGGTGCACCTTTCTGCTTAATTAATTCAGAATACAACAATGCCGTGAGCGAGAATATCATCACCGGGTTTGTTCAGGAATACAGAAAAAAAGAAAAAAGTGAAAATATCCTTCTGATAAACAAAGGGAAGAACATAAACAAAGACAGGGCATATATGGGAGATGTCATCACCTTTATCCTAGTCTCCAATGAAATTGATAATTAACCCAAGTGTACAATTAAACAATACAGACCATGATGAATGAACGTGCCTCCGGCATTCTGCTGCATCCTACTTCCCTGCCCGGCAAATACGGGATCGGAACACTCGGCAAAGCTGCATTTAATTTTATTGACTTTCTCACTAAGGCAAAACAACAATACTGGCAGATTCTTCCCCTGGGCCCCACCGGGTATGGCGATTCCCCATACCAGTGTTATTCGGCTCATGCCGGAAACCCCGATCTGATCAACCTTGAACTCCTGGTAAAATACGGTCTGTTAACAAACGACGATCTGAACTCAATGCCCCATTTCCCACAGGGAGAAGTGCAATACGAACTGGTGCAGAAATCAAGGCTGCCTTTACTTCTCAAAGCTTTTCATGCCTTTGGGGAACATGCCCCGGATCTGGATAAACTTGCATACCGCAACTTCCTGAAGAGTCATGCTGCATGGATTAACGATTACGCATTGTTCAGGGCCATCAAGGAAGAATCGGGAAACCTTCCATGGTATAACTGGGCAAAAGAGCTTAGAACCCGCAACCACGATGCTTTAAAAGCCGCAGAAAACAGGCTCTCAGGGAAGACCGACTTCCATAAATTTCTTCAGTTCCTCTTTGCAAAGCAGTGGCAAAGCGTTAAAGAATATGCTAAAAAACATAAGATTCTTATCATTGGCGATATCCCCCTGTATATTTCACCCGATTCGACTGATGCATGGGCCAATCCCGATGTGTTTGAATACGATGAAAACCTTCAGCCACTTAGAGTCGGGGGCGTGCCTCCCGATTATTTCAGCGAAACCGGTCAGCTCTGGGGAAACCCGCTGTTCAGGTGGGATGCGATGAAAAATAATGATTATAAATGGTGGATGGACCGGATTCGCACCAACCTGACCCTGTATGATGTTATCAGAATTGACCATTTCAGGGGATTTGCCGCCTACTGGGCTGTACCTTACGGGGAGGAAACAGCTGTCAGGGGAGAATGGATCCCCGGCCCGGGCAAGGACTTCTTCCACGCACTCCGGAAAGAATTCGGTAAGCTCCCGATCATAGCCGAAGACCTCGGTGTCATGACCCCCGATGTGGAGGACCTTCGTGACAGCTTCGGCCTTCCCGGGATGAAGATCCTCGAATTCGCCTTTGATTCATCGGAGGAAAATGACTACATCCCTTACAATTATACAAAAAACTGCATTGTTTATTCAGGCACTCATGATAATGATACCGTGGTCGGATGGTTCGCAAAAGCATCTGAAGCCGACAGGAAACAGGTACTTGCATATATCAATAATGACGGGAAAGATATCCACTGGTCATTCGTAAGGCTTGCGTGGTCATCGGTTGCGAATACTGCAATTGTGCCGATGCAGGATCTTCTCGGACTCGATTCCTCAACGAGGATGAACCTGCCGGGAACAGTCGGAGGCAATTGGAAGTGGAGAGCTAAGGAAGGTGATTTCCCCGATGAACTGGCCGGGGCCCTTGCCGATCTGACCGTTTTGTTCGGACGCACAAAAAAAACAACAAGTAAACCAAAGTAAAATGAACCGCCTCATTGTTATACTGTTCTTACTGCTGCCTGCCTGCCTTCTTTCCCAGCAGTCAAGGATAGAGCGGGTCGAGCCTCCGTTCTGGTGGACCGGCTTTAAAAATCCGAACCTTCAGCTATTGGTCCATGGCAAAGATATTGCCGGATGCAGCGTTTCCCTTGCAGCGGCAAATAAGACAGGAATAGCGATTTCAGCCATCCACAAGGTTAAAAATCCTGATTACCTGTTCCTCGACCTTACGTTGAGTCCGGCTGTCCAACCTGGTTTTTACACCCTTGAATTTAAGGAGAAAGATGTACTTGCGGCCACAGTGAATTACGAGCTGAAAGCCAGAAAACCCGGTTCATCCCAGCGAAAAGGCTTCAACAGTTCCGACGTGATCTACCTGATCATGCCCGACCGTTTCGCCAATGGTGATTTATCCAATGATAGTGTAAGGCGGATGCATCAGGGCACGGAGCGTTCAAAACCCGACAGCAGGCATGGTGGTGATATCAAAGGTATTGCCGATCACCTTGATTATCTTCAGGAACTTGGTGCAACTGCGCTCTGGATGACGCCTTTGGTCGAAAACAACCAGCCTGTATATTCTTATCACGGGTATTCAGCCACAGACTTTTACAAGACAGACCCCCGTTTCGGCACAAACGAAGATTATGTTAAGCTTGGAGAGGCCTTGCACAGCAAAGGAATGAAACTCATCATGGACCAGGTCTTTAATCATTGCGGCAGCGAACACTGGTGGATGAAAGACCTGCCCTCAGATGACTGGATCAACCAGTGGCCTGAATTCACAAGGAGCAACTACAGGGCCGGCAGCATAAGCGACCCATATGTTGCAGCAGCCGACAGTATAAAGTTTTCGAGGGGGTGGTTTGATAAAACCATGCCAGACCTTAACCAGAGAAATCCATACCTGAAAAACTACCTGATCCAGAACAGCATATGGTGGGTGGAATTCGCCGGGCTGGATGGTATTCGCCAGGACACATATTCTTATCCTTTCAAAGATATGATGAGTGAATGGGGAAAAAGAATGAACGAAGAGTATCCTGGCTTCAACATTGTCGGGGAATGCTGGATGGATTATCCGGCAACAGTCGCTTACTGGCAGAAAGGATCGAAGAACCTCGACGGGTTTAATTCAAACCTGCCGTCAGTGTTCGACTTCCCACTTCGTAATGCCCTTACCCAGGCCTTCAATGAAAAAGAAGGATGGAATACCGGCATTTTGAGACTTTACGAGATAATTGCCCAGGACTTCTCTTATCCTGATCCCATGAACATCGTGACCTTTGCCGACAACCATGATGTCAACCGCTTCCTGGATACACAGGGGGATGACATCCGCAAACTTAAAATGGCCATGGCCTTTATCATGACGACCCGGGGCACCCCCGAGATCTTTTACGGAACAGAACTGTTGCTGACAACGGGGGCCGACCAGGGGCATGGGATGATACGGCGTGATGTGCCTGGCGGATGGCCTGGCGACAACCGTGATGCCTTTACTGCTTCAGGCCGCACAGTTGCTGAGAATGACATGTACAACTTTATGCACAGCCTGCTGAATTACAGGAAAACAAGCCATGTGCTGCAATCGGGGAAACTTCTGCATTTCATTCCCTCCGATGGCATCTATACCTATTTCAGGTATGACGACAAGAACACTGTGATGGTGGTAATGAACAATGCCGACAGCCTTCAGACTATAAAAACCAATCGCTACGATGAAGTTCTGAAAAAATTCAGGACAGGCAGGGAGATCATCAGCGGGAACATGTTCACCGACCTCGGAAAGCTTACTGTTCCTGCGAAATCAGCCCTGATTATCGAACTTAAACCATGATCCATCTAATAAACCCGAAAGCATGCTCCTGATTCAAAAGAAACTCTCGAACCTGTTTTACCTGCTCATCGGCTTTCCAAGTACCGCGATGGGCTTTGCCCTATCGATCCAGATCGCTGTTCTGAGTTGGATACTGCGGACGAAATACAACCTCGAAATCGACCAGATAGGTATCGTGTGGGCCGCCGGTCCGATTGCCGGTATCCTCGGCCAGCCGCTTGTCGGACTGATCAGCGACAAGATCTGGTTTTGGGGCGGAAGGCGTAAGCCTTTTATAATTATCGGAGGGATGCTGGCAGCCCTGATGATCTTCGCCCTTCCCAACATTGATAAAATTAATGATTTCTTCGGGATCGGCAGTATACTTGCTGTAGCTGTAACTGTAGCCCTGACCCTCGACCTTTCGATCAACATCAGCTTCAACCCTACACGGGCCATCATTGCCGATGTGACTCCTGACGGACAACCCCGTACCAAAGGATACACCTGGATGCAGAGTGTTTCAAACCTCTTCGGCAGCGGGGCCTATCTTATGGGAGCCCTTATCAGCAACTACTTCCTTATCTATGCCGGTGTGATCATCGTGTTCCTTTTCTCTATAGGGCCGCTGATCTTCATCGAGGAGCCCCGGGAACTTAAAGCATCGGAAGACGATAAAGGCAATGCCGTGAAGACTAAAACCCAGTGGGGAGAGCTTTTCAAACTGTATGTTGCTCACAGCTTTTCATGGCTGGGCATACAAACCATGTTTGTGTATATTTTCGCTTACCTGGAACAGAAAATGCCTTCAATGCAGAACGTCCCGGCCGCCGACCGCAACGCCCATCTGGGACAGATGATAGGCTGGTCGTTTTTTATCCTGAACGCAGTAGGCGCTATTTGGCCTGCATTTCTGCTTGCCCCGATGAGCAAAAAGGCAGGCCGGGTAAAAACCCAGGCCCTGATGGTGGCCAGTATGAGCGCAGGATATTTCGGGATAGTTTTCCTGGCAAGTACTCCATTCATGCTGTATGCAATGATGTGCGTGCTGACTCTCGGATGGGCTGCCGTCGTGAGCCTGCCGTTTGCCATCATGTCTGAAAAAGTCGACAAAACCAGGATGGGATTCTTTATGGGCATCTTCAACCTCAGCGTCGTACTTCCCCAGCTTGTTGCAAGCCTTGCAATCGGGCGTGTGATCAACCAGGCAGCAGACAAAAGCATGGTATTTGTCATAAGTGGTGTATCACTTGCCATTTCAGCTTTCCTCTGGCTGTTCGTGAGCGAGAAAAAGAAATCTGTTTAAAACCTCAGAAATGTACAAAGCCATTGGTATACTTTTCCTCCTGACAGCAAGCCTGGGATCTGAAGCCCAGACTTTTCAGAAATTTCTCGACAGGATCAATGCCCTTCCTCTTACTGAAAGACAGGCCGTGGCCGACAGTTTCATCACAGCCTGTCCATCCTTTCCTTTTATTGAGTTTGACACCCTTGCGCATCTGATATATACCGGAACAACCACTTCCGTAGCGATGGCCGGAGATGCCACACAATGGAACCCCAATGAGAACTTTACACTGATACAGGGAACGACCTTCTGGTACCTTACTAAAAAATACGAAGCTGATGCCCGCCTCGACTATAAACTGGTGACCGGGGGCAGTAACTGGATTCTCGATCCCAGGAACCCTAAAACCTGCATTGGTGGCTATGGCCCAAACTCTGAACTAAGGATGGGAGGCAACGTCCCTCCACCCGAAGTCCTGTATTACCCTGAAATCCCTCACGGGACAATCAAAGACACTACATTTCACAGCATTCTATTCAACAATACAAGGCAGGTATTGATCTATCTACCTCCTTCATACCCCCTGCCCGGAATGGAGTACCCTGTGATCCTCTTCCACGACGGGCCTGAGTACATCAGCCTGGCCACCGCGAGAAACGTTCTGGATTACCTTATCGCAAACAAAATAATGAACCCTGTGGTCGGGATCTTCGTACCCCCCGTCGACCGGCAACCCGAGTACGCCGGGACAAAGATTGACCTGTTCACATCATTCATTACAACAGAATTGATGCCCTTTTTCGACCAGAGATATAAGATCAGCAAAGACCCTGCTAAACGGGCCACCCTGGGCGCCTCCGACGGGGGGAATATTGCCCTCTACCTGGGAGTTAAAAAGCCCGGTTGCTTCGGGAAGATTGCAGCCCAGTCGAGCGACGTCATCCCTGCAATAAGCGACGCTCTTCAGAACGGGCCAAAACTAAACCTCAGTTTCTATATCGACATCGGCACATACGATATCCCGCAACTGATCCCAATGGTGCACAACCTTCGCGACATCCTGCAGGCTAAAGGGTATTCCTACAGCTTCCGTGAGATCCATGAGGGACACTCCTGGGGTAACTGGAGAGAACACCTGAGGATCCCTTTGATGCAGTTTTTTCCTTATTCCTTGGGGATGAGTGAGATCCCCGACGACAATATCATCCGCCTTGAACCAAACAGGCCAAACCCTTTCAGGGGAAATACCGATATTATCTTCACTGCCCCTGCCGGTTCAACAGTTCATCTCGATCTTTGCGATTTCTCAGGAAGACTGCTTGAATCAATCTTCAGCGGGACCGTTTCCGTGACCTCCGGAAGCATCAGGTTCAGCAAGGGAAACCTTAAGGCAGGAAACTACCTCTGCACACTTGAGGTCGGGGGTTACCACACCAGCAGAATTTTTACAATCATTGATTAAAGCCATATTTCTAACAATAAAATGCTGAATTCATGAAACATTTAAACAGTTACTTGTACTTTATGGGCTTTGCCGTATTGCTGTTTTCCTGCAGCAAAGGAAGCGATATCCCCGTTTCAAAAGACCCCCAGATGCTAAAGCTTTCAGCCCCTGTTGTTGTGAACACCACCGACTCAACAGTGCTTGAACTCAGCGACTACCTGCTGTATCCCAACAAAATAGACTCGTTTTTCGTCGACAAGTCCTTACAGGCTTTGATTTCACCTGATTCATTGCGGATGGTCATTCACCCGCAGAACCAGAATTTTCCACGGCTCAGCATCATGACAATATGGTCAGGGGGATTCTCTTATTCCCTGCTGCTCGAACGTTCACAAAAGATACATTACCGCTTCGGTTTTGATCCGGGTAACAAGAAGTATAAAAGGGTTCAGATCGCCGGACAGATGAACGACTGGAATGCTTCAGGCGGACCCATGTTCATGAAAGAAGGGAAATGGTACATCGACCTGCATCTTTTCCCTGGAAAATATCAGTATAAAATTGTTTGTGACGGAAAGTGGATGAGTGACCGCAACAATACCGATTCGGTTTCAAATAACTCGGGCGGTTTTAACTCCCTGCTGACGCTTGGAAACCTCAATCAGCAAGGTCTCCCCTTGTTGTATACAAAGGAAGCCGATGGACGTAAACTCAGTCTTGGTATAAAGAATAATGCCGACACGATCTTTGTACTCTGGGATAATCATATGCTCGACAGCAGGTTCTGGAAGGCCGACAGCAACGGCATTCATATCAGCGTTCCTAAATCAGCATCTTCTTTCGACCGCAGCTTTGTAAGGGCCTGGGCTGTAAATAAAACAGGTATCTCTAATGAGATACTGATCCCGCTCGAAGACGGGAAAGTAATTACCGAGGCTGCAAAACTGAAGCGCACCGACCAGGAAACAATGATATTATATTTCATGATGGTTGACCGCTTCAGCGATGGCAGCAAAGAAAACAACGCCCCCATTGCTGATAAGGATATCGATCCAAAAGTCAATTATATGGGAGGCGATCTCAGCGGGATCACAAAGGAAATTGACAAGGGGTACTTCTCAAAGCTTGGTGTAAACACCCTGTGGATCTCCCCTGTGACACAGAATCCCAGGGAAGGGTATGTGGAGTTCCCTGCACCCCATAGAAAATTTTCAGGCTATCACGGGTACTGGCCGATAACCCTGACCACCATCGATACCAGGTTCGGAACCCCTGATGAACTGCACAAGCTTGTAAACGATGCCCACTCTCAGGGACTGAATGTCATCCTCGACTTTGTTTCACATCATGCCCATGAGAATTATCCTGTGTTCAAAGCACATCCCGACTGGATCACCCAGCTCGACCTTCCGGGAAAAAGAAAAAACATAAGGATGTTCGACGAAAACAGGCTTACAACATGGTTCGATATCTTCCTCCCAACGTTCGACCTTCAGAAACCTGAAGTGGCCCAAATGGTTTCCGATTCTGCAGCATTCTGGATCAGGGAATATAATATTGACGGCTTCAGGCATGATGCTGCCAAACATGTACCTGAAAACTACTGGAGGATGCTGAATAAAAAACTTACTCAACAGGTCGTGATACCCCAGGGAAGGAAGGTATACCAGATCGGCGAAACCTTTGGAAGTCGTGAACTTGTAAAGAGTTATATCAATCCCGGTATGCTCGATGCCCAGTTCGAATTTAACCTCTATTGGGATGCCAGGGCTGCCTTTGCTACTGACAATGCGTCCTTTCGCGACCTGAATTTTTCACTCCAGCAGTCGTTTAGCTATTACGGAGAACACAACCTCATGGGAAATATCACAGGGAACCAGGATATGCCAAGGTTCATCTCTTATGCCAGCAACTCCCTGAGCTTTTCGGAGGATGCAGGTGAAGCCGGATGGAAGCGTGACATAGAAGTAAAGGACACCATCGGATACAGGAGACTGGCATCACTCATGGCATTCAACATGACCATCCCGGGAATCCCCGTGATCTATTATGGGGACGAATATGGAATGCCCGGGGCCGGTGATCCCGACAACCGGAGGATGATGAAGTTCGACAGCCTGAATGCCAGCGAAAAACACCTGCTGGGAATTACGTCAAAACTTGCAAATCTTCGCCGTACAAGCATGCCGTTGATCTATGGCGATTTTACCACACTGAAAGTCAATGATAAGGTGTTTGTATACATGCGTTCTTACTTCGATAAAGCGGTCATCGTTATATTCAATAAAGACCAGAATCAGAAAAAGATTGAATTTGACATCCCTGAACGCTATATCAAACTAGCCTTCATATCAACATTTGGTAACCAGTTCACACTTGAGAAGGGTAAGGTAACTATTTCATTAAACGGTAATTCATTTGAACTTTTAACAAATTAACACGGTTATGAAGAGAACATTAATTTTCATTGCTGCAATTCTTGTGATTATGAGTGCATGCAAACCTAAAACCGAACCGAAAGCAGTTGGCGGGAAAGTGGTGCATCCCGATTGGAGCCGCAACGCCACTATTTATGAGGTGAATGTGAGGCAATACACCCCCGAAGGTACCTTCAAAGCTCTCCAGCAACATCTTCCCCGCCTGAAAAAGATGGGCGTTGATATACTCTGGCTGATGCCAATTAATCCTATCGGTGAAAAGAACCGCAAAGGAAAACTGGGCAGCTACTATGCAGTAAAGGATTACCTGGCAGTCAACCCTGAATACGGTAACATCAGCGATCTGAAAGAGCTTGTTTCCAAAGCTCATGAACTGGGAATGTACGTAATTGTCGACTGGGTTGCCAACCATACTTCCTGGGACAATGCACTGGTGACCCAGCATCCCGACTGGTATAAAAAAGACTCAACCGGAAAGATCATCCCACCTGTCGCCGACTGGTCTGATGTTGCAGGCCTGGATTATTCCAATAAGGACCTGAGGAAGTACATGACCGATGCACTTTGCTATTGGGTAAAAGAAGCCAATATCGACGGTTACCGTTGTGATGTGGCCGGCATGGTTCCTGTGAACTTCTGGAACGAAGCCGTCCCCCAGGTCAAAGCCATAAAACCCATCTTTATGCTCGCCGAATGGGAAACACCGGAAATGCACGATTCCGCTTTTGATGCGACCTATTCATGGGATTTGTACAAACTCGCCAATGACATCGCGGCAGGGAAAAAAACAGCCGACAAGATTGATTCAAACTATGCAGGCGAAACAAAAAAATATTCTCCCGATGCTTACCGGATGAGGTTCACTTCGAATCACGATGAAAATTCCTGGAACGGCACCGAATATGAAAGACTTGGTCCCGCCGCTCAGACCTTTGCAGTATTCTGTTTCACATTCCCGGGTTTCCCCCTCATCTACACCGGGCAGGAATCAGAAATGAAGCGCAGGCTGCGTTTCTTTGACAAGGATACCGTACCCTGGGGAAATTATCCGCTCGAAGGGTTCTACACTGCTCTCTGTAATCTTAAGAAAACGAACAAAGCCCTGCAGAATGGAGCTGCCGGCGGCCCGCTCGTCAAGATCAGGAACGATAACGAGAAAGTCGTTTACTCATTCATGAGGGAAAAAGACGGGAATAAAGTCCTGGTAATCCTCAATCTCTCTTCGGCACCATGCAAGGTGAAATTCCCTGAAGGCCTGCCCGCCGACACCTGGAAATCTCTTTTTGGCAGTGAAAATCTGAACACCGCCAAAGACCTTGTTATGAAACTGAAACCCTGGGAGTATAAAGTGTATACTAAACAGTAATCAGGCCAGGCGAAATCCGTTTTACCGGCCTTAAAATTATGAAAACATATTCTTTACGGGCATCCGTGCTTGCATGGGCCTTGAGTTTGATTATGATAACTGCCATTCAATCGAACGCACAGGATAACAATCCTTTTCAAAAGACAAAAAGTATCAGGGAGACTTTTCAGGTCTTGCCTGTTTTCGAAGTCGTACCCCTTGGCTGGATCAAAGAGCAGATCACCGAAAATCTGCACGGGTTTACCGGCCATCTCGATTCACTGGTACCTGATCTTATACTGGCGGATGACATTTACGGGAAGAACCGTCGCGGTAAACACGACAAGGCAAAGGACGTGGGAGCGATAACTGAGAACGGCGAACTCCAGGAACAGTTCCTCTGGTGGAACAGTGAGACCCAAAGCAACTGGCGCGACGGGTACATACGTTCGGCTATACTTACCGGTGATAAGGAACATCTCAAGCGAGCGGCCGATTATATACAATATATCCTTATGACCCAGGATACCGATGGATACCTGGGTATTTATAAAAAAGAACTGCGGTATAAATTTGACAACGAGAACGGCGAATTATGGTCAAAAGCCACCCTGCTCAGGGGAATGCTGGCCTGGTATGAATTCACGAGGAATTTCACGATCCTGAAATCGGTTGAAACAGCTGTGAAGAATGTGATGAGGGCCTATCCTGCAAATAACTCACATCCCTTCTTTTCGGTCAACCCTGATGCCGGTGGCATAACCCACGGGCTCGCCTTTACCGATGTCCTCGAAGAACTATGGAGGATCACCGGCAAGGAAGAATACAGGGATTACTGTACTTTTCTTTACCAGGATTTCTCTGAGCAGACCCTAAACGAAGACGCCCAATATAAGAAGCTTTGCGATACATCCCTTCTTCTCAAAGGCCATGGAGCTCATACCTATGAACACCTTCGTTCCGTTGCCTCAGCCTGTTACGCTTCAGGGAACCCAATGCTGACAAAAGCCTTGAAAAATTTCCTCTACAAGATCAGCCTGGAATCCAATCCATCGGGCGGCCCTTCAGGCGATGAGTGGGTTGGAGGGAAAAAGGCCGACGCCACCTCGAAAGGATACGAATATTGCTCGCTTCATGAACTAATGAACAGCTATGCTTCACTTCTTGCCAAAACAGGCGATGCTGATTTTGGTGAATATTGCGAGAATATCTTCTTCAATGCCGCCCAGGGTGCAAGAAATCCCTTTGAGAGTTCCATTGCATACCTGAAGACCGACAACTCCTGGTCAATGTGCGGAGGGCTTAACGGGGACACGACCATTAAAACCCAGACCCGTTACAAATATTCACCGGTACACCAGGATGTGGCGGTTTGCTGTGTTCCGAATGCCGGCCGTATTGCCCCTTACTTTGTTCAGAACATGTGGATGAAGAATGATGAAGGGCTGATCGCAGTGTTGCTGGGGCCTTGTCAGGTTGAAACCACGTTTAAAGGTAAAAGAGTTAATATCGAAGAGCAAACATCCTATCCTTATGACAATACCCTGGTATTCACGGTGAGCACTTTTGACACTGATTTTGAGTTGAAGATCAGGCGACCTGCCTGGGCCAAACAGATCACTGTAAGCGAGGAATATACAGAAGAGAAAGGATATATCGTAATAAAGCGCCATTGGAAAGGTGAACATTCGGTTAGCATTCAGTTTAATCCCCAGCCAGAACGCAGGCAAGACCTGAACGGGGAATATTACTTCACACACGGAGCTCTTATGCTGGCCCGTCCGGTTGAAAGCATCGGGCTTCAGACAAAGACGTTTCCTTTAAAAGGCTTCAGGGACATGCATTACAGGCCGGCAAACAGGACTGTATTCGAATACGCAGGGGAAAAGATCAGGCAAACCCGAACCGGCAAGCCCGAGTTCTCAACTCTTTTATATAATCCAACGTCAGGGAAAAATGAAGCGGTTACCCTTGTCCCTCTGGGGAGGACTATCCTTCGGCAAGCCACGTTCAAACCCAAATCAGAAGACAACTAATATGAGAAAGAAACTATTCATCCTGTTCCTGCTTTGCCAGGCTTCTGTCTTTTCCCAGAATACCAAAACTCCTTTAGACCAGCCCCCGTCCTGGGCTGCGTCGGCCGTATGGTACCAGATCTTCGTTGAACGTTTCAGCAATGGGGATCAAAAAAATGACCCCGGGATGGAAGACATCAATATCCCTCCCCTTCACCAGATCGCGCCCAGAAACTGGTCGGTAACACCCTGGACATTCAACTGGTTTGAGCAGGAGGACTGGGCAAAGGCAACAGGCAAGCCCTTTATGGACAACCTGCAGTACCGCAGGTTCGGAGGCGACCTCCAGGGCGTGTTGAATAAACTCGATTACCTCAAAGATTTAGGGATCAATGCTCTCTTTATAAACCCTTTGAATGACGCCCCCTCGCTTCATAAATACGATGCCCGCAGTTATCATCATATCGATGTTAATTTCGGTCCGGATCCCGTAGGAGATAAACGCATGATCGCACTTGAAAACCCCGCTGACCCGGCAACCTGGAAATGGACATCCGCCGACAAATTATTTCTGAAACTTATTGAGGAGGCACATAAAAGGGGTATCAGGGTAATATTGGATTACTCCTGGAACCACACCGGGGTAATGTTCTGGGCATGGCAGGACATCCTCAAACATCAGTCGGCTTCGGCTTATAAAGACTGGTATGACATCATTTCCTTCGACGACCCTTATACCCCTGAGAATGAGTTCAAATACCGCGGATGGGTTGGCATTGAGAGCCTGCCGGAGATAAAAAAGGTAAATGTAACAGGAAAAAGGGAGAACGGGCATCCTTATGAAGGGGATATCAACCCCGGTGCGAAGCAGCATATTTTTGCAGTCACAAAGCGCTGGCTGGCTCCTGATGGAGATAACAAGAAAGGAATTGACGGTTTCAGAATGGATGTGGCCGACCAGACAGGGATGATATTCTGGCGCGACTGGAGGAAATTTGTAAGGTCAATCCAGCCCGACGCCTACCTTATCGGGGAAATATGGTGGGAACAATGGCCCGACGTTCTCATGGATCCGGTGCCGTATACGAGGGGTGATGTGTTTGATGCAGTCATGTTCTACCAGGTTTACAGGCCTGCAAGATACTTCTTTGCAAAGACTAAATTCCCCATTGATGCCAGGCAATTCCGCGACAGCATTGAACTGCAGTGGAACCGTCTGAGGCCCGAGACACGTTTTGCAATGATGAATGTTTCATCATCCCATGATGCCCCGAGGCTTCTCACCGATTTTTACAATACCAACAAATATAAATTCAAAGCTCTGCCCCGTGATGATTCGGCATACCGGACCGGGAGACCGGATGCAGATACTTACCGCCGGCTTAAACTATACCTGGTGTGGCTGTTTACAACTGTCGGGGCTCCCCAGATATGGAACGGGGAAGAGATGGGTATGTGGGGTGAGGATGATCCCGACTGCCGCAAACCTTTATGGTGGAAGGAATTCAGTTTTCAGCCTGAAACAAGGAATAACTACCAGCCGGGAAAGAAAGAATATGACTCTGTCGGCTTCAATCAGCAGCAATTCGATCTCTATAAATTGCTTATCAGGATCAGAAGAGCCAACCCTGTGCTAAACAATGGAAAATTTGAATTCCTTGTGACCGAGGGCCAGAAGCTCGGATTCAGAAGATATAATGAAAAGGTTGAAATAACTGTATTAATAAATACAGCCTCAGGCGTTCAGAGCTTTTCCCTGCCGGGTTGTAAAAACTGCAAGGACCTGTTAAGCGGTAAAATTTTCAACGGACCGGTTATTTCCCTGGAACCTTTCACGGCTGTCATATTGCAGGCTCCGGCCACGCAACAGAAGAATTAACCAAAAACTGAATCATGAAAAAAATCGCGTTACTGGCTTTAATTCTGAGTTTATCGGCTGCGACACAAGCCCAGAAGGTTAACCTGGCCTCAGGCAAACTGGTCAGAATTGAAAACTTCAGATCTCAGTACGTAGAAGCCAGGGTTGTTGATGTGTGGCTTCCCGACGGTTATACACCCTCAAAAAAGTATGCTGTGCTTTACATGCACGACGGGCAGATGCTTTTCGACACTGCTTTAACCTGGAATCACCAGGAATGGGGTATAGATGAAACTGTTTCGGCTCTGATAAAGAAAAGGAAGATACGTCCCTGCATCGTTGTAGGCGTTTGGAATGGAGGGAAACTCAGGCATTGTGAGTATTTTCCTGAAAAAGCCTTTGAGTCGATGAGCAAAGAGCAACAGCAGTCGATTTATTCAGTTGTCAGGACAGACAACCAGGCAGTGTTTGCGTCAAAAGTTATATCGGATCTTTACCTGAAATTCCTGGTTAAAGAAGTAAAGCCATATATTGACAGTGCTTTCTCCACCCTGCCCGACAGGAGCAACACCTTTATTGCCGGTTCAAGTATGGGTGGACTGATCAGCATGTACGCAATTTGCGAATATCCTGCTGTTTTCGGAGGTGCTGCCTGCCTTTCTACTCACTGGACCGGAATCTATACTGTTCAAAACAATCCTTTACCGGATGCCTTATTGGATTATCTTGAGGCTCACCTCCCCGATCCGGCCTTCCACAAGATTTATTTTGATTATGGCGACAAGACCCTCGACAGTTTGTACAAGCCTTTCCAGTCAGATGCTGATGCTATTATGAAGACAAAAGGATATTCTTCTTCAAACTGGATGACCAGGTACTTCCCTGGTGAGGATCATTCCGAAAAAGCCTGGGCAAAGCGCTTAAACATCCCGCTTGAATTTTTAATGAAGCCATCATCGAAATAATCAAGGTAATAAAAAAGAGGCTGTTCGGATTGAACAGCCTCTTTTTTATTGTAAAGAACCGACTTAGTTCTTAGTCAGTTTGTATTTATAGACCGGTTTGCTGAGGTCCATAATAATGGTGTAGGTTCCGGCCGAGGGTACAGAAATGTCAAGACCGGCCTCTTTCAGAGTACCTGTATTTGAACCATCATCACCATAGTTCAAATCCCAGCCAGCATTCGCGCGGAATTTGATTTTGGCAGCAGTGAGGCTGAGTGTAACAGACCAGGTTTTGGCAACTTCATCATAAGTCATCGGTGAATCTGTATCCCAGCCGCCTGGTGTGGCATCTCCAATTACAGCCCAGGTGGTCAGGAGGAACTTATGAGTAAGGTTTGGAAGGTCGACATTGAGTTTGTAATACCCCTTGAGACCGGCCTGAATGTCAGCTCCGCCCTTGTTCAGTGTACCATCCTGCCCGTCATCGCCCCAGTTATTGGTCCAACTGTTACCCTGGCAGTATTTATATTTGCTGTTGTCATCCTTGAACCAGATATACCCTTCGTACTTGCCGTCGGATTTCTTCGAAGCAATAGTTGTACTCGAATCAGCAGGGTTCCATCCCTGGTAACTGCCCGGAACAAATAATATCGGGTACACTATTTTCACAAAGTAAGGAGTGATTGTTTGCGGTACCGTCGGTGAATAGACCGGGGTTACATACTGGTTGATAGTAGTCATAACTCTGAATTCCATGTTGATTGGCTCGGGATTTGCAGGGTCGAACTCCATTGGCAGGATCTTCATGTTCAGATCATAGGTTAAAACCGATAAAGTCAAAGCATTATTTACGAGACCAACATTAATGGCATCCTTAAAATTATTGCCTGCCCTGTCCATCTGGACGGTATATGTAGTTACGAGTGTTTGCCCGAAACTGGAAGCTGTCCAGTTATAAGGAATCATAACTGCAGAGTCGGTCTTTTTAAGAACAATCTGAGCCCCTCCCGTAAGGCTTAGAACCGAGGGTGTCGGGGGAGAGGCAAGCGTGGCTTTGGTCTCATCCTTTTTGCAGGAAAGGAAACTAACCAGACCAATAACCAGGATAAATATTGATATTTTTTTCATAGTATCTGGGTTTTAACTTATTAATATCCGGGATTTTGTTTAAGGTTTGGATTTGCAGAAACATCGGATGATGGTATCGGGAACAGGTTATATGTTGCGGGTACAGCAACGCCATTTTTATCGGCGCCTTTCCACGGCCATACATAAGTACCTGACGAGAACCTGCCAAAGCGGATAAGGTCGGTTCTGCGCTGGCATTCCCAGTATAGTTCACGGCCTCTTTCATCAATGATATAATCAAGGTTCAGCTGATCTGCAGTAATGTCTCCAAACTGGTCACCGTATGCCCTTTCACGAAGTGCGTTAACGAGTTCAAGAGCCTTTGCGGAACTTCCACCGCCACCGCCCCTGAGGACTGCCTCGGCATACATCAGATATATATCAGCCAATCTGAAGAGCGGGAAGTCGGTGTCCATATAATTAGGATCCGATCCGCTGGCACCTGTACTGGTGAGGTTCTTGAATTTGGTTACAGCGTAACCATCAGTGAACACACCAATGTCCTTGATCTCGAGATTCTGACCATTGGTATAGAACATCGGTCTCCTGTCGTAGCTGTTCCTGACAATTGTATATGTGTAATCCGGAGCGCCCAGCTTCATTGTTACAACATAAGAGCCTGCTTCAGGGATATTAATATTTGCTCCGCCTTGTTCCAGAATACCATCGGCCGGAGCGTCATCGCCATAATTCAGATCCCAGTTACCGTTTGCCCTGAACTTCAGTCCGCCGGCAGTAAGGTCCATTGTAGCTCTCCATGTTTTAGTCGCAGTATCATAAGACATTGGCGTATCTGAATCCCATTTTCCAGGGGTTGCATCTCCGATTACTGCCCAGGTAGTCTTGAGGATAGTAAAGGTGAGTGCAGCAGTATCGCAATTAATCTTATAATAGCCCGGATCGGTGACTTTAATGTTATCGCCTCCATGTTTAAGGGTTCCGTTTCCTCCGTCTCCCCAGTTAACAGCCCAGCCTCCGTTGGCTGCGAACTTGAACTGAACTCCGGCATCATTAAAATACAGATAGCCTTCATACTTGCTGTTACTACCAACTGATGCTACAACATTGACCTGATCGGCAGGGTTCCAGCCCTGGTAACTTCCCGGACAGGAAAGTATCGGATAAACAGCTGACTTTTTGGGCGGAACTGGTGAATGATATAATCCATAGGCAAGATTCGGATAGAACAATTTCACCAGGTTCTTGGTTGTGCGGGTTCCTCCCCATTTGGCTGAAGTACCGTAATCAGCAGGTGTCATACTGCCACCAATTGAAGCGGCAATAATAAAAGTGGTTCCGCCATAGGTACGGGTGCGTACGCCGTCATACTCAATCGGGAAGATGATCTCATTGCTGCTATGGTTGTCGGCGAGGAAAAGATCCGCATAGATCGGTTCCAGGGTATAACCTGCAGTGAGGATGTTGTTGCAATAGGTAAGACACTCGGTATACTTGGGTGTACCAATGTACACTTCTGCATTCAGGTATAGTTTTGAAAGCAAAGTCCAGACAGCCCCTTTGTCGGCACGGCCGTATTCATTGCCACGTGCGGATATCATCACTGGTTCAATGGACAGAAGCTCACTTTCAATATAATTAAAGAGATCTGCACGCTTTATCTGAGGAGGGAAGAACTTTCCGGGAATATCATTCTCGGTTACAAACGGCACATTGCCGAAGAGATCAAGAGCATGATAATAGCTCAAAGCCCTCAGGAAACGTGCTTCTGCGCGGAAAGCCTGAACATTGGCTTTATCCTGCCCGGTAATGCCCCTCTCGTCGAGTTTGCTGTCCTGTGATTCACGGATGAACTCGTTGCAAAGGCTAACCTGGTAAAATATCCTGTAATACATGGCTGCGATGAAAATATCGCCTGAACCCCAGGTCTGATAATGAAAATTCCAGATGGTCTGGTCGTTCCAGCTGATGATAGCTTCATCGGTTGTGAGTTCCTGGTGGTACCAGAAACCGCGTAAGTATTCGCCAAACCCTTCGTCAATCCCGCTGATATCGGGATTTCCTGCTGGGCCCTGCTGGCCGGATACAGAAAGGCCTGCATAGCATTTTGCCAGAACCTGCTTGTAACCCTGTGCAGTTGTGTAAGCATTTGCAGGGGTAATTGAAGTAGGATTAATAGGCGTGGTATTCAAATCCTTGACGCAGGATCCAAGAAACAGCGCTAAGGCTGTTACCATGAATGTTATTTTTAATATTCTTTTCATCTTTCTAAAAATTTTAGCGTTACAACGACATATTAACACCTAATACAAACACCCTCGACCTGGGATACATATTGTTGTCAATTCCCATTGAAGAACCGAGATTGACTTCAGGATCAAGACCCTTGTACTTTGTAATTGTGAACACATTGTTAACAGTGAATGAAACTCTGACATTCAGCTTATCACCGATAACAGTTCCGAAATCATAAGCGAGGGACAGGAAGTCGAGTTTGAAGAACGAAGCGTTCTGTACGTAGTAATCTGACAGATACTGCTGGTTATTGAAATTTGTATTTGAAACGGATGAAGCGACGTTACTCAGGTAAGGTCCTTCAGGACGGAAGATATTTGCATAAACTCCCCTGTTTGCTTCAACGTTATTATACATATAGTTCCCCACATTGGCATGTCCGCTGGCTGCCAGTGACCATTTTTTATATGAAAGCCTGGTGTTTATACCGAAGGTATATATAGGATTCGGGCTCTTGTAACAATACCTGTCGGCATCGTTGATTTTACCGTCTCCGTTCCTGTCAACATATAACCCTTCTACCGGGCTGCCGTTGGCATCGTACACCTGCTGGTATACATAGAATGAATTGGCCGGATTGCCTACCCTTTGTATCTGTACGGTATTACCAACACCCCCGCTGATACCTCCAACCATGACTCCAGGATAATTCGGGTCATCTGAAATGTTAAGCTTGGTGATTTCGTTCTTATAATAGGTGGCATTGAAACCGATATCCCAGATCCAGTTCTTGTTCACGATGGGCTTGGCATCAATCATAAACTCAAAGCCTGAATACTTCATGCTGCCTACATTAGTCCATACATAATTGGAAAGGTTCGTACCTGCAGGCACAGGGATGAAGTTGATCATATCCGCTGTTGATTTGTAAAAATAGTCAGCTGAAGCAGTGATCCTGTCTTTGAGGAAACCAAGGTCCAGACCGACATTCCATGTAGTCTGTGTCTCCCACTTGATATTGGGATCGTACGCATCCGGACGAAGAGTGACATACCACATGTTTCCAAACTGGTACATTGAAAACCTGTCACTTGCTGTATAAATTGGCAGGTAAGGATACCAGTTTGCCCCTATGTCCTGCTGACCTGTTTGTCCCCAGCCAAGTCTTAGTTTCAGAAGTGAAACTGCCTTGTTATCCCTCAGGAATTTTTCGTCGCTGATCTTCCAGCCTAAAGCAACCGAGGGAAATAAACCCCAGCGTGTACTCTTTGAGAACCTGGAAGAACCGTCGTCACGAAGAGTAGCTGTTAACAAGTACCTGTTAAAAAGGGTATAGTTGAAACGTCCGTAAAAAGATACAAGATAATTTTCCTGTTTTACGATGATGGTATTGGCGTGGGCAGAATCATGAGGTACATTATTGTTGTAACTGTTGTTGTTCACCCAGAAATGCTGCCATGAATAACCTGCCATGACATCAAATTTGCTGGCAATACTCTTCACGTCCTTTACATAATTCAGGTAAAAATCGAGAAGAGTGTTTTTCTTTTGTTGATCATAAGTGTTATCCTGGCCTTTGTTCGTGTATTGCCATGTAGCATATGTGGGAACATAATTTGATCCCTTGCTCCATGAATAATCCATACCCAGGTTAAGGTTAACTCTCAGGTCAGGCAAAAAATGCAGTTTATAATCAAACGTTGCATTGCCAAGGAACCTGTTTACACGGGATGTGTTATTGGTGAGATTTAATCTTGCAACAGGGTTTGTGGTTGCCTGACCTACAGGCTGGCCGTTTGGCTGAAGCCATGCCCAATAATCAAAATAAGAGTTATTGGCAAGAACCGGCTGTGTGGGGTCGAAAGCGATAGCGTCTCCGATTGCAGCCTGGTCAGCAAACCTGTTCTTTTCGAACATATACTTTGCATTGATCCCGATTTTGAGATAATTCTTGAAGAATGTCGGGTTCAGGGTTACACCTACCGAAGTCCTCTGCATATTGTCGGTATGGATCGTTCCATTCTGGTTATAATAGCCTACTGATACACGGTAAGGCATTGTGCTCACTGCTCCGGTCAGCGCAAGGTTCTGATCTGTCCCTGAAGCTGAATTGAAGATCTGCTTCTGCCAGTTGGTATTTGCATCGCCAAGCAGAGTATCAACATCCGGGCGGTTAGGATATCTCTGTTTTACGAGAGCTCTGAAATCATCGCCTGTAAGAACGCCGATAGTTTTGGGAACCGTGTAAATCGACACATTGCCCGAATATTCAAGACCGATCTTCTTTGAACCGGCAACTCCTTTCTTTGTAGTGATGATGATAACCCCGTTGGATGCCCGTGAACCGTAGATGGCGGTTGCTGATGCATCCTTCAGAATAGTATAGGTTTCAATATCATCAGGGTTTAACATACCCAATGTTCCGCGGGCACCTGAAGTGGAGGCGTTGTCAATGGCAACCCCGTCAACAACAAGTAAAGGATCATTATTGGCATTGATGGATGAACCACCCCTGATACGGATGATAGCATCACCACCAGGAGCACCACCGGTCGTTGTAACCTGAACACCGGCAATTTTCCCTATGATCAACTGCTGTGGCGATGAAATAGCTCCCTGGTTAAAATCTTTTTTGTCAAGAGCGGCAACGGCACCGGTAGCATCCTGCTTTTTAACCGAACCGTAACCAATTACAACAACTTCATTGAGACTTTTTGTCCCAACTGATAAAGATACATCCAGAGTCTGTTTCTCAGCTACCGTTATTTCCTGTGTCTCATAACCGACATAGGAATAAACAAGTACTGCACCTTTCTTTACTTTCAGGGAGTATTTCCCGTCCATGTCGGTAACAGTGCCCGTCGTTGTTGATTTAACTACGATCGTTACCCCGGGGAGCAAGGTCCCATCTGTCGCATCTGTTACTTTACCTGATACCGTAAACTCCTGGGCGTAAGCCATCGAGGCTGTTGCCAGGGAGAAGAAAAGAATCAGATAACGCAACCAAAGTACACGTTTCTTCATAGAGTTAATTTTAAATTGTTTGTTATTCCGTTAATTGATTTTATACCTAGTTAATATGTAATTATGGTATTTGAATGCAGAATTAAGAAAAAAATGGTTACGGTCATCCTTTTTTTCACAAAAAATGATAAAAAATTCAAAATATCAATTTAGACTAAAACTAAATTACGGATATCAACTGCAATAGTAAGTGTATTAAGCTAAACAAGAGACCGGAATTGATGTGCATATGTTAACTTTGCAATCAGCAATATAGATTTTATGAAAACTTTAAAGATATTTCTTTCTGTTATGGTGATGTGCTTTCTGAATCTAACCTCAGTTCATGCCCAGACAGTGGTAACTGTTCCTCTTTATCCCACCGACCTGGACTCATGCACCATCTTGTTTGATGCCAGCAAAGGCAGTGCAGGGCTTATGAATACAACACCTCCCATTTACGCTCATACAGGCGTGATCACCAACCTGAGTACATCCACAACAGACTGGAAGTATGTGATCGCAGGATGGGGAGAAAATACGCCCAAGGCGATGATGACACCCCTGGGCAATAACATGTACCAGCTTAAACTGAAACCCAGCATCAGGGTATTTTACGGAGTACCTGCCGGTGAGACGATCCTTAAACTCGCCTTTGTGTTCAGGAACTCCGACGGTTCAAAAACAGGAAAGGAAGCAGACGGGAGCGATATTTTCGCCAATGTGTACCCTGCTAAAACCAGCGTCACAATAAATCTTCCCGCCAACAAAAACCTCTACCTGAACCAGTTGAGCAGCATCCCCGTGAATGCAACAGGCCCGCTTGCCGACAGCATGAAGTTATTTGTTAACGGGACCCTTATGAAAGCAGTAGCCGGCAAAATTCTTGAAGATACGGTTTACGCAAACAATTTCGGACAAAACTGGGTGAAACGCTGGGTAAAAATCATTGCCAAGAACGATACAGCGTCTGCAGCCGATTCCTTCTGTTATACTGTGATCACAGCTCCTGTTACTGCAGATCTCCCTGCTGGAATAAAGCCCGGTATCAATTATGCCGATTCAACCACCACCGTTTTATGCCTGTATGCCCCGGGCAAACAAAATTGCTTTGCAATCGGCGACTTCAGCAACTGGGACCAGGATTCATTGCACTACATGTACAAGACTCCCGATAACAACTACTTCTGGATACAGCTGAACAACCTCGTTCCCCGCAGAGAATACATCTTCCAGTATCTTGTCGACGGCAACCTGAAGATCGGGGATCCTTTCTGTGACAAAGTAAGCGACCCCAACGACCAGTATATACCGGCAGCCTCCTACCCTGATCTTATCCCTTACCCTGCAGGAAAAACAACCGGCATCGCCAGCGTCCTTCAGACCGCACAGGTCCCCTATTCCTGGGCATCGTCACCTTTCACCCCTCCTGCAACAGCCGACCTTGTTGTATATGAACTCCTGGTCAGGGATTTTACGGATGCACGCACTTTCACTGCCGTGATCGACACACTGAATTACCTGAGGAACCTTGGCATCAATGCCATTGAACTGATGCCTGTAATGGAATTCGAGGGCAACATCAGCTGGGGATACAATCCCGATTTTTCCTTCGCCGTCGACAAATACTACGGCCCCAAGAATACACTCAAACAGCTCATCGATGCTGCACATTCAAAAGGGATTGCAATTATCCTCGATATCGTCTGCAATCACCATTTTGGCTCCTCCCCTCTTGTAAGGCTTTACTGGGATGACCAGTACCAGAGGCCTGCTGCGGATAATCCTTGGTTCAACCCCATCCCAAAGCATCCTTATAATGTGGGATATGATTTCAACCACAACTCACCTGCCACACGTTCCTATATGCTCCGGCTTCTGAAATACTGGCTGCAGGAATACCATATTGACGGATACAGGTTTGACCTCTCCAAAGGATTTACCCAGGTCAATTCCTACCCTGACAATGTCAGCCTCTGGGGGCAGTATGACCAGAACCGTATTAACATCCTTAACATCTATGCCGACACCGTCAAGGCTGTAAATCCATCAGCATATTTTATCCTTGAGCACTTTGCCGATAACAGCGAGGAAAAAGTCCTTGCCAATGACGGAATGATGCTGTGGGGGAACGGAAACAATAATTATAACAGCGCCTCCGGCGGATGGACAAGCGGCGGTGCTTCCGACCTGAACTGGGGTTCTTACAAGAACCGGGGCTGGGACCAGCCCAATATCATGTGGTATATGGAAAGCCATGATGAAGAGCGCCAGATGTTCAAGGATTACAGCGCAGGCAATGCAAGCAAACCTCCCTACAATCCCAAGGACACCGCAACAGCTCTTCAGCGCGGGGCCTTATGCGCAAACTTCTTCTTTACCATACCCGGGCCCAAACTGATATGGGAATTCGGAGAGCTGGGATACGATTACTCCATCAATTATCCCACCGGCACCTCTGCCTCCCGCCTTGATCCGAAACCGGTCCGCTGGAACTATTATTCACAGTGGGGAAGAAAATATCTTTTCAATGTGTATCACTCGCTTATTGAACTGAAGAAAACCCTGCCGGCATTTAAAACAACCTCATTTACTGTCGACCTGTCCTCTGCCATAAAACGCATAGCACTTACCGATCCCTCTATGGATGCAGTAGTCCTCGGGAACTTCGACGTGGTTGCCAGGAGCATAGTCCCGAACTTTACAAAAACCGGGACCTGGTACGAGTTTTACACAGGAGATTCACTTTCTGTATCAGACGTCGCTTCTGCTCTTGCCTTTACCCCTGGCGAATACAGGTTGTATACCACGACCCGTCTGCCAAAACCAGTATTTACAGGCATCAGCGAAACTCTGCCCGGAAGACCTGTATGCCAGCTCAGGGTTTTCCCTAACCCATCTGACGGACCTGTTACTTTTGAAGTGACATGCACTTCGGCGGTCAGCGCGAAACTCTTAATTTTCGACCTCAGCGGAAGAATGGAGGGTAACGTTTTTGAAGGCAGGCTCGGGCAGGGCATACATGAACTCAAGTGGGGTTCAGCCCCGGGACTTAAACCCGGCCTCTACTTTTTCAGGCTTATATCATCTGAGGGGAATACCACCGGCAAATTCATAATACTATAGAATTCTTAAACCGGCCTGCGCACTAAAAGGCTGCCGCAAGCGTTAATTTTTTATCTTTGCAACGCAATCCGGCATTACCTGAAATGAAAAAACCGTTTTTAATTCTCTTCTCTGCACTGGTCCTGGCATTATCCCTGTTGAATTGCCCGAAAGCAACTGCAGCGACTGACACAGTTTTTGTGTTATCCCTGGAGGTCAATATGACCAAAGCTATACAAACCGGCATTTTCGACCCTTCCCTCGACAGACTGTATGTCGTGTTCGACAGTCTTCTTGGTGTGGAGCAGCTGGTCAATTCAGGGCATAACAAGTTTACACTTCTTCTTTCTGATGGCATTGATTCCGGAGCCGTTTACAACTTCCACTTCCAGATCAATGATTTCATTACCGAAACCCTCAGCCGTCAGATTAAGATACAACATGGTATCAATTCTTATAAATACTGGTGGAATAACGATTACCTGAATTACTCCTGGTTCCAGGTCGATATGAGCTATATGGTACAGCAGCATGTATTCAGGCCCGATACTGATTATGTGGATATGGTTGGCAGCATGAACAACTTCCAGGGGTCACCGCAATTCACAAGGATTGGAACAACTTACGTATACCAGACTATGTACAACCTCGACCCGGGGACTACTTCAGCATTCAAATTCAGGATCAACGGGGATTCGAACAAGGTTGAGCTGAAAGGCAAACCCAGCAGGTTTTTCCTTGCCCCCGACAGTGTCATCCACATGCTTTACTGGTTTAACAATTACAATACAGCAAAGATTCCCATGCAGTTTTACTGCGATATGAGTTATATGACCAGAGCCGGCCACTTCAACAGGCAGTACGATCATGTGGATGTTGCCGGTTCATTTAACGACGCAGGGGCGTATGATATCCTGTACGATTACGACAAAGACAGTATTTATACCGCCACTGTCCTGATCGACACGAGCTACATCCGCCAAAACCCGATAACTTTCAAATACCGCATCAACAGTTCATGGTTAACTGCCGAACTCGAGGGGAAGCCTTTCCGAACCTATATCCTGCACGACACGGCCCAGGGCCCCGATATTGACACTTCCTGGTACAATAACTGGAACCCTGCGATTCCCACTCCCCCGATCGTTTCAAATGTGGCAATCCAGGGCAGGTATATTTTCAACCAGGTGATCACAGGGATTTACTCTTATGAGAACATCAACGGCATCCCGGAAGGAAAAAGCACATATCAATGGTACCGAAGCGCCGATTCACTGGGAACCACGCTGACGCCTATTGATACAGCCATACATATTACTTATACAATCGACACGAACAGCATTCATCAATGGCTTGTTTTCGAAGTCACTCCGATTGCCGTAAGCGGTGATTCAGCGATTGGCAAACCTGTCAGAGTCGTCACTCAAACATCCATTGGCTACACCGGGATTGACGACAAAGACAATCTGATCTCGCTGGTTTATCCTAACCCATGCAACGACAGGCTTCTGATCGAAGGGCGAGCTGATATCCGCAGAGTAGAATTATATGACCTGACGGGACGGCTGGTCTTCATATCCGACGGGATCAACTCGAGGAAAACCCTTATAAACCCAAGCGCACTATTGCCTGGTGTTTACATTCTCAAAGCCAGCGGAAAAAACAACGAGAACGGCTGGAACAGGATTGTAAGACAATAAATCAATCCGTTTTCTCAGGGCTTCAGAAGAAAGTCCATTGGGGCGCCTTCTTCGAGTTCAACAGCTTCCTTCCCATAACGGAATACCCTTAGCGGCCGGTGCCCTTTAAGCTCAATAGAATTTCCTTCGATCCAGAACAGACATCCCTCGCGCAAGCCTGCAACGGTCACATCCCTGTTTACCGCCAGAAATTCAAGTATTCTCTGCTCCCTTGTTTCCCCGGCATGGCCCTGGGGATTGGCGTCAAGGTAATGTGGATTTATCTGGAATGGCACCAGGTCGAGACAACTGAACGACTGTGGTTCCGAAACTGGCATATCGTTGGTCGTTTTCATGCTTGGGCAGGCCACATTGGCGCCGGCACTCCATCCGACATAAGGGATTCCAAGTCTTACCTGCTCCTTTATGATTTGCATTATGCCGGTTTCATGCATCATTTTTACAAGATGGAAAGTGTTTCCTCCTCCAACTACAATACATTCGGCTTTTTTCACCGACTGCCTGGGATCATCTGAATGATGAACAGAAACCAGTTCGGTGCCAAACTCAGTGAATATACCCTTCACCTTTTCCTCATAGGCATCATAAGACTCCTTCAACCCACGGGTATCAATGTTGATACCTGCGTAGGGGATGAAGAGCACAGACCGTACCGAGAATTTTTTCAGGAAGTTGGAAATGTAGGGCCGGGGCCAGCCGAGGTATGTTTCGCCGGCGTTGGTTGAGTTGCTCAGGAGAAGCAGTTTTCTTGTCATGTTGAAAAATTTGTGACGTAAAAATAATCCAATTTATTCAGCAGATGCCTTTCAGATTTACTTTTTCCATTCCCTTATATATACATCGGTGAATTTACCCATCCAGGAATTTGAGCCGGAATACCGCTTTACAATGTTCTGCGGATCTGCATTGATGTATACAAGTTTATCTTTAGAAGCCAGTATTCGCGCCAGTTTCTCCTGGCAGACATCCAACCTGTCGGAGGGCAATTCCTGCATATGGAGCAGGCTGAGGTATCTCAGGGCTTCCTTCGGGTCTCCATTGTTCATGTAATATTCCAGAGCCTGCATAGATATAAAGGGGTTTGCTTTCGCCATGATGAACTCATACACCGACACCAGCGGGATGCCAAAGTGATCGATACGTTTCTGTGTATAAATGTCCTGGCTTTGAGCCAGCAACTGAAGGCCTTTCTCATATTCCCCGGTGGTCATACATACATTCGCTTTCTCAAGATTTTCCTGGTAGACTGCTGCATTAGTATACTTTTCTATCGAATCAGTCAAAGGCCTAAGGTCAAATTTGCAGCTTTCAGTCAGCCCGGCCCTGAATATTGCATACTTCAGTATTTTCACCCCCCTGTAATAATTGTTCATTGCAAAACTCCGTCCGGCCCTGATATTTAAAAGCGAAAGGCTGTCCTGCATGATGCTGCAGGCATAGTTTGTAATTTCATTATGGTAACCTGAGATGGCCCTGCTTATTACAGGATCCGCTTCAAGGCCTTTGTTCCTGGCCGACTCCTTCGCAAGCCTTAAAAAATTCAGGGCCGAATCTGGCATGTTGCCCCAGATCAGCCTTTTCTCCTGTGAGATCCGGTCGAGGAGCCATTGCTTATATGCCTGGCGGTAAACCGAAACAGCTGAGGCATCGGGAGGGATTGAGTAGGCGGCAGAAAGCCTTTCGGCCTGCTCAAACTGCAAGATCGCCCTGGTAAACTGAAGGTGGTTATAATATGCATTTGCCAGAGCATTGATTTTCTTCACCCTGATTCGCGCAATAGTGGGAGCCAGTGAATCAAGCATGCCTGCTTTTACAGAACCCGGAGAAAGTTCGGAAGAGTATTTCACTGCATTGTCATAACAGACCAGGGCGCTGTCGTTCATCTCTGCTTTAAGCGCTTTTTTGCATTTCCCGGCCTGGCTGCTTATCAGTCCAAGCAAAGCTGTGGTTTTCTTTCCAATGATATCGGGTCTCAGGATCTCAAGGATCCTTCCTTTGTATGTCGTCTCACATCCCCTGAGGCAATCCAGTGCATCAGCATAATCTCCATGCTCAAGAAGACTGTCGCAATGCTCAAGCTGTCCCACGAAGATCGAACGATAGACCCTTCTGTAGACCGAATCTGAAGTGATAAATTCAGGGTACTTTGCCCTGTAGTCCTCCGCTTTTTGGAGGTACTCCATGGCGAAATTTGTGTTTCTGCCTGAAAGGCTGCTGGAAGCAATACCTGCGTAGGAATTATATATCCCGTTCACTGCAGCCGACATCAGTTGTTCCCATCCATTGGGATTCCTAAGGTATGGATTCACCTTTGCCATACTTTTTGAATTCCCAATCAGTAAAACTGCATCATAGAATCGTTTTTCGCCGATCAGCTCAAGCGCTTTCCGCCTGTATGATTGCATGAGATTTTGAGAGGCCCATGAAAGCAGGGTGTCAGACCCGATACCGGGGAAGGTCTTCAGGAGAACCTGCTTCATGACTTCTCCATCGTTTTCAAAGACTTTACGTGAGAAAAAGGTATTAAGGTAATCCTGGTATATGAGGCCCTGGATATTCTCCATAAGTGAGCTCAGGCGGATAAACCTCATCAGCCGTCCAATAAAATAATTGCTGATACTGTCGGCCGGGATATAAACACTTGTAATTCCTGGTTTTTCAATGGTTTCGGCAAGGTTGAACTGGCAGGTCCTCGAAACCTTGTACAAAGCCAGGTATTTTTCAAGAAGGCGGGATTTATCTCCGCCCTTATTGATCAGCCTGGCAGCAAAATCCCTGTCATTTACAAGCTCAAGAACCTTCACCAGTTCAGAAAGACGGATGTAATTAAAGGCAATCTGTGCTGTATCCCTCATGTCCCAGCTCCGGGATTCTTCGAGCAGGCTGTCGATGAGCGCGACGGAGGCATAATAATCGTCAATAAGACTCTTGCGCTGATTAAATCTCTGCCAGTCCCCGGCCGAATAAGTGAACGAGAAACCGCTGCACCGGATGGTGTCGGCAACGCTGTCAAAATCGCTTATGTCAGCTTTACCCGCCAGAATTGCAGGTTCCCCGTCAATCTGCCCTTCGAAATCCTGAAGTTTAAAATCTGAAGTATCAAGCCTGGCGGATGTTCTGAGTGAAAACCTCACAGCTGAAGGCATCAAAACATCTTTCACAGGGAAGGAGCGATACTGCAGGTTGCCCGACAAATTAAAATCCTTAAACGTGACAAGCACAGCAAACGCATTTGTCTTCAAAGGATGAAGACCAATTTCCTGTCTGAATCCTATGCTCACATTCACAAAACGCGGAGGCCTTAACAGATCTTTCGCAAGTTCTTCAAGGATATAGTTCCCAAAATTCTGTTTCTGACTGTACGAACGGGTGTATGGGAGCCTCCATGAAGTCAGGGTTGCCGAATAAGGTTGTTCCTGTTGTGAGAGCGCAGGATACCCCAGCAGTAAGATTATCAGAATAAGAGCAAAAACCGGCCTGCACATAAATATTCCTGGAGTTGTATCAGCGGCAAAATTAAAAAATAGGGAACACCCATCATTTTATTTGGCAGAGTTAAAAGTTTATTTATAATTTTGAGAATGAACAAAACAAATCATTCAGTTATGAGAGAGACATACCTAAACCGTCTTCTATGCTTTGCTGCCGCTATTCTCATCGTCATCAGCCCTGCATGCAAATCGAAGGAAAAAGGGCCAGTCCAGGCTCCCGAATTTAAAGTAATGCAGCTCAAGGGAAGCACCGTTCCCGTATTTCTTGACATGGTTGGGCAGGCCGAAGGCATTCCAACAGTAGACATCCGGGCCAGGGTTGAAGGTTATCTGATGAACTGGTCTTTCCAGGAAGGTTCGATGGTGAATAAAGGTCAGCATCTGTTTCAAATTGAAAAGGATCAGTACAAAAACACGCTTGATTATTCCAAAGC
The DNA here is from genome assembly GCA_037134895.1 of Bacteroidota bacterium. Lineage (GTDB taxonomy): Bacteria > Bacteroidota > Bacteroidia > Bacteroidales > FEN-979 > CAIRDP01. Next base: position 78,265 of record JBAXLI010000006.1, read on the forward strand.
CGACCTTGATTCTAAAACAGCAGCCTGGGAAAAAGCCAAGCTGGATGTCGCCAGGTTAAAGCCCCTGCTTGCAACCAACGCCATCAGCCAGAACGATTATGATGTTGCTGTGACAACCGAAAAACAAACCAGGGCTGCGGTTGCAAGTTCCAAAGCCGATCTGGAACAGGCTACACTTAATCTCTCATATACTGATATGGATTCTCCCATCACCGGTTATATCGGGGCTGTACAGGTAAGACCGGGAAACCTTGTCGGCAGGGGAGAAAGCACGCTTCTTGCCACGGTATCTGCCGTAGACCCAATGTATGTCAATTTCCAGATGAACGAAACCGACTATCTTTCGATTGTGAGGTATGTGGCCAACCATAAAGGGGAACTTGTCAAAAACGGACCGATAAAGGTTTACCTGACCTTGGCCGATAAAAAGAAATATCCCATACCGGGTGAGATCGATTTTATGGACAGAAATGTTAACGCAAATACAGGGACTTTAGCCCTCAGGGCAAAAGTTGCCAATCCTGAGCATATCATTAAACCGGGGAACTACTGCCAGGTGCAGCTTGTCCTCGGTGAAAGGGATTCAACCGTGATCGTACCCCAGAGTTCCCTTACCATTGTCCAGGGCAAATATTTCGCTTTTGAAGTGAATGACTCCAATAAAGTCAACAGGGTTCCTGTTGCCACAGGACGCAGTTTTGAAAACAAGATAGTTATTGCAAGAGGATTGAAGCCGGGATCAAGGATCATGCTTGAAGGTTTTCAAAAGTTCCAGGAAGGCATGACAATAAAGCCTGTAATTGTTCAGGACACTTTAACCCTGCCCGGACCGGGAGTACTGTAGGATTTACGATTTGCGAATTACGTTCGGCGAAGCCGTAATGAGCACCATTAAAATTAACAATATTGCGAATAATTACGAATTACGATTTACGATTTACGAATTACGAATTACGAATGCTTAACCCCTAACTCCAAATCCCTAATCCCTAACCCCTAACCCCTAATCCCCAACCCCCAACCCCCAAACCCTAATCCCCACAATATGCTCCAGACCTTTATCACCCGTCCGATCCTTGCTTCCGTGATCGCTATAATCATCACACTGGTCGGCATCCTGTCAATGTTCACACTTCCGATCTCACAGTACCCGGATGTTGTTCCCCCTACTGTGACGGTTACAGCATTTTATCCAGGTGCAAGTGCTGAAGTGGTTCAGAAAACCACAGCTGTTCCACTGGAGGAACAGATCAACGGGGTTGACAACATGATCTATATGCAGTCCCAATGCGCTAACGACGGATCCTGCCTCATTACGGTGTATTTTGAAGTAGGTACCGACCCCGATATGGCGACTGTAAACGTACAGAACAGGGCCCAGCGGGCATATAATGTTCTTCCCCAGGAAGTAAATCAGAGCGGGGTTATCATCATGAAAAAGAACCCGGCCATCCTTGCACTGTATACTTTGAGCTCGGCTGACACGGCTTATGACACCAAGTTCCTTGCGAACTATTGCAATATTAATATTGTGAATGTACTTAAGCGTATCAAAGGAGTAGGAGACGTTTCACTTTTCGGGGGTGACGACTATGCAATGCGGGTCTGGCTGATTCCCGAGCGCATGGCAGGCTTTGGTCTCACTCCACAGGATGTCGAGAAGGCCATCAGGGACCAGAACCTGGAATCGGCACCGGGCCAGATCGGAAAAAATCCGGCAGCTTCAGGACAACAGGTAAGTTATGTGGTTCGCGTAAAAGGAAGGTTCACCGAAGAAAAAGAATTCGATAACATCATCATTCGTTCAAATCCAGATGGGTCTTTTATCAGGATAAAAGATGTGGGCCGATCAGAACTTGGATTGAAGACCTATGACAATTACTCCAGGCTCAACGGAAAAACAGCGCCAGCCGTGGCTGTTTACCAGTCGCCCGGATCAAACTCCCTGGCTGTTAAAAAAGCCTGCGACAATGCATTAAACGAACTTGCAAGGGAATTCCCGAAAGGCATCTCCTACCAGGTGGCTCTTGACACAACTGCTTTTGTAACTGCCTCCATAGATGAAGTTCTCAAAACCCTGATGGAGGCATTTGTTCTTGTGTTCATAGTTGTATTTATTTTCCTCCAGGACTGGAGGGCGACCCTGATTCCTGCTATTACGGTCCCTATTTCGCTTATTGGAGCCCTTGCGGTATTTTCATTTTTCAATTTTTCAATTAACCTTCTTACACTGTTTGCACTTGTGCTTGCGATCGGGATAGTCGTTGACGATGCCATTGTGGTCCTCGAGGCAATCCAGGAAAAGATCGACACCCATCACCTCTCACCCCTGGATGCAGCCAGGGAGACCATGAAGGAAATAACCGGGGCAATCATTACGATCACCCTGGTGCTTTGTGCAGTCTTTATACCGGTAACATTCCTGGGCGGAACTACAGGGGTGATGTACAGGCAATTTGCAGTCACCCTGATCGCATCCATCTTCATATCTGCAGTGCTGGCCCTTATACTCAGTCCTGCTCTCTGTGCTATACTTCTCAGGCCATCGACCAAGAAAAAAGGGCTGATAGGGAAATTCTTCAATGGCTTCAACAAAGGGTTTGAAAAAACAGTTCACGGATATGGCAATCTTGTAACTAATTTCATGCACCACACATCGAGGCCTTTAATATTCCTTGGCATTGTTGCGGTACTCATGATCCTTATCATGAAAACCCTTCCCACCGGGTTCATCCCGTCTGAAGACCAGGGTTATTTCTTTATTAATGCCACCACACCAAAGGCCGCTTCGCTTGAAAGGACCGACAAAGTCATGCAGAAGGTGGAAGCCATCCTTGCAAAAACCGAAGGTATTAAATATTACCTGATCGTACCCGGATACAGTATCCTCGACAATTCGGTGAACACCACAAACGCCATGGCATTTATTAATCTTGTTCCCTGGGACAAAAGGGATAAGACCGCCGATGAGATCATCGCCGAAGTCCAGGCCAAGATGAAACGGATTCCCGGTGGAATTTGCATGGCATTCAATCCGCCTGCAATCCCCGGCCTTGGAAAAACCGGAGGTCTCGAATTCCAGATTGAAGACAAAACAGGCTCCGGCTCCGCAAAGCTTGCTGAAGTCACAGGTGCATTTGTTGCTGAAGCAAACAAAAGAAAGGAATTTGCCAGCATCTTTACCTCATTCAGGAACGATGTACCACAGTTTTTCATTGACCTCGACAATGACAAAGCGAAAAAAATGGGGGTTTCGGTGAGTGAGATTTACGGAGCCCTCCAGGCCATGTTCGGAAGCTATTACGTTAACGATTTCAACAAATTCGGCAAATCCTACCGCGTCATTATTCAGGCCGATGCCCAGTACCGGGCCAATCCCGAGGATCTGCAGAAAATTTATGTCAGGAATAACATCGGAGGCATGGTACCACTCGGAACCCTGCTTTCGATCAGGGCTGTTCAGGGTCCCGACATTGTAAAGCGATTTAACCTTTTCAGTTCTTCCGATATGACTGCCAACGTTGCAGATGGCTATAGTACCGGCCAGGCTATTGAAGCAGTTAAGGAGGTTGCTGCCAAAACTCTTCCATACGGGTTTGGGTATGAGTATTCAGGTAACACGCGTGAGGAGCTTATCTCGGGCGGACAAGCGCCATTTATTTTTGCAATGTGCTTCGTTTTCGTTTACCTGTTGCTCTGTGCACAGTACGAGAGTTGGCTCCTCCCTATGCCGATCCTGCTGGCCCTGCCATTTGGCATCTTCGGAGCATTTGGTTTTCAGTGGATAAGAGGTCTCCAGAACAATATCTTTGCCCAGATCGGCCTGATCATGCTTATCGGCCTTGTTGCCAAAAACGCCATCCTTATAGTAGAATTTGCGCGGCAAAAATATCAGACAGGCATGGATATATATGAGGCGACCCTGGCAGGAGCAAAACTTCGTTTCAGGCCTATCCTTATGACCTCATTCGCATTCATTCTTGGTGTAGTGCCTCTGGTAATTGCAGTAGGCGCCGGTGCAAACAGCCGTAATGCCCTTGGAACTTCCGTATTCGGAGGGATGCTGATGGCTACTATGTGCGGTGTACTTGTAGTTCCAACACTCTATATCGTATTCGAAAAATTTGAAGAGAAACTCAGGAATAAGAAAGAAGCTCCTGTAGCTGAAAACACCAGTAAAACTAATTCCAAACCGACAATCTCCTGATATGAGTTCAAAAAAATATATTCTCCTGGCCCTGGTCCTGTTGTTCCTTGCAGGCAACAACGGCTGTAAAATAGGCCCGAACTATAAAAGGCCCCAGGAAGACCTTGGGAAACAATACAGGTTCTCAAGCCAGACCGATTCAGTCACTTTTGCCGATACCTCCTGGACAAAGCTGTTCAGGGATACCGTTCTGCATAATATGATCAGGAAAGGCCTTAAAGCCAATTTCGATATCCGGATCGCCTATGCAAGGGTAAACCAGGCTCTGGCCCAATTCAAGTCGGCAAGGGCAGACCTTTTCCCCTCAGTTCAAATCAATGGGAATGTACTTTATCAGAACAATGAGGTTCCCCCCTCGGGAACATCTGAATTCAATGATGCCTACCTTAATGCAGGCCTCACCTGGGAGCTCGATGTATGGGGAAAACTCAGACGTGCCAAGGAGTCGGCAAGAGCCCAGCTTTTGTCACAGGAAGCATACCGTCAGGCAACCTACATTAACCTGATATCCAGCATTGCCCAGGGTTATTATTCCCTTCTTGAGTACAGGGATGAATACAGGATCACCAAAGAAACCGTAAAGATCCGTGAAGAAGCCCTGGCCCTTGTAAAAGCCAAACTCATTGCCGGAACTGCCTCGGGTCTCGTTGTTGCACAGGCCGAAGCTGAACTCGCAACTGTGAAAACTCAAATCCCTAATCTTGAAAAAGCAATCGGGAAACAGGAAAATGCAGTCAAACTGTTACTGGGGGACTTGCCGGGTGAAGTTAAATCAGGGAGTTCCCTTATGGCCCAGGTTGATACAAACATAATCCCGAAAGCAGGTATCCCTTCATCCCTGATCGTTCGTCGTCCTGACCTTATTGCTGCGGAACAGCAGCTTGTATCGGCAAATGCCCAGATCGGAGTTGCCCGTGGAATGATGCTGCCGAAGCTCACCATCAGTGCTGATATCGGAGCATCGACATTAGCCGGTGGCATGATAGGTTCGGCTGTTGGCGGACTTGTGGCTCCTATCTTCAACTGGGGAAAACTCAGGGCAAACCTGCGAAAATCTCAGGCTTATCATGAAGAAATACTGGCCACTTACCAGAAATCGATATATACTGCCATCTCCGAAGTGTCGGATGGAATGCTGTCTGTCACTAAGATGAGGCAGATGGTTATGGAGCAAAGGAATCTCAAAAACGCAGCCCAGACTGCTTTTGACCTCTCAAACCAGCTCTGGAATGCAGGGTATGCGAGTTACCTGGATGTGATCAACGCCCAGAGATTGCTTTACCAGGCAGAAGTGCAATTGTCCCAGGCTGAACTTAACTCACTTCAGAGCGTGGTGAGCCTTTACCTCGCATTAGGAGGGGGCTGGAAATAAATTTCTGTCGTAAATTGAACCATCTATGGTAAATATACCTCGACAAGATAAAGGTCTTTTAGTTATCCTGATGACATTCCTGCTCTTTTCAGGACAGGTTCTAGCCCAGAGTAAAGTCGACAGCCTGACCGACAAGGTGAAAAATGAAGTTTTCCAGCGGCTGAAACATTTTACTTTTGGTTTTTATATGGACGCCTATTATAATGGCACCTTTAACAGTAAAAGCGACACATCAAACCTCGTCCCGTTTTCGAGCAACTGCCCGGTTCAAAACCAGATCCGCCTTAATGTTGCAGCTATTGAGATCGGTTACACCTCCGACTGGGTAAGAGGCAAGCTTGCGATCCAGTTCGGGGACGCGCCGAATCTTCTGGCCGCGCCTGAAGCCCAATTTATAAAAAACCTAAGGCAGGCCAATTTTGGATTCAGGGTAGGGAAAAAACTTTGGCTCGATTTCGGGTATTTTCTCAATCCGGTTGGGCTTGAGTCTTCCTGGCCTGTATTGAACTACCTGAGTACCGTCACAGTTGGCGGGTACTATGAGCCTGGCAGCGTGTTAGGTGTGAAACTGACCTGGAATGCTTCTAACCAGTTCTGGGGAGGAGTAATGATCGGGAATCCATACTCCCTGGCATATTCAAAAAACACAAGGCTTGCAGCCTTGATGTTCATTTATTATCAGCCCTTACCCAACCTTACCATTAATTACAATAATTACATTGACAACCAGGCCCTGGCCGATAATGAAATTAATCATTATATCGTGTATAACAACCTTATCGTCCAGTATAACCCGACCCCGAATTTTTTTCTCACTGGTCAACTTGATTTCGCGGTTCAGACAAACAGCACCCTGCCCCCCGATACAAATGAGGTGGCGACCATGTTCTCAGGCCTGATCCAGGCAAAATATGTTTTTCTGGAAAAATATTCTGTATGTGGCCGGTTTGAATTCTTTAATGATTATGATGGATTTCTTTCAGGCCCTTACTATTATGACAACCAGGTACGTGGACTGAAAACGGAAGGTTTCTCGCTTGGCTTTGAATACAAACCCGTTAAAATAGGTTATATCCGGCTTGAATACCGTCATCTGTTTGCGGCAAGCGGGAATGACGTATTTATAAGCGGAAAAAGTGATAACCTGCAATCGTTGGTCTTTACCACCGGTATCAGGTTTTAAGCTATAGTCTCGTTTGGTCAGAAAGAATACCCGATCGTGAATACAATGCTCCAGTCATTCAGTGCCGGGCCCCCTCCTGCAGGCTTGCTGTCATAGTCATCATAGAAAGTAAGCCCTGCGAAAAAATCCCTGAAAATCTCGTATTTCGCTGAGAGATTATATTCAAACCTGTGGCGACCCTGTACTGAAAAGCTGGGAAAATAGTTCAATCCTGTTGAAATATTAACCTTCGGGTGCCTGTATCTCACCCAGGTGAATTTAGTCCCGATTATTCCTTCAAAATTTGTAGAAACATCTACTGAATCCGTAGGTTTTTCACGTGCAGCAAGCACTCCTCCCATGAAGTAAAACCTGATTGGATTGGTATGTATGATGTCGTAACCCGCACCCAGGCTGAGCTGGTAACGGTAGTCCAGGTCAAGCTCAGTATTCTTCTGCATTTTGGTTCCAAACCCCATCCAGAATTTTCCCTGAAAAAAATGGCTGTACTCAATTCCGATGTCATATTTTTGTGAAATCACAGTGGAGTCGGTTAACTTCTGCTGGCTATGAAACAGATCCACCTCCAGAGATATCAAATCTTTTCTGGCACGATAATTAAGCACACCGTCAAAATATAACTGTACCGTCTTGGTTGACTGATAATAGTTCGCTCCCAGGTCGACAGATCCGTAGAATTTCTTCCAGAACCTCCTGTTAATCTTGGTGATTTCCACGATATCAAGAAACGACTCTGTCACAGTATCATTTGCAATGACAACACCAATGCAGGCAACCGAATCTGATTTCACAATAGAACCGAAATAGCTGAAGCCCGACTTTTTGACTATTTCATAATACTTTGCCGAATGTATTGATTTTATCTTGTCATATTCTATATAGATTATGTTCATTCCTTCGGTACTAAGCTTAAGCTGACCATTTTCATATTTCTTGATTTCCCCGGTTATCCTGTCCCCGTTAAGAAGATAAATTGTATCATTTTTCTGGGCGGATGATGTTTGGACCAATCCAACCCAGGTGAAGAGGACAAGAAGAATTACTGATGCAAAGCCACCCGATACTGAATTTTGTTTATTCATAATTCGTTTGCCAGTATTCCCCCCGGTAAGAGTTTAAGATTTGACTGCTCACACGCCCTGGTTTGCTCAGCAAGGCATTGAAACAATCATCTATCAAAAATATGAAAAATACGATTAGTTGGTGGAAATTATAACAAAGCTCCGTTGAACTGCCAAAACAACTTGTTACAAATATGCTAACTTTGGCCTGGTATTTGTCATGATTACCTTTCAAATATGATAAAGTGATCACACTATCAAGAAATGACATTGAGCAGAGATACCGCAGGGTGTCCGATTCAATACAGGAAAAGCGGTTTAAATCGGCTTTAGACGAATTTGCCCAGTGGATCAGGTTTTCAAGCAGGCAGGAATTCTTTTACCAGCTTGAAACGCTTGGCGACAATTACAGGACCCTTCTAAGATATGCATTTGAAGGGTACAAAGACCCCCAGCAGGAAACCATTCTGAGGAGTCTTGCAGCTTCATTATTATCACTTGCCGATGAGTTGCAGCACAGCATGCGTGAGCCTTTCCTGCCGTTTCATTATAATGAAAAGAAAGTAGTTTTCAAGGATACCGGTGATTCGGCAGAACTGATCGTTGCCAGTATAGAGGAAACCTTCCAGCTGCGTGAAGTCAGTAAACTCATCGACTCTTCAGTGGCTTCCAACCCTGAATCACATTCTGACGTTCCTCCCGAAATGCTTGATAAAATTTTCAAGCAGGTCTGGCTCATCGAAAAGATGACAGACCCATATATGGCGCTGATGAGGAGGATCAACAGGTCCGTCTCTCTTCAGTGGCACGAAAAATCACTTGTTGTGAGCGCCCTCACTCTCAGCCTCCTTCATTACTTTGACCCGGGGAAACTGGTTCTCCTGATCGAATTTTCCGAAGCCGGAGAGAAACAAGTCAGCCAGCGTGCCCTTGTGGGACTGGTGCTGGGCCTCATAAAATATGACAGAAGGATCCGCAATCATCCCGATCTGGTTGAAAAACTTCATTCGCTGAGCGGGGAACCTGAGATAATGAAGCATATCGAAGTAATACTGCTTCAGTTCCTGATGGCAAGAGAAACTGAGAAAATAACCAAGGAATTTGAGGAAGAGGTTCTGCCAGACATGAAAAAAATGATGCCCAAGATAGAGGACAAACTCCAGCTTGGAGATCAGACCGAAGAATCGGACCTGGAAGGTAAAAATCCCGGCTGGAAAGGAATGGTTGATGAAGTTCCCGGGCTATTTGAGAAGATCGAAAAATTCTCTAAAATGCAAATGGAAGGCGGTGATGTGTTTATGAGCACGTTCCAGATGCTGAAGCGATTTGACTTTTTCAACCGAATGTGTAACTGGTTTATACCTTTTTACAAAAACAACCAGGAAACCGGAGCTCTTTTCCCGTCTAACGAGGAACTGAACCAGAGGCTGTTCGACAGCCTTGAGAGTGCATTTTATATCTGCAACTCCGACAAATACTCTTTTGTCCTGAACTTCCAGGCTATCCCTGCACCTCAGCGAAATCTTATTGTAACCAATTTCGAAGCTGAACTCGCCCAGATGAAGGAAATGGCATCTGAAGAACAGATGCTCGACCAGTCACTAAGCGAGAATTCAATTATTATTCAATACATACAGGACCTTTACCGTTTCTTCAAGATCTTCCCGGGCAGGGGTGAATTTGAGGATATTTTCAGGAAAAAGATCTCATTCGAAGACCTGTACTTTTATAAAACTTTTTTCGAACAGGAGCGCTTCACCCTTAAGCTTGCTGAGTTTTATTTCGAAAAAGGCCATTATTACGAGGTCATAGACCTTTATGAATATCTCTCGGGTAAAGGCAAGCCAACAGGGGAATTTTATGAAAAGATCGGCTACAGTTACCAGAAACTCGGCAGGTATAAAAAAGCAGTTGAGTTTTACAAAAAAGCCGAATTGTTCGACACCGACCGCCTCTGGATATACAAAAAGCTCGGCTGGTGCTGCATCCGCCTGAAAGATTACCAGTCGGCCCTTGAATATTTCAAAGAAGCACTGGAACTTCAGCCTGCCGAGAAGACTATCCTGACCCAACTTGCGCAGTGTTACCTGAATCTTAAAGATTACGACAATGCATCGCATCTGTATGCGCAGCTTCTGTTTTATTCACCTGGGAACCTTAAATACCTCAGGCCTGCCTCCTACTGCGATTTCGTGGCAGGCAAACTCAAACAAGCCGAAGCCGGCTACAACGAACTTTTTGACAACACGCCGAATCCATCAGCATATGACTACATGAATGCAGGGCATATATACCTATGCCTCGGAGAACGAAAAAAAGCCCTTGATTTTTATACAAAGAGCCTTATATCAAAAGAGTTCAACGAAACTGAATTCATGGATGCCTTTGATGAGGATATACCCCACCTGCTGAAGTACGGGATATTACCCGGCGAGATACCCCTGATCAAAGATTATTTGTCGTTCCAGGCCGACAGGACATAAAAAAGAGCGTAAGTAAGGACGTGATGAAGGTCGTAATGAAGGTCGTGATGAAGGACGTAATGAAGGACGTAATGAAGTACGTGATGGTCGTGATGAGTACATTCTCTTTTGAACCTTCATTTTCACAGACTACTTTTTATATTGCATCCTCGGAATACCACTGGACGAACCGGTCTGTAGTTCCGGTTATCAAACAGGGAATGATCAAGGATCTCTCTGAGAACCACTTCCGCCTTTCAGCCGACAGCAACAATGCCGACTTTATAATCAGGATCAAATGTAATTCATATTATAACGGACAGACACCCTATTTTTACTTTGCTCTCCTCGATGCGAACCTCTCTGTTACAGATAAAAAGAACGGGAAACTAATATATGCCAATGACCTCAGGCGGATCAAAGGTGGAGGTACGACTGTAGAGCTGGCCGACGATAAGGTGTATGCCAATGCCACCAGGATCATCGCCGACACCCTTATCAGCAGAATTTATTATTACATGAACGGAAAGGCGTTGACGCTTTCTTCAAAGCCAGGCGAATTTGAAGTGTTATGCGATGCAGACAAGGACATCCCATCAAATTCGCATGAAAGAAAGAACACTTACGTCCTGATCATTGTTAATGATTCTTACTCGCCGATGCAAATGGCACGTTGTTTTTCCGATTCTGCGGATTATCATTCACGGGACGCCAGGGTTTTCAGGGAATATGCCATTCAGACGCTGGGCATACCTGCTGAAAATGTGCGGATGATTTTTAACACCAAGTCATTCGAAATGAGGAGAGAGATCATCCGCCTTGCTTCATATTCGAGAGGAATAGACGGAAATGCTGACCTCATACTGTACTATGCAGGATACGGGCTTATTGACGAAAAAACCCTGGATCCTTACATTCTGCCCACCGATGTTGAGAATGACGACCCTAAATTCATAGTCAGGGTAAGTGATCTGTATAAAATGCTCCAGGAAGATGCATCAAGAAGGATTACCATTATTCTCGAAGCAAGCTTCCGTTTCGACGTCCTGAAACCTGCACAAGGAAAAAGCAAAATCTCAAAGATCACACTTAGGTATCCTAATGTTCCTGCTAATGTATTCCTGATGGCCGCAGCCACACCGGGCACTCAGGCATGGTCGGATCCCGGTGCAGGTCACGGATTATTTACCCTGTCACTTCTGAAAAAACTTAAAGAAAGCCAGGGAAAAGCAAGCCTGAAGGAACTTTCAGACTTCATCATCAAAGATGTTCGGGCCACGTCTGTAAGAATGAGTTTTAAAGAACAGGTACCACATGCGCTTTCGGGTTCCTTTATAAGTAAGGACCTGAATCTTCTGAAGCTTTAATTGGGTAAGCAGAATAAAAAGGATGATTCCCGGCAGGGAAATCAAAGCTAAGGGAGATGAGTCCGGGACTGAATCGGGCCAGGGTCAGAAAATTTTGCTAAAAAATTTGGAAAGTGGTGAAATTATTGGTAATATTGTCTTTGGATCCGACAAAAACTCCGATGAGTTTGATTGTTATATCCGCCTTTCAGACGGCTCGCAAATAAAATTAAGTGAATGCATTATAGGTTTGAATAAAATTCTAAATTTGAAATTTCAGCTGACACCTTATCCATCACACAAATAAAATCTGAAGATATGAAAAGAACATTTATCCTTGTCATGATCCTTACAGCCATAGTTGTAAGCAGCTGTTCAAAGAAGTCGGATGACACGACCACCGGCCCAACGTCAAGCACGTTAGCCAAAGTAGGAACGACATGGGGATCAAACGGCGATGGAACCATTACCGTAACTCAGGTCTCAGGCAGCGATGTTATTATTAATGCAACCTCTGGCGGCACCACTCTTGCAATCGGCGGGAGTATGACCACGACCGGCTTTGCTGATTACTTCTATTCAAACGGAGACAAATCAAAACCTTTTACACTGGTGAATTTCTCAGATGCTGTAGGCACACAGTATAAATTCAATATCGGCAGTTCACAGGTTGTTCGCACCATAGTTTCTGTTAGCACGACCAATGACCTCTATGTTCCTGCTCTGCAGATGTCGGTTAAAGCCAGTGTTGTCCAGGAAGATGTTCCTGCAGGGCTTACAGTGAACGGAAAAATCACTAAGACCAGGACCATTTACTGGGCACTGAATCACAAATTTGGCGTTGTTTTTGCAAGGGTTTATTTTACAGATGGCACAAGTAAGGATTTCCCGCTGACTACGACCAATGCCGGGACAAAGTAAACGGATCAATTCTTGAAAATTTCATACAAAACCGGGCAGGATTAAAATCTTACCCGGTTTTGTTTGTTAATGCTGTCGCTCTTAAAGAAAGGATTGTTGCTAAGCCCATTGTAATTTTAATAGAAAATCGGTTAGAAAACAAAAACAGGCAAAGAATGAGGCCCCTAAGTCAGCTCTGTTTGATAATAATTCTCCTGGTTCTGCTGTTCCAATCATGCAAACAAGGGCATCCTGTTGATAAAAAGGAAGCTGTAAACAGTATTAAAATCCTTAACAGCGATATCATCAGCTTTATTTACAGAACTTCCGGAAGGCCGGAGATGAAGGCCCTTGGTTTTCTTTTAAAGCAACCATCGGCTCCTATCCCATTCCATTACGATTCATCGGGGGGACTGGCGAATATAAAAACCTTTTCATTTGAGGCTAACAGAGGAGTATATCGCTGGGATACCCTGGCCAAATCGTTTATAAAAACAAAAGACACCTCCCTGATCCTGATATTTTTTCCCATACCCGGGGATCCTGCTTCTGAATGCAGGTTCATCCTGTACAACTATGTTATTGGAAAAACCAGGACAAAGCCGGTATTCCCCGTTAAACTCAACGCAAGCCTCTTCATTGGAGATAAGGAGGAAATCACTATCCGCCATGAGGCAGTCATTAATGAATCAATGATTGCATCCATGGAAACTGAGTTAAAAAATGATTCTGCAGGCTTGTCATTCTATATGAGCAGGACAGGAAGTTTTGCTGCTAAAACCGGCGAAATAAAAGCCAGTCTTCGTTTGCATGAGGGCAAATCCGATATTATGAATTCAACTCTCAAATGTGAAATTGAATACCACGCCCCGATCTCGTATTCTTTCAGTCACATGAGCATTGAACAAACCCTGTTTTCGACAGAGCTAAGCGGAACAATAGATTATGCTTCCATCAACCCCAGCAGTGATCAGTACAACCAGGAGTTTAACAAATACACTCACCTGGAACTATTAAATTCTGAGGATCATGGTATTATCGGAAAAATCGTGTTATCACCTGTTGGGGAGGATGGCCGGTACGATTATTTTATCAGGTTTTCCGATGGAAGTGAAAGCAGGTTGACAGAACAGTTCATCGTCTTAAACAAACTGTTTAACAAAATAAATTAAGGCTTTAAGTATTCGAACTCCCTGTACCTGCAGAATTTGACTTTGCCGTCTTTCATCCTTGCGGGTTTTGTATGTTCATCCTTAATACAGCGGAAGCCAAGAAGGTAGGAATAGTCAAGGAAGAAAACCGTTGTTTTTCCGGGCCTCCCTTTCGCAGGTTCGTTTACTTCCATATAAACACTGAGCTTGTAATTCATCCTGGATATCTGACCCCGCCAGGTAATAAGAGACCAGATCCTCCATCCTTTCGCACCACATCTTGAATCAGTATTATAAGTACTTTTCTCGACTTTCACAGAGAGGTTCCCGGGTGAATTGCTGCATGAGTTTGCAAGCATCTGGCAGTAGAGCCTGGCGTATTTTTCAGCTTCATTCTTCCTGTCCTGTGAAAAACAAACCTGGTTTATAAATAAAAGCAAAATCAACAGGAAAAAGCAGTGTTTTTTCAGCATGAAGGGCGGGCAATTCATCCGGCCAAAGATATTTACTTTTATTAAGAACCTGCATTGCCTGTGCAAAAAGAATTGACGATCTTTGAAGCAGGCTGCAAGTCACCTAGTAATGGCAATGTCAAAGATCTGCATACTGCTCCTTCCCCTGGTCCTGGCAATCGTTTCCTGCCGGCACAAGCCGGAAATGGACAAAGAGGCTGCAGAAAAAGCACTGAAAGTATTTGACAGTGAAGTGGTTGGCACAATTGCCGGAATTACACAGACCGACGGGTGGGAAGCATTTTCGGGCTTACTTAAATCTGACAGTAAAGCGGTTGATTCATCATCCGCAGACAATTTTATTTCATCAGTTTTCCTGCAAATGCCGTTCAACTTCAACAAGGAGTTAACCAAAGACGGTCAAAAGGTCTGCGTGGTACAATATTATTATAAGCTGAACCCCGATTCTTCTTTTTATCTGCGGAAGGCAATCTACATAAAACCTCTCAGTCTCGAGATACAGTGTTTATATACTCCCGGCAAAGCGGAGGATACCGGGCATTTAATCCTTTTCATCTCAGGGAGAGACACTGCCTGGCAAATCTTGCAAGCCAGGATCAGGGCCAGGATCAGGACAGCGGACAAAGGAAAATTTGAGATTGAGGCAATCGGGGCTGAAGTAAGGTTCTTTGATCTGAGTTTTTCTGTCAATGATGGCTTCATCCAGATGAAAGCAGGAAGCAGAAAAACCTGGAGTGATTATTTCCTGAACCAGAGTATAGAGGTTTCTGATTATCGATCAGGCCATTACATCGGGCGGTTTGAATCTGAAAAAAACGAGCGCATGAAAAGCAATGAAATAGTTTTCATTTTCGCAGATGGATCGAAAAAACCCGTTTCTGCCTGCTTTTCATTCACCGGCATGCTGAAAAGCCCGGATTAGCAAAGAGACTATTTCCTGCTTAATTTTATCATGAGTACCTCATGAGCGCCCAGGTTCCCTTTTATATTTTCAGCAGATGAGCCAAGGTCTTTGTGCTTCCATAAATCCCTGACCAGGAAATTCGCATCGATGACGTACTTTTTAATGGTAGTCTTCAGGTCCTCGTTGAGTGTGACAGGCAGACTTCCCCGGTTAATGAAACAAAAGGCATAAGCTCCTCCATCGAGAGGCTTGAACCAGATCTCAAGGTCGGCATATTTCATCCATCGTATCGCCGATATCCCCAGTTTATCCTGGTCAACAGCCAAAACCTCCCTGTTGGTCAGGATGGATACCGTTTCAGCCGACATTTTCCTCAAGTCATTACCTGCCATAAGAGGAGACGAAAACATTGCCCACATGCTAAGGTGCAGTCTTTCCTCTTCAGGAGTGAGTACGCCGTTGCCAACCTCGAGCATATCCGCATCGTTCCAGTGGCCCACACCGGTATAGCTGCCTATGTCGGTGAACTGATCGATAATCTGTAGCACACCACTTCCGCCCCAATAGTTTTTACAATCAAAACAGTTTATGATATCTTCGGTCGACCTCCACAGGTGCCCGATATTTTTCGCCCATTCCCAGGGTTTTGTAGTCCCCCATTCGCAGATGCTGAAAACCACAGGTCTTCCTGCTTTGTAAAGGGCATCCCGCATTAGCGTGTAAGCAGCTTCCGAATTCTGTTTGCCGTGATTGCACCAATCATATTTCAGGTAGTCAACACCCCAGGCAGCATACGTCCTGGCATCCTGAAACTCATACCCCCTGCTGCCCGGCCTTCCCTGGCAGGTCGCAGTTCCTGCATCCGAATAAATCCCGAACTTCAGTCCCCTGGAATGAATGTAATCCCCCAGGCTTTTCATGCCCGAAGGGAATCTCTGGGGATCGGCAACAATGTTTCCCAGGGAATCCCTGCTGATCTGCCAGCAATCATCGATCACGAGGTACAGGTATCCCGCATCCCGCATCCCCTTGCTGACCATTGAATCAGCCATCTCCCTGATAATTGTCTCGTTGATATCGCAGCCGAATTTGTTCCAGCTGTTCCAGCCCATCGGAGGAGTCTTTGCCAGGTCCTCGAATTTTTGTGCAAACAGTCCTGTTGCAAAACATATAAGCACGATAAGAAGTTTCGTTTTCATGGTATAAAGATAAAAAAAGGAAACCTGGGGGCAAAAAAAATCCAGGATTTACATTGTTGTTTTGATAGTATTATATCCAAAAAAAATGTTGACCATAACCAAAAATTCCGCCGATATCCCAGCCACCATCCAGGGCAAATCCATTAAAATCGAAATCAAATGGGGCAACGACCGCCAAAGTCCTGCCCAGCTAAACTATTGTTGACTGTGCAAACTATTCTGACCAATTATCTAACTTCAGAATCATTCCGGATTACCTGAAATTGGTTGATTTTATTGAAGAAATGTAACTATCTCAAAATGTTACCCGCTCCCTGTCATATGCTGGTATAAAAGTTTTCTCCGGATCATCAAATCGACTTCCAAGCCGGAATTCTCTTTTAAAACCGCAGTTGACAGACTTTTGTACAATGTTTGATCTTGGGTTGTAGTGGAAAGTAACTTTGTGTAATTTTATGGGAGAATTTCCAGAAATGCTTTTATTTCTTTCGCTTGCCGGTATCATTCTATCTGTTATTCTGCTGGTTTTCAATGCCGGAAGTAACAAATCATCATGGTATCTGGGTGGATTTTTTTTCCTGATTAGTATTTATGCTTTGACCTTTCATTTGTTTATTAATTCATATCCCGTTCTGATCCTTACCATTTTCTTTGTCCACGCCGACATCCTGTTTTACCTGATCGGGCCCTTGCTTTTTTGGTATATCAGAAGTGTGCTGACCGACAAGTCCCGTCTCCGGAGATCGGATCTTTGGCATCTTTTGCCGGCAATCATCTTTCTGTTCTCGGTAATTCCTTACTTGTTTCTCTCCTGGAATGAAAAAACGGCAAATGCTGCAATGCTGGCTTCCGACATTGGAAATTTAAAATATATCCGGACTTCCCTTCTGTATTCAGTGTTTCCCCCGAGACTGGTTTTTTTCAGCCGTCCCATGCTCATAACAGGATACGCAATTGGGTCTTCAGTCATCTTCATCCAGTGGCTGATAAACCGTAAAAACAGGACTGTTTTATCCCATCAACAGTACATGATCCCCTGGCTGACAGCGCTGCTGGGATTTGTACTAATCCTGACCATCAGCCACATTATCGCGATGACGGTGGCTTACATTGCCCATGATCTGAAATTGTTCCTTACCCTGAGATTGCTGCATCTCTTTTCCGGTATCGGACTGACAGGGTTGCTGATCTCTCTAATGTTTTTTCCCTCCATCCTTTATGGGATGCCCAGGATCCCCGGAGCCAGCCCTGCCGGTGCACCGCCGGTTCCCAACCCGGTTCCGGGTCCCAAACTGTTGTCCCGGATTCAGGAAGAGCCAGCAAAACCAGATTTTGAGGCTGATTACCTGCAGGAAATCGGGCGCACTCTGGATGAATGTATGGAAAAGTTACAACCCTACCTGCAAAACGATTGCAATCTGGCATACATGGCGAAACTCACCGGGATTCCAGCCCATCACCTTGCATATTATTTTCGGGAAGAACGTCGGCAGCCTTTCAACGAATATCGAAACTTTTGGCGTATTCAACATGCCAAAAAGCTGATCAGGGAAGGCAAGACCAGGGAACTGACCCTGGAAGCCATCGGTCTGCTTTCGGGATTTTCCACTCGTAACACGTTTTACAAAGCGTTCCTGAAGTCAGAGGGGTATCCTCCCAGCACTTTTGCTGATAAGGAGAGTGGGAAAAAGGAATAGGGATCCGGGCTTGGCTTTACATCTCCTTTTCTGTATGTTTTTTCAAAAACGATACAACTTGATCTTGGCGGGTTTTTACTGGTATCCGGTACTCTGCTTTCTTTGTTCCCCTAATTAGAATTTTTGTTACTAATCAGTGGGTAAAAAAATCGCAAAATGACAACAGTTTTCCAGAATAAAAGATCTGCAGGAATGAAGTATGCTGTACTATTAACATTAAGCATCTTTCTTTCGTTGAGCTTGAAAGCTTCCACAATAATTTATGTTAATTCTTCCGCAACCGGAAGTAATAACGGCACGAGTTGGGCAAATGCTTACACTTCGTTTCAATCTGCATTGAATGGAGCAGTAAGCGGAGATCAAATCTGGGTATCTAAAGGAACGTATAAACCCTCCTATGACTATGGTATGGGAGGAGGTTCGCGGTATTACCACTTTGAAATGATTGAAGGAGTGGCCATCTACGGAGGTTTTGCCGGCACGGAATCATCGGTCAGTCAACGGGCAAATTATCAGCTTGGAGAAGTGAATGAAACTGTCCTGAGCGGCGACCTTGCAGGCAATGATATCTGGGATTGTTCATTTTATGACCCCTGGGTGGGAGCTATTAAAGGCACTACCGGCACTGATAATTGTTATCATGTGATATACAATCCTGTTTCAAGGGGATTGACTTCCAATGCTGTAATTGATGGTTTTACAATTACCGGCGGGAATGCAAATTATTACCAAAATACCTCTCCGCATATAAAAGGGGGTGGAATGTATAATAGCCAAGCATCACCAACAATCAGAAACTGTACGTTTACGAAAAACCAGGCTTATATTGCAATAGAAGGTTCCGGTGAAGCTATGGCTTTGGGTAGTTGCATATTTAATGACATTTCTAATCCAAGCATTTCAAATTGTTTGTTTACTAATAATTTTGATCATACATCAACAATATGGTGTCAAAATGGCGGGATAACCATGTCAAATTGTACAATAACTCATAATTATAGCTGGATAGATGACTCCGGAGTATATATATTACAAAATATGATCACCTCATCTATAACAAATTGTACTTTCTCTTATAATAATGGGCCTGGATATGGCACTGCATTAACAACCGATTATGCCAATAACCTTACAATAAGCGGTTGCTCTTTTATTGGTAATACAGCCAGATATTATTATAACGACAGCTATGGTGTAGGAGTTGTTTGTAATTTAAATTCTACTAATATTAATATAACAAATTGTAATTTTAGTTCTAATGATATTAATAATTTGAGTGGTACTGTAGGAGAGGGAGGAGCCATATATAATGGAGGAGTTGATTGCGAAAATATAAATATAAGCAATTGTGTTTTCAGCAACAATAAAGCATCTCATGGAGGAGCAATAGCTATCTCTTCAGCCACTTGTACCGTTACCAATTCATCTTTTTCAAACAATATAGCCACAGTGGCCGGTGGTGCAGCAATATGTTACAAGCGTGAATCTCTGGATGATTATTCAGGTTATATTGTATTTGATAATTGCGCTTTTTGGAACAACACATCACCAATAGGCAATGAATTTTACAGTGACGGACACGATGCATCTCATAATTGTAAAATAGAAATTAATTATTCATGCTTTCCGAATGGTACAGGGGACCTTGTAACGGCAAATGGCGGGGAAATAGTTGCCACAAACCACAATATACATTCGAATCCCTTGTTTTTCAACCGCAGCAATAACGACCTGCGTTTAACTACCAACTCGCCCTGCATAAATGCCGGAAATAACGCTTACAATACTGCTTCTACAGATATTCGTGGGCAAGCACGCATTCAGAACGTTACTATAGATATGGGCGCTTATGAATGGACTGAAGGCGTTGACCCGAGATTAGCCATCTATGTGAAATATAATGCAACAGGAAATAACGATGGCACATCATGGGCGGATGCTTATACTTCGTTTCAATCGGCATTGAATACCGCAATAGCTAACGATGACATTTATATTGCCAGAGGAACGTACAAACCAAGCTCAGCGTATACTCTGACCAATACTCCACGCTATTACCATTTTGAATTAAAAAATAATGTGGGCATCTATGGCGGTTTTGCCGGAACAGAAACATCGGTGAGTCAGCGAACCGGTTTCGGTTACGGTGGCGCGAATGAAACCATTTTGAGCGGCGACATTGGAACACCTGGCGTAAATACGGATAATTGTCTGCATGTTTTTTATAATCCAAGTACCGGCATTACGAATACGGCATTGTTAGATGGTGTTACAATTACGGGTGGAAATGCAAATAATGCTTCTATTAATGAAGAAAAACGTGGCGGAGCTATATACATGTCAGGCAATTCACCGACTTTTTCAAATGTGGTTGTTACCGGCAATTATGCTATTTTTGGCGGTGGCGCTTGTAATAACAACTCATCCGCTAAATATAACAACTGCTTGTTTTTCAATAACAATGCAGATTATGGCGGAGCCGTCATGAACTTCGGTTCCAATTTAGTGGCATTTAATAATTGTACATTTTATGGCAATACCGCTACTACCCACGGAGGAGGTGTTGACCACTCTAGTTCATCACCGTCGTACAATAACTGTATTTTTTGGGGTAATACCTCTGCTACCGGAAATCAAATATATGGGTACCTTTCCAGTACCATTACCTTGAATTATTCTTGCTTTTCAAATAGTTCAAACGATATTGCAACTGAAACGAGTGCATCATCTGTACAAACAACAAATAATGACATTACTTCCAATCCGTTGTTCGTAAATCCCGCAGGCAATGATTTTCGTCTTTATGGCAATTCCCCCAGTGTAAACACCGGAAACAACGGCTACAATGCGCTTTCTACTGACATTCGCGGTCAGGCTCGTATCCAAAATACAACCATTGATATGGGAGCGTATGAATGGACAAGCGGCCTTGACCCTGCATCATTAATTACCTGGACTGGTGCGCTCACAACCAATTGGAACACAGCCGGGAACTGGAGTCCGGCTTCAGTACCACTCGCAACTGATGATGTTTTAATTCCTGATGTTACCAATGATCCGACAGTAAACGAAGCACCAACAAGTCCGGCGGTTTGTAGAAATCTTACTGTCCAATCGGGTTCAACATTGACTATAGCGGCAGGAAAAGCGCTTACTGTAAACGGAGACCTTACCAACAATAACAGCAATGACGGGCTGATACTTGAAAGTGATGATCACGGCACAGGTTCCCTTATCCATAACAGCAGTAACGTTGCTGCTACCGTTGAAAGTTATATTACCGGTAGTGCCATATATACAAGTATGAAATATCATTTTGTTTCTATCCCGACGCATTATGCAAGTCCCACTTCAAATCTTTTTTTTGGTTCTTATCTCTATAAACTTGACGCAACACAGCTTGAAGGAGCTGATTATGGGAAATGGGTTGATCTTGGTAGTTCAACAACGACAGGACTGAGCAACGCAAGCGGCTATATGATCTACTACCCTGAGTCATCTCATACATATACCTTCGATGGTAGCCTGAACAACGGGGATTTTCCAACGACGGTAATTGGTCATACCGGAGCATATACTTACAACCTGATCCCTAATCCGTATCCTTCAGCCATCAATTGGGGAGAAGCCAGCGGATGGACGAAATCTGCCGGCATCGGGGGTTCCATTTACATCTTCAGCGCTTCAACAGGGAACTATACCACACTTACCGGAACAGCAAATATCCCCATGGGTCAGGCATTCATTGTTCTGGACTATAATGAGGCATCCCCTTCAGTAACCATTAAAAATGCTGCCAGGGTACATAGCAGCCAGGCATTCTACAAATCAGCAGAATTAAAGAAAAATCGGTTGGTTATATCTGCCTCCTCCAACAATTATTACGATGAGACAGTGGTTGCGTTTGACCCTGAGGCTACTGAGGGATTCGACCTGCCTACCGATGGGATGAAACTTGCAGGAATTGCTGAAGCACCGCAGCTTTCCACACTGGCAGGTGGTCATAACCTCAGCATAAATACGCTTCCTCCATTTCAGAATGAAGTCATTGTCCCTATGGAATTTGAAACTGAATACAGCGGTCCGGTTACCTTTAACGCCTCGGACATGAACTCCTTCGATAACCTCGTCTCCATTTACCTTGAGGACCGTGAACTCGGCAACATTATCAACCTGAGGCAAGATCCCTTGTACACCTTCAATTACCAGGCAGGTAGCGCCAAAGATCGTTTCAAATTGCGGTTTAACGGGACGATCGGGATAAATGAGACATCTGCAACGGTTGAAGGCAGGGCCTTCATAAGCAATGGCAGATTATACCTGGACATACCATCCATGCAGGGACAGCTTACCCAAATCAATGTGTATAATACACTGGGACAGGTCATCCGCAGTGAAGATCAAATGATCACCAGCATAATTAACCTGGAAGCCTCATTTTCAAAAGGCGTGTACATCGTTCACGCTTCATCGGCAGACAAACATTTTGTAATAAAAGTCATTAACAAATAACAATCCCCCCGGATATGAAAAAGTCCATTTATCTCTCGTTGATTGCAGTTCTGTTATGTCTGAGCGTTCCCGTTCTGGCCGATGGTCCACCTCCTCCCCCATCAGATCCTGGTAGTGGCGGCGGCGGCCCGGTTGGCGCCCCCATCGACGGCGGACTCGGCATCCTTTTGGTTATGGGCGTGGTCTATGGAGGCAAGAAACTGTATAAGGCAAGGAAAAAAGACAAAATGGACGAACCGGCGACGGAGGATTGACATTTCTAAAGACAATAACGTGGACAGGCCGCTGTCAGTGACCACCCTCTGCCGACTTTAATTGACCACATTACCATATTAGCAATCAATAAAATGAGATTGTCAAGTCGTTCCGGCAAAGGCTGGTCAAAATCGGCATTTCTTCCAACTTAAGTCATTTTGGTTTTAATATCAGAGTCCCTTCAGCATTAATATTGTTAATGATAAAAGTACAGGATAAACCAAATCTCCTTGGTTTTTATTTTCTAAATATTTATTTTTACCTGAATGATTTTTCCAATTTATTGAACCTTCATGTTTTTATTCTCATCATATGAATCCCGAGAAGAAGAAAAAAGAAGAACCAGTCAATGAAGTCGGTGTGTCGAAATTAGAACTGGTTCAGGTGCAAGCCAGCCTGGAAGAGTGCAAGGCTGCATTAGCAGCAACAATGTTTAATCTGGGGGAACGACGAAAGGAACTGCACTGCCAGAATATGATGTCTGAGATCTTCTCTGACCTCTCTCTTGAACTCGATGAAATTTGTGTCAAAGTCCTGGAACAGATACCCCCGGCATGGCAGTTCCCCGAAAAGACGGGAGCCATGATTACCTTGGAAGGCAAGGTCTTCAAGACTCCCGGCTATCAGGCAAAAAGTCCGCAACTTGAGCACGATATTGTTGCAGACAGTATTGCAGTGGGCAAGGTTTTGATCAGTTTAATATATGAAAAATCAAAAGATGCGGCAGATCCGTTCCTTCCGGAGGAAAGTGAACTTATTAAGTCAATTGCACTAAGGCTGGGTAACGTCATTGCGTTAAAAAAACGGGAGATGGCGCGGCGTAAAGGTGAAGCCCTGTATCATTCCATCCTCTCAGCCTCCCCCGATGTCATTACCATTACTGATCTGGAAGGGAAGATCCTGTTTTCTTCAGAACGGGCAGTGAAAATGTTTGGTGCCTCCAGTTCCGAGGACTTTCCCGGGCATAAAATGTTTGAATATATTGATCCACTGGATCATGAACGGGCTTCTGGTGAAATTGCAAAGATGCTGGCAGGCCAGCTTGCAGGCGCTGCAGAATATACTGCTTTGAGGGCGGATGGGAATAAATTCGATATCGAAGTTAACGGCGAATTTATCAGGAATGAGAATGGTCTACCGGTTCAGATGATCTTTGTCACGCGTGATATTACCGACAGGAAAAATGCGGAACGCAAACTAGCCCGCACAGAAGAGCGATTCAAAGGCATGATCGAGAATCTTAATGACGTGGTCTATGAGATTTCTATCGATGGAACGGTAACCTATGTAAGCCCGTCGATAGAGCGATTTGTGGGTTATAAACCCGAAGAGCTTGTTGGCAGAAACTTTTTTAGTTATATGCATGAGGACGATAGGGCGCTCATCAGGCAAAAACTGGAGGACATCGTCAATAAGGATCACGATTTTCTTGAATACCGCTATTACGCTAAAAATGGCGGGATAAAGTGGGTCAGGTCCTCAACTACTCCAATTTATGAAGACGGCAAGTTGACAGGTGGCAGGGGTGTTCTCATTGATGTGACCGAGAGGAAACACACTGAAAATGCCCTAAGGGAGAGTGAAATGCTTTACAAGAGCCTCGTTAACACCCAGACCAATTATGTGTTAAGGACTGATCTCCATGGGAAGCATACGTATTGGAACCGGAAATTTGAGGAGGAATTCGGATGGATTTATTATAAACAAGGTATTGCAAATGCCGATTCTATGCAGTCAATTTGCGATTACCATCACCAACGAACAGTGGAAGTTGTGAATGAATGCCTTTGCAGTCCCGGCAAGATAGTAAAAGTAGAACTTGATAAACCGGCAAGAGAAGGTGGGATCCGTACTACCCTGTGGGAATTCATTTGCCTGACAGATCTAAACGGAAATCCCGCTGAGATACAGTGTATGGGAATCGACATTACCGAACTTAAGAAAGCCGAACATGAACTTCAAAAAGGCGAGGAAAAATACCGCAGCCTGATCGACAGTGCCGATGCTACTATTTTACTTCTTGACAGGGAAGGTCGTTACCAGTATATTAATACCATTGGGGCCCAGGGTCTGGGGTTGCCTGCCGGCAAAATACTGGGAAAGAGGATCCATGATTTGTTCCCTCCAGACGTAGCTGAATCCATCATGTCGAATGTGGACTTTGTATTTTCTGAAAATGCAGGCCGGGTTGTGGAAGAGCAGATCGTTCTTGGCGGACAGAGGAGATGGTACAGGACCAGCACTCAGCCTGTTCGCGATGAAAGCGGGGTACCGGTATCCGCCCTGTTATTCGCTTCTGATATAACAGGCAGAAAGGAAGCTGAGCTGTTGGTCAGTCAGAGTGAGCAAAAGTACAGGGCGCTTTTCGAATATTCTCCCGACGGTTACCTGATTTTCCAGGACGGTATCTTTGTGGAATGCAATAAGGCCTCTGAACGGCTTGTTGGTGGCTCCAGGACAGATATTATCGGTAAAAGGCCTGATGAAATATCTCCGGAGTTTCAGCCCAACGGGAAACGATCCTTTGATTATGTGATTGAAGTGGTTAACGAAGCTTTTGCAACGGGTAAAAATGAATTTGAATGGACTCACAGGAGAATTGACGGAGCTGATTTTCTTGCGCTGATCCACCTTGCCCCGGTCCAATATGAAGGCCGGGATGCCCTTCTTGTTTCATGGAAAGATGTCACTTTGCTTAAAGAAGCTGATAACAAGGTTAAAAAGAGCGAGGAGAAATACCGCAGCCTGTTCGATTTTTCACCCGACGGATACCTGATCGTCAAGGATGGTATTTATGTTGAGTGCAACAAAGCAGCGGAAGTCCTTGCGGGCGGGGATCGATCGAGAATCATAGGGGCTTCTCCTGATATGCTTTCCCCTGAAATTCAGCCTGGAGGCCGCCGGTCTGATGAACTGGCTGCAGAACGTATCAGGGAAACCCTGGAAAAGGGCAAAAACACATTTGAATGGGTGCATAAACGATTCGACGGGAGTGAATTCATTGCAATGGTCAACCTGGCTGCAATTGATTATGAAGGAGGCAAAGCCATCCTGGTTACATGGAAAGATATTACTGCCCTCAGGCAGACCGAACTGGCAATAAGAAAAAGTGAAGAAAAGTACAGGTTGATGTTTGAAACGATACGGGACGTATTTTATGAAGCCGATCTCGACGGGAATATCCTTGAGATCAGTCCATCGGTCAAAATCCTTTCAAAAGGTCAGTTCACCCGTGAAGAACTGATCGGTCAATCTCTCTTTTCTTTTTACTTAAACACTGAGGATAGGGACAGGTTCCTTAAGAAATTATCTGAAAAAGGAACTATCGATGATTATGAAGTAATGCTCAGGAACAAAGATGGCTCTATCATCCCTGTTTCTTTATCTTCCGGGTTTTTATATGGCCAGGATGGGAAGCCTTTGAAAATTGCAGGCAGTGTGCGTGATATTACTGAACGCCTGCGTTCCGACGAGGAAATACGTAAATTCAGGACAATAGCCGACAAAGCCAATTACGGAATGGCTATTGCCGCACTCGATGGGACGATGCTCTATTCTAATGAGTATTTTGCAAGGATGCACGGATGGGAGGTCAGTGAGGTCATTGGGAAAAACCTTTCCATGTTTCACAGTGATCAGCAGATGGTTCGAGTTCTTGAGACTGTCGGGCTTCTTCAGAAAAACGGGGAATTCCAGGCTGAAGAGGTTTGGAGAACCAGGAAAGACGGTTCTGCTTTCCCTTCACTGATGAATGCCATTGTGGTCTACAATAACGGAATACCTCAGTATATGTCGGCTACGGCGATCGATATCACCGAGATCAAGGAAAAGGAGAAGGAAATCAGGAAACTCAACCTTGCCATTGAACAGAGCCCTGTATCTATCGTCATAACAGACCTGAAAGCCAACATAGAATATGCAAGCCCCGCATTTTATAATATTACCGGATATACCTTCGAAGAAGTAAAGGGGAAAAATGTCAACCTATTGAAATCGGGGAAAACTCCCGATTCGGTTTACAGGGACCTTTGGGGAACCATAACCGAAGGAAAACCCTGGCAGGGTGAATGGGTAAACAGAAGAAAGGATGGAAGTTTCTACTGGGAAAGCATCAACATTACTCCCGTTCTGGATGAAAACAATAAGATTTCAAGCTACCTGGCAGTTAAACAGGACATCAGTGAAAGAAAGAGAGCTGAGCAGGAAATCATGGACCTGAATGCGAACCTTGAACAGAAAATCGCCGATAGGACAGCTGAACTGGCTCTCGCAAACGATGGTTTGACCAAGGAAATAGAAGAGAGAAAACAGATCGAAGAGGAACTTAAAACAGCAAGAAAAGAAGCCGAAGGGGCGAACCAGGCAAAAAGCGAGTTCCTTTCCAGGATGAGCCATGAGCTTAGGACCCCGATGAATTCAATCCTTGGCTTTGCCCAGCTGCTTCAGAGGGGTGATTTGAATCCCGGTCAGAAAAAAGGAGTCTCACATATTCTCAGGAGCGGCAAGCATCTTCTTGAACTGATCAATGAAATACTTGATATCTCCCGCATCGAAGCAGGCCGCATTTCGTTTTCACCTGAACCTGTACAGCTCAATGGAGTGATCACCGAAATGATAGATATCGTTCATCCGCAGGTAAATGCAAGACAGATAACACTTGAAATCATTCAGTCTGACGCTATGCAGCTTTCGGTAAAATCCGACAGGCAAAGACTGAAACAGATCCTGCTGAACCTGATTAACAATGCCATCAAATATAATGTGGAGGGAGGTTCAATCTGGATAAATGCCGAACTTCTTCCTCTGAATTCCCAGGGCTGGGTCCCGGTCAGAATTTCAGTTAAGGACACAGGGAGAGGGATTCATCCGGAGGACCTATACAAGCTTTTTGTGCCATTTGAAAGGATAGGAGCGGAAAATACCGAGACTGAAGGAACAGGGCTCGGACTGGCAGTGGTCAAAAAACTGCTTGACCTTATGGGTGGTCTGATCGGTGTGGAAAGCACGCCGGGTGTGGGATCAACTTTCTGGATTGAGATGCCACTAACCGAAAGCCAGATGGAGCCAATAAAGAATGGGTCGTTGACCCTCGATGTCAATAAGCTTGAGGACCATTGGGATGGAACAATTCTTTATGTTGAAGACAACAAGCCAAATATCGACCTGGTGAATGACATTATTGATTCCACCAGGCCCGGCATAAAGCTTATTACAACAATGTATGGAAGGCAGGCCGCTAAATTGGCCCGGGAACATAATCCGGACCTGGTCCTTTTAGATCTCAACCTCCCCGACATTCACGGTGCTGAAGTGCTGAAGATACTGAAGTCGGATGAGAATACCCGCAAGATCCCCATCTTGGTAATCACTGCAGATGCGGTCCCCGATCACATCAAGCCATTGCTGAAGGAAGGGGCAATGGATTGCCTTATCAAACCTTTGGAAATAGATAATTTCCTTCGCATACTTGACAAGATCTTTTATAAAATATAATAGCTGCATTTGTATGGAAACTGATCTGAAAAAATCTCATATCCTTATCGTGGATGACCAGATTGCAAATATTGAAATGCTTGAGGGTTTTCTTGAAATGGAGGGCTACATCAATGTGAGTTCTACAACCGATTCGCGTAAAGTAATCCTGCTCCACGACAGCTTCAAACCCGACCTGATACTGCTGGACCTGATGATGCCATTACTTTCAGGGTACGAGGTTATGGAGCAACTTAGAGTTAAGGTGGCCAAAGATGACTTTCTGCCTGTTTTAGTTCTTACCGCAGATATAACACAGGAAGCTAAGCAGAGGGCTCTTACCCTTGGTGCCACCGACTTTCTCACCAAGCCTTTCGACCTTACCGAGGTCGGCCTCAGGATCAATAACCTCCTGTTTGCAAGATCTTTAATGCACCAGCTGAAGGATCAAAACCTGATACTGGATGAAAAGGTGAAGCAAAGAACAGCCCAGCTGGAACAGAGTAACATAGAACTGACAATAGCGAGGGATAAAGCACAGGCCAGCGATAGGCTAAAGACGGCTTTTATGCAGAATATATCTCATGAAGTGAGAACTCCCCTGAACGGTATCCTGGGATTCAGTAAACTGATGGCTGAACCGGATCTTAATGCTGGCGACAAGCAAAATTTCCTGAATTTCCTCGAGATATCCGCAAACCGACTGATCCAAACAATTACTGATTATATGGACATATCCCTGATAGTCTCAGGGTCCCTGGAAGTTTCCAAAAAACCTGTTCCTATCAATGACATCATGCGGGAAGTGAAGACTCTTTGCAGTAAAGCCTGTGAAAGTAAATCGCTGGCCCTTGATTTCGAGATTCACGATACCTTTAAAGATATTTTTTTTAAGACGGACCCGGAGCTTTTACGAAAAATCATCTCGCATCTCCTCAACAATGCTGTTAAATTCACATCTTCAGGTTCGGTAACTGTCAAATATTCTTTTACCAAGGATAGTTTTATATGTATTGTCAAAGATACAGGACAAGGTATCTCAAAAGAGGCCCAAGAAAGAATTTTTGATCCTTTTATGCAGGAAGATATTGCGGCAACAAGAGGGCATGAAGGAAGCGGACTTGGGCTTTCGATTGTCAGGGGATATATAAGGCTTCTTGAGGGGGAGCTTGAGCTTGAATCTCAGAAACATGTTGGTTCAGTCTTTACTGTTATTCTGCCTCTGGGAGATACGCAGAAACCCGTTGAAACAAGCCCGGAGACAACTTCACTTACCATCACTAATGCTCCAGTGTTACTGGTTGCTGAAGATGATGATGCGAACCGTCTCTTTTTAAATTTTGTGCTGAGAAAGATCGTACCAACAGTTCTTCAGGCAAGTAATGGAAAGGAAGCAGTGGAAATATGCAGGGCTCATCCCGAGATCACACTGGTGCTGATGGATATCAAAATGCCGATCATGAATGGGTTGGAAGCAACAAAGGAGATCAAGACATTCAGGAAAAACCTGCCGGTGATCGCTATTACTGCCTATGCTATGAGTGGCGACGAACAATTATTCCTCACCGAAGGTTGCGATGATTTCTTACCGAAACCGGTATCGGCCCATTCTCTTGAGAATAAACTGAAGAAATATGGCATTACATAATTACTATGGACCAGCTTCTTAAAATATCAAAGCTGAATGCGGAAGATGTTGAAAAGATATCCGCCAGGGATGATGGTCCGCATATTCATGATTATGAAGAATTGCTGGTCGGAGTGGAAGGGAAGATCGACCACCTGATTGATTTCAAATTAAAAACCCTCACTGCCCCGTTTATCAGTTTTATTTCGCAGGGGAAGGCCCACCGGGTGAAGCCGGGACCCAGGGAGGGACTCTGCGAAATGTGGATGATCCAGTTCAAAGGTGAATTTATTCC
Source organism: Bacteroidota bacterium (assembly GCA_037134895.1). Classification (GTDB taxonomy): domain Bacteria; phylum Bacteroidota; class Bacteroidia; order Bacteroidales; family FEN-979; genus CAIRDP01. The sequence goes on from JBAXLI010000006.1 coordinate 108,381, forward strand.
CGAAACCAGGTTTCAGCATTATTCCAATTACCACGACCATGCAAGTCTTGAACTCAGCAGGGGTGATCGTTTCGGCCATATCGTTACCCTATGTGATATGATGGATGGTGAGATGAAGCAAATCATGCCGAATTTTTCAGTGCTTAGGCAGATGTTGAGCCTGATGTTCAATATGATTGAGTCGGAACGTGAAAAATTGGATCCGCAAGAAAGGGATTTCAAAATGACCAGGAATATCACTTTCGGAAATTTCCTAAGGATTCTCGAAGAAAACTTCAGGAGACCGGAAGGGGTGGAGTTCTACGCTGAAAAACTATTCATGAGCGCCAGGAACCTTAATCTTATATGCAGGAGTGTCTTTCAGAAAAGCGTATCCGAAATCATTGAAATCCGTAAACTTACCGAGGCCAAGAATTTGCTGATGCATACCGATAAAACCGTTTCAGAGATAGGTTTTGAACTCGGGTATAATGAAAAAGCATATTTTACCAATGTTTTCAGGAAGAAAACCGGGCAAACCCCATCGGAATTCCGTGAAGAGATGAAGAATCTCATTTCCTGAAATTACAACTCTTTTACCGAATACTGTTACCTGTATCCCCCGGGATGGTTGCAATTTTGCATCATCAAAATTGATTGTCTCACTTAAAATTAAAAAAATGAATACCATGAGAAATTCCATTCGTGGATTTGTTGGCCTGGCAATGGCAGGACTGATGACCACGTTTATTGCATGTACCGGCAGCGGCGACAAAGTAAGCGTAAGTAAAACCGAACTCGATTCCCTCAGGAATGAAATCGCCAAGTTGACGGCAGGATATGTCACACTTGCCAAAAACCTTTCCACTTTCGACACTTTAGATTATACTGTATTCAGCAACCAGCAATGGCTCCGCATACATGAAAGCCATGCAAAGGATATCAAAGTAAACTGGCCTGATGGTCATTCTACTGTCGGCATTGAGCAACATATCAAGGACCTGAGTGCCATGTTCGTGTACGCACCTGACACCAGGATCAAACAGCACCCGGTACGCTTTGGCAGCGCAAACGGTGAATGGACTGCTGTGACCGGAGTATTCGAAGGAACTTTCACAAAACCCATGCCTGTCGGCAACGGGAAATTCATCCAGCCAACCGGCAAAGCTTTTAAAATGCCCATGTGTACCATAGGCCATTGGAAGGACGGGGTGATGATCGAAGAATATCTTTTCTGGGATAACATGACCTACATGAACCAGATTGGCCTCGGAAAGTAATGCGACGCCGCACTTTTCTGACTAATTTAATACTTATACCTGTAGCAGGAATGACTATGAAACTGGAAGAATTGAACAAAATGGCTTCCTCCTTCGACAGTACGGGCATGATGCCCGTACTGTTCGTAGGTCACGGCAGCCCGATGAATGCGATAGAAGATAATGTCTTCTCCCGGAAATGGACCGAAATTGGCAAAACGCTTCCGTGGCCTAAAGCCATTTTATCGGTTTCGGCTCACTGGGAAACGAAGGGAGTGCAAGTAACAGCAATGAAAAATCCAAAAACAATCCATGACTTCGGAGGATTTCCACAGGAATTATTTGAAGTTGAATATCCAGCATCAGGAAGCCCGGAGCTTGCTTCCGAAACTGCGGATCTTCTTGCTCCTTCAGAAGTATTGTCAGACCAAAGCTGGGGGCTTGACCATGGCACCTGGAGTGTGCTTAAACGAATGTACCCCATGGCGGATGTCCCGGTATTCCAGCTGAGTCTTGATTACACTCGTTCCCCTGAATCGCATTACCAGCTTGCCAGGCAACTGGCACCTCTTCGCGAAAAAGGGGTGCTGATCATCGGAAGCGGGAACATGGTACATAATCTCAGAATGATTGCCTGGGACAAACTCGACGAACCGGGATTCGGCTACGACTGGGCCCTGGAGGCGAATGCGAAAATGAAACAGCTAATTCTTGCGGGTAACCATAAGGCTTTGATCAATTATCACTCACAGGGCAGGGCCTTCGAATTAGCTATCCCCACTGCTGAACATTTTCTACCTCTGTTATATGTCCTCGGACTTAAGAAAGATCATGAGCAGATCGAATTCTTCAATGACGAGGCGGTTGCAGGTTCGCTTACAATGACTTCGCTGAGAATAGACTGAAACTGGGAAAGGCAATGAAAATCCAATGGATAACACTGTTATACAACATTAGCGCCCCCATTAAAAAAAGCCTCGCAAATGCTTGATTTGCGAGGCTTTAAGTTGCTTTGTGCCCGGAACAGGACTCGAACCTGCACATCCTGGGGACACTAGTCCCTGAAACTAGCGCGTCTACCAATTCCGCCATCCGGGCGAATCAAATTTTTCTAAGAACAAAAAAAACGGCTGCAGTACAGCCGATCAATGGTGCCCAGGACAAGACTCGAACTTGCACATCCTAAGGACACTACCCCCTCAAAG
>JBAXLI010000007.1:0-98447 GCA_037134895.1 Bacteroidota bacterium
TTCCACTCTCGGCTCCTGCAACTGTTTCCAAAATTGAAAAAGTTCAGTTCAGGTATGAGTGAAATAGGCAATGGCTTCTATGAGATATATCTCAACGATCCCCGTCTTGTCCTGTCTCAATTTGGTGACTATCTTCCAAAAGTAACGTTTGATCCCGAATTGGCGTTAACACATCCCGAAGCGCTTATCCTTGATGCTGGCCATCCGCTTGTACGAAAAATTATTGAATTGGTGAAAGCAGAGTTTTTTTCCAATAAGGGAATGCATGGCAGGAATGCTTACTATTTTTCTGAAACTGTTGAATCTGTTATTTACCAATACAATTTTCTCGTCAGGTTCACGGTAGGTTTAAAAGAGAAACGAGTAATAGAGGAACTAGTAACCCTGGCAATTGATAGTTTCTCCGAAAAATCCATCTCATTCGAAAATATCCAACCTTCAACCACCACCCGCGCCTTAGACGCAACAGAACTTACGGAACATCTGAAAGATGCCCTTGCCAACAAAAGTCTTGATGCTTTAATTCAACAGAAAATCCAGGATCGAAAGATAAAACTCATTGAAGAGCGGCAAGAACTTTATAAAAAAATACTGGTGGACAGCATGAAAACGAATCAACCTGCCTGGCTTGACGACATTATTCATCTCGAAAATGCAGGTTACGACCTGTTAACAGTCACCATCATTCAACCGCTTTAGCCCTTACATTATGCCATTAAGTTTTATCAAATCGAGCGGGAATATTATAACGGAAGACTTCTGCCTCACAATGGCCGGTGAAACCAAAGCGGACTATGTAAAAGATAAGAGTTTCGGGCCGGACATGAAAAAGGTGGACGAAACAATAGCCGTTTCCTTTGATTTACTGCGCGAAAGATGGGAAGAAATTCGCACCCAATTGCTCGAGGATCGCTTCGATACTGCAAATCTACGTAAACGATGGATCATTCCTTTTCTTGAAATGTTCGATTTCAAACCTGTCTTTGTCCCTTCAAATACTAAAAGCAAATCCGATCTCGAGTATCATATTTCATACAAAGGCTGGGATAGTGAATATGCCCCGTTTATCCACATGGTACATTCAACCCAGGATTTTGACCATAGGGATATAAATAGTCGCACACATAAGAACAAGAGCCCACAGGATTGTCTTCAGCAATTTCTCAATACCAGTCCCCACCAATGGGCAATCCTGATCAACGGAAAAAAAATCAGAATTTTGCGTGACTTCTATCATTCGATCACCAAAGGCTTCATTGAATTCGACCTTGAAGGCATATTTGAAACCAGGGATACTGAACAGTTTAGAGTCTTGTATCGCATTTTGCACCGTTCACGTTTTGAAAATCAATACCAGGGAACACAAGAGGTTGAATATGATGATGAAGGCAATCCAATTGAAATAGAGGATAATTGCCTTCTGGAAAAATTTCACAAAAAATCGCGCGAAACCGGGGTAAAAGTAGGCAACAAACTACGCGATCAGGTAATTGATGCCATCGAAAAATTGGGTAATGGATTTGCCGAGGACCTCAATCCCGAAGAATTTCAGAATGGCAAGGTAAAAGAGTTTTACAATGAAATCCTAAACATCATTTACCGGCTACTATTCCTAATGTTCGCCGAACAAAAAGGCTGGCTTCCGGTTCGCAATAACATTTATGCACACACATACAGTATCAATGCGTTGCGTGAAAAAGCCAATTTGGGTAACTACAGTCAGGATGAAGAAAAAGATCTTTGGGAGGGTTTAAGGATCACATTTAGATTGATTGCAGATGGATATTCATTCCGAAACGGTGATAAGATTAATGCTTTTGGAGGACAACTATTTTCTGACAGAAAAATCAAAAACCTGCTTAAGCTTTCACTAAAGAACAAATACTTACTTGATGCCATTTATGGCCTGAGTTATTTTAAACTTGACAAGCTCATCAACCGCATCAACTACGCCAACCTGGCAATTGATGAACTGGGTTCGGTTTATGAAAGTCTGCTCGACTACGAACCAAAAATAGCCATTGATTCCTGCCAACTTGGTAGCCGCCAAATAAACAAGGGCGAATTTTATCTCGATGACCGTGGCACCGATCGTAAAACTACTGGTTCGTATTATACCGATAGCCGTTTAGTAGCCCAATTGATTGAAAGCGCGCTGGTTCCTGTGATTGACCACGCAGTCGCTTCTAAAACCACACCAGTGGAAAAAGAAGCAGCCTTGCTCGATCTCAAAGTTGCCGATATTGCCTGTGGTTCGGGAGCCTTTCTCTGCGCAGCCCTTGAAAAAATGGGTGAACGATTGGCACTCATTCGCATGGGCGATGAAGAACGGCCAACCGATGAGCAATTGCGTGAGGCCAAACGTGATGTTTTGCTCCAATGCATTCACGGGGTTGATTTGAACCCCATGGCCGTTGAACTAGCAAAATTCTCTTTGTGGATTACTGCTTCGTTACCCGATATGCCATTATCCTTTCTCGATCACAAATTAAAATGTGGAAACTCATTAATTGGATCTACACCGGTATTGATAGAAAAAGGTATTCCTGAAGAGGCCTATAAAGCAGTGGGGAACGACAATCCCGAAATTTGCACCAAGCTTAAAAAGAAAGTAAAAAAGCAATTGGAAAGAATGAACATGGTTAACGAGCCAACTGTTCAGTATGCTATTCATTTAGGGAGGGCCGACGGAAGCGAATTACTCCGGTTGCGCGAAAAACTCAACAACCGAAAACAGGAATTCTCTGCCGATGTCGAAGAAGCAGAGGAAGAATACCGCCGTCTCGAAAAAACGGAAAGAAAGTTCAAGGAATGGCTAATGGCTGACGTATGGATTGCAGCTTTCTTTATAGAAAAAACAAATCATGATCTTGAACAATACCCAACCAATGCAACCCTCGAAAGCCTTCGCGAAAACCAACCGGTGAATTCACAATTGATTGAAACGATAATACAATTGGCCAAAGAATATAATTTTTTCCATTTTCACCTAGAGTTTCCCGAAGTATTTGAAAAAGGTGGGTTTGATTGTTTGTTAGGGAACCCACCTTGGGAGAAATTACAAGTTGAGGATAAAAAATATTTTAAAGGTAAAAATGAAGCAATTGTAGATGCTGATGCTCTAATTAGAGAATCCTTGATATTGGATTTAAAATTATCTGATCCGTTACTTTATCAAAGCTATATTAATGAACAAACTTTTCTACTTCGTAATGTTCATTTTTTAAAGAATAGCAAAAAATTTGAACTTTCATCTTCCAGAAATGTAAATACTTATCTTGTATTTGCAGAAAACTATTTGATTTTATTAGCCGATGAAGGTTTTGCAGCAATCATTACTCCATCGGGCATAGCAACTGATGATACTTCAAAGGATTACTTTGGATTCATTGTAAAGAATAAATTTTTGAAATCACTTTTTGATTTCGAGAATAATGAAAAAATCTTTGACATTCACAGGAGCTTCAAATTTAACTTACTTACACTAAGAAAAATTGAATCTTCTGAGCCAATAGATCTACTTTTTTTTGCCACGAATCCAAATCATGTTTTTGATGATTTCAGGCACTATTCATTGAGTTCGGAAGAATTCAGTTTAATCAATCCGAATACTGTAAACTGTCCTGTATTCAGGAATAAGAAAGATGCAAATATTGTAATAAAAATATACAGAACATCTAATGTTATTAATAATGAAATAACCCATCAAAATGAATTTGGGTGGACAGCTTGGCAAATGGTTAATGATACTCATGAGAAGAAAATCCTTTTACCGTATCGTTTAGATGAAAATAGCTATGGAGCATACGAGGGTAAGTTATTCTTTCAGTATAATCACAGGTATTCAAATTATGACTCAAATGGATTTGTCACTAATTCCGATCATTCACCTTCTTTTATTTCATCCAAGAGATATTCCATTTTAAAAACTATCATCGATAAAAAGATTGAAAAGAATGCATGGACTAAAAGTTGGCAAATTGTATTTCGCTTGATATGTCGTGCTACAGATAACAGGACATTTATAGCATCAATTATTCCAAGAAGCGCTACAATGGTAAGTGCACCAACTATTGTTATCAATGATTATCAAAATGCATTAATACTTTTAGCGAATTTAAACTCTTTTACATTTGATTATATTGTAAGGACTAAGATTGGAGGCACTGCTTTAAATCATTTTATAGTAAAGCAACTACCATTAGTGCCTTTAAAAAAATATTCAAACAAACTTAGGTCTTCAATAAATGAAAGAGTTTTAAAATTATCATTCAATTGTATCGATTTGATTCCACTAGCTGAAGATTTTGGTATTCAATCCGCACCATTTGAATGGAATGAGAAAGAAAGATTCCAACTACAAACCGAGTTGGATGCCGTTTTTGCGCATCTCTATGGTTTGGAGAAGGAGGAGATGGATTATATACTGGAAACTTTTCCAATTGTAAAGCGAAAAGACATCGCAAAATATGGCAGCTACCGCACCAAGGAAACCATTTTGCAACTCTATGATGAGTTTGTTTGGGTGCAAAAGGAGATATAATAACAAAAAACTTTCAAAAATTAATATCTGCGGCTATGGACCCTTTTAAAATATATAAAGCAGTAAAGGAACAGTATAGATCGTATATACAGACCTTCCAGGTATTTAAAAATCCTGAAATTGCTCGGTTTGTGAAGGACGGTGTTAATAAACGCAGAATGTTATGGCAGGAGCCGATAATTCAGATTAGCAAGCGATTTAAGGCTGGCCTTCCTTTAACCCATTTAGTAGAAAAAGGCTGGCTTCACGAAAAAACAACCACGATATATCCCAATTTCAAGCCATATGCGCATCAGGAACGGTCTTGCGAGATTGCCGCAAAAAATAAGCAAAATCTATTGGTTGCTACCGGTACGGGTTCAGGCAAGTCCATGTGTTTTGAATTGCCCATCGTAAGCCACTGTTTGCAGGAAGCAGAAAAAGGTGCCAAGGGCATCAAAGCTATCATCATTTATCCAATGAATGCACTCGCCAATACGCAATATGAAGAATTGGCAAAGAAACTCAACAACTCTGGCGTCACTATCGGACTTTATACCGGAGACACTCAGCATACAGGTGAAGAAGCGCTAAAAGCTTATCAAGAAATATTCGGTGAGAATGCTATCCCAAACTCCTCTGAAATATACGATCGGGAACAACTTCGGCGAACTCCACCTGACATTCTTATAACCAACTATGTAATGCTCGAGTTATTACTTACACGTAACGACGATGCACCGCTTTTCAAAGATGATTTTAAACGCAACCTACGTTTCCTCGTCTTGGATGAACTGCATACCTATAGCGGGAAGCAAGGGGCTGACGTGGCATTCCTTATACGCCGTTTGAAACAAAAAACAGAAACCAAAGGCAAACTGATTTGTATCGGCACCTCCGCCACCATGGTAAGCGATGTCAATGGCAAAGATTCTGCCGAGTCCGTCGCGCAATTTGCCTCCCGGATATTTGGTGAAACATTTGCTCCTGAAAATGTTGTGATCGAAGACGTGGACAAATCAATCGAATTTGATGGTGAAATTATATCACCCATGATCACAATTACCGAGGAACAGTTGGATGCATTCGACAGTGATCAACTGCAAAGTGTACTATCCATCTTTGAATCAGTGATGGGATATCCATTCACTGGGAAACTGGATAGACTATCCATTGGCGAAGCACTGAAAAAAAGTTTTATTCTGGGTTTTTTGGAACAATCGTTGAAGGAGATCAAAGATTTCACATCGCTGGCCAATCAATACCAACAAGAATTAAGGTCTGGTGCTGATCTTGAACAATGCAAACTCGAAATCCGGGCTGGTCTTTTGCTCGGGATGACAGGTACGATCATTTCAGAGATGGGCATCGAAGTGCCAAGATTCATCCCCAAGGTTCATGCATTCTACAATCAAGGTTCTGAAATGAAAGGATGTTTGGTTGAAGGTTGTGGTTATATGAGCGACAGCGGAGAAACGACCTGCCCTCATTGCCAGGAACAAGGCAGGGGCGAAGCTACCCTTTATCCATTTCATTTCTGCCGTACTTGTGGACAGGAATATTATGGTATGCGTTTCGATAAAAAAACCGGCGAAGCACAGCCATGGACATACCAGGACGAAACCAATAAACTCACCTCTGGATATTATAGTCCGGTTTTTAAAGAAACTATTGACAACCTTCCAAATCATTGGCTAACACCAAAAAAGAGAATCATTAAGGCGTCCTATGCTGATAAACGTCCCATCCTGGGCATCTTGAATAGTCAATCCAATATCTTTACAACTTATCACGATGAGGAAGATTACTCCGGAACCTTGATTCCTTCACCGATGCCGTATTGCCTTAATTGCCGAACCGAACATTCCGGGAGCACAGAATACGCCAAAGTGTTTTTGCTAAATTCAATTGGCCGTGCTACCGGTACCGATGTAATCGTAACCTCCTCTATAACCTCGTCACCTCCACTCGAACGAAAAGTTATCGGCTTCACTGACAATAGACAAGATGCTGCTTTTCAAGCTGGGCACCTCGATCATTGGTACAACCAGATTTATTTCCGGCGAGCTTTGTATAATGTGCTTAAAGATCAATCTACTTTTCTTCCTGTCAAAAGCATCCCGGAACTGCTCTATCCGCATATCATTGATGCTGGATATGAAAAGCGAATCCCATTTGCACAACGGCGCATGTTCAAAGAAAAGTACTTGCGCTATCTCGAAACATATTTGTACGTTGAAATTCGCACTACGAAGAGATTTATCAGTATAAACCTCGAGGATGTTGGATTACTGTCAGCCAGTTACGAAGCTCTCGATGAAGTTATTATACAGCCGGAAGTAGACTTTTTTTCTTATCTGAAAGATGTACCAAAACCTTTATTCAAGGACTATATTTATGGGTTCATGGAAATTTTTAGGGGCGAATTGGCCATTGGCCATCCAAACCTAATGGACAAATCAACTTTCTATCAACAGGTTATAGATTTTATCGAACAAAAAGCTCCCGAAAAAAGAATATTTGAAGCCGTTGAAGATACCAATGTCGGCATCTATACCAATGCAGATAAGGATTTATTCAAAAAAACGCAATTCACTTATCATGCATTTAATGGTTCTCGGGCTCTTACATCGTGGATTAAAAAGTGCTTCGGCTTCGATGATACAGATGTAATTGTAAAGGTTTTAGAGCAGACAAGGGATTTCCTTTTGAAAATGGGCTACCTGGCAAAACAAAAAGTGAACAGGGAAGATGTCTACTTTATCGAGCCGGATATGATTCTTGTGGAAACTCCAAAAATAAAATACAAATATTCCTGCCGGAAATGTGGAGCCAGATACAATTGGGAGTATATGACAAGTTGCCTCAAAGCCAACTGTAAAGAGCCTCTTATCCCGGCCGTTGAAGAAGAAAATTTTTATACTATCCAATACACCAGGCCCTTCGATGGGCGAGATAACATTGTCTCCGAAGATCATTCCAGCCAGGTAAATGGTCAGGCTCGAAAAATTAAAGAAAATAAATTTAAGAAAACACCTCCTGAAATTCAATTCTTGATTGCCACCCCCACAATGGAGTTGGGGATTGATATTGGTACGCTTTCTTCTGTTTTTCTAAGAAATGTACCACCCAATCCAAGTAACTATGCTCAGCGGGCTGGAAGAGCAGGTCGTTCAGGACAAGGGTCAATTATTCAGACTTTTTGCGGCTCTGGCTCCAGTAGAGGGGTTCATGATCAATATTTTTACAACAGGCCAGTTGAAATCGTTTCCGGAAAAATCAGCGTGCCACGGTTTAACCTAGCGAATGCTTCTCTTTTCGAATCACATGTAAACTCCTTAGTGCTCCAGACTATTGACAAAAAGTTATTGACTCAACCTTTTCAGTTTATGGATTTCAGCAACCGGGTTGAATTGCCCATGATGAAGGATTATCTTGAAGGGCTTATTGAATCCATTCAACGGAGCCGTGCTAACATTCTCAATAATGTTCGTGAGGCTTTTGGAAATGAAATTGAAGATTCCAATGGCGCAATTACGTGGCAGAAAATCGAAGACCAGATAGATCAATATGCCTACTATTTTGATTCAGCATTCGACAAAATGCGTGAGGACTTCAGGGAATCATTGAAGGAAATTGAGGAAATAGACCATAAGATCAGGATTGAGGGGAACACTAATTTCTCCCTTGATAGTAGGCGGAAGGCATTGGAAGAACGCAACAACAATCTTAAATCAGGTAAAGAAGATTTTTATGTTTACCGGTATCTTGCGCAAGTAGGATTTCTTCCCAATTATGCATTTCCATCAAAAGTAACATCAGTTCGGTTTCTTAATAAGGGAGAACAAGAGGAAATTTCAAGAGACCATGCCATAGCGATAAGAGAATTTGCACCTCACAACAACATTTACTTCAGTGGGTCAAAATTTTCCATCAATGCAGTCAGCCGTGAAGTTGACCCTACCAGTCGATTTCACGTTGTGGTATGCGATGATTGCGAACATGTTGAAAACCTCGGGTCTTCTACAACCATTCCCTCAAATTGTCCAAATTGTGGTTCTGTCTGGGAATCGCAAAGTTTACTTAATGTCATGAAATTTCCAAAAATGCGGGCAATACGTAGAATGCGGATAACTGCAGATGAAGAAGAACGACTAAAAGGGGGATACAAAATCATTCATAGCTACAAACCGGGCAGTAAAGCTGTAGTATTTGAATTGGGAGCAAGCGGTCAACCATTTTGTAAAATAACATTTGAACGCAGTGCTGAGATGAACCACCTGAACCTCGGACATAATGCTGACTACAGTAAAAAAATCAAAGGTTTCATCCTAGATACGAAGAATCTGAACTGGGTACAGCATAATAAAGTCATTGAGTATTGTAACGAAAAGAATATCAACCAAAACATCCTGAACAGGAACATTTCACTACTCACCGCCTCTCACAACGACGTAGTTACATTTCAATTAACTAATCCGTATATCGGTGATGAAAATTCCTTTGCACGCACATTGACCAACACACTTCTGCAAAGTATCAGTACAGTGATGAACCTTGATGACAACGAGATAGGTGGATTTTATCAACCTATTAAAGGATTTAATGGGAAAATCATCATTTTTGAAACCTCCGAAGGAGGAACCGGAACTCTTTCAGCCATAGTTAAAGAAAGTGCATTATTGCGAAAAATAGCAAATAAAGCACTGGATTTATTACACTATGACGATAAAGGCAACGATAACAGCAACGCTTGCATAAAAGCATGTTACAACTGCATATGCAACTTTTATAACCAGTACGAGCACAAACACTTTGACCGTTCAACAGTGAAAGGATTCCTCATGCAACTTGCAGGTACCGCCGCAATCACTGGCTCTCAAGATGATAATGTATTGTTTGACCTTTACATGAAAGAAGCAGCCTCGGATCTCGAACGTACCGTCATCCGGATGCTAAAAGACCATGGAATACGCCTCCCCGCCTCAATCCACAAAATAATCTCCAAAGATGGCGAACCTATTGCCGAAGCCGACCTTTATTACGACCCCAAAATTGTTGTCTTTATTGACGGTCCAGTTCACGAAAAAGAATATGTAAAATTTGATGACGACCGAAAACGGACAAAACTGAAAAAGCTTGGATATAAGGTTATTGTGATCCTGTACAATAAAATTTCTGAAGGAGTTGATGCCTTGATTGAATCAATTAGAAGGATCTGAATCAATAGAGCAACTTTTCGCTCTTAAAATGAAATTTTAAATGATCGCTGATTTTACGGCAGCATAGGTAACTTTCGTTATTTCTGGTAATTTTTCCGATAAGTATGTCGATTTCAACCTCAGTCAATTTCCCCCTTTTTAGTGCGACTGCAAAAAGGTCCAAGGTTGTCAGATAAGCGATACTGTTCACTTCACAATAATTTCGGATGTCGGTCGTATTGCTGCTGGCGATAATACTTTTATAATGTTTGCAATAAGCAAGGCAAGCGCTTTCCCCTTTCCCTTTTGCGGTTTTCCTGAGCATCAAGTACTCGGTAAGTGTTTCTTGATTTGAGCTTGTCGGAAATTTTATTTCTTTTGCCTGTTTCAGAATGAACAAATTTTCAATAAAATTTCTTACTGTCTTGTTATTACGTAATTCTTCTAAAACAAGATCCAACATGCATATCCTGCCCGGATATAAATCATTTAGCAAGGAAATTTTGTCCGCTTTGTAAAGATGGATGATAACATCTGCATCAACCAATATTAACACCTCTCTATTCGCTTCCATTCTCTGATGGTGCAAAAGGGTCAATATTTATTGCGTTAAGCAACTCGAGATAATAAGTTTCAGAAATCTTTTTCTCTTCATACAATTTATTAACAATCAAGCCATAATCGCCAATAACCTTATTCGCATTCCCTGCTTCATATAAAGCCATATCATATCCCAGCTTACGAGCTATACTCTTCTTTTCGAAAGCAAATTTATTGTAATATGATTTGTCGATATAACCAAGTTCTATTAATCTGTAAATAACTGCATTAATAGACAAACTAAAGTATTGTTGAATTTTAAAGATCGTTTCTGCTTTGATTTTGTTTTTATGTAGTCTCTCCTCGTTCGGAATTAAATCAACAATGCCCTGTTCGGGAAGTAACAGAAATGCTGCAAACATATCAGCATTCTTTTCTTCATTATCAGTCTGATTTTCAAATAATGCCGTTGAACATTGTTGTGATGTGAAATCCTTTTGTATAAATAAATGGTACAATTCATGGCCTATGGAAAAATGTTGCCTTCCAATAATATGAGTCTGATTTATCAACATAAATCTCATATCACCAGGAGCTTTGATAGCCATACCGCTTAATCCACCAGTCAAAGGCCGAAAAAGAGTAATTACATTTCTTTTTAGAAGCAGACTAGTCAAATGAATTGGATCAGAGGGGCCATAACCGCTGTCACCTCTGAATTTTAATGCACTTCTTTCTATTTCTTTTTTTAAAAGTTGATTATTCACCCTTCTCTAATTTGACAAATTTTGATATAATTTTTAACAACCTTCTGAAAATCAGCAATACTTTTCAAATCCTGAACATCAAGGTCTTGCTTTCTAAATGCAAAAGCCAAATCTGCTGTATGCATTTCAGGACTGCTTTCAACCAAACAATCAAGTTCAACACCAAATAAATCAGCTAAATTTTCCAAATGTATGACAGAAATTTCCCGATCACCACTTTCATAAAGGCTGATAGTACTTCTGTCAATTTTTAAATATTCGGCTAAATGGGTTTGTGTATAACCGAATTTTTGGCGATACACTCTAATATTATTGCCTATGATTTCTCCCAGTTCCATATAATGCGGTTTTGCTGTTTCTCATTTTTGTGTCACAAATATAGTGCATATTTATTATGTTTATAAATAATATTACATTAATTATTATTTATTTTATATTCATTAAATATAATTTTCGTAATTATTATAGCTATATTATTGTCATTAAGTTATTTAAGGAACATTATTCCAATATCCCCATTGTTTAATCAATTTTATCAATTGTCACAAAAATAACATACTTTGCTCGTTTAATATTATTTCGTGACATATTTCACAATAAATCCCAGGCGAAAACTCGGTTTCTTATTATACCCTATACCTGAGAGAAAGATCGAGTGGATCGCAAAGTTTATTATTGAAATAATATTGTTTTCCGTCAAAGTACCAAAAATTGTCCGAATCAACTCCCCACCCTCCGCAACCGCTAATCCATTCAGTCATTCCAGGTTCCGCTCTATTCGTCGCAAGCTCCTCATGGCTCCACCTGTCATTCCTTCAGGCTTAGCCGTTGCTCCGGTATTTCAATAGGTATACACCCGGTGCTTCGTTCCTCGCACCCGGTGTATTAATGGTTAATTTCTGTTGCAAATAATAGAGAACCTAAGCATAAACAGCCCTGGTAGCCAGCATTTTCCTACCCTCAGTACGATGGGTACGGGGCTAAATTTAACATAACATGCTATTATAGTACTGCCGCTGCTGGCCTATCCCGGCTTTAAGCAACGCCGTCAAATGTACGGCAACCGCAATGGGCTGAAGCCCACCCCCCTCTAATTTTATGAATCCCTGCCCACAGCGTTTGCCTTTTCATTTAACGGCATTGGCCTTTACCTGCGTCAGTCCTATAATCACATTATGTTAAATATCCCCGTTAGCTGGACGAGTAGTTTGAGAGGGTGCTCATCCGGCAGCATTACAAGTAAGTTTGAGTTCGAAGTACAAGAATATCGGCAGCGCATTTCTGCCTCGATAAAAGTGCATTAAGCAATACCTGTTAACACCAGTTGGTCGTTTCCGGGCTTCAATGTCCGCTACGTTTCGCACCCTTGGCTTCGCCGGCGGATGCTCCACTTCGCTACCATGAAAGCCCTACACTCCCCCACCGCAGGGCCTTTCGAGCTTGCACCGCAGCAAAATAATGCTGCCGTACAACCTTCTCAGTCCCCGCTTCAATTTTCATTTCATACCGGTATTGCTTAACGCACTATTCTGGTACTCCCCCAGGTTTTAAAAACCGGCAAATGCCCTGCCTCATGTTTCGACGGGCCGGACGAGAGTACTTCGTAACAATCATCCTCCGGAATTCCTGCAGGTACCAAAACCGATCCCCTTTCCAACCAGCGTTAAAAATAACGCAGGTTGGTTTGTTGACTTTTCTCAGTTCGCTATTTTTCCTGTGCACCCTTGGCATATGCTCATTCTTCGCAATGCCAACAGTGCACTTCCCCTTGATTATTCCTTTCTCAGTTGTCAGTACAACAAGTACCGGCAAAGCATTCTCACCTCGATTATAACCCATTAAAGCTACCGAATTATTCCGGGCCTCGCTACAGGCACTCGCCATGCACCCTCCTATCGTCGGATGCATGAGCTTCGTGCCTTCCGCTCACCCTCCATAATCGGTACTTTAAAGCGTTATTGGCCTATCTCTTTTCCGTTTGCCGGCACCGGTGAATGCATTGCCTTTTCAGCTTCGTTTGAGCAGCTTCGCCATCCAAGTCCACAACCAAGCAGCGTGAAAAACGCCGCTTGGTATACTTGCTTTTCTCGTTCTGCCAGCCAGCCTTGCCACCTTATTCGCCCTCGTTCCTCGGGCTTCATAACGTGGCGGCTACCACCAAACCCCCTCCCCATCCCCTGAAAACAGTGAGGGTCGGAGCAGGTTTTAATTAAATCATAATCTCCGTCAAAGCTACCTGCAAAATTTTTCTACTTGCAAGGCCGGGGCCCGTTGGGTGCCGTCATTTTTTTGAAAACCATAATTTTTTTATGGTAAAAAAATGACCGGCAGCCTTGCAAGCGAAAAATTTTTCCGCTAATCAGTGCCTACGATTTTGATTTAATGCTGTATTATATTCTCATTGCAGAGGAAAATAGTGAGAATCCTGATTCCGGATTACCTCAGGTGCCTGGAAGTTTTGATCAGGCGGTTTCCCATGAACAGTCGGCCCATGCAAGCATACCGGATTCCATCAATTCCATGGTTGAACCGGTCAACCGGAACATTCAACGGTTTTCCAGAGGCGTCTTCCTTCCACTTATAGTTTTTCAACTCCCTGATCAGGTTAACCGACCGTTTAGTTATCCGCATGGGATACCGTTTCAGGATGTCAATTCCGGCCAGGATCGAATCCGGACCCTTGAACGTCGGTTTGATGTTGAACCCTTCCTGTCGGATTTCATAAATGCACTTGGGCTGGTTGTCGGCAATAATTTCATCGGACTTGGTGATCCCGAGCTGATTAATCCATTTGCAGATGTCCGGATTGGTAAGACCCCGGGAGTAAATCAACTCATCAACATAGAGTTCTCCGCCGCTCATACCGACTTTGACCAGTGCAGTTGGATCATTGGAGAATCCAAAATCCATCCCGTAGGTGATCCACTTGCAGGATTCCGGCCATTCATCAACAATCTGCCAGTTCGTGAAGACAAGTCCTGTGATTTGCCCGATTTCTCCCAGGCCGTAGATTCTCCAATAATTTTCATCGACCGTTTTAAGGTTTTCAATTTCCTTGACCTGTTCAGGTGGCAAAAATTGGACATTGTCCAGGTAGGTGGAATGGATAAAGGTGCAATCTTTCCGGGGGATGACGACATCATAAATCCAATGCTCATCCATCGAGGGGTTGAAGTCCAGGTAGATTTGTTTTTCTGTTCGTAAGGAGAGCTGTACCCAATCTTCCAAGCTTAATTCATTGGCCTCATTGATGAACAGGTAAGCACGTTTCGCCCCTCGTTTCTTCTGGGGCTGATCCAGGCTCATGAATTCAAACAGGTTCCCGTTCAGCAGGTAGGTATTCTCGGTCTTATTGTGGTGCCGCTCGTCATAAAGGTCATTGGCCTTTAGAATTTCAAAGAAATCCCGCATCGCCGATGCTTTTAATGCCGGCATGCTTCGCCTGACAATCGAAAATACCATATCGGTACCTTCAAATGCTTTCACCAGGATGAGTAACTGAAGAATGGAAAAAGTCTTCCCCGACCTGCTCCCGCCCTGATTCACAATGATCTTGGTACTGGCGGTATAATTTTTCTCAAATACAACGGAAACCCTGACATTCTTTTCCATGGGATGGTTAGTTCCCCTTGACTACTTCAAAGGTGATCTTGGTTACTTTGTCTTCCGGCGGGGCTATATCCAGGTTCATTCGTTGCAACTTCGGCCGGATATATTCCTGCAGGTTCATCCACAGATCAACCTGATCTTTTGGTTTCAGTTTTCTGATACTGTCTTCCAGGGTTTCATCCAGCAGTTCAAGTACCCATTCAACCCGTTCCTTATTTTCTCGGGTGATCTTGTTGGCTGCTCCCTTGGGTCGCCCACCCTGACCGGGTTTGAATAACTGGGGTTTAGAAGTTTTCGGTTCCATATTTTACCTATTTGTTCCTATTTTAGGAATACATATTCCATTCTCTGTATTCTATTTTTCCGCTTTTCCAGCAAGTTGTCGCTGACAACCGAATGTAATCGATTGACCCTTACTTTCTGTAAATCATCTTCTCAATCGAACTCACCGACACCCCGTAACAATCACTCAATTCGTTCTTAATATTGGTATAGGTCCGCCCTCTCTTTTCAATGGTATTTCCCTCTTTGGCGTATGTAAAGTAGAGTTCTTTTACCAGCCATTTCTTGGCAGCGCTAGCAGGCAGCAATCCACTTTTTACAAGATTTTCTACATCAATTCCAAAATGCTCCCTGATGTCAATGATTACCTTTTCAGTTTCCGGATTCATATAGCCATTTCTTGCAAAAATACAAAATAAATAATATAATAACAACCTATAATACAACTTTTTGCCAATGTTTACTAAACAAATACTTTAAGTTAGATTATTTTTGTTTCGTTTTTAATTTCCCTACCGGCATGAAATCATTTTCCACACCACCGATTGCCTTTTCTGTTGCAAAAATTGATGATGATTCCGGGGTACTTCAAAAGGTTATTGTGGCCCAGGTCGGAAAAGTTAAATCCTATTTTGAACAGATAGATGCTACCACCCTTTCCCAGATCGAAAAACTTGGTAATTCAAAAGAATCTGGTGTAAAAGCCCGGTTTGGTCATCCTAACATGTGTAGCTCTTCATTCGGAACCTATATCGGTCGGTTTAAGAATTTCCAGGTTGATGGCGAAAAGGTTTATGGTGATCTTCACCTGGATGATGTCTGCAAGGAATCTCCATCTGGAAATCTCTTTGCTTACATCCTGAAAATGGCAAAGAATAATCCTGATATGTTCGGGGCATCCATTGCATTTATCCCAGGGGAACCTGCAATTACTAATGATGAATACCCGGCAACCCGTATTGAAGAACTTCTGGCAACCGATCTGGTTGACGATCCTGCCGCTACAAACTCTTTGTTTGCCGTTGACTCTTTCTCTTATCAGGCGACCCAGTTTCTTGATTCTAACCCGGCTATTGCTTCACTCATTGCCCGTAAGCCGGATACCATCATTGAATTTATGCTCAAATATTTTTCAAACAATCAGATTATGAAAAAGGAACTTTTCCAAAGGCTTAAAAACCTTTTAAGCCCAACTCCGGATGGAGCAAACGAAGATACGGTCAAGGATTACAACCAGACTGTTGAACAACTGGAAGCCGATTACCAAAAGCAGTTATCGGTTCTTGAGACGGATCATCAAAAACAACTCTCTACGCTCCAGGATCAGATAGTTACTCTTCAGGACCAGCTCAAAGCCCGTCCCACAACTGTTGAGGGTTCCGATCCTCATGTCAAGATAGGTCCGTCTGAGGAAACCTTTGGTAAGCAGCTCTTAAAGGAAATGCCTGCCCATTTCAAAGATAAAATCAAAAAGTCCTGATCAATCGTAAATCGTAAATCTTTTTCGCCATGTCAAATATTTTTTCACACGCCATCAGCCCTGCATTTACAAAGCAGTCAATCCGTGATTTTTTCGTTACCCCGTTTTTCATGGGTGAAGATATCCGGGGAGCTATCACGGTACGTTCAGATATCAAGGGTACCGAACTGTTGAACAAAATTTCTCGTCCTTCGTTCATCACTAAGCCAAAATCTACTGCCGGTTTCACTCCTGCCGGTACTTTTGCCCTCTCTACCCAGTCCATCACGGTTGCTCCCATGGCCATGGAGTTTGAGCAAAATGCACGGGCTTTCTGGGGTTCTATCGTTGAACAATTGTTAGCCACCGGCTACAAGGAGGATGATATCGAAAGGATGAAGGAACCCGACATCTGGAATAAGATCATGCTGCCAATCATTGCCCAGGCTGGGCAGCAGGACTTGATCCGTCAGATGTTCTTTGGCAATCCGGTGCAGGAAACCTTAACATCAGGGGTCCCAACCGGGACAGTTGATACCAACTTTTCGGGTTATACCGGTTTCATGACACATTTCATCAAAGATGTTTACGCCGGTACAATTCCAGCTGCTCAACATGTGGTGGTTGCTTCGGCTACCTCCGCTGTCAAAGCTGAGAAAATCCAAACGTATTCCGCGGGTACCGATACGTTTCTGGTCTTAACGATCAATGGTGTTGCCTATTCTCAGGCTTACCGTTCCAGCGCAACTGTTACCTGTAACGATTGGCTTGCTACTCACAAAGCCACTATCGAAGCCCGTGCAGGGTTCAATGGGGTTATCGTTACCAACCCATCCGCCGGCGCTATCAAGTGTGTCAGCAGATACAAGGGTCAGACCTTCGATTTCACTGCAGCAGTCACGGGCACGGGAACCTGTGCAGCATCCGGAGTGGTCGCAGCTATTAAACAAGGTGCGTTGGCTTCAGGTGAGGCTGATTCTACCCTTGAAGAAATGATCGACGGGGCACGTCCTGAAATGTTCGAATTTCCATTGGTGTTTATGGTTACCCGGTCCATGTGGAGGAACCTGGTTCATACGATCAAGAATAAGACGGGTGATCTTCCGCTGACCATGATGCTTAATGGTATCAATGTTCCTTCGTATGAAGGCTATCCTGTTCTGGTTCGTCCTGATTGGGATACCTGGATCGCCACGTATCAAAATGGTGTCCAACCTCACAGGGCTGTATTTACTACCCAACAGAATCTCATTTTCGGGACTGATGGGTTAATGGACCCTCAGGATATAGAGTCCTGGTATAATCCCGATCTCCAAATGCGGCGTTACCGGGTTCAGTATAAAGCACAAACTGCTTATCTGCACTCAGAACTATTGATGCTGGCTGGTTTCGGAGACTAATAATGTCCAGGTTACGAATTACCCGTTATGTATTATGCGTGCAAAACAGATTCAAACAACCCGCTTTTTTGAGTTCAATTACGCTCCTGTATTGGATTTGTTTGATACTGATTATGTTGCAACTCGTGTCAATTATCAGGATTATATACCCTTTGGCGACGATAACGCCCTCCCTCGTCAGTTAATCAAGCTGGCCAGGGAGGTTCCGGTTCACCGGGCTATTTTAAATTCAAAAACCAACTATATCCTTGGGCAGGGCATCCAATCCTCTGATCCTGCTACCCGGCAGTTTATCAACCTGCCCAATAATCACAAAGAGCCTTTTTTGTATACACTCAAAAAGTTATGCTTTGATTATTTGACGTTTGGTAATTGTTACTATGAGCTGGTTTCCAACAAAAAAAAGTCCTTTGTCTTTGTCTATCATCAGGACGCTTCCCGGGTAAGATTGCATACCGATGGTAAACATGCCTTGATTCATCCATGTTGGGACTTATTCAAGGGCAAGGACGACAAGGATTTGCAATCCATTAGCCTTTTCCCTGAGTTCTCAAAGGGGGCCGACGGGCTGTATCATTCCATGGTTCAGATTAAAGATTATGAACCTGAGTTCTTTTACTATGGTATTCCGTCCTATTTTGCCGGTATCCGCAATGTTATTATTTCAGGGCTGACAAATATCTGGAACCAAACCCGTCTTGAATCTTCATTTGCCACTCCTGGGTTATTGGTCATCCCTGGAGTGAACTCCGATGAGGCAGCCGATGAACTGGATGCCATGTTTCAGCAATACAAAGGCGCCCTCAGTTCGAAGGCCAATGAAATTATCATCCAATATCTTTCTGATCTGGGGCCCGGTATAAGCTCACAGGAAGCAAAGTTCATATCATTCAACCGGGAGAAAGAGGATAACTGGACCGAGCTGCATAAACAGTCTGAAATTTCGCTGATCACCATTCATAATTGGTTCCGCACGCTCACTCCTTATTCCGACGAAAAATCCGGATTTGACTCCGGAAGAATCCTCAACGAGTATGAAATTGCAATATCCACCGTGATCCATCCCATCCAGGAGGTCTTTATACAATCCCTGCAAACTTCTCTCTCTGAGTGCAATTTGCAATTCAAAGACTTCGAGTTTATCAACTCCCCGCCGATCAGCCGCATCAATCCCATGAAATATGTATGGGAAATCCGTCGGGATTCCGGTCTCGATTACGATAAAACCGACCCTGTTCAAAAATTACTGGTTCTTCAACTCAAAAACATTTATCCATCCTCCGACACTTTAAATATTTGAATCATCACGATAACCATGTCCTTGATCTCCTCCACCGAAGTAATTTCTCTCGCTTATATTACTGAGCTTGATCCAAGCATGATCAAAGCCGAGGTCATTCAGACTGCTGAGCTAAAGTATGTCAAACCTGTTTTGACGACCGCCCTTTACGATGATGTCGTTGCAAGTCCCGGTGATTATACTACCCTTATTACCTTGTATATCAAACCATGCCTGGCATTCTTTGTTAAATACGCCATGCTTAACCAGCAACTACTCGAAACTGCACAATATACACCTGGCGCTGATCCATCCCTTTCGCCGGCTCTTGTTGAAATATCTACTGCAGTATTGCTTCCACGGGACCACCGAAGGGATACCATGCAGGAAGTTTTCTCTATTGCTCGTTCCAAACAGGCCCTCCTTCAGGAATATGTAATCGCCCAGAATTATGCCTTGTATTCAGCCCCGGTCTCTAAAAGAGTCTCAGGCTTTAGAATAATATCAACCAGTTTATAAATCAATGTATTATGGCCATCGCACGCAGAATGATTCAATGTTCTTTACCTGTCTCAGGGGGGAACGCTTTATCGCCATATATCCAGATCCCAAATGGCGCCACCAAACTTACCATTCAGTTTGTCTATTCCGGATTGGATGATGATATCACCTTAACTATGCTCCAGAGTCTCGATGGTTCTAATTTCGATACCTGTGTCAATGAGGATGATGCGCCAATCACCATCACCCTCGACAAAGATTTCTCTTCAATGACCCTGAATGTAGCAGACCTGTTAACAACCTGGGTTCAGTTTTCCATGGATGTTGGAGAAGCCACTACCGGTAGCCTCGACAAACTTTATGTAATGATGACTTAAAATCCGAAAATATGGGAAGTTCAAAATATTTCTTGATGGGCCAGCAAAATCGCGGCACCACCAATTATCGTGATTATTCTGAACAAGGTTCTGCACCTGCCAGACCAAGGTCCGGTATTATTCGAACCTGGTTAGATAGTTTGGGAATTATAAACTTTCTTGCCAGTACTGGGCCGGCAGTTAAAGCTATTCTTGGTGTTCAGGCAGATTACGATGATGCTATTACCAAAAAGCATTCAAATTCAGCCGATCATGTTCATTCCAATGCCACAGCATTAAATGCGGTCTCCGGCACCAATACCGGTGATCAGGATCTTAGCACTTGTTCTAAAGCAAGTCAGGGTACTTTATCATCTGGTGCCTTGGCTGGAAATGCCCGTGGTGCTAATGCAACCGATTTTCAGTTTGTCCGGGAAGCCGTTACCCGTGTGGCAAGTGGTGCAGGTTCTTTTATTGCCGGCGGTGAGCACAACCAGGTTTCCGGTGCAAATTCTATGTCTGCCGCTGGTTCTCATAATGAAGTTACCGGCCAGTTTTGCCTGGTATCTGGTGAACACAATGAAATTACAGGAACACATAGCACAGCAGCCGGCGACCTACATCAGATAAGCAGTAACCGATCCAGCGCAACTGGCTCCAGTCATGTACTTTCGGGTGAATTTTCCTCAGCCGAGGGTAATGGAAACATTGTTTCCGGAGAAGGCGGCCATGCAGAAGGCGGTTCCAATGAATGCGCCAACCAATACTCCCATGTTGAAGGCTTCAATGCCAAAACCTATAATGATTACCAGCATGCCAAGGCATCAGTAGGTTTTAGCAATCCAGGGGAATTAGGCGAAGCTCAGTATACAAATATCATTGCAAGAAAAGAAACTGAAGATGATACTCCCTCAGTTCTTCTGGTAGGAGAGGAGGGTTATGTTTACCTGGCAACCAACAAAATGAATGCATTCAGGATTATGGTTGTCGCCGCATCTGATGATAATTCCGAAGGTGCAGCTTATGAATTCAAAGGCCTCATTAAGAAAGATGCAACCGCGGCATCAGCAGCCATCATAGGCTCAGTTACCAAAACAGTTATTGCCGAAAGCGTTTCAGCCTGGGATGCCGCTGTCACAGCCGATATAACCAATGGAGCGTTATCCATTACAGTCACTGGTGAGTCAGAGAAGGTTATACGCTGGGTAGCTTTAGTTGAAATGGTAGAGGTGGCTTTCTATGGTTCTTAAACTATATTTGAGAAATATTAAAGTTTGTGGTATTGATGGAATGCATTTATGATATTTTAACAATAGCTTTTTGATAAAAATGGAACAAGAGGCATCCATTTTGAACAATAATTGTATATATTTGTTTGTTGTCAATAATCGACCATATGGAAAATGTTATGACATACGAAGAACAAAAGCAAAGTGTCCTACAAATTGCAGAAGATAAATTTGGCAAATACTATTTTCAACAACTTGATCAGTTAATAGCTGATTTTGCTAAAGAAGAGGAATCGCCAAGCTACACAGTAATTGTAAATTATAAAGGAGCTTTCAATGCCTGCGAGGAATGAAATTCAAAATGAAATCCTTTCTGCAAAAAATACTGCACAGGATGACGTAAGGAGAAAGTATATAAAACAACTCTCCGAATACACTGGACGAGATACGATTATTTATATCACAGCTTACACAACTGGGAAGATGTTAGCCATACCACCTTCTCTTGTATCCATAGTTAATGATGATATTCATGGATTTATGTCTGCGTTAAATGGACTAAAGAATGATAAACTTGATTTGATCATTCATAGTCCCGGCGGTACCGTAGAAGCGACAGAGCAAATTGTTAATTATCTAAGAGCTAAATATAAACACATTAGAGCAATAATTCCTCAAAGTGCAATGTCTGCTGCTACTATGTTAGCATGCGCTTGTGATGAAATTGTAATGGGGAAACATTCTGCAATTGGTCCTATTGACCCTCAAATTACTTTTCCTACTCAAACAGGTTTATTTACAGCACCTGCACAATCTTTATTAAGTGAATTTGAACAAGCAAAAGCGGAGGTAATTGCAAATCCAAATGTCGCTCCAATTTGGGTTAGTAAATTAAAGAATCTACCTCATGGAATTTTGGATATTTGTAAAAACACAACAGATTTATCTATTGAGAAAGTTAAATTATGGTTGTGTTCTTTTATGTTTAAAAATGAACCAGATTGTGATGTTAAAGCTAATAAAATTGCCACTTGGCTTGGTACTGCGTCAAATCATAAAACTCATGGTCGTCCCATACCTTTAAATATTGCGAAAGACCAAGGACTTAAGATTGTAGAATTAGAGTCAGATCAAGAACTTCAAGATAAAGTACTCTCAGTTTTTCATTCATCGATAGTAACTATTGAAGTTACAAATTGCATAAAACTTATTGAGAATCAAAATGGCATAGGAACTTATATTCAAGTTCAAGTTAATCTGAATCCTAAACAGCCTAGTAATTAATATCTCCATTTGACGGATTTAACCAGTTTTTTCCATCCATGATAGAATAGATCATTGTTCTGTCTCATAATCAATGGCGTTCATAATCTCATTCTATATTCCTGAGGAACTCACTGGTGGATAAACATTCAATTGTCAGTTTAATACATGTTCATAATTATCGGAAGGTAGATTTTGCTTGGGATCAATTCAGGCTAAAAAATAAGTTTTATGAATGATCAATGGTAAACCAAGATTGGAAAAAGGCGCTAAAAAGTGGGTGTAACTTCGGGTGTAAGAAAAATAAAAACGCTGTAATGGTCTAAATTACAGCGTTTTTTATAATGTATTTGCGGAGAGACTGGGATTCGAACCCAGGGTACACTTTTGGCGTACACACACTTTCCAGGCGTGCTCCTTCGACCACTCGGACACCTCTCCTTTGTATTTACGAATTACGAGTTACGATTTACGAATTAATGCAACTCCTAATTTGTTTTGGGGATGCAAAATTACGAAAAATTCCGACAAATCAAACCGTCATCTCGCCCCTCAGGCTTGTTTGAAGCAATTGTTTGACTGCCTGGGTCGAGAAACCGCAGCCTAAAAGGTACATCAGCTTGGTGACGGCCGATTCGGTTGTAATATCATATCCCCCGATCACACCTATCCTGCTGAGCTCGGCACTCGTCTCGTATTTTCCCATTTCAACTGTGCCGCCCTTGCACTGGGTCACGTTTAAGATGATAATGTCCTTGTCGGCAGCCTCTTTAATCGCATCAAGAAACCAGGGGAGGGTCGGGGCGTTACCGGCACCGAAGGTCTCGAGGATCACAGCCTTGAGTGCGCAGGTATTGAGGATGGCTTCAAGGGCACATTTGTTGATGCCCGGGAATAACTTGAGAATAGCAATGTTGTCGTCAAGCTCCTTCAGCACCTTTAGCCTCTTGAAGTTAGGTTTCAAAATATGATCTTTGTTGTACTTTATCTTAACTCCAACCTCGGCAAGCAAGGGGTAATTCGCAGAAATGAAGGCCCCGAAATTCTCAGTGTTCAGCTTGGTGGTTCGGTTGCCGCGAAATAACTTGTTCTCAAAACATATGGCAACTTCGGGAACAATAGGTGTATCTACTTCCTTTGAGATCGCAAATTCAATGGAGTTGATGAAATTCTCACGCCCGTCGGTCCGTACCATCCCGATTGGAAGCTGGGAACCCGTGAAAATAACCGGCTTGTTCAGGTTCTCAAGCATGAAACTCAGGGCCGAGGCGGTATACGCCATGGTATCGGAGCCATGCAGAACCACGAAGCCGTCGTAGCTTTCATAATTCTCTTCTATTACAGTGGCCAGCTTCACCCAAAACAATGGATTCATGTTCGATGAATCGAGCAGGGGCTGGAATGTATGAAAATCAATATGGCAGTTGAAATTCTCCAGTACAGGCAGGTACTTGTAAAGAATATCAAACGTCAGAGGCTTCAGTGAGCCCGTCTTCGGATCCTGCACCATCCCAATGGTGCCGCCGGTGTATATTACGAGGATACTTGTTTGACCGATCATATGATTGATTTACGATTTACGAAGCATGATTTACGATTGTATTTACGATTTACGATTCTTAAATTGAATTCGTAAGTCGTCCTTCGTCCTTCGTAAATAATTTTAATGCATTATTTGTGGTCACACGTCCCACTTCTTCCAAAGATACATTCTTTATTTCGGAAATCTTGTGTGCTATTAACGGAATATATGACGATTCATTGCGTTGTCCGCGGTGTGGCACGGGCGGTAAAAAAGGAGCATCGGTTTCAAGCAGCAGGTTTTCAAGGGGCATGGCTGCCACAACATCGGCAATCCCCGACTTTTTATACGTGACCACACCGCCGATCCCAAGATAAAACCCCATCTTGACAGCCCGTTCAGCCTGGGTAACATCCCCGCTGAAGCAATGGAACACTCCTCTTAACCCCTTGTCATTCCTTGCTTCCAGGATCTCGAGCGCCACCTCCATTGAATTCCGGGTATGGATTGCAACGGGCAGATAGTATTCGAGGGCAAGGTCGAGCTGTATATTGAACGCCTCTTTCTGTTCCTTCTCAAAGGTTTTGTCCCAGTAAAGATCGATGCCAATCTCTCCCACCGCAACAAACCTGTATGCCTTATCCGCCAGGTATTTCCTTACTATATCCAGTTCATCCCTGAAATTTGCCTTCACCGAAGTCGGGTGCAGCCCCATCATCGGATAACATATATCAGGCCACCTGCATCCTGCATCCTGCATCGCTTTGATAGAACCAGAATCAATATTTGGCAAAAAAATGTACTTCACTCCTGCATCCAGGGCACGGCTAACCGCCTGTTGCCGGTCGGAATCAAACTCCTCAAGGTAGAGGTGGGCATGGGTGTCGGTGAAAATGAGATTACTCAAGGTGTTTCGCGATTTCATCCGCAGAAATATCAAGCATGCAGCGGAAATGTTTTTTCGGACATTCTTCAAACCCCAGCTTGCTGCATGGCCTGCATGAAAGTCCTTTAACTTCGGCGATAAACTGTTCAGGGGAAGCTTTTGGCAAATATGGATACATCCCGAAACCGGGGATTGTATTTCCCCATACCGAAACAATTTTTTTACCGAGAGCCGCAGCAATATGCATCAGCCCGGTATCATTTGTCATGACTGCGGATGACTGCCTCAGCAGGCTTGCCGACTGGTTGAGGCTGAGTGTTCCGCATACATTCTGCACAGGTTTTGAAGCAAGTTTCAGTATCTCTTCACCCCGGGCATGGTCTTCCCTGCCGCCAAGCAAGATCACGGGTTTATCAAGTTTGCTTAGTACTTCAGCAACTTTTACAGGAGGGAAGATCTTTGTATTGTGCTTTCCGCCGATAACCATAGCAATAAACTGAGGATAAGCCGGTACCACCTCATCCGCAGACGGGATAAAATAATCAAGTCCTTTCCCGTCATTTTTTACTCCCAGCTTTTTTACAGCCCCGAAGTACCGGTCGACGATATGAATGTCGGGAAGGATGTTCCATTTCAGGTTCACAATCAACCATTTGCGGATGTTGAGCTTGCAAAAAGTTCCCGAAGGCCTGCAAAGCCTGAGTTTTATCAGGGTTGAACGCTGGTTTTTATGAAGGTCAACGATGAAATCAAACTTCTCGGCCCTGAGCTGAGGAATGAGTTTGCCGAATTCCCCCTCATACAGCCATAGCTTATCAATGTAAGGATTTGAGCTAAGCACAGGCTCAAACTGTTTCTTGGTAAGATAATGTACCTCCGCCCCCGGCAGCTGCTGCTTAATGCAGCGTACCACCGGCGTTGTGAGAACGATGTCACCGATGGAACTTAAGCGGATGACGAGGATCTTAAACATAAGTAAGGGAAGAGTAATAAGCGAAAAGCGAGAAATAGAAAGCGAAAAGCGAAAAGCGAAAAGCGAAACTTTTTATTTTTCGTAAATCCATATTTTTGTTTCAGATAATCAATAAGATAACTAATGTGTATTTAATTTACTTTAATTTCGCCATTTCGCCATTTCTCCATTTCGCCATTTCTCCATTTCGCCATTTCTCCATTTCTCCATTTCGCTATTTAATAAACGGATTGTTCCTCATCTCATACCCGATGGTAGTATCAGTGCTGTGCCCGGGATAAACCAGGGTAACGGCCGGCAGAGTGAAAAGCCTGGTTTTGATGCTTTCCATCAGTTTGTCGAAATCCCCCGAAGGAAGATCGGTGCGGCCCACGGTTTCCCTGAACAGCACGTCGCCGGTGATCACAAAGCCATCCGCAGAACTGTAAAAACATACACTGCCGTCGGCATGACCGGGGGTGTAAAATGCTTTGATTTCTGAATTCCCGAAGCGAATGATGTCGTTATCTGAAATGAATGGTCCGGGTTCAGGAAAATCTTCAAGGGTAAACCCGAAGTTCATGGCAATATCCTTTACCTGCACGTAAAATGGAAGTCCGGCTTTATGAAATTCGGGGATGAGCCCGTACTTCCTGTAAACAAACTCGCTGCCGAGGATATGATCTACATGACAGTGGGTGATGATATGCTTTACCGGTTTCAGCCGTGAATCCTGGATGAAATCAGCAAGTCCCTGCTGCTCGAAAGGTTCGTAACAGGCTGCATCCACTATAACGGCCTCCCTGGTCTCATCGTACAGTACATACGTGTTGACCATGAATGTGTTGAATGAAAATCGTTCTATCTGTATCATAGGTTTCAAATACTCTGCAAAGATAGGAAATACAAGCCATCGCAGCCTGCATATAAAATAATCGTAACTTAGCGACCCGATTACCTTTCTGATCATTTGTTATGCCGGATTGCAATGCAACTCGTGAGGGAATACTATGGCGCCTCCTGGCGTGGTGCACACTTATTTCACTCCTTTTCAACAGCAATTCCGGGTTTTCACAGTTTTACAGCGGCTCCCAGCTGAACTTCGGAAAGTCGAGGGTTCAGTACAATGATTTTCTCTGGCTGTATTTTAAATTTGAGAAATTCGATACCTATTATTACCTCAACGGCAAGGAACTTGCTCAGTATTGTGCCGAATATTCCGACAAGCATATCAAGGAAATAGAGCTCGAGCTTCAGTCGGTGCTTGAGCAGAAGATCCAGTTCATTATTTTTAATAATCTCAGCGACCTGAAGCAGAGCAATATCGGCATGTTTGGCGATTGGGATTCCTACAACACAGGAGGGGTTACAAGGATCATTGGGGGGAAGGTGCTCATATTTTTTGACGGGGATTATGCTCATTTTGACCAGCAGATAAGGGCTGGCATCACCCAGGTGCTGCTTAACCAGATGATGTATGGCAGTGGCATCGGCGCACAGATCAAGAACAATGCCCTCTTCACGATGCCCGACTGGTTTATGAACGGGTTGATCTCCTATATCTCGCGCAAGTGGGACTCGGAGCTCGACAATGCCATGATGGATGCAGTTCTGAACAAAAAACTGCGGAAAGTGAACAGCCTCAGCGGACTGGATGCAGCTTATTCCGGCCACTCGATCTGGCAATACATCGCCATGAACTTCGGGGAGGAAGCAATTCCCAACGTGGTTTATATGACCCGGCTGACCCGCAGCATTGAAAAGGGATTCCAGAATGTACTTGGGTTACCGTATAACACTGTTGTTGAGAACTGGCTCAAATATTACCAGGAACTCTATTCCCGCCAGGCGAAGCAAAGGGAGAATCCTGCCGGGGAAGCCCTGAACAAAAAAAACAAGCCCGACCGGGTTTTCAGGCAGATGAAGATCAGCCCCGACGGGAACACCCTGGCCTACTGCACATGGAACCTCGGTATCTACAAGATCTTCCTGCTCAACCTCGAAACTGGGAAAAAGAAAAGGATCTACCGGGGAGGTTACAGGCTGGCCGAGAAGCCCGATCTCACTTACCCCCTGCTTGCATGGCATCCAAACGGTATAAACCTTGCTGTTCTTACCGAAAGGAAAGGAGAGGATTACCTTTATTTTTATAATACTGAGGATAAGAGCCGTGAATATGTTGTGCTGTACGAATTCGACAAGGTCCTCGATATGTCATATTCCCCAAACGGGGCCCTGCTGCTGATGTCGGCTGTGAAAAAAGGGCAGTCTGATATCTATGTTTATAATATTGCGGCAAGTTCGGCCGAACAGCTTACAAAGGATATTTACAACGACCTGAATCCAAGGTTTTATAATGGCTCAAGCCAGATCATTTTTGCATCGAACAGACCCGGTGATACGATAAAATTCGATCCTGTCGTCAATATCGGCAAGATCACATACAATAACGATATTTTCATGCTGGATTTCAAAAGTCATTCCCCCATTCTTAAAAGGATCACAAAAACGCCGGATGTTGATGAAATCTCTCCATCAGCTTATATGGGAAATTATTTCACATACCTGAGTAACCAGAACGGGATCTATAACAGGTTCCTCGCCCGTTACGACAGCAGTGTTTCGTTTATCGACACAGCCACTCATTACAGGTACTATACAACATCCTGGCCAGTAACAAATTATTGCAGGAATATACTTGAGTCAGACGTTTCTCAATCCGGGGGTCGATACGGGGAGGTTGTCTTTCTGAACCAGAATTATAAAATGTACGTGCGCGACCTTGTAAAACCTCAGTTTCTTGAATCTGTTGACCTGGCACCTGCGTTTTTCAAAATTAAAGATACATTGAAAATACCCAGGCCTCAGTCTCCTGCTGCTCTTGAAGATACCCTGCTGAAGCTTTTTCAGCCGCTTGCTCCCTCAGTACCACCGCATTCGCGGTTCTCGACAGTGAAAGTTAAAACCAGTCCGGCGAAAAAAACTGCACCTGGAGATTCGGTTACAATGCAGCAGCTGCAGATAATGGCACAGGTCATGGCGGATACTTCAAAAAAGGGAGTCCTGGGAAGGGGAGAGGTTCAGAAGAAAGATACCCTGAACAGGTATAAGAATGCCAAACAGCTGAACTACAATGTGGAGTACTCAATAGACCAGATGGTTACCCAGATCGATTTTACGTATCTGAACTGGGCTTACCAGCCGTTCTCAAACTCCAGCTCACCCATATATATTAACCCTGGCTTCAATGCCCTGTTCATGGTCGGGGTGACCGATCTGATGGAAGATCACAGGATCACCGGGGGGGTGAGGCTGAATTTCAACCTCATCAACAATGAATACATGCTGAGTTATTCTCTGTTCAAGAAGAGGGTTGACCACCAGATCATCTTTCACAGGCAGAGTGTTGAAGAGCCTGCCGACTATTCCATCATCCGCCACCGCATCAACGAGCTGTACTATATACTTACTTACCCTTTCAATCCTGTTCTGAATATCAAGGGCACGGCCACCTTGAGGTACGACAGGGCAGTATATCTTTCAACAGACCCTATCAATCTTGCCGTTCCCGATGTCAACAGGCTGTGGATCAGTTTGAAAGCTGAACTCACCTATGACAATACACGCAACCTCGGGCTGAATCTTTACCAGGGAACAAGGTACAAGGTATTTGGAGAGGCTTATCATCTTGCAATGAACAGCAACATCGACTGTTTCATTGTGGGATTCGACATCCGCAATTACCAGAAAGTACACAGGACCCTGATCTGGGCAAACAGGTTTGCCGCCAGCACTTCCTTCGGCAGCGGGAAGCTCATATACTATATGGGGGGTGAAGATAACTGGCTGTTTCCAAGGTTCAGCATCAATACGCCAGTGGCCCCCGATCAGAACTATGTGTTCCAAACCCTTGCGACGAATATGAGGGGTTTTGATCAGAATATCCGTAACGGGAACAGCTTCTTTGTATACAACACCGAGCTGAGGATGCCGATATTCAGGTATTTTTTCAACAGGCCCATTCGTTCCGACTTCCTGAACAATTTCCAGGTAGTGGCTTTCGGAGATGTGGGTACTGCATGGACCGGTTCTTCGCCATGGTCGGCCGACAACCAGTTGTTTACCAGGTATATCAGCAGGGGGTCGATGTTCATCAAAGTCGAGTCGGTAAAGGATCCGCTTGTTGAAGGCTTTGGTTTTGGCCTCAGGACGAGGCTGCTCGGCTATTTTTTAAGAGGGGACCTTGCCTGGGGTGTTGAGGACGGGCGCGTTAAAACGCCTATATTTTATTTTTCACTAAGCCTGGACTTCTGATGAATCAAGAAATTGAAAAGAGAGTACTGACGTTTATTGGCGAGCATCATGTTTTTACGCTTGCTGTTTCGCGTGAAAACCGCCCATGGTGTGCCAGCTGTTACTATGTTTATCTTGAAGACATGAATTTGTTTGTGTTTACGTCGGATCATGAGACCAAACACATAGCCGATGTGGTCGAGACAGGTAATTACTTCGCTTCGGGTGCGATAGCTCTTGAAACCCGGATGACAGGAAAGATCAGGGGCCTGCAGTTTGCGGGTTTGATGAGGGAGCTTGAGGGGAATGAGTTGAAAAAAGCGAAGAAGGCATACCTGGGTGCGTTCCCGATCGCACGGCTGGCCAAACTCCACTTGTGGGGACTTGAGCCGGAGATCATTAAAATGACCGATAACCGCCTGGGTTTCGGCAAGAAACTGATATGGCGAAGCAATAGTCAGCAAATCAGGTAATTACGAATTATTAAATTCTAAATGGGTTGATTTCAGTTATTTAACACTTCCGTCTCTTTTTCTGTTAATAACTATTATCGTGGGCCCACATACTTCGTTGTATATTGCCTCTTCGAAAAAGCGCCCTCCCTTTTGAATTATCTTTCAGAGGGACAAATAATTAAAAAATAGTATAAACGTAAAAACCTGTTTGAGCATGGAAGTTACCCCCATCGTCAAATCAGAGCAGGATCAGAAACCCTCGCACTTTAATGAGGTATTGGCAAGGAGGATCCGGCCCAAACTTTCAGCTGATGATTTGGAGATGAAAAACAGAACAGAAGAAAAGAAGAAGGAGGAGTCGGAAGTGAAAAAGTCAGACCATCCTAAGAAATATTCCCATAATGAAGCGATTGAGAAATCCACTGCATACTTTAAGGGTGACAGCCTGGCAGCCAATGTATGGGTGAACAAATATGCTTTAAAAAATTCCGACAGTCAGCTTCTGGAGGTTACTCCCGACGATATGCACTTGAGGATTGCCAGGGAAATTGCAAGGATTGAGAAAAAGTATCCCAATCCCATGAGCGAGGAGGAGATCTTCGAGCTCATCAGGGATTTCAGGTACATTGTTCCCCAGGGCAGCCCTATGGCTGGTATTGGAAACAACTTCCAGATAGGATCGCTTTCAAACTGTTTCGTGATAGGCAATGAAGGCCAGAGCGACAGTTACGGGGGGATTATGAAGGTGGATGAAGAACAGGTGCAGCTTATGAAAAGAAGGGGAGGGGTTGGTCACGACCTTTCACACATCCGCCCTAAAAATTCAACTGTAAAAAATTCAGCCCTGACTTCCACAGGCATTGTTCCTTTTATGGAACGGTATTCCAATTCCACCCGTGAAGTTGCCCAGGAAGGCAGGAGGGGAGCATTGATGCTTAGTATTTCGATCAAGCATCCTGACGCTGAGCATTTTATAGATGCAAAACTTGAAGCCGGGAAAGTCACAGGCGCCAATATTTCGGTCAAGATCACCGATGATTTCATGGAAGCAGTGATCAGCAACGGGGAGTTCAC
This sequence comes from Bacteroidota bacterium, assembly GCA_037134895.1. Taxonomy (GTDB): domain Bacteria; phylum Bacteroidota; class Bacteroidia; order Bacteroidales; family FEN-979; genus CAIRDP01. The sequence continues at coordinate 31,591 of JBAXLI010000007.1, forward strand.
CCAGCAGTTCCCCGTCGAATCGAAAAACCCAACGGTGGTCCGCAAGATCCAGGCCCGCGACATTTGGTCAAAGATCGTACATAACGCTTGGAAATCAGCCGAGCCGGGAATATTGTTCTGGGATACGATCATAAGGGAATCCATCCCCGATTGTTATGCCGACCTTGGGTTTAAAACCGTCAGCACCAATCCCTGCGGGGAGATCCCTCTTTGTACTTACGACAGTTGCCGCCTTTTAGCCATAAACCTGTATAATTATGTAGATAAACCCTTTACTCCTGATGCCAGTTTTAATTCGGAGCTTTTCATAAACCACGTTCACAAGGCCCAGAGGATCATGGATGATATCATTGACCTGGAACTTGAGAAAGTTGACCGCATACTTGAGAAGATTGATACCGATCCTGAGGCTGAGGATATCAAGGCCAGGGAAAGAGCGATGTGGCTGAATATTAAGAAAAAAGCCATCCAGGGACGCCGCACCGGTTTCGGCATTACAGCCGAAGGCGATATGCTTGCCGCCCTGGGAACCCGCTACGGTTCTGATGAAGCTACGGATTTTTCGGTCGAAGTGCATAAACTTCTTACGATTGAGGCATACCGTTCATCGGTCACCATGGCCAGGGAGCGTGGGCCATTCCCAATTTATGATAATGACCGTGAAAGGAACAATCCTTTCATCCTCAGGTTGAAAGAATCGGCCCTGGATGTGTATGAAGACATGCTCGAGTACGGGCGCCGCAATGTGGCAATGCTTACAATTGCACCCACCGGTTCGGTGAGTATTCTTACACAGACCACTTCCGGGCTGGAACCTGTTTTCGCAGTTTCGTACAAACGCCGCCGCAAGGTCAATCCCAACGACCGGAACGTGAAGATCACGTTTAAGGATGAGGTTGGGGATACCTGGGAGGAATATAATGTGTTCCATCATAAATTCGTCACCTGGCTTCAGATCAATGATTACAATGTTGACGAAGTGGCCCGTATGGACGAAAAGGACCTGAAGGAACTGATTAAAAAATCCCCGTTCTTCCGCGCCACAGCCAATGATGTGGACTGGGTTGCCAAGGTCAATATGCAGGGAGCTGTTCAGAAATGGGTTGACCATTCGATCAGCGTTACGGTGAACGTGCCTGCTGAGACAAAGGAAGAAATGATCAGCAGCATTTACGAAACAGCCTGGAAAGCAGGCTGCAAGGGAATGACGGTGTACCGCGACGGATCCCGCTCAGGGGTTCTCGTAAACAATGAAACCAAGGAAAAGAAGGAAGATATTACCGATTTCCAGGAGACCAAAGCACCTCATCGTCCCGAACGCCTTGAAGCTGACATTGTTCGTTTTCAGAATGAATATGAAAAGTGGATCGCAGTTGTTGGCTTGTTGCACGGACGACCTTATGAAGTGTTTACAGGTCATGCCGAGGATTTCTGGATCCCCCAATGGGTGCAGAAAGGCTGGATCATCAAATCCCGCCCCGACGGGATTTCAAGCCGCTATGACTTTCAGTTTGAAGACAGGCAGGGATACAAGATCACTATCGAAGCCCTTTCGCGTTCATTCAACAAGGAATACTGGAATTATGCCAAACTGATCTCCGGTATTTTACGTCATGGCATGCCTTTGCCTTTTGTGGTTAATATCATCTCCAAACTTCATTTCGAAGTCGACAGCATCAACACCTGGAAGAACGGTGTTGAACGGGCTCTTAAAAAATTCATCCCCGACGGTACCAAAGCAGTGGCCGGTGCATGCCCGAAATGCAACGACGAAGGCGGACTGGTTTACCAGGAAGGATGCCTGGTTTGCAAGAGCTGCGGGTATTCGAAGTGCGGGTAATTTAATCAAATAAAAAGGCAGTTTTCAGACACTGCCTTTTTTCTTTCTGTTATTCTGCGGCAACTACCGGATATACTCCTTTATGCCGTTAAAAGAGGATTTCATTCGAAAGAATACCCGGGTTTTATCAGAAAATCAGTCCTAACGGTTAATCACAATACGTTGCATACTGGTAAATTCAATTGGACCTTTAGCGACGAATTTTACCATGTAAACCCCAGGCGACAATCTGCTTACGTCGAGGCTGAGTTTGTGCTGGCCGGTTGATTGGGAAGGATTGTCTGAAACTGCTAAGACTGGGCCAAGCATTGAATAAATGGTAACGCTTACATTGGCTGCTTCAGCAAGTTCAAAGCTCACCCATAATTGATTGTTTGCAGGATTTGGATAGACGCTGAGTCCCGAAAGAAAAGTTTCGTCAGTTACGATAATGCCGCTTGAAGTTTCAAGATAAGGGGCCTTAAGAACTGCATTTTCAATCGGGATAGCTTCTGCATCAGCCAATTCTGATCCCGGAAGAAGAGATATTAGCGAAGTTGAAGATTCAGCGGGAGCCCCTTTTAATCTCATTTTTATGATCAGCAGTTCCTGCTGAGGTTCCAGCAAAAGAGGCTCAATTTCAGACCATGCAATTTTCAGCTGGGCTCCATGAGTACAGTAAGCAACTTCCCCCCTTGAAGTTTTCACTTCAAGGATATCCACCAGATCATTACGGTATAAAAGATTGAGTGAGATAGCGCTTACATCCGCAGACCTATCCAGACTTAAAGGATATTCGAAAACCTGCCCCGATTTGATCTTCAGAGAACCGGTATATTCCAGAACAAGACCTGAAGCGAGTTTAGCGCCAGGTGCAGGCACATATGATCCATTCACATCCCCGACACAAAGTCCGTAAAAATTCTGAGTTACACTTGCCCCATTGATAATTACAGTGTCGCCTCCTGTAATTTTTTCAAACGTCCAGTCACCCCTGGCAAAATAGTTCTGCAGTCCGGCGAATCTTCTTTTTACCTGTATGGCATCGGTAGCATTGATGGAATTGGAGTTATTCACATCGGCGGCGGTAAGGCGGATCGGTATTGTAATTAATTCAAGACCAGCGAAATGGCGCTGAATTTTTACAGCATCCGTACTGTTGACGCCATCCCAGATCTTGGAGGTCCGGGTTGAAAGCGTATAAACGCCATCGGTTTTACCGGTAAAAAAGTAAGAACCGGTAAGATCAGTGCGTATGGAATCTATCCTCACATTGTTTTGTTTTAGTACAACCCAGAGAGAATCAAGAGGCGTATTGACTGAATTATTATACGTGAAAATACCGTTGATGGAATATCCCAGATTTCCCATAGCAATGAAATGGTTTGGTGAAACCAGTCCATTTCCGCAATCATTTGTGGCATAAACATTCATATTTCCCGATGAAGCAGTAGCAGAGAAATCAACTGTGATTGAGTTGGTGTTAGCGCCTGAAACAATGCTGCAGCCGGCAGGAAGTGACCACACATACCCAGTTGCATTAGGAACCGGAGAAACGGAATAGGCCACACCTGTTTGACCCTGCACAACGACACTTGGACCTGTAATTGAGCCCGGAGCCAAAGGGGTTGTGATTTGTGTGACAGTTAAACTTCCTGTCATTGTTCCAGTCAGATATGTTGCTTTTCGATAGCCTGTGGATGAATAGTCCCCAAAAGTCTGAACACCGAAAGTAATGGCGGCTCCGGTGCCGGGAATATATGCTCCGGCCGGAGATGAGTTTTTAATCAGCCTGTATTCCACACCGTTCTCAGAACCGCTTAAGCCTACAGCAACACCCGCGCTCCCGCTGCAATAAGTGCTGCCTCCGGTTAAATTAAAAGCAGTTACCGGCATATTCAAAACCGGATTGGTAAAACTGCTTGTATGCCAGCTAAAATTGGTTATCAGAGTAGCAGTTCCGGTAACCCCCGGTGGTACAATGGCATAAATAGTTGTGTATGCAGGATTAGTATTCCACCATATCAGTCCCATGGTTGAATGAGCGTAGGCCACGGTGTTGAATATCTGGAAGGTTCCGATTCTTAATCCGGATTCCGGGATCAAGGTTCCGTTGGAAGTTGCTGACGGCCCGTTAATCCTGATCAGACGAGGGTTTGTACTGTTAAAGACAGTGACTCCGCCAGGCGACCAGGGTGAGGGGAGCTCTGTTGAACCTGAGACATAGATGCCTGAAAGGACTCCTCCGTTTAAAATTGCGGCAGAGTTTGAAGCCTGGAATGACAGTTGGAAATTGTTAAGGTAAAGTTCTGTTGTACCCGTACGGTATATATACACATCAAACTGGTAGGTGGTGGCATTTAGCAGAGTGTCGTTTTTAGCAAGGCAGGAGTAGGTGGGAGTTTGGGCGGATGAGTATAATGCGAGCGTTGAAAGTATTACGAAAATCAGGGATTTCGAAAACCTTTTTAAACTTCTCATGGCTTGTTTCATTTTAAATGTAAAGCTTTGCCTGGTGGCGTAATAAGAAATCAGAGTTGCTATCTTCTTCTTTCCGATTCAAAATTAAGCTAAAAATGCTTATCTGTCAAATTCATGATGCATGGCTGAATTTAGTCAAAGATAGAATTCTCGGGTAGAATTGTAAAAATCCTCTTGCGTTCATGTTCATTTTTTAAACGTTAATTTTTTTATCGCCGCGGTTAGTAATTCGATTCTTGAAATAATAAAGATTTTATTAAATTTAGCGATGCTAAATTTAAACGGATGAGGTATTTATCTTCGATTTTTTCTCTGATTTTCGAACTTTCCGACACGCACAGGCTAGTGATACTTCCGAATTCACCGGAAAAATCATATTTACACACCAATAACCAACAACCAACAACCAACAACCAACAAACAATAACCAACAACCAACAACCAACAACATGAAGCACTATTTACTCGGATTTGCTACAATTTTACTAAGTCTCCTGAACATCGGTTCTGCAAACGCGGGCCGGGTTGAACGCTCGAAAATAGATATGGTTGCCAAAAACTGGTACTGCCATTACGCCCCGGAATCAAAGAAGCAGGCCGTGATCACGAAATCCATACCCTACAAATACAACGGCAGGGAATGTTTTCGTATTGTTTCATTCGACAAAGGCGGATTTGTTTTGGTTTCGGCGAATGATGCAGTAATGCCGGTACTTGGTTACGCATTCGATTTCCAGGTTCCCGATTCCATCACCAATGAAGCGGTGAAAGGTTGGTTTGACGGGTACGCAAGGCAGATTGACACAGCCTTTGTTCTTAATCTGCAGAACAATATTTTTTCACTGAAATGGGATGAAATCCTGCAAAATAGTTTTCCGAAATCACCGCTAACCACCGTGGGTCCGCTGTTGACAACGACCTGGGATCAGGGTTGTTATTATAATGAATTGTGTCCGGCAAATGCCGGTGGTGTTTGCGGACATACCTGGGTTGGCTGTACTGCCACGGCCATGGCGCAGATCCTGAAATACTGGAATTACCCGGAAGGTGGGAAAGGTTATAATTCCTATATCCCAAGGTATAACCCGCAATATGGTCCGCAATCAGTTTTCTTTAATGAAACTGATTATAATTGGGCAGGCATGCCTGATGTGCTGACAAACTCGAACAATTCTGTTGCTACCTTGATGTATCATTCGGGAGTATCAGCAAACATGGATTACAATACATCAGCCTCAGGAGCTTATTTATACAGGGCGGCGAATGGTTTCAGAAATAATTTTGATTATTCTGACAGTCTTACTCAAATGTACAGGTCATCTGTGACCGACAGCTTATGGTCTATCACAATTAAGCAGAATCTTAACATTGGCAGACCTGTTCTGATGGAAGGGTATACCAATAATGGCAATCAGGGGCATGCCTGGGTTTGCGACGGTTATCAATCAGATACCTATTATCACATGAACTGGGGATGGTCAGGATCAGCCAACGGCTTTTATTTATTGAACAATTTAAATCCCGGAGGGTATAACTTTAATAATTCCCAATCGGTCCTGATAAATATAGTTCCTAATTTCTCATCTCTTGATGCAGGTTTTTACACCATTACAAACAGTCTTCCTCTGACTCTGCAATTTGTGGATGACTCAAAGGGAAATCCCGGCTCTTTTCAATGGCAGTTTGGCGATTCAACAGTTTCGATGGTGCAAAATCCAATCCATACTTTCCCTGATAGTGGGACTTACCAGGTGTGTTTGATAGTTTTGAAAGGATCAGGTTCTGACACTATAAGGAAGTTGGTCAGGGTATGGAAGGACCATTTTATTCTGACAACGCAATCCATGATTGGAAATGATGGGAAGATACTTGCAGTAGATTACAACCGGGATGGTTACCAGGATATTATCAATACTGGATATATGGGACATCGGTGTTACCAGAATAATGCAGGAACCATTCAATATGTTGCAATGGATTTTCCTACCCAGTCTATGTCTCCGAACTATCTGCATGCCGCAGATATTGACAATGACGGAGACCCTGACCTTATCCTTGATGGGCAACATCCTATGAATGGCTATCTTCACTTTCTTTATTATCTGCGGAATGATTCACTTGGATACATCATCGACACTCTCGAAAATATTCCATTATTTACCAACAATCCCTTTTCCTTTGCCGATTATAACGGTGACGGGAAAGTCGATTTGCTGCTGGGAAACTGCCTGTATAGAAATATTGGTAATAAGAAATTTTGTTTCCAGGGTTTGATAGGAAATGAAGCCGGCATTTCAGCCTGGGAAGATTATGATCTGGATGGGGATCTTGATGTTGCTATTGGTTCCCGGATATTCAACAATCAGGGGAATGGGGTTTTTACTGATGTGGGATTCGGATTTGCAACCGGCAATGCTTACACATGGAGGCATTACAATTATGAATGGGGTGATTATAACCAGGATGGAAAACCTGATTTGCTTGTGGGGGGATCAATCATAAAAAATCTGGGCAATAATACATTCGAACAGATTTTTCCGGATAATACAGCTGGAACATATAAATACAGTGTTTGGGGAGATATTGATAATGACGGGGATCTGGATATAATTTCCATGAGCAGCGGTGTCGGTCTTGGATATTTGATATTCTCAACGAACATATTTATCAATAACAACGGGTCCTTTCAATTATCAAATTCGGATTTACAGGGTATTTTTGAGATGGGTTCCATTGACTGGATTGATTATGATCATGACAGTAAAATTGACTTGCTTCTCGAGGGATATTTCCCCAGCGATTCAACTGGTCAGGGAAATAACTGGACTTCACAGTTGTATAAGAATTTCACAGATTCAATCAACCATCCACCTTCGGTTCCCGGCGGTCTTAGCACGGTATCAACTGGGAACAACGTTATTCTGTCGTGGAATGCATCATCTGATGATAAAACATATTCAGGAAGTTTAACATATAATCTAAGGATCGGAACAACCCTTCATGGAAATGAAATCCTTTCCTCTTTAAGTGATCCTGTTACCGGAGTAAGGTATGTCATGGAAAGAGGAAATACAGGCCAGTCAACTTCATGGAAAATAAACCATCTCATCAACGGTAAATATTACTGGAGCGTTCAGGCGCTTGATAATTCCTATGCCCCTTCAGCTTTCGCTCCGGTAGACAGTTTTTATGTTGCCGGTAATAATCTTCCCCCTGAAATGTTTGAAATGAGTCAGAAGGTGTTTCTTAACACCCCCTCACATATTTCATTGCCAACCCTCTTGAAGGCATATTATGATCCGGAAGGCGATTCACTGAAAGCCATCAGGATCAATAGTCTGCCTGTTTATGGCAGCCTTGAATACAACGGATCAGCAGTGGTAATCAACCAGGTTATACCAATTGCCAGCCTTGAACATCTTCATTATTTTACATCTGTATTAAACGGAGATGAAATATTTATCTCCCCTTTTGATGGAACAAACTGGGGGGTATCCAATGCAAAAATATCTTTGGTTGTATCTCCATTCGAGAAAAGATACATAATAAGTACCCAGCAACAGTCAGCATTTGCCTGGGGTGATTATGATAATGACGGAGACCTTGATCTCGCATCAGCGACAAAAATTTTTAAGAATAATAACGGAGTGTTTCAGGAGATGGGAACTGCTTTATCCGGGTCGGGAAAAGTACTCTGGGGTGACATTGATTCCGACGGCGATCTTGATTTAATCATAGGGGAGAAAGTATATAAGAACAATGGCAATGATCAGTTTGTTTGTTCCCAAACATTAAATCCGGAATTGGCTGACGAAGCAGCTTCTTTTGGAGATTTGTACACTCAAAATACCTTGGATTACCTGCATTCCGGCTCGGAAAACTCTGGAGATCTTGTCACAAAAATCTACCTTAATTCCGGCCAGGGTGTGTTTTCCGACACAACGTTAAACCTGTTAGGATTCAGGTCCGGCGCAGTGGCCTGGGGTGATTTTGACAACGACGGGGATCAGGACCTTGCAATTTGCGGAATTTACAATGGCAGTAATCAGCGTAAAACGGTTATCTATCGCAATGACAATGGACAGTTTACCGACATCCAGGCAAATTTGCCGGGAGTGAATGTTGGCACTCTGGATTGGGGGGACTATGATCGTGACGGAGACCTGGACCTGTTGCTGTGCGGCTCTACAGGAACAATAAGCACTTTGATTACAAAGGTCTACAGAAATGATGGAGGAAATTTCAATGAAGCTGCCTCCTTCCCGGGGGTTGCGCAGGGTTTCGCAAAGTGGATTGATGTGAACGCCGATGGTTTTCCTGATGTAATATTGGGAGGTTTTATGGATTACCCGGGGAGGGCAGTAATACTGTTCATTAATATCAATGGGCAATATTTTGCAGAAATCCCGGGAGCCGATCTGCCTGATCTCGCTTATGTTTCATTTGCAGCAGGCGATTATAACAATGACGGATATCCTGATTTCATTCTTTCAGGTTTAACAGAAACCAATGCCGAGTTTACAGCAATTTACCGCAATTGCTTCGGATCCGATACAGTTATGGTGAATACTCCTCCTTCGGTTCCCACCAGCCTTCATACAATACAAACACCTGCAGGAATGATCCTGCAATGGGATAAAAGTGTCGACAGCTCCACTCCTCAAAACACGCTTTCCTACAATATTTTAGTAAGCAGGTATCCCGACAGTCTTTTCGTTGCTTCACCAATGGCTGATCCCGAAAATGGATTCAGAAAAATACCACGGCAGGGGAATACTTGTTTAAATAATTTCTGGAGAATAGACAGCTTAGCGCTGGGGCGGTATTACTGGACAGTTCAGGCTATTGATAACTCATTTTCGGCAAGCCACTTTGCTGCCCTTGATTCGTTTGACATTCATCCTCCGGTTCAGCTTTCGGGCCATATAGTATATAACAATACAAGCGAAAGTAAGCTTCAATGGGTAGAGATTAGTCTCATAAACGGGCAAACCACTATGGGCGCTTTATATACAGATACGGCAGGTTCATATAATTTCAACCAGGTTTATCCCGGAATTTATCGTGTTACATGTAACAGCTGGAGTCTCTGGAATGGTGTCAACGGAACCGATGCCTTAAAGATCCAACGCCATTTTGCCGGAATAGAATTGCTTACTGAGCCTGTAAGACTTCAGGCAGCCGATGTCAACAACAGCAATTCCATCAATGGAACTGATGCTCTTAAAGTCAAGCGCCGTTTTGCCGGAATTGATACCGCCTTTGCCAGAGGAAATTGGACATTCGCAAAACCCATTACCGGGGGCGATTCAATAATCGTTATCGGGTCGAACATAAGCCAGGATTTCTATGGCTTATGCGTTGGCGATGTAAACGGTTCGAATGTACCAATACCTGGAATGAAGAGCAGCTCAGGAGTTTTGATGAGCTATTCGGATACCATTTTTGTGCAGCCGGAGCAGGAATTTGATCTGCCTGTCTGGGTTGACAAAGACCTCTCCTTATCTGCAGTTTCATTGGTGATTGAATTACCTTCAGAAAAAATTCAGGTGCTTGACGTCAAAATGAATTCCGGAACTGTCATTTATCATATGTTTGGTAACAGTCTGCGGATGGCATGGTCAGAAATCGAACCGCTTGAACTTTCGCAAGGCGGGGAAATGCTATGGGTACGGATGAAAATCATCCGCAGTCAAATCGAAAATGAAATCATCCAGGCTCACATTACCAATGAATGTGAGCTGGCGGATGTTGATGCTAATGTTTTGAGAGGGGTGACCCTGAAAACAAAAACCATCAAGCTACTTGCATCCTCCCATCCTGCATCAGAAGTCTCAAATTCGACTCTGACCATTATCCCGAACCCGAATACAGGGCAGTTCAGGGTGCAGATTGCTCAAACGATAAGCGGGACGTTTGACTTGATATTAGTTGATACTAAAGGGACGCAAATCAGGGCACTGAACAATATTCAGATCAATGCTGGATTGTCGTCGCCAATTGATTTCAAAGGGATACCAGCTGGAGTTTACTACCTCAAACTGAAAAACGAAACATCAGAATGTGACGGAAAAATCATATTTACAAACCAATAGCCAACAACCAATCACCAACAACCAATCACCAACAACATGAAGCACTATTTACTCGGATTTGCTACAATTTTACTCTGTTTTCTGAACATCTCTTATGCAAACGCGGGCTGGGTTGAACGCTCGAATATAGATATGGTTGCCAAAAACTGGTACCGCCATTATGCCCCGGAATCAAAGAAGCAGGCAGTAATCACGAAATCCATTCCCTACAAATACAATGGCAGGGAATGTTTTCGTATTGTTTCATTTGACAAGGGCGGATTTGTTCTGGTTTCGGCGAATGATGCTGTAACACCGGTGCTGGGTTATGGATTCGATAAACCGGTTCCCGATTCAATCTCTAATGAAGCAATGAAAGGATGGTTTGATAATTATGCCAGGCAGATAGATACAGCATTTGTACTTAATCTTCAGAACAATGCTTTTTCCCAAAAATGGGATGAAATCCTGCAAAATAGTTTTCCAAAAACACCGCTGACCTCTGTCGGTCCGCTGTTGACAACAACCTGGGATCAAGGATGTTATTATAATGAAATGTGCCCTTCTGATGCTGCAGGAGTTTGCGGACATACTTTGGTTGGCTGCACCGCTACTGCAATGGCTCAGATTCTAAAATTCTGGAATTACCCGGAGGGAGGGATTGGATTTAATTCTTACCTGCCTAAAACTAACATTCAATATGGATTGCAATCGATTTTCTTTAATGAAACAGATTATGACTGGTCAGCTATGACAAATAGCGTAACAATTCAGAATCCGGCGGTTGCTACATTAATGTATCATAGCGGAGTTTCGACAAACATGGATTATAGCATTTCAGGGTCGGGAGCTAATTTATCGAAGGCTGCAAATGGTTTTAAAGCAAATTTTGATTATTCAGACAGCTTGATGCAGTTATACAGATCATCAGTTTCGGACAGTACATGGATTATAACATTAAAACAAAACGTCAATAGCGGGAGGCCAGTCCTTTTAGATGGGTATAATTACTCTATCACCTCAGGACATGCATGGGTTTGTGATGGCTATCAGGACGGTAATTACTTTCACATGAACTGGGGCTGGTCGGGATCTGCAAATGGTTATTATTATTATGACAGTATTGCTCCAGGCTTTTTCAATTTTAATTATTCCCAGTCAGCCTTGGTAAATATATTCCCTAACTACTCGGCTCTCACTGCAGATTTTTACACGACAAAAACAGATCAACCTTTGCAATTGCAGTTTGTCGATCATTCGAAAGGGAACCCGGGTTCATTCTACTGGAATTTTGGTGATTCAACAATTTCAATTCTTCAAAATCCTGTTCATATTTATTCCGACACGGGGATTTATCTTGTCCGTTTAATTGTTGATAAGGGAAATTCTCATGATACCATTGAGAAAAGGATCAATGTTAGCCTGCAACCCTTTCTGGCCACTTCAATAACACTTGGAGGGATAGATGGTCAAACCGGGTTCTGGTTTGATTATGACAACGATAATGATCTTGACATTATACTTAGTGGGTATCCACTAGGCACAAGAATTTACCGCAATGATTCAACTTCCTTTACACAGATCAATCCTGGGTTCCCGTTTAATAATACTCCAAATTATGGCGATCCAGGAGACGTTGACAACGATGGAGATCTTGACCTCGTCATGACTGGAAGTTGCCTTAACTATCAGGCAGAAACAAAGCTTTATCAAAACAATTCTGGAAGTTTTAACGAGGTTGCTGAAAAATTTCCGGATATATGTTACCCCGTGTCATTTGCCGACTATAATAACGATGGGAAACTAGATGTTTTGTTATTTGGTGGAAAAGGAAAGCAAAACGGCCAGTCTGTTGGATTGTATAAGAATCTTGGCAACGGCATCTTTAAAAGGCTTGAAAATTTATCCTTCCCTGTACTGAATGTAGCAGGTTCTGCATCTTGGGGAGATATAGATAATGACGGTGATCTTGATTTGGCATTAACAATTTTTAATGCTGGCACAATAAAAATATACATATATATCAACAAGGGGAATGATCTCTTTGAAGAACTTCCAGATGCATTACCTTGTACTTCTAATTGCCGTTCCGTTTTCCACAAAGTACAATTTTTCGATTACAATGGGGACGGCAAATTGGATCTTTCCCTTTCCTCCCCAGCTATTATATTTAAGAATAATGGCAACAGCAATTTTACTCAAATTGCCGATACCAGTATAGCCAATACCTATGCTGAATATTTGGACTGGGGTGATTTTGATAATGATGGGGATCCGGACCTTTTGGTAGGTAAAAAACTATTGAGAAATGAAGGAAACGATGTTTTTAGTTCTGTTTCAACGGAAATATTGGGAGGGGGGTCTACTGTTAGTTACACTAGCTATTCTACCTTTGGGGATTATAACAATGATTCAAAACTCGATATTTTAGCGTGGGGTTATAATCTCGGTTTTCTTGCAAAGGTTTATAAAAATGTAAGTGGCACTGGCAATACCCCCCCCTCGATTCCTCAGGAATTGCATGCAGATGATTCTCTAAACAATGTAAAACTGAGGTGGAATCCATCAAATGACAACTCGACCCCGCAACCTTCGATAAGTTATAATGTAAGGGTAGGAACAACGCCTGCCGGAAATGAAATTGTTTCATGCTCCTCTGATCCCGAATCAGGATTCAGGAGAATGGTGAAATATGGAAATGCCGGATTAAATTCATTTTATTTATTGAATAATCTTCCCAATGGAAAGTATTATTGGGCTGTCCAGGCCATAGATAACTCATTCGCCGCCTCTCACTTTTCCGTCGTTGACAGTTTTTACATTGCCGGGAATAACCTTGCCCCGGAATTGAACCATTTCAATATGACTGCTTATCTGAATAGTAATAATTCTTTTAATTGTACTGATATTCAAGAGAATTATTCAGACCCGGAAAATGATACGGTCCGGTCTATCAGAATTGATTCGCTGCCGTTAACAGGTTCTGTCAAATTCGACGGAATTCCTGTTTTGCAGGGCCAGGTAATCCCGGTAAATCAATTGTCAGGCTTGGTTTATCGCACCAATAATTTGAAAAATGACACCATGTATGTTAATGTGTATGATGGAATTAATTGGGGAACCCATAACGCACGCATAGAATTTAATGTTCTTCTGTTTGAACCTGCCGAATTTGAAATTACTCCTGAATTATCTGCTTTCGCACTTGGAGATTATGATTACGACGGAGACCTTGATCTCGCCTCTCAATCCAGAATCTACAAATTTACCGATGGGACATTTCATGACCTTGGACTGACATTATCAGGATCAGGCAGTGTGCATTGGGGTGACATCGATTCCGATTCCGACATGGACCTTATTGTCGGTGAAAAAATTTATAAAAATGAGGGGAATGATCAATTCAATTGCACCCAAACCTTATCTCCGGTGTTGGATCAAACAGCATCTGATTTTTGTGATATAAACAATAGCAATTCTCTGGATTATGTACGTTCAGGGCAAGGGTATTCAAGTCTTCTAAGCAGATTATATCAAAATTCTGGTCAGGGTGTCTATTCTGATTCCCTGATGAATCTGATGGGATTCAGATCAGGTCAGCTGGCCTGGGGTGATTTCGACAACGATGGCGACCAGGATCTGGTCATAGGAGGAATCTATGGAAATAACGATCGGAAAACCATTATTTACCGCAATGATAATGGTCAATTCGTTGATATACAGGCAGAATTGCCCGGAGTGAATTATGGTACATACGACTGGGGAGACTTTGATCGTGATGGTGATCTTGACTTATTGATATGCGGTACCCAGGGAACTGTAAATAATGCGTTGACAAGAATTTATAAAAACGATCATGGCATATTTAGATATTTTGATGCAAATTTCCCACCAACTTTTAGGGGATTTGCAAAATGGGTAGATGTAAACAACGATGGCAATCTGGATATAATAATCGAAGGGTATATAAATTTTCCGGATAAGGATGTAAGATTATTCATAAATGATAATGGATCGGCCTTCCATGAGATTACAGCAACTGGTCTGCCAAAACTTGCTGATGCTCATTGTGCCATTGGAGATTTAAACAATGATGGCTTCCCTGACATTTTTCTTTCAGGTTTAAACCCCCAAGGCGATACCATTACCACGATTTACCGGAATTGCTATGGCATAGATTCTGTTTTAACAAATACCCCACCATCAGTTCCTGATGATCTGACCATGAAAAGAATTTCCGGTAGCACGGTCAGGTTTTCCTGGGAACCTGCAACAGATAATACTACTGCACAAGAGGCAATCACCTATAATCTTTTCATAGGCAGATCACCTGACAGTACGCAAATCTGCAGTCCATTAGCCTGCTTGTCAACAGGAAAATTAAAGCTTGCTAAATCAGGAAATGTTGGTAATAACCTGTCGTGGACAGTTCACTCACTTGCTCCGGGATTATACTATTGGAGTGTACAGGCCATTGATAATTCTTATAGACCTTCAGTATTTTCAAGTACTCAATCATTTACCATAAACGATCCTTTTGTACGTGATACAATATGGTACATTCAAAATGAACCAATCCATTTGGATCAATCCGTTTTTGAATTAATCTTTGAAGATTTCGACCATGATACGCTTCAAAAAGTTCGCATTGAAGCCTTGCCACAACATGGGTCAATTGAACTTAATAATATACCCCTTGTTTACGGACAGGAAATTCTCAGTTCAGAATTAAACCTGCTTATTTACACTCCTGCTCCAGAGTTCTATGGCAAAGACTCGATCAAGTGGAATGGTCATAATGGAATGAACTATGCCGATCAGGAAGCCACTATTCATTGGATTATAACTCCATTTCAAGAAGCCCCTTTTATATTTGATTCTCTGGCTTATGGAAATGCAGTTTGGGGTGATTTCAACAATGATGGGAAATTGGATATCGCAAACACAGGAAGAAACAACCAAGAGTACAAGACACTTATCTGGAGAAGAGAATTAACCTCTTTTAGCTCTCAACGGTTAAATTCAGCCTTACCCTTCGGGGGTGGTTTGTATCCATGGATCAAATGGTGTGATGTTGATGGGGACAATGATCTGGATGGCATTAAAGGAAGTAAGCTTGACATTTATAAATTTGAAAACAATACATTTAATTCATCAATGTTTCCAGTGTTTTTTAATTGGGGTTTTGGTTTTGATCTTGTTGATTATGATAATGATAACAGCATTGATTACTTCTCGGGGAACATGCTTTACCACAATGTTAATGGTTCGTATTCCTTTACAGGTCAATATCTGGATATATTTATACTACATAATAGTCCAACATCTGTTATCGACATTAATAATGATGGGAAGCAAGATATTGCTTCCTCAGCTCAAAATAGTCCATTTGTTATCTGTTATGGGAAAGGCGATGGTACTTTTAATAAGACAATCACTTCAATACCAATGTTTGTCTCAGGATCAATAGATTGGGGGGATTTTAATAATGATGAATTCTCAGATCTCTTGATACTTGGTGTGCTACAGGGTGAAATACCAATTACAAAAATCTATAATAATAATGGCGGTCTTTTAACTGAATCCCCGTGTTTATTGGAACAACTATCATATGGTACTGCAAGATGGGGTGACTACAACAATGATGGCCGACTGGATATTCTGATGTGCGGTGCAAAGCAAAACGGGGTTCCTGTGACGCTTCTTTATAAAAACACCCAAGCCGGATTTGTCTTGCAGCCAACAAATATTCCAGGTGTAAAATATGGTTCTGCTGAATGGGGCGATTATGACAATGACGGTGATTTGGATATTATTTTAATGGGTGTTGATAGTCTTGGGAGAAACATCACAAAAATATTTATGAACACCTATGGCCAAAACAAATTCATTGTTAATTCTCCTCCTTCAATTCCTGCAAATCTGCACGATAGTGTCTCTGGTCAGACTGTGTTTTTGAATTGGGACAAGTCGACTGATAATACGACCCCTCAGGATGGATTGACTTACAATTTATATATTGGAACTTCCCCAGGTAGTGTAGATATTTTATCACCAATGGCGGATCTGACAACAGGATTTTTGCGGGTTGTCAAAAGGGGAAATACGGATCATAATAACCATTGGCACATCGGTGATCTGCAACCCGGCCGGTATTACTGGAGTGTTCAGGCGATCGATAATTCGTTTGCAGCGAGCCATTTTGCTGCGGTCGATTCATTTGACATTCAGCCGGGGGTGCAGCTTTCGGGTCATCTTAAATATAACAATGCAAGCTCAACTAGTCTGGATTCACTGAGAATGTACCTCATGAATGGGCCGTTGCGTATTGACAGCTGCCGAAGCAATGCAGAAGGATTTTACCAGTTTGGCCAGGTGTTTTCGGGTGCTTATAACCTGGGGTTTACCTGTAATAAGCCCTGGAGCGGTGTCAACGGAACTGATGCATTAAAAATTCAGCGGCACTTTGCAGGCTTAGAGCCAATTACCGAACCGGTAAGACTTCAAGCAGCCGATGTTAATAACAGTAATTCCATCAACGGTACTGATGCTCTTAAAGTAAAACGCCGGTTTGCCGGACTTGATACAACCTTCGTCCGTGGTGACTGGACCTTTGCCAAACCGATTGTTGGCGGAGATTCCATTGTAATTGGCGGCACAAATATCTCCCAGGATTTCTATGGACTATGCGTTGGTGATGTGAATGGCTCCTATGTGCCTCAGCCAGGAATGAAGAGCAGTTCAGGAGTTTTGATGAGCTATTCGGATACCATTTTTGTGCAGCCGGAGCAGGAATTTGATCTGCCTGTCTGGGTTGACAAAGACCTCTCCTTATCTGCAGTTTCATTGGTGATTGAATTACCTTCAGAAAAAATTCAGGTGCTTGACGTCAAAATGAATTCCGGAACTGTCATTTATCATATGTTTGGTAACAGTCTGCGGATGGCATGGTCGGAACTTCAGCCGCTTGAACTTTCGCAAGGCGGGCAAATGCTATGGGTACGGATGAAAGTCATCCGCCATCAAAGCGAGTATGAAATCATCCAGGCTCACATTACCAATGAATGTGAGCTGGCGGATGTTAATGCTAATGTTTTGAGAGGAGTGACCCTGAAAACAAAAACCATCAAGCTACTTGCATCCTCAAATCCTGCATCAGATGGCTCAGATCACACACTGACAATTTTGCCAAATCCAAATTCCGGGCAATTCAGGGTTCAGGTTGCTCAAACGATAAGCGGGACGTTTGACTTGATATTAGTTGATACTAAAGGGACGCAAATCAGGGAACTGAACAAAATTCAGATCACTTCTGGATTATCAGGTCTATTAGATTTAAAAGGATTGCCATCGGGAGTTTATTATCTCAAACTTAAAAACGAATCAATGGAATATAACGGAAAAATAATTATCAAATAAGACGTAAGATGAAAAGGTTGATGCTCTTCTTGTTAAGCAGTTTATTTGTTTTTGCCATGTTTGCCCAGGGAAATTCGGGAACTGCCGGGCTTTTTCAAAAGGATCCCAACGCCGCGGAATACAAACCTGGAGAAATTCTTGTAAAATTCAAAGACGATGTTCAGATCAACAAGCAGTTGGTCAAAGGGAAAATGACAACTGGCGTTGCGGCTATTGATCAGCTGAACGAAAAATACCAGGTAGCAACAATGACCAAGGTATTCAGAGGTTCGGTAAAGAATGCAACCAACAGGTCTATTTCCCTACCCAACGGGGAGAAGCGCCAGCTCGCCCAGGTATTCAATATCTACAAACTGGTCTTCCCGATAACCCAGGATGCAAAACAAGCGGTCGAAGATTACAAATCTTTACCCGAAGTCGAATATGCCGAACTCAACGGCTCCGCCGGAATCGTTGGTGGCATCCCCACTTCAGAACCATTCTCCTTACCCGCATCCCGCATCCTGCATCCCGTATCCATTATCCAGGATCCTGCATCCCGCATCTTGCATCCTGCATCCCTAACCCCCAACGACCCCCTATACTCCCAACAATGGGCAATCCCATACATTAAAGCTGATTCCTTATGGAGCTTTACGACTGGAGATACAACCCAGGTGATTGGAATACTTGACACGGGTGTCGACTGGCAACATCCCGACCTTGTAAATAAAATATGGATCAATACGGATGAAATCCCGAATAACGGCATCGATGATGATAACAACGGTTTTATTGATGATGTTCGCGGATGGGATTTCGTGAATGATGACAATAATCCCCGCGATGACAACAGTCACGGAACTCATTGCGCAGGAATTGCAGCAGCTGAAGCCAACAACGGAATTGGAATCGCCGGAGTGAGCTGGGGGGCAAAGATCATGCCTGTAAAAGTGTTTCAGAGCAACGGCATAGGTTATTTCTCTCAGATCGCAGAAGGCATTTGGTATGCAGCCCAGAACGGTTGTACTATATACAGCAACAGTTGGTCAAGTGGCGGAGAGTCGATGACAATCAGGACCGCACTGGAATATGCTTACTCCAAGGGACTGATAGTAGCAGCAGCCGGGAATACGAATTGCAAAACCGACCTTCCCTGTCCACCCTGGCCCCCTTACCAGCCGAATTATCCTGCCTGCTATAACTGGGTTCTTGGAGTAGAAGCCACTGACCAGAACGGCAATAATGCATGGTTCTCGAATTTTGATCCAACTGGTCCTGTAATCTCCGATGGAAGACCCTATGGAAGCCTCTACTGGAATGATTATGATTACAATTATGAAATGAGGGCGCCGGGGGTTTCATTTATCAGCACTGTTCCGAATGGGCAGTACCGTAGCTACAGCGGTACCTCTATGGCTTGTCCGCTGGTAGCCGGAAGCATCGCTCTTATGAAAAGCTATGACCCGACTTTAAGCAATGAACAGGTTTTTGCGAAACTCATACAACCGATTAAAATCAACATGATGCAGGCAGGGGTTTTAGATATCCTGAAATGTACGATGACTAACCCTCCACCAGACCTTTATTTCATTCGATATTCCATAAATGATTCTCTGTTCGGAGACCATGACGGAAGACCAGATGCAGGTGAAACATTTGATATGTATATCAGAGTGAAAAATTCTGGTGGGAATGCCGATAGCGTATTTGCCAAATTGCGATTCTCGGAGTTTGAAGATACTACAGTTGCCACAATTTTGAAAAAATCATGTTCCCTGGGTAGTATCTCAGCTTACGGAACCAATACCAGCTTTGATGCTGTCAGGATACATATCGACAGCAATGTCGTGCATTTCAGGAATATCTCGTTTGAGCTTCTGATTTGGTCAAAAAGCAATCCGGGTGATACAATTTACAAAGGCATAAATATCACAGTAGAACATGGTATCGAGATTCATGGCAATTATGGAAAACTTACTCTGAGCCCAAATGCTTATTATATAGTGACCGGGCCTTCTGTGATGGATTCCTTGATTGTAAAACCTGGGACAATCCTGACATTCAACCCAGGTATGTTCATTGCAGTAATTAAATACCTTCATGCGGCAGGAACACCAGATTCATTGATCACATTCAAAGGCGTTTCAGAGGGATTATATTGGGGCGGAATTATATGCAGCGAAAATACAAATGCATCATTCCGTTATTGCAAATTTCTTTATGGCGGAGGTTCATCAGCAATCCTGGTTCGACCGAAAAACGTTCAGCATTGTATCTTTGACTATTGCATAAATTCCATTGTTGGAATATGGACTCCTACTGTTTTCAAATACAATCTTGTAACAAATCATATTAATAATTCCGATGGAAGCATTTTTGTAGACCTTGGTGCTATTGTTTCCGCGAATGTTTCATATAATGTATTTGCTGAAAATAACTCATCGTCAGGTTATCGTAAATGCTTTTTCGGATCCTTCATGCGCGGTCCCAGTGATACTCTGGAAGCATTACGAAATAATGTATTTATCGATAACATTCCATACCATATCTGGCTTGGAGGGGATTATCTTGCATATAAATACATTCCAAAAAATTACTGGGGAGCAACAAACCTTGATGTTATAAATTCTCAAATCCTTGATTTTTTCGAGAATCCTAGTCTTTATGTCGTTCAACTTAATGGTATATTAAACCAGCCACCCGATAGCTGTCATGGCGTGGTTTGGAAGGTTGAGATTAACGATCAGAACCCTCAGAATGTTCCTATGGTCATCGGAAATGGCCCTGCAAAGTTCTCGGTTTTTTTCAATCGGCCAATGGATACTTCCTTTAATCCCTTTCTGACATTTGGCGTCAGGTTCCCTTTTACCCAGAATGCTGTTCTGGATTCCTCTTACTGGAGTGCCGACCACAAAGTCTGGACTGCTTACAAGACCATCGACATGAGTACCGGCGATGGCCAAAACACCATCAGGGTTGCCTATGCAAAAGACCTTGATCATTTTGAAATTCCTATCGAAAGAAGCAGGTTTAATTTTGTAATTCAGGCAGCAAGCTCCCAATCGGTTGACTTTATTGCTACTCCGGGTATAGGAAAAGTACATCTTGAATGGCCGCTATCTGATTCTACCAATGTTCTCGGGTATAATTTGTACCGGTTTACAATGCCAACTCCATCCACTTTCAGTGATACGCTTTTGATCAATAATTCACTCTTAACCGATAGCCTTTATAACGACTTTGCAGTGACGCCCGGAATGACTTACTATTATTTGTTTACAGTAGTTCGGACTGATTTCTCTGAAAGTGATTATTCCAAGGTTGTTTTTGCAACTCCTCTGACAGCAGCCAATGGGGATGCTAATGGGGACGGTCTTGTCAATGTGCTGGATGTCACGACCGTGATCTCCTTCATGCTCAACCAGAACCCTCAGCCATTTATGTTTGATGCGGCGGATGTGAATAACGATAATGCCATCGATATCCTCGATGTGATTGGAATAGTCAATCTGATTAACGGGAAGAAAAAGGCAGGAACTATTGTCACGGGGATCAATCCTGATCCGGCCTATATCTGGTTGGATTCAACATCCATTACTTTCCAGAGCACCGGCCAGGTTGCAGCTTTACAATTTGAACTTTCGGGTAAGAACCTTTCAGAACTGGAACTGATCTGCCGTCAGCAGGGCTTTGAGTTTGCACACGGAATTGTCAATTGTAAGCTCTTGGGAATACTCTATAATACCAGGAACCAGGCCATCCGCGAAGGTATGGTCGATTTATTCAGCATCCTGCAGCCAGGTTCAACAATGAGCTGGGGAGAAGTCAGGGCGGGAGATGCCGATGGTAACCGGGTGATCGTACAAAAAGGCGTAAAAGGATTGGCTGCTGCATCAGAAACAAATTTGCAAGCTAGCCCAAATCCTTTCAGTTCAAGCCTGACCCTGAGCTATTCTCTGGATGAACCGGCTTCTGTAAATCTTGCTGTTTATGATTTAAGCGGAAAACTTGTCAGTACGATTGAAAACAAGCAAAAACCAGCAGGCATTTCCAAAACCATTTGGAATGGCAGGTCCGGAGATAACATGGCGTTGCCTTCAGGTATTTACATGGTCAGGCTAAGCGGCGAAACCTCATCCGGCAATAAAATAAAATCTGAAGTGAAAATCATTTTGAACAAGTGATAACATAAGGATTATGAAAAAGTCACAGGCGCTATCGTTCCTGCTGCTTTTTATCTCAGGAACGTTTTCTGGTCAAAGCCAGACTGCGGGCTCATCTCCTGCAAATACCACCGTGTACCATCCCACCAGGATTATCCAGCCTGCCTGGTTTGATTTATCTCCTCCCATGCGGGATAAGTCCGGGAAGCAGACCGCTGTAAAACCAAAGTCTGAAAGGGAAGTTGAAAACAGCGGCAATCCAATGCGTGAGCGATACGGAAATCCGCCCAAGTCCCTTGCACCTGACCCGGTTCTCCAGAAAGAAAACGGGACTTACCTTCCGCTTACACCCGTCATTACTAAGAATTTTGAAGGAACGGCAAACCTTGACTGGGTGTATCCCCCCGACACCCAGGGCGACGTTGGATTAAGTCATTACGTTCAGGTGGTCAACAGCAATTGGGCGGTTTATTCGAAAACCGGAACCCTTCTGCAGGGACCTGATCCCCTGAGCAACATCTGGACCGGGATCCCTGCGCCCTGGAATGGCACGAATAGCGGGGATCCCGTTGTACTCTATGACCAGCAGGCCCAGCGATGGATAATCTCTCAATTTGCGGTTACCTATCCAAATTATGCCGAACTGGTTGCCGTTTCCCAGACTTCCGATCCAACCGGCAGCTGGTACCGTTATGTTTACGCATTCGGGACGGTACTTCCCGACTATCCGAAACTGGGTATCTGGCCCGACGGTTATTATCTTTCGACCATCCAGCTTCTCAATGCCAATTCCGGCGATGGCATTGGTGTAGCAGCGATGGACAGGGAAAAAATGCTCGCGGGTGATCCATCGGCGAATATGCAGTATATCGATCTTCCGCCATCCTTCGATGGATGGACCATGCTGCCTTCTGACTGGGACGGACAGATTGCTCCTCCTGCCGGGGCTCCAAATCCGTTTATGTTTGTACATGACTGGAGTGTTAACCGCACTATCAAACTATATTCATTTCATGTTGACTGGGCGAATCCTTCAAACACCAGTTTCACCGAAACCCAGACGCTTACACCCCAGACTTTTGATCCGCAGTTATGCACTGCTACAAGAGAAAGATGCATTCCTCAGCCTGGTACCACTGTAAAACTTGAAGCGGTCGGAGGAAGGCTGATGTACCGCCTGCAGTATCGTAATTTCCCTTTCCATCAGTCGATCGTCGCAAACCACACAGTAGATGTGGATGGAACCGGCCATGCGGGAATCCGATGGTATGAGTTCCGGAACACAGGCAGCGGCTGGTCCATTTACCAACAGGGAACATATAGCCCCGATGCAAGCCACCGCTGGCTTGGATCCATAGCCATGAATGACCAGGGTGACATTGCCCTTGGGTACTCGGTTTCAGATGGGACTACTATTTATCCCTCAATTCGTTTCACAGGGCGCAAATCGACAGATCCTCTTGGGCAGATGTCCCTTGCCGAGCAAACCATACAGGATGGATCAGGATCACAAACCGGATCGGAATGCCGATGGGGTGATTATGCGATGATGTCGGTCGACCCTTCTAATGACCAGAACTTCTGGTTTACTTCGGAGTATATTCAAACCACGGGAGTGTCGGACTGGCACACCCGAATTGCCTCCTTCAGGATCAGCAACGCTCCAACGGTAAATACAACAGCGGCAACCAGCATCACCACTACATCCGCCCAGTTGAACGGGACCCTTTATGCCAACGGATTGAGCACCTCGTATTACTTTCAATACGGTACAACCACCTCTTACGGATCTGCAACGAATATCATGCCGGCCGGTTCCGGCTCATTTTTGGTAATGCTCAATGCCTCTGTAACAGGATTGACAAGCGGGACCACCTATCATTATCGCCTGGCTGGAGTGAACAACGAAGGGACCGCATTTGGGTCTGATAAGACATTTACACCTGGCGCGGCTGTAATTACTACCACTGAACCCAGCTCCGTTACATACTATAATGCAGTCTCAGGAGGTATAATCTCTGCGGATGGCGGAGCGGCGGTAAGTTCAAGGGGCGTATGCTGGAGCAGAAATCCGGCACCCACGGTTCTTAACTGTCATTCTGAGAATGGCTCGGGAACAGGAACCTACACTGTCACCATGGCCGACCTGCCTGCAAATACCCTGATTTACCTGCGTGCATATGCAGTGAATGCGACAGGAACCTGGTATGGCGATGAGCTCAGCTTTACTACCGGATGCGCTCCTTTTACCTTGCCGTTTACCGAAGGTTTCGGCGGGACCAGCCTTCCCTCCTGCTGGTCTATGGTTGACCATACAGGTAACTGGCTTGTATGGAAGTTTGGTACCATTACCAACGGGTATCCGAATCCTGCGCTGACCGGCAACTATGCATACCTCCCTAGTAATTCATACGGGAACTTTAATACCGAGAATGCTGACCTGATCAGTCCGACCCTCGATTGTTCATCGTTTACAAACGTAACACTTCAGTTTGCACATTATTTGAAAGCCTGTACCTCCACAACGGCAACTGTTTCGGTGTCGATCGATGATGGTAACTCCTGGACTGCCATTCAGACCTTCACCACCACATCCGCCAGTAATCCTGCATTATTTAACCAGCTGATCCCTGCTGCAGCTGGACAAGCCCAGGTGAAATTCAAATGGAATCTGACCGCCACATGGTGCTATTACTGGGCTTTCAATGATGTTCATGTGACAGGCACTCAAAGCGGGCATGATATCAGCGGTAATTTTTATTATAATAATACGGTCCTGACACCACTCGATAACCTGAGGCTGAACCTGCGGCAAAACGGTATACGTAAGGATTCCTTGCTGACCAGTGCGGCCGGATATTTCAAGTTCGACAACAAGTCTAATGGAACATATATCATTGAGGCAGTTTGCAATAAACCATGGAGCGGAGTAAATGCAACGGATGCTACGAAGGTGCAAAGGCATTTTGCAGGTCTTGAAATAATAACCGAACCAGTGAAGCTCCAGGCCGCAGATGTGAATGCAAGCGGGTCGATCAACGCCACGGATGCGGTCAAGATCAAACGCCGCTTTGCCGGGCTCGACAATTCGTTTGCCGCCGGCGACTGGACCTTTGCAAAGCCCTTGGTGGGAGGGAACACAGTAACACTTCTGAATTCCGACCTGAGCCAGAATTTTTACGGATTATGTGTTGGAGATGTGAATGGTTCTTATGTGCCACTTCCTGGGATGAAGCCGGATGGATCGGGACCTTTTGATTTTTCAAGACAGCCGGCAAATTTATACCTGCTGAAATTGAAAGTTGATAAAACGGAGATAAAAGGAAAATTGATCATTCAATGAGGAAAAGTTTACTGATCATAGTATCCCTATTCATCTTTTTGTCCTTGAATGCTCAGGATTTTAAGACCATTAAGATCAATGGATCAGATTGCGTGAATGGACATATCATTGTCAAATTCAAGAAAGATTACAGCGATGCAGGCGGACAGAACATTTCAGCTTTGCGGCAAAACCTCATCAGCAAATATAGAACCACCGTTAAAAAGCAGTGGAGAATGAAAGCCGAACTCTGGCAGATCGACACCCTGCAGATGCCCAGGGCAACTCAAACCATTCTCGATTCCCTGAAGAAGCTACCCTATGTTCAATATGCCGAGCCTGATTTTATTGTAAAGGCGGATGTCATCCCCAATGACCCCAGCTTTAACCAACTCTGGGGAATGCACAACACCGGCCAGAACGGAGGCACTCCCGGCGCCGATATCAAAGCCCCCGAAGCCTGGGACATCACAACCGGCGACACGAATATAATAGTTGGAGTCATTGATTCAGGCATCGATTACCTGCATCCCGATCTTGCAGCCAACATCTGGACCAACTGGGACGAGATCCCCGGAAACGGCATCGACGACGATAACAACGGATACATTGATGATGTTCATGGTTGGGATTTCTACAACAACGATAATGATCCCATGGATGATAATTCTCATGGAACCCATGTTGCAGGAACAATAGGTGCCGTCGGAAACAATGGAATTGGTGTCGTCGGTGTTGCCTGGAAAGTAAGGTTGATGGCATTGAAATTTCTGAATGCCGGGGGGAGTGGCGAAACAAGCGCAGCAATCAGTGCTTTGGAATATGCAACTGCAAACGGAGCGAAATTAACCAATAATAGTTGGGGAGGAGGTGAGTTTTCCCAGGCTCTTTATGATGCAATTTCATCGGCGGATTCGGCAGGGAAGTTGTTTGTTGTGGCAGCTGGAAATAATTCTTCTGATAATGACATCAGCGTCTCATATCCTTCATGCTATAGCCTGGAAAACATAATCTCAGTTGCCTCAACTGATCGTACCGATCATCTTTCGGGATTTTCAAACTGGGGAGTAAACACTGTTGATATTGCTGCCCCTGGATCAGGAATCCTGAGTTCATTACCTTCTTCAAATTATGGATATTTGAGTGGAACCTCCATGGCAACTCCGTACATCACAGGAGCAGCAGTTTTGGCCTGGTCCAGGTATCCTACCCAGTCAAACCTTCAGGTCAAACAGCATTTGCTTGGGAGTGGTGACCAGAACGATCAATTGTTGAGTACAATAAATTCCGGTTCAAGATTGAATTTATTCACTGCGATTAATGACTCTGTTATCCCTTCCTTAATATTATCATCGAGATACTATGATTTTGGTGCTGAGATTATTCACCACTATTCCCCGCCACGAGTGTTCCTCCTCACCAATGCCGGTAACTCCCAGACCCTGATTGATTCGATTGTTTGCCAGAAAGGGTTTATCATCACTTCAGACTCAATATATTCAAACAAACTGAATGCATTCATGTTGCCACCCAACCATATCGATACTTTTCATCTTGAATTCGTCCCTGATTCTGCAAATAGTTATTTACAAAAACTGATTGTTTATTATTCTTTGAATAGCAATCACCGGCTTATACCCGTTACATTGAAGGGTGTCGCTTATAATTCAGGTACGATAGTTCAAGCGGGCAGTGTTGCCGGAATATGGAATTCCTCAGAATCTCCTTATTACATTAATGGCGATATTTTAATCGGACCAGGACAGTCTCTTGTTATTCATCCAGGCGTTAAAATCCTGTTTGCCGGCCATTACAGTTTGTCTGTGCAGAATAATGGCAGGCTGTCAGCCACAGGAACAGCGGAGAATAAAATTTTCTGGCAGCCAACTGATTCTCTTGGAGGCTGGAATGGTATTACTTTCCGAAATTCAGGTGAAGATGATTCCCTTTTTTACTGTGTGTTAAAATACAGCAAAAGAACTTCACCCAACTATTATTGGTGGCAGCTTCAGAATCGATACCTGTATACCACAGGCGGTGCAATTTTATGCGATCATTCAAGCCCGAAAATTGTTAATTGTTTTATTTCAAATAATCTTGTCCACGGACCCCCGGGAGGTGGCGACTCAGGCGGTGGAATCTCCGTATTTTATTCGAATGCCTTGCTTCAGGGGAATATAATTACCAACAATTCTGCTGATAAGCTAAATGACGGATGGGGAGGGGCTGTATACATCGGGGACAGTTGCAATGCCACTGTTCTGAATAATACGATAGCAAATAATTATGCATATTATGCTGGTGGTGGAATTGGAATTTTAAGATCAACATTTGATATTCAAAATAATATAATCAGCGGGAATCTTACATTTAGTAATGGTGCGAATCAGGTATTTGCCTCCTCTCCATATTCATATTTTACATTTAAAAATTGTTTGGTAAACGGGAGTTATAATATTAACGGGGAGAATGTTTTTTCAAAGGAGCCCGGATTCTTTGCTCCCACTGGTGGAACGGGGATTACTTTTTCAGGACAGATTAATGACTGGGGACTTAAGGACAGTTCTGTATGTATTAACACATTTCCTCATCCCGCGAACATTTTCTCTCCATTAATAGATATTGATGGCAATCCCAGAATTTACAACGGAACAATAGACCTGGGAGCTTCAGAAAACCATTCTGTGCATTCGACAGTTTCCTCTGAACCCTTTTCAGTCCTGAATTTTTCCTTTGTGATTGTCAATGACACTGCTACGATAGGATTGATAATCTTTAATACATCATCAACTCTTCTCCACCTGGATTCGATTGAAATTCAATCAGGTAAAGCCTTTTTTTCAAAATTAAATAATCCGGCAAACCTGAATATATTGCCTGGTGATTCTCTGATACAGACCATACGGTTTATTCCTGGTTTCATCGGACTTCATTCAGGTACGCTGATCATTCATTCATCCGCATACAATTTTCCCCAAAAAGAAATAATGTTAAAAGGAACAGGAATATCAACACATTTTCTGACAGGTAATATACACGGACGGTTGCTAAAGCAAAATTCCCCCTATTCAGTAATTGGAGATATTCAAATTAGTCCATATGATACTTTGATAATCGATCCCGGGACAACAATTCTGTTTATGGATCATTTTTCTTTTACTGTTGGTCCAAATACGGTGCTTCTGTCCAAGGGTCTGTCTTCAGATTCCATCATTTTTCAGGCTTGTGATACAATTGGAGGATGGAATGGATTAAGATTTCAAAACAGTGATAACAATGATACCATCACCTTCACACGATTCTCCTTTGGCAGAAAATGGAATGGAAATACTTTGATTGAAACCAGTGGTGGCGCTGTCTACACTTACAATTCATCACCTTTTATAAAACATTGTACATTTAATTCCAACTCAACTCAGGTTTTTGCCACCGAGGATGGAGGAGGTGCAATATTCCTTCAAAATTCATCGAATGTTCACATTGAAGATTGCTTATTTCGACATAACAGGTCTGCCGGAAGCGGAGGAGCCTTGTGTTCATTCTATAGCTCATTTATTTTTAAAAATAATGAAGTGCGATATTGCTTGTCAGATAAACGCGGAGGAGCCTTGTGTTCAGATTATGGTTTCTCTGACCGAACTCTGATAGATCATAATTTATTTTACAGAAATATTGGTTTTCAGTCAGTTGTTTGTCTGTCATCAAATCTGGCTTCAGGAAATATTCTAAGCAATAATTATTTTGCCAATAATGATGGCAACTTAGCCAGTGCCTTGTTTATCATTGGTTCAGAATATAGGCTCTTCAACAATATCCTTGCTAACAACAACAGTGGTATTTATATTCAAAACTGTGACCCTCAAATTTTTAATAATGTAATTTCAAACAATTACAACTGTACCTCAGGCGGAATTTATATTCAAGGAAACAATGGAGGAACCGCAAATCCACTAATTTGTAATAACGTTTTACGCGGAAATAATGGTTCGCAAATTGGGACCAATGGAAGCGTCAACCCCTCTATTCAACATAACCTCATTCAGAACGGATTTCCTGGTGTGGCTAATTTCGATGCCAATCCCTGGTTCATTAATCCAACTCCGGGCTATAATCAGCAGTTCGATGCTTTAAACAGTGATTGGCATTTACAAGGTAATTCTCCCTGTATTAATAAGGGCCGATTTGATACAATAGGTATGAATATCCCTGAAACTGACAAGGATTGGCATGTAAGAATTTTTGGGGATACGATTGATTTGGGAGCATATGAATTCGGATCACCTTTGTGGCATCCTGGGATCAAAGGATATTTTGCCTACAATAATATTGCTGTCACTCCTTTAGATTCAATGACCGTGTACCTGGCTACAGTTGGAAACGGGATTGATACTACAATGACAAATATCACAGGTCATTACAAATTTCTTCAGATAGCTTCAGGAACATACAATATTCTTGGAAGTTATTCAAAACTCTGGGGTGGCATTAATGGTACAGATGCCTTGAAAATCCAGAGGCATTTTGCGGGGATTGAACTGCTGACTGAACCGGTAAGACTTCAGGCCGCCGATGTTAACGCAAGCGGGTCCATTAATGGAACGGACGCATTAAAGATCAAACGCCGTTTTGCCGGACTTGATACCACGTTTGCAGCCGGTAATTGGGTCTTTGCAAAGCCAACAGTAGGAGGAAATACCGTGGTGGTTCAGGATGAGAATGTGGTGCAAAATTTTTATGGATTATGTGTTGGAGATGTGAACGGATCATATGTTCCTGGTTCCGGGGCGAAGTCCTCAGCTGTGGTTTGCCTGGCATACAAACCTTCCATTGATGTTCACGCAGGTCAGGAATTCCATCTTCCGGTCACGGTCGATCAGGCTTCAGATGTTTCGGCAGTTTCCCTGGTGTTAAAATTTCCTGAAGAGAAAATCAGGATACAGGATGTCAGGATGCAGGATGGGAGAGAGGTTGTTTTTAGGCAGTTTGCAGATGAGGTGCGGATGGCATGGTCGGAGGTCACACGGCTTGAATTGAAACCAGGTGATACCCTGTTAACTCTTTATTGCAAGGTGGCGGATGAGCTGGTGAAAGATGAACTGATCTATCCTGAAATTACTTCTGAAACGGAGCTTGCAGATCAATCGGCGAATCCAATTTCAGGATCAACCCTGAACATCTACCCTATTCAACTGAAAACCGGCAAACTGCCGGATAATGCGCCAAATTCGGAGAATGGCGGATTACAATTAATCCCAAATCCGAATACAGGAAGATTCAGTATTCAGATTGATCCATCATTTAACGGAATAGGAAAAATCGACATTTATGACAGCAAAGGAATTAGCCTCATCCAATCACAATCTGTGAAAATTAGCAACGGAGTCTCATCAGAGATCAATTTCTCTAATCAGGCACGGGGTTTATATATGGTTAAGCTGAAATACAATAAAACAGAATTACAAGAAAAAATGTTAATACGATGAAACAAGGTTTACTTCTCATTGTTGGCTTTCTTTTCTGCGCATTCCTTAGCGCACAAGACCTCAAGTCCATTAGGATTAATGGGGCTGAGTGTGCCAATGGCCACATCATTATCAAGTTTAAAAGGGACTTTACTGATGCTTCCGGGCAGGATGTTACTGTATTAAGGCAAAACCTCATCAGCAAATACAGGAGCACTGTCAAAAAGCAGTGGAAAATGAAAGCCGAACTCTGGCAGATCGATACCCTGCAGATGCCAAAGGCAACCCAAACCATCCTTGATTCCCTCAAAAAACTGCCTTACGTTCAATATGCCGAGCCTGATTTTATTGTGAAGGCGGACATGATTCCCAATGACCCCAGCTTTCCCCAGCAATGGGCGCTTCATAATACTGGCCAGAACGGAGGCACCCCCGGCGCCGATATCAAAGCACCAGAAGCCTGGGATATCACAACCGGTGACACAAACATCGTTGTTGGAGTAATTGATTCAGGTATCGATTATCTGCATCCCGATCTTGCAGCCAACATCTGGACCAATTGGGATGAGATCCCAAATAACGGCATCGACGACGACAACAACGGATATATTGATGATTTTCATGGTTGGGATTTTTTTAACAATGACAATAACCCAATGGATGATTATTTCCATGGTACCCATGTAGCTGGTACGATTGGCGCTGTTGCAAACAACGGAATTGGTGTTGTAGGCGTTGCATGGAAAGTAAGGATGATGGCCCTGAAATTTCTTGGATCAAACGGAAGCGGTCCAACCAGCGGGGCAGTAAGTGCTGTTGAATATGCAACTGCGAACGGGGCAAAAATCACAAATAACAGTTGGGGTGGTGGAGGTTACTCCCAAGCATTGTATGATGCTATTGCTGAAGCCGATTCTGTAGGAGTTTTATTTATTGCTGCCGCAGGGAATGATGCTTCTAATAATGACATTAACATATCTTATCCTTCAGGTTATAATATTCAAAACATAATTTCTGTTGCCTCTACTGACCGTAGCGATCAACTCTCGGGATTTTCAAACTGGGGATTTAGCTCTGTTGATATTGCAGCTCCAGGCTCTGAAATTTTAAGCACCACGCCTTCAATGACATACGGCATGCTAAGCGGCACCTCAATGGCAACGCCAAATATCTCAGGGGCTGCTGCCCTTGTGGCATCAGTTTTTCCTGGGTTTTCAAACCGTCAAATCAAGATGCAGCTGATGGGAACAGTTGACACTATATCACGATTGCAAAACAAACTGATTTGTGGAGGGAGGCTTAATCTTAATCAGGCGGTAAGAGATACAAGCTTTTTTCTGTTCACAACAGATAAACAGACACTTAGTTTTGGAGTACAACGTGTTGATTCAACATCTGAAAGTCAATATATAAAAATAAATAATCTATCTGATGTTCAAATTGTAGTTGATTCGATCTGGATTACTGAATATTTTCCTGTCAGCCTTAATAATGTAACTTTTCAAAACAAACTCTATTCTATCAACATATTACCCGATTCTTCAGTCAGGATATATATTCGATTTCATCCTATAGCCGTCAACCGATATGCTGATACTTTAAAAATTTTCGCCAAATACTGTGATAAACATCACTATTCAATTGTCAAGGGATTTGGTATATCCACTTCAGGCACTGTAGTTAATCAACCATTCATTGAAGGAGATTGGATCAAAGCAAATTCGCCATATTATATAACCACAAATGTTCAAATAGAAATTGGGAAAACATTAAGGATTCATCCGGGTGTAAAAGTTTTATTTTCTGGTTATTATAGCCTTAATGTTATTGATAACAGTTTGTTAATTGCAAAAGGAGCCGTTACGGATTCAATAATATTCTCTGCTCTTGATGAACAAGACGGCTGGGCCGGCATACAAATTTCGAATAATCCAACAGCAACTGATTCCTTGGAATACTTTAAACTGAACTTGGTTAGAAATGTATATTATTATGGTAATATCGGTGGTGCAATCAACGCCAAGAATGTAAATCTGGTTTTAAAGCATTGCGAAATATTTGATAATATTGGACAAAACGGAGGTGGCATTTTATTCGGAAATGGAAATTATAATTTTAAGTGTTTATTTGTCCATGGGAACTCTGCCATTCACAATAATGGTGTGGGTATTGGGGGAGGAATCTGCTCGGCATTATTACCCCTAACCAATGCAACAATTGACAGTCTTGTATTGGAAAATAATTATGCTAGTTCTGGTGGAGGTGGACTATATTTCTGGCAAGGCAATTTTATTCTCAGAAATATTAAAGTAAATAGTAATGGAAGTGGGTATAACTCAGCTTGTGCATTTAACCAATGTAATATTAATATAAAAAATATTTTAATTTCAAATAATTCCTCAAATGATAATGAAGCATGCACCTTTCAAAATTCCATATCTTTTACCCAGAATCTCACCTTTGTAAATAATAACGGACATGTCAAATATCATACTGGTCAGAATAAACTAAAGAACGCAATATTTTACAATAACTCTTTACCCGAAATAAAAGTTATTGATTATAACGGAAATCCAGCACTTTTATCCATTTCATACGTAAATCTTTCGGATTCGTTAAATAGTATTTTAGTGGCAAATTCTTTAGTAACTACTAATAATATTATATATGGAAATCCGTCATTTCTTTCACCTTCGGATTTTCACTTAGCTCAAAATTCGAAGTGCATAGATAAAGGAGATCCATCAGATCCAGTTGGATTGGAGCCTTTTCCACACGGATATAGGATTAACCTTGGAAATTTTGGTGGTACTTATGAAGCAACAACCTCAAGTGGGTTGGCTATAAATATATTTCCTAATCCAGTTGATTTTGGTTTAATATCTGCTTCTAAAGATTATATTGATACCCTTAGAATAATGAACGGAGGTATCATAGATGCAATTCTTTCAGATGTAATTAGTGAAGATACAACCCATATTAAGCTAATGCGTTATACTATAAATGATACTATACACTCAGGAGAAATTTATCCTGTGCATGTTGATTTCATACCCAACTTTCCATCGGATACAGTTTACCAGACGTACATTGATGTATCGATCTTAAATAAAGGGATTCAAAGAATTCCAATCATAGCGAAAGTATTTACTGGAAGTGTTATCGACAGTCAATATGTCTATGGGAACTGGTACAAAAGCAACTCGCCCTATAAAATAACTCGTGATATCCAGATTCCCCCGTATTATTCCTTGCACATTGAGAGTGGTGTGAAGGTCTTTTTTGGAGGAAATTTCGTCTTTGAAGTTGGTCAAAATGCGCAGTTAGTGGCATTGGGAACCAATACAGATTCAATTTATTTTAAACCTTATATGGCGGACCATTGGGGTGGAATCTCCTTTAATGATTCAGATGCAGACGATTCCTTAATCCATGTCATTATTACAAAGGGAGTAAATTTATTTGGAGACGGTGGCGGTATCCGCCTTGAGCATTCATCTCCTAAAATGGAACATATAACTATGTCCAAATGCTTGGCGTTCCATGGTGGAGCAATTTATTCGCATCAATCATCATTAAACATTTTGGGAGGGCAATTTGAGGATAATGGGAATAATACCTTAACCGACCTTGGTGGAGCCATTTACTCCGTAAGCTCAAAACTGGCATTAAATGAGGTAAATTTTCTAAGAAACCATGCACGTTGGGGTGGGGGAGCAATTTATTTTGATTTCTTTACTTCTCAAGATACTTCATTTTTACATGCAAATCGAATTTTAGGGAAAGGAAATACAGCAGGGTGGGTTGGTTCCTTTCTATGTGGTGGCTCTGGGCAATTCCCTTGCATCATTTCCAATTCTGTTTTCACTAGTGACACAAGTGGCTCATCTGTCATTTCTTCAAGACTCCGAACCTTTAAGTTAATCAATGTTACCTTAGCAAATAATTACGCCTACCCTATTGAAAGTACATCACCTGAGAATAGCATAAGTAATTGTATTTTATGGAATAACAGGTATAATCAGGTTTATTTCAATTGGGCTAAAATGTCAGTTGAGAACAGCGATATTCAGGGCGGTCAAGGTGCATTTACGACGTCGAACGGTTTGTTGAATTGGGGGCTACACAATAAAGATACAATTCCTTGTTTTGCAGATTCTATATTGCAATTAGCAGCGAATTCGCATTGTAACGACGCGGGAACAAATGATTCTGTGGTATACTCTACTGATCTCTCAGGAAATGTTCGAATATGGGATGGCAATAGTGATGGCTTTGCAAAAGTTGATATGGGTGCTTATGAATACGGCGCTCCCGCGTTTCTGCCGGGAATCTCAGGGCATTATTATTATAATAACACCGCAAACATCCCTCTGGATTCGGTTGCTATCGGGTTAAAGCTGAACGGAGTTAAAATTGATTCAACGTATTCAAACGGGCTAGGGTCATATCAGTTTCTGCAGAAGGCTCCGGGAACTTACACAATGACCACAGCCTATTATAAACCCTGGAACGGGGTCAATGGAACCGATGCCTTGAAAGTCCAGAGGCATTTTGCTGGGCTTGAAGTGCTAACTGAACCAATACGGCTTCAGGCCGCTGATGTCAATGCGAGTGGATCCATTAATGGAACAGACGCGTTAAAGATCAAACGTCGCTTTGCCGGGCTTGATACCACATTTGCCGCGGGTGACTGGACTTTTGCAAAACCAACTGTTGGAGGAAATACAGTGTCGGTTCAGGATGAAAACGTGGTTCAGAACTTTTACGGATTATGTGTTGGAGATGTGAACGGATCCTTTGTTCCTGGTCCCGGGGCGAAGTCCTCATCTGCGGTTTCCCTGGCATACAAACCTTCGATTGAAGTTCACCCAGGTCAGGAATTCCTTCTTCCGGTGACAGTCGATCAGGCTTCTGATGTTTCGGCGCTTTCCCTTGTATTAAAATTCCCTGAAGAGAAGATCAGGATACAGGATGTAAGGATGCATGATGGGAGAGAAGTCGTTTTCAGGCAGTTTGCAAATGAAGTGCGGATGGCATGGTCGGAGGTCACACCGCTTGAATTGAACCGAGGCGATACCTTGTTAACTATTTATTGTAAGGTGGCAGGTGAGCTGGTGAAAGATGAACTGATCTATCCGGAAATTACCTCTGAAACGGAGTTGGCGGATAGGTCTGCAAAGGTCATATCCGGATCGACTCTTAACATTAATCCCATTCAACTGAAAACAGGCAAATTGCCGGATAATGCGCCAAATTCGGAGAATGACGGATTACAAATAATCCCTAATCCGCATACAGGGC
This sequence comes from Bacteroidota bacterium, assembly GCA_037134895.1. Classification (GTDB taxonomy): domain Bacteria; phylum Bacteroidota; class Bacteroidia; order Bacteroidales; family FEN-979; genus CAIRDP01. The sequence goes on from JBAXLI010000007.1 coordinate 67,617, forward strand.
AATTTATTATTCAAACAAATGCTACATTCTCGGGGATTGGGGAGGTTCGCATTTTTGACAATACCGGTAAGAAAATTTATTCGAATACAGCAATCCGGTTTAATCAAGGCAAATCGGGAACATTAAAAATGAATGATTTGGAAGCAGGGGTTTACCTGATCGAACTTAAATCAGAGGACTCTGAATTCAAGGCAACGATGATAATTAAATAGAAATATGGGAACTGCTATCTGAAGAGTGTTAACAACTTAAATGCAACGGCAGAACAAGAGTTGGGAAAAATGAAAACCATTTTCAAACAATAAAATAGTTTTCAACAGGTAATGTAAAAGTATGGGTAGAATTTAAATTTGTGTAATTTAGCATAATGGAATTCAAATGATTATGAAATTTTTTTGAAGACAATTATGTGGCGCAATTTAACTGATATTGAGGATGTCAGCAGTGAATGTACCGGACAAGCTAACCGGCAAGCTAATGGTGAATGAAAGATTTTTTAGAAAAAAAACAAAACAGAAAACAAATGAGAAATTCAGTTAAAAAAGTGTTTTCCCTGCTGATAATAGCATTTTTGACATCATCGGTAGTTTATTCCCAGAATAGCCCGGGATTTGCGAATCTTCATAACCTGGATCCTTATAATCCTGATTTTGCAAAGGGGGTGGTATTGGTGAAGTTCAAGGATGAGGTTCCGATTGTTCTTCAAAAAACAAAATCAAGTCTTAAGACTGGTATTAATACGGTGGATGACTTTATCAGCAGGCACAAAGTAATAACCCTTGAAAAGGTTTTTGCCAATGAGGAGAAACGTGAAGTCAACAAGTCCATGACCACTCCTGATGGGCAGACCCATGAAGTCCCACAGTTGTTTAATATTTATAAGTTCAAGGCCGATGCAAATGAAGATGTGAAGAAAATGGTTGAGGAACTGAAATCAGATCCCCTGGTTGATTTTGCCGAACCCGATTATTACTTCTATTCACAGGCCACAGAACCCAATGACCCGATGGCTTCCCAGCAATGGTACCTGGGAGCGTTCCCGGGGGTAAATGCCAAGGCAGCCTGGGATACAACAACCGGCGATACAACACAGATCATTGGAATTATTGATACCGGTGTTGACTGGGCCCATCCAGATCTTGCCCCGAACATCTGGCGCAACTGGGGAGAGATCCCCGGTAACGGTATCGATGACGACGGGAATGGAAAGATTGACGATGTGAGAGGCTGGGACTTCGTGAATAACGACAATAACCCGATGGATGACAACAGCCATGGGACTCATGTAGCCGGCATCGCAGCAGCGAAAGGGAACAATAGCATTGGTATTGCCGGAATTGCCTGGAACGCCAAGATCATGCCCATCAAAGTCATGCAGAGTTCTGGTTACGGAAGCGCTTCGGATATTGCCAATGGAATAAATTATGCCCGTCTAAAGGGAGCTACTATCCTTAACCTCAGCCTGGGAAGCTACGGGGAATCGTTTACATTGAAGACAGCTCTTGAAAATGCCTATTCAACGGCAGTGATTGTCGCTGCTGCAGGAAATGATGGTTATAAAATTGATCCGCCTTTTCCGCCGGCACCATTATATGCTCCTCATTTCCCTGCATGTTACTCATGGGTGATTGGAGTTCAGGCAACAACACAGACAGGAGAATTGGCTTCTTTTTCTAATTTTGACCCTTCAGGGCCAATTGATTATACAAATGCTTATGGGCACAACTATGAAATGAGGGCCCCTGGAGTTGGGATTCTCAGTACCTTCCCGGGCGGTGGGTATCACTTGCTAAACGGAACCTCAATGGCTTCTCCGGTTGTAGCAGGAGGTGTGGCTTTGATTAAATCTCACAGACCGGCAATTTCGACAGAAGAGCTTTTTGCAATTTTAATTCAAAGCTCAAGCGGTGGAAACTTAAATATTTTCGCTGCTCTTAATCATGTTCTTGTCCCCAATTTAAAATACGTTTCAAATACTATAGTCGATACTTTAACAGGAGATGATCGCGATGGAAAGGGAGATGCCGGTGAAACCATTCAACTTTTTTTGAAAGTTAAAAATGCAGGAGGATCTGCTGATAGCGTATGGACAAAATTGAGGTTTGCTCCATTTGAAGATACAACCGTTGCTACCATACTTGACAGTACAAGCTTCATCGGAACAATCTCAACCTATGGCACAATGACAGGCCAAACAGATCCTTTTAAAATTTATATAAAACCTACTGTCGCCAATAACCGCGATATCATGTTCCAATATGAGATCGGCTCAAAAGACAATTCAGAAGTTACTTCCGGGACCTTAAAAATAACGATCACAAACGGAGTAGAACTGGGCGGTCATTATTACGGAACGAAACATCTTACACAAAATAAACTATACCTGGTTACCTCAAATACAGTTTTTGATACACTAAAAATCGACCCTGGCACAAGAATTCAGATAAGTGATGAAAAATCCATTTTCGTTTCCAGGAAAATGATTTGTAACGGCAAGCCGGATTCAATGATTGTATTTACCCAAAACGGATCTGGTTATTGGCTGCAGATAAAAAATGTAAGTGGCAATCCTCAGCAAATGAAATATTGTGTTTTTGAATACTTTGGAGTATCTTCTTCGGTCGCTGGGTTTCCTACTCATATAGATGGGTTTCGAATTCATAATTCGATCTTTCGCTATGGAAAAATTCACTTTACAAGTGTTTTAAATTCTGACAGTATCACAAAGTGTTTGTTTTTCAACAATTTCGCAACATACATGACAAACTTTGGCAACATAAACATTTTTCAGAATAATATTATATCAGGAAACACATGCACTCAATGGGATAATCCGACATTTTTGAACAGTGGTATGAGTCTTCAGCTTTCAAGAAACTTTAGGAATAACTCTATTTTTAGTAATGATAAATATAATTTATCTGCACCTTACCCTGCAAGTTGGGGAATATTTAAACTATCTCCAATTTATTGGGGTACAACAGATAGCTTAACAATAGAACATTCGATCTATGATTTTTTTGAAAATTCAACTTTCCCAATTGTTGACGGCTTTGACAGCGCCCAGGCCACCCCGTCTGCTTTTTGTCACGGACATGTGTGGAAGATTCTTATTGATTCTGTTGAAATCAATAAATATGATCATCCATACAGTGCAAATAATGGTCGGGGTATCGTTGGATTGGGCATCCATAAATTCGATGTGTACTTCAACCGTCCAATGGATGCTTCAGTCACTCCGTTTTTAACCTTTGGCGTTCGCGAACCATATACCCAGAAAATTGTTGCGGAATCTGCAAGCTGGAGTTCCGATTTTAAACGATGGACAGCTTATTTTAACATAGGAATTGAAACCGGAGATGGTGTTCAGCGTGTGAGAGTCGCGATGGCTCAGGATAACGATCACTTCGAAATTCCTATCGAAAATTCAAGGTTTGAATTTGTAATCCAGGCAGCAGGCTCTGCATCGATTGAGTTTATGGCTACCCCCGGGATCGGAAAGGTTGGCCTTGAATGGAACCGGGCCGGAACAGAGGATGCCATGGGTTATAATATGTACCGTCAGCAGAATATAACTGATACAACTTTTTCTTCCCCGATCCGGATCAATACCACTCTGATCACCGATACACTGTATACCGATTATGCAGTTCTCCCGAATAATACATATCATTATTACTACAAAGTGGTTGGCACAGACCTTGCCGAAAGCGACAGCAGCAAAAAGGTTACAGCAACTCCTTTGAATGCAGCTAACGGGGATGCCAATGGGGACGGACTGGTCAATGTGCTGGATATTACTACCGTAATTTCATACATGCTGAGCCAGAACCCTCAACCATTCCTGTTTGATGCTGCGGATGTGAATAATGACAACGCCATCGATATCCTCGATGTAATCGGGATTGTTAACCTGATCAATGGAAAGAAGAAAGCAGGGAGTATTTTCACGGGCACCAATCCTGACCCGGCATATATCTGCCTGGATTCAAACGCGATCACGTTCCGCAGCCAGGGACAGGTTGCTGCTCTTCAGCTTGAGTTGACGGGCAAGAATATCGCTGACATAGAACTTATGTGTAAACAAAATGGATTTGAGTTTGCCCAAGGGGTCGTGAAGGGAAAACTCACAGGGATCCTTTACAACATGAACAATCATACCCTTCCCGGTAATGGGAACAATCCGCTGACCTTGCTTTCAATCAACAATAAACAAAACCTTGATTGGGGAGAAGTGAAAGCAGGTGACATCGAAGGGAATAAAGTCATTGTGATCAAAAGCAAGGGATCATATCCTGACGATAATAATTTCAATCTACAGGCTCATCCAAACCCCTTCACCCAAGCGGTGACTATCAACTTCAATCTACCCGAAGAATCCAAAGTGGAAATTAAACTTTACGATATCCAGGGAAAATTGGTGAGTGTTCTGATGGATAAGGAATTAAAAGAGGGCCTGCACTGGATCAACTGGAACGGAACGGACCTGAATAACCATGCCTTGTCATCGGGTACTTACTTCTGCAAACTCGAAGGCCAGGCCAAATCGGGAAATGCCTTCCACAAGGAGATCAAATTGATTTATACAAAATAAAATGAAAAAGACCATACTTATTTTGCTCTTGTTTCTTGCAGCCCTGCCGTTATTCAAAGCCGCAGCCCAGAACATCCTGATCTCCGACAGCGCGGCCTGCAGGCCAAACGATACCGTGGTAGTTTCGATTGAAATTGATAATTCGAAACAATTCATCTCATTCCAGTTCGATCTGCAGCTCCCTGACAAGGTGACTTATATAGGCTATTCTCTGCAGCTAAGCAGCCGCTCCACCAATCATGTGGCCATCGGAAACCTTGTTGGGAACAACACGGTAAGAGTTCTTGCCTATTCGCCAAACAACGCTGCCTTCCTCGGAAATTCAGGCAAGGTGATCTCATTCAAGCTTGCCGTGGGAAATACCAGGGGTGTGTTCCCGCTGACTCTGACCAATGCTATCATCGGTGACAGTTTGTCGATCAATATCCTTACAGGGATCAGAAATGGTCCGCTTTCGGTATATCCGCTGGGAATCAATGAAAATAAGAACCATGGACCTGTGCTGGATTTCAAGGTGATCCCGAACCCTGTCAGGGAAAACTCTATGATAGAATTCACCCTGGAACATTCTTCAAGAATTGAGATCAGCCTGATCGATGAATTGGGAAAGCAGTTATGCGTTGAACCTTTGGGAGAATTTACCGAAGGCCTTCACCACATTAAAATACCCTTGAACATTAGTGCAATGATCTCCAGCCACAGCCTGTATTATCTCGGTCTGCAAGCTCGTTCGCAAAGCATGACAAACTCTGTAACTTTCAAAGCAATCTTAAAATAATCCGATCATGAAAACAATTGGCAAACACATCTGTATCCTGGCCGTCGCTATTTTGCTTCCACAACTGTCGTTTCAGTTAATGGCTGCAAATACAATGAAGCTCAGCAATCACACGGTTGGCGCCAACCAGGTCTTCACAGTGAGAGTCGACATCGAGAATACTTCGGCGTTCACGGCATTCCAGCTGGACGTGCCGGTGCCGGCCGGTTTTTCGTATATTGCCAATTCGGCTGTATTCGATACTGCAAGGGTCAGCACTCAATCTCTGCAGGCCGAAATGGTCCCTGGCAATAAGCTAAGGATAGTCGGCTATTCTCAGAATAATGTCCTTTTTGAAGGCGATTCGGGGACCATTGTCAGATTTCAGATCAGATCGGGTTACACACCGGGGACCTTTCCTCTTACGATGCTGAACCCGGTCATTGGGGATACAAACGGAGTGAATATTCTTACCAGCCCGGTCAACGGTTCTGTGCTGCTCCAGGCCCCCGATATCAATATAACTGCCACCAGCATTAACTTTGACCGCACCCCTCTTGGCCAGTCCACCACCCGCAATCTTACCATTCAAAACACCGGGAACCTTCCCTTGAATGTCACAGGTGTTACGTTTTCTTCAAGTTATTTCGAAGTCGTTGGGAATTCCTCTTTTACCGTAAACCCAGGGGCAAACTACCAGCTCACCGTTAAATTCAATTCGGTGATCCGGGGTCAGTATAATAAAATTATGACGATCACATCAAATGACCCGGATGAAGGAACCTTGATTTTAAACCTCATCGCCCGTGCCTTTGCAGTTAATGAATTACATACGGGAACTATGTTCGCTTATTCAGGCAAGCAGGCAACTCTCTCCTATTCTATCAACAATATGGATCCATTTACCGGTTTTCAGTTTGATGTTCAACTTCCTTCACCTATGACCTATGTTCCCGGATCGGCAATATTAACCGGACGCAAGACTAATCATGTGGTCAGCGCCAATACCATCCCCGGCAACAAACTCAGGGTCGTGGCCTATTCACCAAACAAGCAAGTGTTCGGTGGAAGCACGGGCAATGTAGTTACCTTGACTTTCAACGTCAACGGAACGGGAGGCAGCTATCCGCTCGCCTTATCAAATGTTGTTATAGGTGACACCAACAGCCAGAACTGCCTTTCCGATTCTTACAATGGAAGTCTTACTGTTGCTTCGCCCTTAATTTCCAGCGCCACAACCCTGGCCTTCGGCGATGTTTCTGTACTGACATTTAAACAATTACCTTTAAGGGTCTTCAACTACGGCACCGACACTTTAAAAATTTCAAGCATTCAACTCACGAATGCATCATTTGTATTGCTCACAACTTACCCTCTGCAAATCCTTCCCGGCCAGTATTCCGATCTGCAATTGAAGTTTCAACAATCTGTAAAGGGAGGATATGCCGGGCAGATGAAAATGTTTACCAACGACCCGGTTCGTCCAATTTACCTGGTAACTCTAAGCGGCACTGCCTTTACGCCTAATTACCTTTTAATTCCCGCCCTGAGCTGCAAAAATATTGATTCGGTGTGGGTCCCTGTAAAAGTCAATAACATTGAACCTTTCGTTGCATTTCAGTTTGACCTTGAATTTCCGTCATGCATGCATTATATTACAGGATCCGGCGTCTTGACATCGAGAGTTAGTAACGCCAGCCTCACAGTTCAAACTGTGAATGCCACGAAAATTCGTGTCCTGGCCTACTCCATATTACAAAACCCGTTTACAGGTGATACCGGGACCATAGTAAACCTGAGATTCGCTGTGAATTCAAGCAATCAGAACGTTACATCGGGCAGCCTTAGCCTGAGCGGAGCCATTGTTGGCAACGCCCTGATGCAGAATATTTTGTATCATTCGACCAATGGGACAATCACATTCCGGTTTCCGCATATTCTATCAGGTACCCTGGTATACAATAATTCTTCAAATACGCCCATGGATTCGGCGTGGATGATCTTGCAGCAGAATGGTTTAAAGCTGGATTCAGTGCGGACCACCACCTCCGGCGCCTTCTCCTTTCAGAATATCTATGACGGGATATACCGTATTAAAGGAAAGACCCATAAACCCTGGAGCGGTGTAAACGGTACAGATGCACTGAAGGTGCAACGTCATTTTGCCGGTCTTGAGCTCCTTACCATTCCGATTCGTCTCACCGGAGCCGATGTCAATAATTCGAACAGCATTAACGGAACCGATGCTTTAAAGATCAAACGAAGATTTGCAGGTTTGGATACCATCTTTGCAAGGCCAGACTGGATTTTCGAAAAGAATACCGGCAGTGACTCGGTGGTCATGGTTAACAGTAACACCACTGTCAGTTTCTATGCGTTATGCACAGGCGATGTGAATGGATCCTACGTCCCGACAACCGGAGCGAAATCAGGACAGGCTCTTGAGATTTCCAATTCAACAACCATACCGGTGGCCGCAAACCAGGAAATTTACCTGCCGATCACCGTTGATCAGGATTGCGATATGGGAGCGTTTTCGGTGGTCCTCGACTTCCCGGCAAGCCTGGTTGATGTCATGGAGGTCTCTTTTGTGGGCGGACAGCCATATTATTCGGTGAAAGGCGGGAGGTTGAATATCGTATGGTCGGAGCTGAACGGATTAATGGTCAGCCGTCATGAACCCTTTGCATTCATTAAAGTGAGAACATCAGCTTCATTTACTGCGGATGACATCGTCGCATTCACCAATGCTTCTCCGCTTACCGAGTTAGCCGACCGCAGTGGCAGCGCCGTCAGAGGTGCACAGATATCAATCCCCTCATTGTCGTTTTTGAGTGATAACAATGGATCAGGATTTCAGCTGTACCCGAATCCTGCAATCAGCCGCTCATTCCTGTTCTTTAATACAAGCGAGGAAGGTACTGCAACGGTCAGAGTGTTTGACGTTTTAGGCCGTTGTGTTGAGTCGGTGGGCCCCGTTTCTGCAGTGAAAGGACTGAATAAAATGGACCTCGATTTCAGTCATCTGAAAAAGAACCTGTACAAGCTGTCATTCGAATTTTCGGGTCCGGCTCAAAGTTTCAAAGAGGTAAAAAGCATTGTTGCCGGGAATTGATAATCCGGAAGCAAAATGGTTTTTGTAATGATGAAAACACTGATCCATCACTGAAATAAAAGATATTTACTTCAGTGTTTAAAAACTGATTATCACAGGCCAGGTTGACATTACCTGCTCACGATAACCTTTTGCAGGTAATCTTTCTGTTTCCCGTTGAAAGTGAATGAAAGTTTCAAGGTGTAAAGGCCTGCAAGCAGTTCTTTGGTTTGAATGACCAGCCTGGAATTTCCTTTTTCAAACCTTTGCATGGGAATTGCTTTTATCTCCCTGCCCACTATATCCAGCATTTTCATGCTGCCTTCTGCAGCAGAGTTCAATTGAAATTCCAGGGTAACATAATCTTTTGCCGGATTTGGGTAGACCTTGCATGAGCTTATCAATTCACCATAATCATTGATGCCGTTTTGTTTTAATGGTTTTATGGTCAGGCTTGAAAGTTCAGCGAGAGAGATTGTCTCGCCAAGTTCATCAGCAAGTTCCGATTCCATGCCGGGGGACAGTTCTATGGTCCGATCGCCGGAGAAGTCCTCTTTTGCCCTGAGTTTCAGTGTCAGTAAGGTCTCTCCTGCTTTCAGATTAATCGTCTGAAGCTCCGACCAGGCAATACGCAGCTGGCCGGGAAGAAGGTTAAACACAGGGGCTCCGTTACTGATTTGAACGTCCTGCACCTCAATCAGGTCTTCAGGATAGGGAATTACCAGGGAAATAGCGCTTACATTGATATCGTTCCTGGCTTTAACCGGCAGTTCAAAAACCTTGCCGGGAGTGACTTCTATCGTTCCTTCGGATGTGAATTCTATTTTTCTGTCAATCCAGTCACCCGGAGCGGGTACATTGGACCCATTTACATCGCCAACGCATAATCCATAAAAATTCTGGATCAATGCGGCTCCGTTGATAATGATCGTATCGCCTCCAAGTACCTGTTTCGAGAAAGTCCAGTCTCCCCGCATAAATGAATTATCCAAGCCTGAAAAACGCCTTTTGATCTTGATCGCATCGGTGGCATTGATCGAATTGCTGAGGTTAACATCCGCAGCATTTAGTCTTACAGGTTCAGTCAGCAATTCAAGCCCGGCAAAATGCCTCTGCACCTTGATGGCATCCGTTGCATTCACGCTCGACCAGGCTTTGTTGGTCCTTGCCGAGAGTGTATAGGTTCCATCTGCCTTTCCCGTAAATGAATAGGCTCCCGATAAGGTAGTTTGTGTGGAATCAATGCGGATGTCATTCTGCCTGAGTATTATCCATAATGAATCCAGTGGGGAGTTGGCTGTATTATTGTAAACAAACATTCCATTCAGAGGCCAGCCTGTTAAGGTATGGACCTCTCCATCCCTGTAAAAAAGAGCCGTTGGAATGTCAATCAAGGTGTTTCCGATAGAATCTGCATAAGCACAATCCTGGCCGCTGTTTTCGGTATTATTCCATGTCAAACCTGTCGCACCTGTAATGTGAGTGAAGAGGAGGTCGGCAAGTTTACTGCCATCGGAGAGGGTCGCGGGAGTCAAATCAGACCAGCTGATTATCACCTTGCTTAAGGTTGATGAAACTGATGTATTGTTAACGATTAATCCGCTTAAAGCCCCGTTAATATTAGCAGATCCCAAATAAGTCAACACTGAGGGGTTATAATCAAGGCGAAGAGACAGGGCTGTGATTTTTCTGAATTTGTCAACTTTTACAGGTACTGAGATGGATGTATTGTCAGCGGCCGGGATGGTGTCGGTATATGTGACAGGAGCGTGTTTTAAGGCATTAAGAATCGTGAAAGCGGCATCACTGATGTCAAAAGCGTTTGTATTTGCAGTGCTCGTTACTTTTACCTTGCAGGTTACTGAAATTACATTTGGGTTTGGATTTGGCACATTCCATGAATATGATCCCGATGTGGCCGGTGTGCTTGGGATAATGGTAGTCCAGTTTGCCCCATTGTCGGTTGAATAAGCGATGGTAACATTAACGACATTGGTCGCATTCCATGTTATTGTATGGTTGGTCCCGCTTATCCATGTTTCACCACCGTTGGGTGAGATGAGCTGAATCGGGCTGGATGTCATAAAACTTAATTGTTCACCATAAGCGGTTCCCCCGCCGTTTACAGCGTATGCTCTCACATAGTAAAGAGTAGCGGCTGTTAATCCTGTTATATTACTAAGAAAACCACCTGCTCCAATGCCATTTAAGGTGTGGCTGCCGCTAACTACAGGATCTATAGTTGTGCTCCAGCAAACTCCTCTTGAAGTCACTGTTGCTCCTCCGCCAACGGCAATGGTTCCTCCGGTGCTAGCCGTAGTTTGAGTTATTCCAGTGATAGCCTCCGTTGTTATAGATGGAAAGGTTACAAAAGATATTTCGTTCCCATACACTGTCCCGTTGGAATTTGTTGCAAAAGCCCTTAAATAATATAATGTGTTGGATATTAGCCCGGTAAGATTAGCTGTGAATATTCCTGTTCCGCTTCCACTTATGAGGGAACTGTTTGAAGTAGTCGGACCCGCACTTGTGCTCCAGCAAACTCCCCTCGTTGTAACTGGGCATCCGCCATCGGACGTCACGTTCCCCCCCGATGTGGCAGTGTTCTGCGTTATATTTATTATCAGAGATGAAGTGACGGTGGGTGTGGTCGTTGTGCCGTCGGTATTTTTAATACAACGGAGTGGAAAACCTGCCGTTTTGGGATATGAAGAAATATAACTGGAGGTGCTGGTGAACATTAAAATCCAGCCGGCCGTGGCATTTTGCTGTTTGCTGCTCCAATAAATACCCTTAACGCCGCGGTAAGAGAGGGCTCCGTTGCCCATTTCAAGCATCCCTGCAGCATGCATCTTTAATGGAGAATTCCACGGTCCGTCCCAGTTATTCCAGTTCCCGCTCGCATCCACATTATTCCATTCGGAATCGGTAGGAACACGCCATCCGCAGCCGAGTTCAATGTTACATGGGTCATTTGAAGCTTCCCAGTCAAGGCTTTCATTTATGGATGTTATCCATGCAGTATTTGGTGTTCTGGATGAACCGTTGTGTTTGTATCCTTGTTTACGGTTAAACTGCCAGTACCATCCCGCCGAGGCCTCTGTAGTGTCATCTACAGCTGTCGCCTGATGGTCGGAACCCAGGTTGCTCGTGATCCAGCATCTTAAAGGAGCGCCCGGGATGTTTGCAACAGTACCATAAGTCACAGTTTTATTCACAGGAGCAACATTTCCTGCCTGGTGGTTGATAGTCAAAGGTGAACAGGAAGCAGTAGAAATAGTAGAAAAGCTTAACTCATTCCCATAGGATGTTCCTGCTGAGCTCGTAGCATATGCCCTGACGAAATACGTTGTGCCTCCTGCCAGTCCCGTGATGTTACTTGTGAAAACGCCCATACCGCTGCCATTGACGGTTTTATCATTGGAAGTGGTCGGTGCTGTTGATGTGTTCCAGCAAACACCCCTTGATGTTACAGCAGAACCACCATCGCAAGTGACAGTCCCGCCACTTGTTGCAAAAGTGGAGTTAATGTTTGAAATCGCAGTTGTGGTAACATTTGACATTACGTTGGCTGCCTGTGTAGTAAACGTAATCTCAAGCCCATAACCAGTGCCAAGGGTGTTTGTAGCATAAGCCCTTACATAATAAGTTGTATTTGGAGTCAATCCCGACATGGTGCTTGAAAAACTTCCCTCACCACCTGTCTCGATACTTTTGCTGCCGGCAACAGTAGGATCATGCGAGGTGCCCCAGCATAACCCTCTGACGGTGATCGTATCCCCTCCATCATAGGCAATTCCCCCGGCGGTAGAGGTGATTGTCCCGTTACAAGTCAAGGCGGTCGTTGAAACAGTAGGAATAATGTTTGGGGATCCGCTGAGTTGCAAAACGCATACACCCCATTGAGACATGCCCCCATAAGTACCGCCCCAGGTCATACTATGCATTGAATAATCCCATGTGTCATGTAAATAAATCGTTGTTGTGGCTTCATCATAACCAAATCCTATCATTGTATGGCCCGTTAACTGAATCAGCACCGGACGACCAGCATTGATTTCCTGCTTGAACTGCGTAAAATTAAATCCTAAGGTATTCCCTGAATATCCGTAAAGGTATTGGGTATAATAACGGTCAACCGCATATCCTCTTGAAACATAGAATTGAGTCAGGCCATATAATCCGTCAGAATAACCCCAGCCCGCCTGAACAGAGACAGGAAGTCCGTTTGGATCGACGATGAACGAAGTACCACCGTCGACTGTTTGATAAACATACTGATTTGAATACATAAAGTCAGCTGTGCAATCCCCATAGGTATGCTGGGTCCATCCATTGGTGATATATGGATCAGGACTCATACTGTTATACACCACCCAGTAATCATCAACATGCCCCCTGCTTGTACGCCCATCAACACCGTTACGGGTGGCGCTGATTGGGCATTGCTTCCTGGTTTCCCCGTTGATGACAACCGATCCCCATGAACTGTTATCCATCGGGGCAACACCACCGTTGGTTGGGCCTGTATAAATATTGGGATAACCGCTGCGGTCATAATACCCGGCCATCATTGCAGCAGATGTGGGGGAGCAGCCAAAAGACCAGTCGTAACCCGGGACATCCGGTATGATGACAGATGTTGTTGTCGGATTTGAAGCCGGCATCCTGAAGTTATCGGGAGGTTTCCCGGGAACCTTTATCCGGGCCAGTTCCCTGCCGTCAGGAGATATGAAACGACCAACAATGTTTGTGTCAGCGATAGAAGAATTCTGAGCCTGGATAGAAAAAAGACAGTAAATAAAAAATAATGAAAAGTAAAGTGTTTTCATAAACCTGTGGATTGAAGGATTGACATTAAATCAAGCTCAGAGGGATACGATAAGATGGACGCCTGCTGATAATCTCCTGTCAAATATAATACTAAATAATTAAACGTTTCATATCGCTCTATTATGACTAATTGTGTATGAAAGTGATCATGTATAACAGTCATTTATCGACTGATTACCATTTACCTCTTTACCTCACAACCAGGAATATATTGTACCTTTGAACAATGAATGCATTCGATAATAACTTCAAAATCATCCTTTTAATTGCCATTTTCTTATGCACCGTATCTGATTATCAGACTTATGCTCAAACACGTGATATTACCATCCACTTTCGGGGCGTTTATGATAGTAAAATCACCCTGATGTCACTCTCGGTTTCCCGAACAAGTAAAACCATTGCCGGGGTTCCGCAAATTAGAAACGGACAGACCACGAAAATTACTGTTTCAAAGGATTACCTGCCCGGGGAATTTGTTCTGAGGTTCGACTACAGGGAAAAAGAATCCAGCACGCCTTACCCTTCTGAGAAATATTTTTTTATGAGCAACCAGGACCTTGAATTATGGGTCAGCCCGATGTATTGCAATAATTCCGACAGCACCGGGTTTCAGAAAGGTGAAAGGGAGAATGCTGCATTTGTTGAGTTTTCGAAAGAAAACATAAAGAAAAAGGAGAAGCTGGGTGTGTTGCAGAACTTCCTCATGAATTATGATGATACGGAGTCAAAGCTTTACAAGGAAGGTATTAAAGAGTATGAAGCAAGGCGGATGGCATACAACGAATGGCTGGCGAAGCGCGAAAAACAAGATGATTCCTTGTTTGTTAGCAATGTATATTGTTTTCAGTATGTTCCTGAGATCGCCTGGGAAGGGAATGAGACCAACCGCCTCAACAACATGATTGCTCATTATTTTGACGGAATGGATTTCAATGATCCCCTGCTGATCAAAACTTCCAGCCTGAATAAATGGATGGACAGCTACGTAAACCTTTACGGACAGCTTGCAACGACAGTGGCTTTAAGGGATTCTCTATTCCCTTTGGCCGGGAAGACCGCGATTGAAAAAGCCAGGCAGGGTGATCCTTTGGTGTATGGCTGGATGGTTGATTATTTTTACAAAGGCTTCGAATCAAACGGGATTGATGAGGGAATGAAAGCCCTCGAACCATATCTCAATGATCCAAACTGCCTCACCTCCAAACGCAAGGAAATCAGCCGCAGACTAAAGGGCATTGAAACCCTGGTGCCCGGCAGCAAAGCTCCTGACATTTCGTTGAAAGAAAATGAAAAAGCTGTATTTGAGCTGTATGCATTCAACACTCCCTGCAAATACATTCTTCTGCTCTTCTGGTCGGCCAGTTGCAGTCACTGTGTTGAGCTGGCTGATAAATTGCACCAATGGCAACAACAACAAGACATCCGCCAGAAAATGGAAATTATTGCTGTAAGCCTTGATGAAACTGAAGCAGAAGCCAAACTATGGGAACAGAAACTACCTGCGCTCAGCGGATGGAAGCATTTACGGGCCGCTGAAGGCATCAACAGCAAAGTCGCCAATGACTATTTTGTGTTGGCCACACCCATAATGCTGTTACTTGATTCAGCATCTTATGAGATCATCAGTCTTCCAACAACATTGAATGAAATATTTTCTTATTTTTATTGAAACAAACAGCATTATATTTTTACATGAAAGCAACTATCAAATCATAAAACGGGTCAATACGATAAAACAGGAAATTATGAGATCCCTTAAACAATTTTATATCTTTTTGAGCCTCTTGGCTTTGACGATAAATCCTTCAGTGATATATGCCATAAGCAATGCCCCGATCACAACTGCTGCTTCGGTTTCGGCTTGTCCAGGGACCCAGGTTACCATACCATTGACTGTAACTGGTTTTACAAATATCACTGCAATATCCCTCAGAATTGAATACAATCCCACGGTGATGACATACAACACATTCGCAAACGGGAACGTGGTCTTAGCCGGTTTAGGGGTGAATAATTTAGTAGTATCTCCCACCTTGAATGCCATCATGGTCGTTTGGTCAGATGTTAATCCAAAAACAATTGCCAGCGGGGGAACTCTTCTGGATTTGAAATTTGACTACATCTCAGGAAATACTATTCTGTCCTTCGACAATATATCAAATGGTGGTAGCAATTGCGAATATGCAGATTTTGAAGGAAATCCAATGAATGATATGCCAACCTCGACGTATTACATCAATGGGAATATTACCGGAAATTCTATGCCTGCCGCCGCCGGGACTATCACCGGCTCTGCCACGGTTTCCAAGGGACAGCCGGGCGTTATTTACTCGGTGCCGGCCATCGCTAATGCTACAGGATATACTTGGAGTTTGCCTTCCGGAGCTTCCATCGTCAGCGGGTCAAATACCAGTACAATTACAGTCAATTTTTCAAACAGCGCAGTGTCAGGAGCCATCAGCGTTTATGGTACCAATTCCTGCGGAAGTGGCACAATTTCTTCACCTTTCAATGTTACCGTAACCCCTCTCGTTACCAATGCTCCTATAACAGTTACAGGAACCGTTACAGCCTGTCCGGGCGCCCTGGCAACCGTGCCGGTCACAGTCACCAATTTTACCAATATTGGAGCCTTGTCACTGAGACTGGAGTATGATCCCACAAAAATGACCTATTCTTCCTATACCAACCTCAATAGCGCTATTCCCGGAACCGTTGTTACAAATACTGCAGTTTCTCCAGGCATGCATTATGTGCTTATCACCTGGACCGGTACTGGCGGAGTAAACATTGCTGCCGGAGGTAAATTGCTCGACCTGGTGTTCAACTTTACGACCGGTTCAACAGCCCTCGCATTTAATAATACTTCAAACGGAGGTGCTGACTGCAAATACACGAATGGTTTTGGTCTTGTACTCACCGACATTCCCACAGCTGATTTCTATACAAACGGGCAGGTATCATCCTCCGCTCCCTCAGCAGCAGGTACTATTACAGGAGCTGCAACGGTCGTGCAGGGCACCAATAACATTCCGTATTCAGTAGCAGCCATAGCGAATGCTACAGGTTACTCATGGACTCTTCCTACCGGCGGCACCATTACCTCAGGGGCCAATACAAGTTCAATTACGGTGAATTTTTCTGCAACTGCTGTTTCAGGCAACGTTTGTGTACAAGGAACAAATACATGCGGCAACGGAACAATTTCATGCAAAGCTGTTACCGTAAACACTCCTCAGAATGCTCCCATTTCAACAGCCGGTAGTTTATCGGCATGTGCCGGAACCCCCATCACAATTCCCATTAATGTAAACGATTTTCTCGATATTACAGCCGTGACGCTCCGTCTCGATTATAATCCCACCCTGATGACCTATGTGTCATCGGCGAATATGAACAGTCAGCTTAACGGAGCAATTGTGAATAATGTTGCAGTCAGTGGCACCCTGAATAAAATTCTTATTGTTTGGTCTGATCCCACCCCGAAAACAATTGCCAATGGTCAGAAACTGGTTGACCTGAATTTCAATTTCATTTCGGGCTCGCCAACCTTATCTTTTAATAATACTGCAAGCGGTGGTTCCGATTGTGAATTTGCCGATGCAAACGCAAATGCCTTAAATGACCTTCCCACTGCAACCTACTACCATGATGCAACTGTTACCATGAATCCGCTTCCTTCAGCCGCAGGAACCATAACAGGTACTGCCACGGTTACCCAAGGCCAGTCCGGGGTTTCTTATTCAGTACCCGCTATCGCCAATGCAACAGGATATACCTGGACTTTGCCCACAGGAGCTTCTGTTGTCACAGGAAGCAATACTAATTCCATCGTGGTCGATTATTCAGCTTCTGCTGTCTCTGGCAGCATCACGGTGAGAGGAACGAACTCCTGCGGTAATGGAACTGTTTCAGCTGCATTTGCAGTTACAGTGAACCCGCTTCCTGCCACCGCCCCGATCACCACGGCCGGATCCCCAACAGCCTGTCCGAATGCAAGTGTTACAATACCTCTTACAACCGCAAATTTCAATTACATCGCTTCTTTTTCCCTCAGGCTCGAATACGACCCATCCAAAATGACCTATTCATCTTATTCAAACCTGAACAGCAACTTGTCGGGGGCCAGCATAGTAAATTCAGTTGTTTCAGCATCGGTGAATAAAATAATGATCACCTGGACCAATGCAACGGGCGTCAGTTTGGCTAATGGCAGCAAAATAGCGGATCTGAACTTTACTTATTTAAGTGGTACCTCAGCGCTTACTTTCAATAACACTTCCACCAGCGGAGCGGATTGCCAGTTTGTGAACGTAAACAGTATCATTCTTACCGATACGCCTACTGCAAGCTATTATTTTGACGGCCAGGTTACATCCTCAGCACCCGCAACACCCGGTACTATCACTGGCCTCACTGTTGTTTCCCAGGGTCAAACCGGGGTCTCTTATTCAGTGCCGGTGGTTGCCAATGCAACCGGGTACACCTGGACCCTGCCTCCATTGGCTGTTATCGCATCAGGAGCCAATACAAGTAATATTACTGTAGATTACGCCCCGAATTCAACTTCGGGAACTGTTACCGTCAAGGGAACCAATTCCTGCAGTGACGGCCCGACTTCAGCCCCATTGAACGTAACTGTAAATCCGCTTCAGAATGCACCAATCACTACAATTACCGGTGGCTCTCCCTGTAATGGTACACAGGTTCTTATTCCGCTGACGGTGCTTAATTTTGACCAGATCACGGCTGTTTCACTCCGGATTGATTACAATCCTGCGGTGATGACTTATGTATCTTCACTCAACCTGAATCCAACCTTGACCGGAATGATTGTTAATAATGTCATTATCGGTCCGACTTCTGCAAAGATCTCAGTCGTATGGTCCGATATAACCCCAAAAACCCTGGCGGCAAATTCGAAACTGGCCGATTTTCAATTCAATGTCATCTCGGGGAATACTACTCTTGCCTTCAACAATACATCTTCGGGTGGAAGCGAATGTGCGTATGGTGATCTCAACGGGAATCCTCTCAACGATATGCCAACGGCCACGTATTATCACAATGGGAACATCGCAGGCCAGGAACTTACAGGAGCGGCAGGTGTAATTACAGGTCTTTCAACCGTGACCCAGGGAAATAACGGGATTGTATATACCGTGCCCCTCATCACAAATGCTACCTCTTATAACTGGACGCTTCCTGCAGGCGCATCCATCGTATCCGGCGCAAATACAAACTCAATTACAGTCAATTATTCCATGACTGCTGCAAGCGGCAATATTGCTGTAAATGGATCCGGTAATTGCGGAGACGGAGCAGTATCTTCACTCTATGTAACGGTTATTCAGCTTGGATATACGGTAAGCGGAACTTTCACCTACAATAACACGGCTAACACTCCGCTTGATTCGGTATGGGTTTATCTGAAACAGAATGGAACTACAGTTTATACCACACGTACAGACCTCACAGGCAGTTACTCGTTTTTCAATGTCTTTAACGGTACTTATGTCACCAGCGCGGTAACTTCCAAGCCCTTTAACGGTGTAAATGCTTTAGATGCTACAAAGGTGTCGCGACATGTAGCAGGCCTTGAGCCGCTTCCGGCCGGTGTCAGGCAATCAGCTGCTGATGTGAATCTGAGTTACACCATCAATGCACTTGACGCTACTAAAATCAAGCGCCGTGTGGCCGGACTTGATAATTCCTTTGCCCGGGGGGATTGGTGGTTTGAGAAAGTTGAGACAGGGGATACCGTAATCGTGAATTCAGCCAATGTTTCCTGTAATTTTTACGGACTCTGTGTTGGGGACGTCAATGGCAGTTACAATCCGGGAACCGGCGCTAAAAGCGCGGCAGAAGTGAATCTCAGGTACGATCAAACAATGAAACAACCTAAAAACTCAGAGTTTAACCTTCCAATCAGAATCGATCGTGGCATGTCTCTTGCGGCCATAACCCTTGTGCTTAATTATCCTCACGATCTCATCCGCATAAAATCAGCATCTGTAAAACAGGGCAACCTGGTTTATAACGTCCTTCCCGGGGAAGTCAGGCTTGTTTGGGCCGAAGTCGAGCCCATGATGCTCTCAGCAGATGAATCGTTCATCAACCTGGTTGTTCAAACAACAGATAAGGCTGAAATTGGCGACAGGATTCAATTTTCACTTGGATTTGAGACCGAGTTCGGCGATGAAAACGCAAACGTTGTTTCCGGATTTGATTTGCTGATGTCAAGTGTTCTTGTCAGCAATGCGTTATCGGTCGGCGATCTTTCGGCAAACAATTTCAACCTGAACGTATTTCCTAACCCCGCCAGGGATTTTCTGAATGTATCTTTTGAACTTCCTGCGGAAGCAGAAGTAAACTATGAAATCGTATCATTGCTTGGCGAAAAAATCATTGATCAATCCAAGGGAATAATGTCCAAAGGAAAGCAATTGATTCGTATTGATACCGGGCCGCTCAGCAACGGTGTTTATGTTCTGAACCTTCTTGTAAATGGGAAGGAAGGATCAAAGCGGGATTTCCAAAAGATCGTTATTACTAAATAGAAACAGGATAATTGGCAGATGAGGGTAAGTTTTCGGTATCAGTCATTTCTCCTTTTGCTGTGTTTACTTATCAGTGTAATTAATGTCATAGCTTCCGGCAGCCGGGTATCTGTAAAAAAAACGATCCTCGATGCCCCTCATACCTGGATCGGATCTGCAAATCCCTGTCAGCCGACCCAGTTGTCATTTCCCGTGATCGACAGCAATTTCAACAACATCACATCCATTTCACTCCGCCTCGACTATAATCCCAGCGGTCTGGCGTACGATACGTTTTCAAATGTTAATTCGCAATTATCTGGCCTTGTCGTTAATGACAATCATGTGAGCGACACGCTTCACAAACTGATCATTGTGTGGTCCGACATCAATCCCAAATCCATTCCAAACGGACAATCGCTGGTAACTCTTGTATTCAATTTCACCGGGGGAGCAACTTACCTTACCTGGAACAATACGGCGAGTGGTGGCAGCGATTGTGAATACGGAGATGCCAATGGTGATCCGATGAACGATCTTCCCACTGACTTTTTTTACCATAAAGGGTATGTGGAAGGTGGTGCGGTTGGCCCTGCCGGTACCGTTAACGGAAGCAATGAAGTTTGCCAGGGTGATGAAAATGTTATTTACTCCGTAACTCCTGTTGTCAATGCCAGCAGATATGTGTGGACTATCCCTCCCGGTTCGGATATTATTTCAGGGGCAGGAACAAACGAAATCCATCTGCATTTTTCGTCCTCTGCCGCTTCCGGCGATGTGCAGGTTTATGGTGCAGCCGGAAATTGTACAGGAACTCTCTCTCCACCGTTTTGGGTGACTGTTAAAAACCAACCGGAAGCTCCCTCGATTACGATCTCAGGAGGATGTTTATTGTCCAATTATTCTCTCGGTAATCAATGGTACGATTCGACAGGAATCATTGCAGGAGCAAGCGATGCACAATATTGTCCCGTTAAAACAGGCTACTATTCAGACCGGGCGACTTTGAACGCTTGTACATCGCTACCATCAAACTGGATATATGTTTTTGTGTCGGGAATCAGAGATTACTGTGAGCTCATCAATTCCTGTAAAGTCTGGCCTAACCCCGCAAAGGATTTTATTACAGTTGAATTTCAATTAAATACAAGGGCGGATGGCGGAGTAAAGATAATGGATATTGTGGGGAGGGAAATAGGATCCATCCCGGTTCAAAGGTTTGAAAAGGGGAATTCAAAAGTGATCATACAGACCAGGGAACTGCCTGAAGGTTTATATACGCTCAAAATATCTTTTACTTCAGAATGGGGTCAAAAGCAATATTTGCATAAGCTTATCATAACAAGATGATGATTAGGGTAGATATTTTGTACCTTCGCCAACTTTTTAATCAGCAAAAACACAATGAAAAGAATAATCCTTCATAGTCTGACTATATTCTTGGTTGCATCTTCAATTTCCTTGTTTGCTCAGCAAACTACATTTTATCCGACCTTGGTGCGGCAAGCCATCTATTCCCATGTCACGCCTCCCTTGCGCGACATGAAACTGCTTCCGCCCCGAAAGGTAAAAGGTGATCCTGACAGAGAGGTAAAGAACAGGATAGGGATGAAGGAATTCAATCACCTGGTCACACATCCGTTTACCCTTCCTGAAGATCCGGTATGGCAGAAACAGGATGGAACCTATGTCCCTGCGATCCTGGCTCCAATCCAGAATTTTGACGGGATAAATAATTTACTTGGTTATTACCCTCCTGATACCCAGGGAGATGTGGGACCCGACAAATATGTGCAGGTTGTAAATTGTAATTTCGCAGTGTATTCGAAGACAGGTGCACTCCTTTTAGGGCCGGCATTGTTAAGCAGTATCTGGGCGGGCATATCACCACCATATTTGGGTACGAATAACGGAGACCCTGTCGTTCTTTACGATCAGGCCGCCCAGCGATGGATCATTTCAGAGTTTTCAATTCCATCAGCATCACAGAATGCTGAGCTTGTTGCTGTTTCTCAAACTTCAGACCCCACCGGAGCCTGGTATGTTTATGTATTTGAATTTGGCAATAAAATGCCCGATTATCCTAAGTTTGGAGTATGGCCCGACGGGTATTACCTTTCATTCAACCAATTCGTTAACCAGTCCACCTGGGGAGGAGTGGGAGCAGTGGCATTGGAGCGTGCCAGAATGCTGACCGGGGACCCCACTGCCCGAATGGTATATGTTGATCTTGGGGCAAGCAGCAATCCGTCAAACATGCTCCCTTCCGACTGGGACGGAACAACTACTCCCATTGCCAACGAACCCAATTATTTCACATTCTTTGATGACTGGTCGTCGGCAACCAATGATTATCTTAAAATATGGCAATTTCACGTTGATTGGACAACTACCGCGAATTCGACATTCTCTGAAAGCTATACCTTGACAACGGCTCCGTTTAAATCAAGCATCTGCACTGCAACCCGTGGGCGATGTATCCCTCAGCCGGGAACGACTGTAAAACTTGAGTCCCTTTCCGACCGCCTGATGTACCGCTTACAGTATAGGAATTTTGGCGGATATCGCGCCATGGTGACCAACCATACCGTCGATGTTGATGGATCAGGACATGCCGGTGTGCGCTGGTATGAATTGCGCAATACAGGTGCAGCCTGGTCTATTTACCAGCAGGGAACATATGCTCCGGATGCCAATCATCGATGGGTAGGAAGCGTTGCCATGAATTCTGCCGGTGACATCGCTTTGGGTTATTCTGTATCTGCCGCGTCCTCTGTTTATCCAAGCATAAAATATACCGGACGCCGCGCCAATGATCCCCTGAATCAAATGACGGTTGCCGAACAGACTATCATGACCGGGACCGGCAGTCAAACCGGTTCCGCCGCCCGTTGGGGCGATTACAGCATGATGTCTGTTGACCCTGCCGATGATCTGACCTTCTGGTTCACAACGGAATATGTTCAAACTACTGGTTCAACGACCTGGCGCACTAGAATAGCATCGTTTAAATTCAGTAATAATCCTGTTATCGCTACTTTGGCTGCCAGCGGAGTTTCAGGAACTGCTGCAACCCTGAACGGTACCATTAATCCAAACGGACTGGCCAGCACGTATCATTTTGAATGGGGAACTACAACAGCATATGGTAATTCCACTGCCACGACCCCTGCTGGTTCAGGTTCATCGAATGTTGCAGTAACTGCAAACCTCAACGGATTACTTACAGCTACGACATACCATTTCAGATTGGTCGGAGAGAACAGTGATGGAATCACCACTGGAAATGATATGACAGTTATTCCGGGTGCAGCCGGTGTTTCAACAACCGCAGCTTCATCGATTACAATGACAGCAGCTACTGCCGGTGGTAATGTGCTGTATGATGGCGGTTTTACAGTTTCAGCAAGAGGAGTCTGCTGGGGAACCTCAGCCAATCCTGTTGTATCAGGTAACCATACGACCGATGGGTCAGGAACAGGCACTTTTACAAGCTCTATTACCGGCTTGACCGCCAATACAACCTATCATGTCCGGGCATACGCCACCAGTTCATCCGGCACCTTTTATGGTGATGATCTAACGTTTGCGACTCTTTGCGGAATATATACTTTACCCTTCTCTGAGAATTTTCCTGCGACTTCAATCCCGGCCTGCTGGTCCCAGGTCGACCACCAGGGGAATGGTCAGGTATGGCAGTTTGGTGTTATTACCGGTCAGTCTCCCAATCCATCCCTCACTCCAAATTACGCTTATCTGAACTCAGACGCCTACGGTAGCGGAAATTCCCAGAATGCTGATCTTATTACTCCCCTCCTCGATTTATCAGCTTATGCAATAGTCAATGTCCAGTTTAAAAATTATTTTCTCTCATATTCAGGTTCCTCCGGTTCCTTTTCCTATAGCATTAATGGAGGCACTTCATGGAATGTGATCCAGAACTTTACCCTTACCTCAACAACTAATCCTTCAACATTTACCCAGGCTGTAAATGCCGCAGCCGGACAGTCCCAGGTAAAATTCAAATGGAATTATACAGGTAGCTTCGGATATTACTGGGCCATTGATGAAGTTCAGATTACGGGGACACCGTTGCCAACTCTTGCAGTCGCACCTGCAAACCAAAATGTTCCCAAAACGGCGGGCGCAACTAATTTTAACGTTACTTCAAATTCCTCCTGGACTGCAACCAGCAGCCAGGCCTGGTGTACAGTCACATCCGCAGGTTCTGGTAATGGAACAATAGCAGCGAATTTCACTCAGAATACAACCAATCTTCAACGTGTTGCTCAAATTACAGTCACTGTTTCGGGGTTACCAGCTGTTGTTGTTACTGTAACCCAGGCTCCTGCCTTGATTGTGTATGGAAGTTTCAAATACTACAACACAGCGCTCACCCCGCTTGATAATGTTAAAGTGGTGGTTAAGCTCGGAACTGCAAGGATAGATTCGGTGATCACGGATGCAAACGGGAACTATGGCTTCGTATCCCTGCCAAACGGTATATATACAGTGTCGGCCTACACCACAAAACCCTGGGCCAGTGTAAACGCTACAGATGCCGTCAAGGTTGAGAGGCACTTTGCCGGCCTTGAAGTAATTACCGAACCAGTGAAATGGCTTGCAGCAGATGTGAACCTGAGCAACTC
Organism: Bacteroidota bacterium; assembly: GCA_037134895.1. Taxonomy (GTDB): domain Bacteria; phylum Bacteroidota; class Bacteroidia; order Bacteroidales; family FEN-979; genus CAIRDP01. The sequence continues at coordinate 92,086 of JBAXLI010000007.1, forward strand.
AATCAACGGAACGGATGCGATCAAGATCAAGCGAAGATTTTCAGGACAGGACTCCTATTTCGACCGGGGCGACTGGACATTTGCCAAACCCACGATCGGAGGTGATACAATCATTCTCAGCGGATCTGTTGTAAACCAGGATTTTTACGGGCTTTGCGTTGGAGATGTAAATGGGTCCAACATCCCGGCACCGGGCAAATCAATGAATTCTTCAATTACAATGATACCCGAAAGCGAAATAGAAGTCAGGCCGGGAGAGGAGTTTGATTTTCCTGTGAACATTCAGCAGAATGTTGAACTGGGAGCTGTTTCCCTGGTGCTTCTTTATCCGGCAGATCAGCTAACTGTTCTGGATGTAAAGATCAAACAAGGAAACATTTTATTTAATACTGTGGGAGATGAACTCCGGATTGCCTGGTCACAGATTGAGCCCTTGTCGCTTAGTGCAACCGATCCGCTTATTACGGTTCGTATGAAAGCGACCGGAATCTTTTCTTCGACCAATGAAATATCAATAAAAACTACCGGTGAATCAGAACTGGCAGACGGTTCAGGTAATCCTATCCCTGAAATAACCCTGACCTCACCCCGGTTAAAATCTTATAATAATCCAGGTAGTATTACCAATCTGCTTGAATCAATCATGATTTCGCCCAATCCTGTAAAAAATCTTATGAATCTTAGCTATACCTTGACGGATTCAGCAAATGTCAGAGTAGATTTAATTTCCTTGTCCGGTCAAACCGTCCAATCCCAATCCTACAATGAAATTCTTCCCGGAAACCACCTGCATAAACTTGATGTTTCTGAATTAAGCGAAGGGGTTTATTTTGTTGCAATTAAAGCTGAAGGGAAAAACAAAGTTATTTCTAGAACTATACGATTAGTAATTGGTAAATAAGTTTTGTTTGTAAAAACGGAAAAACATTATATTTGTATAACATTATTTAAGACTTTATTTGCTTTTATTCACTTCTGTTTGAACGATGAATCTATATAAATTAATATCAGAACGCAAAAACCATCCTATGAAAAGTAGACGTTTACTCTTGTTTGCAGGGGCTTTATTAATAGCTCTGCTAACCAACCTTATGCCGGCTATTGGCCGCGATGCGCCGATTACAACAATCGGATCAGCTAACCCATGTCCGGGCACTGCAATTACCTTGCCGGTGACTGTAACAAATTTTACCCAGATAACAGCGGTCTCGTTAAGAATTGATTATAATCCAAATCTGGTAACCTTCGTCAGTGCTACGAATCTGAATGCTACTTTAACCGGGCTCATAGTCAATGACAATGTTGTTTCACCAACATTGCACAAAATCATTTTTGTTTGGTCGGATATTAATCCAAAGGACCTTACCAACGGGGCGAAACTGGCCGACCTGAACTTTACCTTTGTGACAGGTTCAGGTTCAGTTGCCTTTAATAATACTTCATCCGGGGGTTCTGATTGTGAATACGGAGATGAAACCGGGAATCCGATGAATGATGTTCCGACGGCCAACTTCTACTTTAACGGAACAATAACCAATGCGGGTCCTAACGCCGCCGGCGCCATTACAGGAACAAGTCCCGTGTGCCAGAGTACAAACGGAGTAGCCTATTCTGTTGGTGCGATCACGAATGCAACGGGTTACACATGGACTTTCCCAACCGGAGCAACTATCGCCTCCGGATCAGGCACCAATTCAATAACCCTTAATTACTCAGCTTCCGCGGCTTCGGGAAATGTTACAGTAGCCGGAACAAATGCCTGCCCTAACCCGGGAACATCCTCTGCATTTCCTGTTGTTGTAAACACAAGACCTGTTCCAAACGTATTCGGTATCACAGGAGCTTGCGTAGGTACAACCGGTGTGATTTATTCTACTGAGCTTGGTATGACAGGTTATACCTGGGCAATTTCTTCGGGAGGAACAATAACTGCCGGGCAGGGAACCAACAGCGTCATAGTGACCTGGTCAACAGCTGGCGTTCAAACGATCAGTGTAACTTATAATGGAACCACAGGTTGTGCCGCACTCACGCCAACGATTAAAAGTGTTAGTGTTAACCCTTTGCCTGTTCCAACTATAACAGGCCCTGCCAGTATTTGTATTGGTACTGCAACCAATGTTTATACTACTGAAGCAAGCATGACCGGGTATACATGGACGGTTTCTGCCGGTGGAACCATCACTGCCGGCGCAGGAACTAACTCCATCACAGTAACATGGAACACTGCCGGCGCACAGACTGTTGGTGTGAACTATACCAACGTTAACGGATGTACAGCGACTTCCCCCACTTCATACTCCGTTACAGTTAATGCTCTCCCTGTACCTACCATCACAGGCCCTGCAACGGCTTGCGTAAATGTAACAGGCAATGTATACACAACCCAGGCAGGAATGTCATCCTATGTCTGGTCTGTTTCAAGCGGAGGAACAATAACCTCAGGGGGGACTTCTGCAAGTAACACCGTTACTGTTACCTGGACAACGGCGGGGGCAAAAACTGTAACAGTCAATTACAATAACAGCAATGGATGTACAGCAGCAACTCCAACTACTTATAATGTTACGGTAAATGCACTCCCGGTTCCAACAATTACCGGTACTTCTGCATTCTGCGGAACTTCCACCGGTGATGTTTATTCTACGGAAGCAGGGATGACAGGGTATACCTGGACGATCTCTGCCGGCGGAACGATCACAGCCGGAATCGGAACAAATACGGTTACTGTGAGCTGGAATAGTACCGGTGCACAAACCCTAAACGTAAACTATTTAAATGCTAACGGATGTACTGCTGCCTCTGCTACAGTCAAGAACGTGGCTGTCAATCCTCTCCCGCTGCCTACAATTTCAGGACCGGCAATATGCGGTACTGGAATTGCAGGTAATGTGTACACAACCGAAGCCGGAATGAGCAGTTATGTTTGGACTGTTTCTGCCGGAGGTACAATAACTGCAGGGGGAGGTGCCACTAATAACACGGTAACAATTACATGGACAACCGCTGGAGCTAAAACGGTTACTGTTTCTTATACCAATGCCAACGGATGTGTACCTCTCACTCCGACAAGCTATCCGGTTAATGTTATTGATGCTCCAGGTCCTGCCGGTCCGATTTCCGGCCCAGCATCTGTTTGTCAGAATGCCAGCAACGTGGCCTATTTAGTTGCTCCCATTTTGAATGCCACAGGTTATGTTTGGACACTTCCGACTGGTGCCACCATTGCTACCGGGGCAAATACAAATTCCATTACTGTTAATTATTCCCTGACCGCAGTCAGTGGTTCAATGACTGTATATGGTACGAATTCATTTGGCAACGGTACAGTTTCTCCGGCATATGCCATAACTGTAAACCCGATCCCTTCACCCTCAATTACAGGCACAGCAACTGTATGTGCCGGTACAGCAGGAGTTGTCTATACTACTCAGCCCGGGATGACAAATTACTTGTGGACAGTTTCTTCGGGTGGTTCGATAACCGCCGGAGGTACCACAAGCAGCAATACCGTTACGGTTACATGGAACACCCCGGGGGCACAAACTGTAGGTGTGAATTATGCTGGCACCGGAGGATGTACTGCTGCCGCTCCTGTATCTTATCCTGTTACCGTAAATCCCACACCGGTTCCGACCATTACGGGTCCTTCAACTGTCTGTGCAGGTTCGACCGGTAATGTCTATACCACCCAGGCTGGGATGACATCTTATGTTTGGAATGTTTCCGCAGGCGGTACAATAACGGCCGGTGGAACTTCAACAAGCAACACAGTTACAGTTACCTGGGCAACATCTGGTGCAAAAACTGTAAGTGTTAACTATACCAATGGCAGCGGATGTTCAGCTGCTACACCAACAACTTATAATGTTACTGTAAATGTATTACCAACACCTACAATCACAGGGACTGCAACACTTTGCGCAGGAACTACCGGAAACGTCTATACCACCCAGGCTGGAATGTCGGCCTATGTTTGGACGGTTTCAGCTGGTGGCACGATAACTGCCGGAGGTACCTCAACAAGCAACACTGCTACTGTTACCTGGAATACGGCTGGAGCACAGTCGGTCAGCGTAAATTATGCTAATGCAAACGGTTGTTCTGCCGCTTCTGCAACTAGTTATCCGGTTACTGTAAATCCTTTACCTGTTGTAGTTATTTCCGGACCTGCCTCGGCCTGTGCAGGATTGACCGGCAATACGTATACCACGGCTTTGTCAATGACAAATTATATTTGGACGGTTTCTGCCGGAGGAACAATAACTGCCGGAGGAACATCAACCAGCAACTTTGTAACAGTAACCTGGAATACCACTGGGGCTCAGACTGTAAGCGTGAATTACACAAATTCAACAGGCTGTACAGCGGCTGTTCCAACAGTATACAACGTAACGGTTACTCCGATTCCTGCTCCGACCATCACCGGGCCAAACACTATATGTGCTTCCTCCGGGAGTTATTATAATACTGAGCCAGGCATGTTAAATTATTCCTGGACGGTCTCCTCCGGTGGATCAATCACCTCAGGGCAGGGGACAAACTCTGTTTTTATCAATTGGAATGGTTCGGGAGCTCAAACACTAAGTGTCATCTACTCCAACCCTAGTGGATGTTCTCCTGCAAATCCGACAGTTCTTAATGTAACAGTAAATGCTCTCCCATCAGCTGCAGGGAGCATAACAGGTACTTCAACAGTTTGTGCCGGTACAACTGGCGTTAACTATTCTGTTGGCCCGATCACAAATGCACTTTCATATGCCTGGAGTTTGCCTGCTGGAGCGACCATCGTTTCGGGGAACTATACAAATTCCATTACCGTTGATTTTAGTGCCAATGCTACATCCGGACCTATCACTGTTTCTGGAAACAACTTATGTGGCGATGGCCCGGCTTCACCTCCATTCCAGGTCACGGTGAATGGAATACCTGCTGCAGCTGGCACGATCACTGGAACGGTGAATGTTTGCCAGGGAACAAACGGAGTCGCATACAGTGTTGCAGCTATTGCCAATGCAACCGGATACACCTGGACTCTGCCTTCCGGCGCCACTATTGCTTCGGGGTCCAATACCAACTCTATTACGGTGAATTTCAGCAGCAGCGCTGCCTCAGGTAACATTACGGTATTAGGAACAAACAGCTGCGGTTCAGGAACTGTTTCTCCGGCACATGCCGTGACAGTGAACCCTGTACCCTCCAAACCCCTCGTAAATGCCTCTGGAAACACCCTTTCCAGTAGTGCAGCCAGTGGCAACCAGTGGTACTGGAACGGCACTGCAGTTAGCGGCGCAACCTCCCAGGTGTATCAAGTACCGGTTGGGAATCCAGGCAACTACTGGACAATTGTCACCCTGAATGGCTGTTCATCCGATTCTTCGAACCATGTATATGTTGCCGGAGTCGGGGTGCAGGACAATGAAGAATTGACTTTCGTTGTTTATCCTGTTCCAAATGATGGCAGATTCACAATCACCATGTCGGCTCTCGCAGGTGGTAAAATAGACATCCAGGTGATCAATGACCTTGGTGTTACTATTTTCAGCGAAAAGGATATACCCGCCAGGTCTAATTTCACAAAAAGTTTAGATCTTCGTCCTTTACCTGCAGGAGTATATACGGTGCTTGTAAGTAACAATGCAGGAAAAGCCAGCAGGAGGATCATCGTCAAATAGTGACTCCCGCATTTGGGAATATAGTGGTTTAAAAAGAGGAGGCGTGATTCATGCCTCCTCTTTTTTAAAAATGCATCTTGTGGTAATCATATGTAGTATTATCCCTGAGTTCCTTTATTTTTAAAGCAATTATGAGGATGGCTTCCAGGTGGTTCTTTCTGAACCATTCGATGGCTGCTGGCTTTGCTTGGCAGGCATCAGCAAATACTATAAAAAAATCGTATTTGTTCTTATGCAGCCATGCATAGGCTTTCTGATCCTCGTCAATGGCGGCATCAAGCGCTGCAAGGTGAGGATACCCGTTTTTGATCAGCCAGGCAGTAGCTTCTTCACTTCCCCTCACAGCACTGGACAACACTGCAAGTTCGGGATACCCGTTCTTCAGCAGCCAGTCAAGGATCTCTTTGTTTCCCTTGATCGTTTCACCGAAAGCAAGCCATATTTTGGGGGGATAGAAAAGCATTTACGAGTTACGTTCGGCGAAGCCGAAATGAGCACCATTAAAAATTAACAATATTGCGAATAATTACGAATTACGAGTTACGAATTACGAATTACGAGTTACGAATTACGAGTTACGAATTACGAATTACGAGTTACGAGTTACGAATTACGAATTGATTTATCCAGTTATCCTGCATCCTGCATCCTGCATCCTGCATCCCGCATCCCGCATCCTGCATCCTG
>JBAXLI010000008.1:0-95498 GCA_037134895.1 Bacteroidota bacterium
ACATACTGGAAGTTCGTGACCTTATTCGTTTTCAGGTTCAGGTAACTCCCGGTGATAGTATCCAGGCCGGGACTTATCCTGGCGGTGAACTTTCCGTCAAGCTTGACATCATCCACTGAACCGGTGAATTCCATAGTGTTTTCTTTGAAGTTGATAGCTCCGGTTATATTGGCTTTCACCATCTTCTTGGTCTTTATCGACATGTTTCCAAGGATGACATCCGTTGTGAATGGCTGTATAATAAAGGTAGACTGACGATTATCGAATTTTCCTTTCCAGGTCCCGGCCACCTGGGCTCTTTGCTGCCCGGTCACGGCAGGTACTGTGGTCTCAGCGGCTTCCTGGTTTACTGCCCGCCCCGACATCTTCGGATGAAAGTAAAGAAAGGCGGCGAACAACAGGATGAAAGTGACGATCCCCGGCAACATCCAGCTCAGCAATTTTTTATCCTGCCTTGAAAGTTCGGTGTTAAATGTTTCAAGAGCGTCAGATTTGCTTGATTTGAAACCAGCCTTACCGGGACGAAAAGCATGGTACAAGGGTTCGACAAGGGTAGTAGCAGGATCGGAATCGGAAAGTAATTCTTCCCTGATACCTCGGGTAGATGATCGTCCGCCGAAAGAAAGCCAGAAAATGGCTCCGGCCCCTGCTATGACCAGGACGATGGATATAATAGTCACAACGGGATAAAGCAAGGCCACGATGAAGTAAACAATATAATACAGAACAATCGCCTCGAAAAGACCTGCAAGCAGGTTCGTTACGATCCCGCCGTCCCTGTTGGCCCGCCAGGTATAAATGCCAAGTAACACACTCGCCAGCAGCCAATAGATAAAACTTACTTTCCAGAAACCTCCGGGCAGGGGATTGCCCGAAAGAGGGATCTTATAGATGATCAATGCGCCCAGCAGGGCCAGGGCAGGGATGAGCAACACTGTCCCCAGCACGATCTTCATGGTCTTAAGCCGGCCGTAATGATTCTTTACTTTTTTCTTCAAATTATACAGGATGGCCGTAGCCTCATCAAACCTGCTGACTTCCTTGCAATCTGAGTCGAACTCCTTCATCTTTTCGACATACTGCTTTGTCAGGTTCTCAAAAGCAAACTGAGGCTGCAGGTCGGCATAAGGATCTTCCTGATAGAAAACCGCAAGCCAGCTTTTCAGGCAGCTTTTCTCCATCTCTTTTTTGATCTCGTCTTTGGGAATGTCCTGCAACTCTTCCAGGCTGTAAACCGATTTATCGCTTCCTGCGAAATAATAATAGGGATCATACCCCAGCCCTTTGATGGCTTTGTACAAGGCGATCTCCTGGTTGTAAGGTCCGCATTTCTTCCGGTTGTCATCCGACTTCAAATCAAAACAATATTGAACCCATTGATCTTCTTTTTTCCATCCCTTCGATTCAAAATACCAATGAATAAGCGACTTTTCATTACCCAGGTTCTCGAGGCACTCATCCAGAAAATCATCCTTTTCATTCTCCTGGTATTTGCGGCAGGCATAATGATTGAACAGGTTTCCTGTTTCGCTCTTGGTGAAATAATACTGGTTCTCATTTTCGCCCGGCAGGTACAGATTGAATGAGACCTCAGGGTTCAGGTAGTAAAGCATGGAATACACCGTAACCGAGGTTGTAAGATCTTCGTTATCAATAATTTTTTCAATTTTCTTATAGGTATCCGGATCGTTTTGAGTGGCATACCAGGCCAGGAACCTCCCGTCGACGAATGAATTCCATCCGTCATCGGTTATATCATTCTCGCGGAAACTGACGATCACATCGTTGGCAGTCTTGCAGAGCTCATATCCCTTTTTATTTTTCTCGTTTAAAGTCTCAAGGTAAAAAGGCGTCGTTTCGTCGAGGTAGTAAATGGTTTTCCACAGGGCTACTTCCGGTTCCAGCTTCTTGAAATATCCCACGAACAGGTCGCGTTCTTTTTTGTTTCCCAGGGCCTGGAGATAAATATAGAATTCATCATCACTGTCTTTCAATGCTTTTGCATAATGGTCCCGGTTCTTAACCAGGGCCTGGGCCATCTTTTCAAAATTCTCGCACACTGAACCGTCAACCGAATGGTAAACCGCACTCTCGTCGAGCATGTAAACCGTAGCACGCAGCCCGGCTTCCTGGTTCTTAGGATAACGCTTCTCCAGGATCTCCTCGATCTCGACAGCGAGCTTGTTATTCCCACATTCTTCCAGCCAGCGGGTAACCCGTTTGCTATACAGGTACTTAATGGCCAGCTGCTGGTTTTTATCGAATAGTTTAGCCAGTTCCAGGGGATTATTGGCGATCAGGTTAAGGTCGGCATCAAAGACAAAAGGCTTGTAGCGGGCAGCGGTATTTTTCGCCACGGCAACCGCTTCTCCTTTATGCCAGCGCTGGACTTCATCAAATCCCCAGCGTTTTGCCGGATCAACAATTGTAAGGCCCTGCATCAGTGACAGAACGTCGGACGGAGCATCCAGTGGATATGGAAGTTCCCCGTTACGTTTCATTCTCAGCATGCGTCTCTCGTTATCCTTGAACGGATTGCAGCCCAGCCAGATGTACATCAGAAGTATGCCCAGGGAATAAAAATCGACCTTGCCGTCGATTTCGACTTTGTCGTCAATCGTCTCATAAAGCTCAGGTGCGGCATAGATAGGTGTACGGGCCTGCTGGGTCTGGTGCATGAGCTCATCTTCGGCACAAAGCGAGGCAATCCCGAAATCACCAAGTACCAGCTGCTTATGCTGCTTTTCACGGAAGAAAAAATTCCCCGGTTTAATATCTTTATGGATGATACGGTTATTATGGCAGAAAGCCAGGGCATTGGCAGCCTGCAAGGCGATATCCTTCAGTTTGCCGGCATCTTTCACGAAAAACACCTCGTCAAGAGTTCCGCCTTCAAGGAATTCCATCAGTTCGAAGGAGCGTTTACTTCCCTGGGGACTGGTCCATACACCGTATTCGAATAACCTGATGATACCCGGGAAATCAAAGGATTTCAGGATTTCGAGCAATTCTGATTTCGGGTTGAACTGCGGATAATACAGTTTCAGCACACAAACATTCCCATCGCGTTCAAGGAGATAGATCTGTCCTTCACCGGTTGATTCAGAGATGATCTTTTTGAAGTTGTACTTCTTCCCGTTAAGTTCGTAGACCTCAGAAGTACCTTCCTTTGCTGATACTCCTGAAACGTCTTCCGGCTTTTTTCCGACAGCGATAGTCTTGTCGGAATCGGTTGCGGCTGTCTCCCTCACCGTATCCTGGCTGTCTTTCCTCATGGTCTTTTCGGTATCAACCGAAGGTTTTCTCATGGTCTTTTCGGTATCGGCAGAGACTCCCGATGGTTTCCTGATCGTTTTGTCGGCATCATCGTTCTTACCCGATGGTTTCCTGATCGTCCTGGCAGCGTCAGAGGAAGGTTTCCTCAGTGTTTTGTCTTCGTCCATATGATTGTATGTTTAATTACATATTTCCATTATGATACATCCATTCTATCTTTTTGTATACCACAACCCATTTCCCGCCCATAAAGGGTTTACCGCAATGCGTCGGATTCGGGTGGTAAGAGTGATTGAAATAACACTCCCATACCGAGTCGCTTACCGGGGGTTTACGGGCGGTATAATAATTCCTGACCATCTGGGGCGAAGCCGAATCCTCGGGCATCATCCGGTCAAGCAACTTCTGCATCTCCTCTCTTTTTTGCTTTACAATCGCTTCAATTTCTTCCCTGGACTGTCTTTTTTCAAGAGGTTTGCGTTTGGACACTGCCGGTGTTTCTGTTTCCACAGAGGGCCTGGGAGGGGCAGGTGGAGTGGGACCTGCATTTTTATTCAGATCCAGATACATTGTTTTCAGTTCCTCGTTCCTCTTCTCCCTCTCTAACTGCCTGGCAGTTTTCGGGATCGCCACCGGCTGAGGTTTGTCTTCTTCTGCTGTTGCTTCGGGGACTTGGGTTTCGATCTCTTTCAGCTGTTTTTCAAGCTCATTGATTTCCGTTGAGATACTCAGGACCTGCTGCGTAAGCGGTTCCTGCCGCGCCTTCTGCAATTCCATCCGGGCATTGTCGGTAAGCGGAGTATCGCATTTGACGCAGAAAGCCGAATGATTCAGGGTACCGCAAACCGGACAGCTTATCCCTTTTCTCGGTCCCCCGCATTCAGGGCAGCAGGCGTCTTCTTCGCTCATCCCTGCGCCACAATAGGTGCAATGTTCACTGGCAGGAAAGCACCCGCATTTCTCGCAAAGATCTGCACCCGGCAGAATATCAGCTCCGCAGCGGGGACAAATTCTGTCGCCCAGCGAGGCTCCGCATTCCTCGCAGAATACAGCCCCCGGCTCATTCACCGCACCGCATTTCTTACAATGGCCTGTGTCGGTTCCCTGGAGGGTGGCTTCTTTCTTTTTATCAACAGGTTTTGCATCCCGTTCGGCCTGCCTGTATCGTTCCTGTTCCTGCTGCATGATGTTAATTAATGAATTTTATGGATGAAACAAATGTCATCTTTCCCTGCTTCAAGATCTTCTGGTGATAGAATTAATCCGCAGAATAACATAAAACAATGCTAAGTAAATAAAGCTTTGAACCCGGGAGAAAAAACGACCAATTCAAATCAAAAATATGAAATAATATGCTTATGTAATAAGATTTTTCAGATAAAAGTAAAGGTCAAATAAAGTCAATTTACTATTAGTAATCAGTTGCATGAAAATCAACCTGCTATGGATCCAGGAGAATTCATTTCACGGCTAAAGACTTCAAATATATGATGAACGATCTGTTTTTACGCTGGTTCATGAAGCCATCGGGGTCAAGTGCAGCATCCGGGATCCGGATAACTGGGGATGTCCCGGGGTTCATACCCTTGATTTTGTTCCGAACACCGTAGGAAGTAAATATTTGTATAACTTAGGTGATGTTTTGATATTAAAGCGGACATTGACATTATTGGTTATTTCTCATCTGTAAAACAAACAAAATGAAAAAAGCATTACTCATTGCAACCCTTGCATTATCAATGAATGCATTTGCACAATTCAGCAATCCGGGCTCAGATCCAAAAGAAAAAATTCAAGGCAGGATTGAATATAAAGAATTCAATCATTCAGGCATTACACCTGAACTGAATCGGGAACAAGACATCAGGCATCTGCTTCAGCCCGCTGACCTGATCATGGTTTTTGACAGTATTCATTATTGGATTTGGGATACGCTTAGCATCAGCTGGAAAGTAAATTATAAAATCATTGGAATTGTTTATGATGCCAGGCATAACCTGATTAGTTTCATTTACCAGACATGGGACGGTACCAATTGGAAGAATGCAGGAAAATACACCCGAACTTACGATGCCAGGAATAATGAAATAAACGGAATATCCCAACAGTGGAACGGGAGTGATTGGGTAAATAACTCCCAGGATACTTATACATATGATGTAAATAACAACCGGACGAGCTACACCTATACGAACTGGAATGGAAGCGTATGGGTTAATATTGATCAATTCATTTATACATATGATGCAAATAATAACCATACAAGCGATATCTATAGAACCTGGACTGGCAGCGGCTGGCTCAATAATTCTCAAAATACGTATACTTATGACGCCAGTAATAATCTAATCCATCAGTTAACGCAATCCTGGAACGGCAGCATGTGGGTCAATCAATATCAACTTGATAATACCTATGATGGCAGCAATAATCTGATGACGCAGTTAAGCCAGGAATGGATCACCGGGGCCTGGGTAAATTACATGCTGACGACCAATGTGTACGATGCCAGCAACAATCAAACCAATACATTAGGACAAACCTGGGACGGGAGTGCCTGGCAAAATTCTTTCCAGACTGCCAATGTATTTAATTCCTCTAATAACCTGGTTAGTGAATTGCACCAGCAGTGGCAATCTGGCATCTGGGTTAATTTTAGTCGATCAAACTATACCTATGATGTCAACGGCAGACAAATCGCATGGACGGGAGAAAAGTGGAACGGGAGTGCATGGGTGACTTCCTTTCAGAATTTCTTTACATACGGCGCGGGAGATTTCGAAAAAACCTCAACTCATTTTACCTGGAATGCTGCAGGGATTAAGGTGATCGCGGGTGACAGTACCTATAATTATTATCATACGGTTCTTGGGATTAGCGATATGCAGCAGGTGAGCACACTTTCTGTTTACCCCAATCCCTCTGCGGATCAAATAACAATAGAAACATCCAAAATATTATCCCAGGGCAGCTTATCAATAATGGACCTTAATGGCCATGAGGTTTTGACACGTCGAATCACCCAGCCCAAAACACAAATTGACATATCAAATCTGACTGCCGGGGTTTACTTTGTAAAACTGACCGATGGTAAAACGGTGGGAGTGGGGAGGTTTGTCAAGCAATAGATATTATCTAAATTAAAAAACACAATGATAAATAATTACCAATTGAAAGAATAATTATACATTTAGTTTCAATAACCAGTGTAATCTACTTTGACTTTGTGATTTTATAGCTAATCTATGTATCTCTCCCCAAACACCGGCCCTTTAAAATCAGTAACTATGAAACAGAAAATTTTACTCGTTCTGCTTATCGTATTAAGCGGGAGCTTGGCGTTTAACGCCCAATCAGCATATGCCGATGCTACTAAAACAGTCGGCTCAGGTGGGGATTATGCAACACTCCAGCTGGCATTCCAAGCTATCAACAACGGGCTGATTACAGGAGCCATCACCCTGCAAATCACCGGCAGCATTACAGATAACAATACAGCTGTACTGAATGCCAGCGGTTCAGGAAGTGCCAGCTATGCTTCGCTCAGCATTTACCCAACTGTTAGTGGAGTGACTTTGAGCGGGAGCTATAGTGGCCCACTAATTGATCTCAATGGAGCAGATCATGTCACGATCGACGGGAGGGTAAATGCCACAGGTCTGACCATTGACATGATCATCACCAATACAAGGTCCGGCGATGCCAATTCTTCAACGATACGGTTCACTAACGATGCCACTTACAACACCGTGAAATATTGTATAATCAAAGGATCTGGGTCCGGTGGAGACAAAGGCATCCTGCTTTTCACAAACACTGTAACTACCACCGGAAACAGTAACAACACAATTGATCATAACGAAATAACAAACAACGGCGGGAACAGACCTTTAATGACAATTTTTTCAAGATCAACAAACAGCTCAGTTCCAAACAGTTTGAATACCATCAGCAACAACAATATTCATGATGTTTTAAATCCAAATAATTCCCATTCATTTATAATAAATCTGGGTGATGGAAACGGTGGAGGTGATAGTTACAATGATGCCTGGACCATTACAGGAAACAGTTTCTATGAATCTGAGGCTTTTACTTTCACTAGTGGGAATAATATGGAAATTATTTATATTTATGCATCTTCTGGGAACAATTTTACAATTTCCAACAATTACCTTGGAGGGAGTGCCCCGTTGTGTGGGGGGACATGGACAAAGACTACGGGAAACCATACATTCCAGCTTATGGAAATCCGTGTGGGGAGCACAATAGCCAGCAATATCCAGGGAAATACAGTTAAAAATTTCAATTTTACCAACACAGGTAGTAATATCTGGTGGGGGATAAATATCCAGGCCGGAACAGTTAATGTTGGGACGACTGCAGGAAACTGCATTGGCTCATCCGATGGAACAGGTTCCATTAGTTATACAGGCAATGGTTCAAATTCTGCTTTTTACGGGGTTCACTTCCAATCATCGAATGTAAATGCTCAAAATAATATCATTGGCTCCATAACCGTAGCCAATACAACGCCCACCAAATCTTCACATTTTTATGGGATTTATGTGCGATCCAACGGTGGATCCTTTTCCGTCAGCAACAATACAATTGGCAGCACAACAACATTAAACAGTATCAATGCAACATCAGCTTCAACGACCGATGCGCAGAAGGTATATGGAATTGCATGCGATGGTAATTCCGGAACCGTTAATCTCAGCAACAATACGGTAGCCAACCTCACCAATGGTACAACAAACACAAGCACCATCGTTTACGGCCGGATTTATGGAATCTATGCATACAGGAATACAAATACCATCAGCGGAAACCTGATTCACGACCTTACCATCGCAAATGCTAACAGTGCCAGCAGTTCCGATCCCAGCAACACGGATAACCCCTCCCTTTCGGCAGCCGGCATTGCATTTGCAGATAATAGCAACAGTGCCCAGACCCTGTCGGGCAATAAAATTTACAACATTTCAAACACTTATGCTTCCTTCACCGGGCATGTTGCAGGGATCTACTATTACGGACAGTCAACTTCAAGTTCAATTGACAAAAATCTCATTTACGGTGTCAGTTCAAGCAGCAGTTCTGCCACAATTCACGGGATCAAAATTGACGCAGGGGTTGCAACCTACTCAAACAACATTATCACGATGAACAGTGATATTGCGACAACCATGTATGGCATATATGAAGCGGGTTCATCGGGGACCAGCAATGTTTATTTCAATACTGTATATATAGGCGGATCACCCACAACCGGATCGCTGAACAGTGCCTGTTTATATAACGCAGGTACGTCCAGTACCAGGGATTTCAGGAACAATATCTTTAACAATGCACGCTCCAATAGCGGCGCGGCCTCCGGAACTCATTACGCAATGTATGTTTTAAATACAGGCGGAAGCCTGAACTGTAATTATAATGATTACTGGTTTTCAGGAACAGGAGGCAAACTGGGATATTACGGAGGAAATAAAACGTCTCTTCCCATCGTAACCGGAGTTACAGGGAATGATGCAAACAGTCAGTCGATCCTCCCTGGCTTTGTCAATCCCGGAGGAACAACGGCCAGCAGCTATATTCCTTCAGCCGCTCTACCCGCTGCGACAGGAACCGGAATTACCACCGACTATGGAGGAACTACCCGGTCAGGCTCTCCGGAAATGGGAGCATGGGAACAGGGAAACACCGTTACCTGGAACAGCACCTCAAGCAATTCATGGAACATTGCTGCAAACTGGAATCCCCAGGTGGTGCCCACCGCATCTCATAATATTGTAGTGCCTGACGGAACTACAGATCTCGAGGTGAACCAATCTATTGCAACACCTGCCATGTGCAATAATCTGATAATACAGTCAGGCGCAAAAGTTGTCATTTTGCCGGGGAAGGCATTAACCGTTAACGGTACTTTGACCAACAGCGGTGGAAGTCCCCGTCTGGTTATTCAGAGTGACGAAACCGGTACCGGCTCTCTTATACAGAGCTCAGCTTCTGTGGGGGCCACTGTGCAGAGGTACATCTCGGGAAGCGCTACACTCACTGCCAATATGTATCATATGGTATCCATTCCTGTCAACTATACTACTCCGACATCAAACCTGTTCCTGGGCTCTTATCTGTACAAGCTGGATGCAGCACAAGTCGATCCCACTAATAACAACTACTATGGATTATGGGTCAATATGGGGACTTCAACAACAAATCCGCTATCATGCAATTCAGGGTATATGATCTATTATCCTGCCACCGAACATACCTATACCTTCTCAGGGACCTTGAATACCGGCTCCTTCAGCCCCAATGTTTCCTATGGAACTACGTATACATTCAACCTGGTTCCTAATCCCTATCCCTCAGCCATTAACTGGGGATCATCAAGTGGCTGGATAAAAAGCAACATCGGTGCAACAGCATGGATATGGAAAGCCTCCAGCGGGAATTACACCACTCTTTCCGGCCCATCATATGTCCCGGTGGGACAGGCCTTTATTGTCATGGCCAGCGGAACTCCGGTGCTTACTATGAATAATAACGCCTGCGTTCATGATGCTACCGCCTTTTATAAATCGGGTGAGGCAAACACACTCAAAATATCCGCTCAGTCTAATAATTACAAGGACGAGACCTTTGTGAGCTTCAACAGTTCAGCGGGACAGGAGTTCGACCCGCAACTTGACGGCTTTAAACTCTGGGGGCTGGAAGATGCTCCGCAGTTGTGGACCGAAAAAGGCGAATCAAGGCTCAGCATTAACCAGTTGCCTCCTCCATCGGGAGGTTTGGTCGTTCCCCTGGACTTTAAAACGAGCTATGCCGGGCAGGTGAGTCTGCACTTCTCGGGTGTTGAAAGCTTTGATCCGTCTCTTGCCATCCGCCTACAAGACCTTGTAAACGGATCATGGACCGATTTGAGGCAGAACGGCACCTATGTTTTTACCCATGATACTTCCAATACTGAAAAAAGGTTCAGCCTGGTTTTTGGCTACCCGTCAGGGATCAATACAAACACTACCAGCAGCGGCAAAGCCTTTATAAGTAATGGCAGGATCTGCCTGGATATACCTTCCATGCAGGGCCATCTTGCGGAGATCACAGTGTATGACATGCTGGGACAGGTCATCCGCAGTCAGCAAAAAATAATGGATGGTATTGTCAGCATAGCAATGGACCTGGCTAAAGGTGTGTATATTGTCAGGGCCACTTCGGCGGATCAGAATTTCTCAACCAAAGTCATTAACAAGTAAAACATACATTCTATGAAAAAGTACATCTGTTTCTCGCTGATCGCATTTTTCGTATGTTTAAGATTGGCTGTACTGGCCGATGGTCCTCCTCCTCCCCCTGGCAACCCGGGTAGCGGTGGTGGCGGCGGCGGTCCCGTGGGCGCACCGATCGACGGCGGACTTGGCATTCTCCTGGCCATGGGGGTTGCATACGGCGGACGAAAATTTTTCCAGGCCCGGAAGTCAAAGAAAAAGGCCGGGGACATCGAACAAGCCGCTTAAGGGTTTATTGTACGATGATTTTTTTGGTAATGACAGTTTGACCTGCGATAAACCGAAGGAAATATATGCCTTTTTCAAGCCTAGAAAGGTCAACGGGAATCATGTTTTTTCCTGAGGGATGAACAGAAGCAGGGATGGTGATTCTCTCTCTGGATTCAAGGTCCAGGATTTCAATGGAAATTTCCAATTTTACAGGAAGATCAAAGATGATCTTTGCCTGGTCCCGGGCAGGATTGGGAATGCAGTCTACCGACAATTGCACTCCTTCCAATGGTTCTTTTTCGCTCACAAACATGCATGGGTTCGATGTATCGGATACCACGAATTGTTTGGAGCTGAGGTAACCTTCGCCAAGTGGAACATAAACCCAGTACTTCCCTGCAGCAGTGATCTGAATGGATTGTGTGGTGGCTCCTGTAGACCAAAGATACTCAGGATGTCCGGGTTCAGCTTCGAGAAAATAATCTTTACCCGACTTATAACATTCAACTAATGGCCGTGGCAATGCCCAGGGCAGGGTATCGTAATTGAAAGCCCGGTAGCTGGTGTACGATCCTGTCTGTGAGATTTCCATTGCGACGGATTTATCGGGCTTGACAAGAACAAACCATGGATACCCCTCAGGAATCGCGCCGAAATCGACAAGATGGTTGCCATTGGGAAGTGCCTGGTGGCTCCCAACAGCCATACTGGAAAGAGAACTGCTGTATGAGTAATTCCAAACCAGGGCGGCTGTTTTTGTGACTTCATTAAGATCGTACTCCAGGGCACGGGCCAGGGGAGGATTATGATATAATCCGTTATCGAAAATGGTTATATGTCCGTTGCTTATTCTGCGGATGTCATGCTGCCCGCTGAACCGCAGTGGATCGTTGGTGAAGTTGAATTGATTTCTCTTTCCCCCTAATCTCCAGATGATGGCCCCGGTCTGGCGGTTTATTTTCGTGATTTCATCAAAATGCCGGCAAGAGAGAAGTATGTTGCCATCATCGTCCTCTTCAACTGCGTTTGCATGGGTCCAGTCAACTTTGGTGGGGCTGAACAGAAACATGGAATCCACATCGTTAAAAGCAAAATGGTCGTGTGCTTTCCATTGCCAGACCAGGTTTTTATTTTCATCAAACTCCTGGATAACTACCCCGATGACTTCCGCATTGGCTCCGCCAGGACTACTATGAGTCATGCCGAAAATATGGTAAGCCGTGAGGTTCATATAACGGGATTCCTGGGCAAGCAAAAGATAGTGACCGTTGGACAGAAACTGAAGGTCGTGAACATCGATATTAAATCCGTTCGCTGCACCCAGGGAATCTTTTACAGTAAAGGTACTGTCCATCACCTGATATTTGGAGCTGGAAAGTGAATAATAACTCATCCTCCGGTCAGGCTGGATTTTAAAATCATAGGTGGTGGTCGAATGGATCAACCCGGGCAGAATCCTGTACCAGACAATATTCCCGAACCTGTCAAGGATCAATTGGGGGTGCTGGAAAAAGTAAGGAGGAGACGAGGCATAAGGAGCGAAAAAATAATATCCCTGGGTTGCGGCAGAGTCATGGATGGTTATCTCCATGGGAGGAAAGTTCTGGGAAAGGGTTTTTATTTCAGGCACAAGGATCAAAACGTGAATCAGAAACAGGAAGGTGGCTAATCGTTTAAAGGGAAAATTCATAGGAGGTTGATTTAATCACTATGTAAATATACCATAAAACATTGGTAAAGAAAGAAGTTGTCTGTAAATATCTATCCCCTGTAAATGACAAAGCCCGCCAGAAGCGGGCTTTGTCATTTACAGGGGATAGATATGATGAGTTAAACGTGTTCTTCGAATGTGGCTTCAGTGGGGAGTACCGGGTGGAGCTTGAAGACTTCACCACTCATAACTGTGTCGGTATCCAGGAAGTCAGCTTCCGATGGTGTTGTGGGCGCAAGCTCGAGAATGAGCGATTCCATGTCGATGATATCTGAATCATCAAAGCTTGCTTCCTTCGGTGTTACCGGTGCAAGTGAACTGCTCGCTGGAACGCTGGCAGGCGCAATGTCATTGTCGCTGAAATCTGCTTCAACCGGAGCTACAGGAGCAAGTACCTTCAGATCTGCCATGCTGATTGACGCGGCCTCCGTTGCAATATGCGAGAGTTCTATTGCGGGATACTTCAACACTTCGGCAAAAATTGTCTGGGCCGAAGTGCCGTTGGCAAAAAGAAAGTTTGACTGTAATCCGAAAAGAGTTGCAATTATATAGAATGTTGTTTTCATTATTTTCTGTGTTTTGGTTGGTTTGGTTTTTTGTTCTTCTAATCTTGATTCGGTAATAAGACGTGGTACTATGGGTAATGTTACAGTGTTTGTATTCAAGTGGGTTATTTTAACAATAGTTTAACAAATGATTGAATATTAATAATTTATACTGCAAAGATAAGGCTTATTTAGACTGTGTAAATTAAAAAATCGATAAATTTCCGTTAAATCACGATGAAAGCCGGAAATTAATCGACGAAATTCCAAGGAATTGAATCAGAGATAGTTACATGTGAAAGTCGGCGATCGTGCCGTTGATCAGGTAATTACCCATGCACTGGGCAGTCAGGCATGAATGTACGGGGAGGACCCCCAGTAAATCCCCTGTATGTATAGTATTGTATAATTCATCACTCACTTTGACAACCCCGTGTTCCTGGGAAGCTGAACTCAGGTAACAATTTTCATAAGGTTCTGACCATCCGCTATTTGTAAGACTTGTTACAAGTCCGAAAATAGTCTTTCCCTTGTAAAATACTGATTCTTTGGAAAGGTGGACTGCGCCGCCGTAAATCACGACTTCTTTCCTTGAAGCATTCTTCGACACGACCGGACAAGCCAGGCAGACTGCAATACGTTCAGGGCCACAACTTCCTATAACAGTTTGCATTACATCATAAAAAACGAAGTTACCCGGCCTGATCTCATCGATCCCTTCAAATTTATCGAGCAAACTGCAGGCCGGTGTGTCGCCCATCGAAAGCATCAACGGGTCAGGGCCGCTGTCAAAACCCTTCCGCAATGAACCAAGTAAACGAAACGCTTCGGCGCTGATCATCTCGATCTCATTCCTGCCCCTGGCATTGTAAGTATGGCCGGTATGTGTGAGAAATCCTTTAAATGTTAATGAAGCGCTTTTACGGCAGGTGTTGATGATCTTCTCAATTTCTCCTATATCGTCGGGCCTCAAGCCTGTTCTGTTGTACCCCGTGTCGATTTTTATAAATACGCCTATTTCATTGCCGTGGCTCCCTAGTTGCTTACAGAAAACCTCCAGTGGCGCAGCCATGGTTAGCAGGATATTAAGGCGGGCCTTCCCCGATAAAGCAATGATATCGTCAGATTCACGGATGTTTAAAGGAAATGCAATGGTTATATCATCCCAGCTGTCATCATTGAAATACCTTGCCATTGAAACTGAAGAAACGGTAATTGCTTTCACCCCGGCTTCCCGAAACCAGGCTCCGATTAGTTTTGATTGATGGGTCTTGAAATGCGGCCTGAACTTCAACCCAAGCTTGTCGGCTTTCTCCTTCATCAGCCGGATATTCTCCCTGCATACCGCCTCGTTAAGGAGCAGTGTTGGGCGATGTATCGTGTCAAGCGGGATGTTCACCATTTCGCCATTTCACCATTTCACCATTTCACCATTTCTCCATTTCTTTAAAGGTAATCCTTGAAATACTCATACATCTTCACATTCAGGTGCACCCTGTCTTTGCCTCTGACATTGTGCTCATGCCCCGGATAGGTAAAATAATCAACCTGCTTGCCTTCATCTACACATTTCTTTATAAACGAGAGTCCGTTCTGGGGAACTACAGTGCCATCCTGGTAGCCCTGTATGATCAGTAGCTTGCCTGTGAGATTTTTCACATCTTTGATAAGTGACGCATTCTTATACCCCTCAGGATTGGATTCAGGAGTGTCCATGTAACGTTCTCCATACATCACCTCGTAATATTTCCAGTCAATCACCGGTCCGCCGCAAACCCCGACCTTGAAAACCCCTGGGTTTCTCACCATCATGGAAATCGTCATAAAACCGCCATATGACCATCCATTGATGCCTATCCGGCTGCTGTCAACCCAGGGAAGTGACTTCAGGTATTTAACCCCGCACATCTGGTCTTCAACCTCGGCATCCCCGAGATGCCTGAAAACAGCCTGCTCAAACTCCTTGCCACGGTTGTTTGTCCCCCGGTTATCCAGGGTGAACACAACATACCCCCTTTCGGCAAGGTAATTCAGGAACAATCCTGCCCCACCAAGCCATGAATCGCTTATCATCTGGGAATGCGGACCGCCATAAACATAAATGATCACGGGATACCGCTTTGCTGAATCGAAATCAACGGGTTTGATCAGCCTGCAGTAAAGGTCGGTGTTCTGATTGTTCCTGATCGTAAAAATGCTCATTCTCCCGATCTTGTAATCTTTAAGCGGATTTGCATCGGTAAGCAATTCCTGTATCACCTTCCCTTTGAAGTCGAGAAGCTCCACTTTCCTTGCAACAGAAGGTGTGGAATACGAATCAAGGATGAATAGCCCGTCCTTACTGAGTTTTGAAGTATGGCTGCCGGCGGATGAGGTTATCCCGTTTATCCTGCCTGTTGAAAGTTCAACTGAACACAGGGATCTCCCGATGGGGTTGCCCTTGTTGCACATAAAGAAAATCGTTTCACCTTTCGGGTCTGTGCCAATGAAATCGCCAACCTCCCAGGCCCCGTTGGTAACCTGCCTGATGAGTTTACCGGAGGCTTCATACAGGTAATAATGCAGGTAGCCGTCGCGCCTGCTCCTCCAGAGGAAACGGGCAGGGTCGTTCTGAATGAAAATGGGCCCGGTTTCAGGCTCGACATACTTGGAATCAAACTCGGTGAACAGGGTTTTCAGGTACTTACCGGTAAGGGCATCATAAGTCTTCATCCACATGCTGTCCTGTCCGCGGTTGAGAACCGCGATGTAGATGAGTTTACCATCGGGGCTCCAGGTCACATTGGTAAGATACTTTGATGTGTCAGCCCCGGTTTCAAGCGCCACATGGGTGTTTTTTTCAACCGAAAAAACATGAATGTTCACGCTATGGCTTTTCTGCCCTGCCATGGGATACTTTGTACCATCTAAAACTGCTATCGGATCAACGATATCAACGATTGGATACGTGGCAACCTGGCTTTCATTCATATAGTAATACGCCAGCCTGTCGCCTGCGGGCGACCAGAAGGTTCCTTTTGAGATCCCGAACTCATTGCGGTGAACCCTGTTCGAACCATAGGAGAAATCAGGATTGGGAGATGTTTCAACCTTTATTTCTTTTCCGTTTACGCTTACGAAAAGATCATTCTTTATAGTGTAAGCAACGAAACTGGTTCCTGGTGAAATGTCGGTATTTTGCGCCGAATCGGGCCAGTAATTGAGTTTTTTCAGGATGCCATCCGCAAGGCTGTAACTGAATAATTTTCCTTTTGAAGTAAAACTGATCTCATTGGTTTTATAAGCTGTTAGCGCGGGAATGGCCGAAAGGCTGTCTTCTTTCTGATCTTTCAGCTTTTTGTTAAGCTGTGCCAGGCTGAGAAGGGTGTCGCGGGATGAATTTGCGGGATTTCCTTTCAGCAGGTAGTTTTTTGCCACATACAGCCAGGTGCTCTCATCCCCGTTCCACTGCAGCTGTGATAAATTCTTTGCGGTAAGCCCCCTGCCAAGGGTTGCCTCTTCCATGGTCATTAGTTTCACCTGGGCAAAAATAAGGCCCGGTAAGACCAGGCCTGTAAGGATACTGAATAAGCGTTTCATGCTTTGTGTTTTCAGATATAAAGTGTTGGTGTGATATCGCCTTTAAGAACCATGATGCCGTTCTGGGCCAGGGCGCGCATTTCATCTTCCCCGGGATAGATCTGCACAGGGGCAAGTTTGTATACTCTTTCCTGTATCCAGCTTACGAACATTTTATCGTAGGCAACGCCTCCTGTAATCAGGATTGCATCACATTCGCATTTCAGCACGGTGTACATTTCGCCAATCATCTTCGCGATCTGGTAGGCCATTGCCTGGTAAACGAGTTTTGCATTCTCGTCCCCGTCTTTTACCCTCTGCTCCACATCGGCCGCATTGTTGGTGCCAAGGTAAGCAACAAGTCCGCCTTCACCTGTGACCATTTTTTTGATCTGCTTGATGTCATATTCCCCGCTGAAACACATTTTGATGATCTGGTTCACCGGAAGTGTGCCGCTGCGCTCGGGGCTGAAAGGGCCTTCGCCGTCAACTCCCTGGTTCACGTCGATGACCTTGCCTTTTTTATGAGCGCCTACTGTGATGCCGCCTCCGAGATGTGCAACGATAAGGTTGATCTCTTCATACTTTTTCTGCACGGCTCGTGCATATTCTCTTGCTATGGCCTTCTGGTTAAGAGCATGAAAGATCGAAATCCGTTTGAACAGGGGATGACCGGCAAACCTGGCCAGGGGCTCGAGTTCATCAACAACCACGGGATCGGCAATATATGCTTTTGCTCCGGGAAGGTTCTTTATCAGGTCATTGGCGATGAGTCCGCCGAGGTTGCTGGCATGCTCGGTTTCGGCATGGATCAGGTCATGGATCATTGTATCATTGACCTCATAAACACCGGAAGGGATGGGCTTGAGAACGCCACCCCGGCCAACAACTGCCTTGACCTGCTCAAGATTGATGCCGGCATCGGATAGCTGCTGCAGGATGATGTTCTTACGAAACTGGAACTGGTCGGCGATCTTCGGATAAGGCGCCAGGTCCTCTGAAGTATGCTTGATGGTTTTCAGGAAGACAGCTTTGTCGTTCTGAAAAACTGCGATTTTAGTTGAAGTTGATCCCGGGTTGATAGCAATTACCCGGACATTGTCCATTTCCATAGTTTAAATTTTTTGTTCCGGTTTACGCGTTTTTGGTTTTGAACACCGACCATGCGATAAAATAAGGTATTGTAAATAACCCGGCAGCAATGGTAATTCTTAATAGTATCATCTGCGGATAAAGTACCCAAAGAAGCGAATAGGGCAGGATCAGGAGAAACAGGCTCGCAAAAAACCTCACCAGCATCGGATTTACACTGAACAACCTGGCATACCCGGCATAGACGCCGGCAAGCATTGCCCCATCCCTGGTGCGGAAGAGATATCTTCCGGTGCGGAGACCGATAACGCTGCGGCGGATGCTGTAAATAAAGTAGATCAGGAAACCGAGGTACATCCAGATCAGGAGACGCAGCCATGTGTCGACAGGGAGAGAAGCCATCTGCCCGATACAGAATAATGCTCCCAGTATCGGAATATAAGGAACCCAGGGTGTGCGGAATGGCCTTGGAATATCGGGCCGTTTTTTCCTGAGGAAAATAATGCTGATGCAAACGATGGTAAATGCGAGTAATGTGCCTATCGACACCAGCTCGCCTAAAATACTGATCGGGAGTATGCCTGCTAAAACGATCGCAAAAAAACCTGTGACCAGCGAGCTGATGTAAGGGGTCTTGAATTTTTTGTGAACCTTTGAAAATACCTGCGGAAGAAGTCCGTCCTTGGCCATGGTATAAAAGATCCTTGGCTGGCCCAGCAGCATCACCAGCACAACCGAACTGAGCCCGGCAAGCGCTGCGATCTTGATGATCGGACGTAACCAGAACATTTTGTCTCCCATGGAATCTACCCCAACGGCAACCGGATCAGGTACGAGAAGATGCGGATAAGCGAGGATACCTGTAAGGACGATGGCTACCAGGATGTAAAGGATTGTTGAGATGCCGAGTGACCCCATAATGCCAATAGGCATATGTTTCTGCGGATTTTTTGCCTCCTGTGCCGCAGTGGAGACCGCGTCAAACCCTATATAAGCGAAAAAAATCACCCCTGCCGCCCTGAATATTCCCGACCAGCCGAAATGCCCCCATTCTCCTGTGTTGGGTGGTATGAAAGGTGTCCAGTTAACGCTTTTTACAAAAAAGAACCCGATCACCACGAACACTATGATCACCCCTACTTTGGTGATGACCATAACATTGTTGAAACTGGCAGATTCCTTGATGCCGATGATAAGAAGAAGAGTGAGGACGGCTATGATGAACATGGCTGGCACGTTCATAATGGCATGTACATGGGGGAGGGTGTTTATGTCTATTCCTTTGGCGGCAAGGCTGGTGGCCATCTCCTGGGTTTTCGCTACCCAGCCGGTCGTTTCAGGAAGGTTGACCAGGTATGTGCCTGAGGCCTGGGTAAACTGTACCGGCAGGTGAATGCCCAGGTCCTTCAGAAAACTGACAAAATATCCCGACCAGCCTACCGAAACTGTGGAGGCCGCAAAAAGGTACTCAAGGATAAGGTCCCATCCGATAATCCATGCAAGGAACTCTCCCAATGTTGTATAGGCGTAGGTGTATGCACTTCCCGAAATAGGGATCATCGCAGCGAATTCTGCGTAGCAAAGTCCGGCAAAAGCACAGGCAATACCTGAAATGATGAACGATATTACGATGGCCGGACCGGCATACTGGGCAGCAGCCTGGCCGGTCAGAACGAAAATACCGGCACCGATAATACCGCCTATACCCAGGGTCGTCAGGTTCGTTGCTGTCAGGGCTTTTTTGAACCCTTGCTTGTTGTCGGAAGCTTCATCAAGAAGTTCCTGTATAGGCTTTATCGTGAACAGTTTACTGCCCATTGGATCGGCTTTTAAATTAGTTTAAGGCGTTACCAGGTCCGGGGTGAAAGTATCCGCAAGAAATCAGTTTACAGCGGCTGCCATAATGATTGAAAGCTGCTTGGATTCTTCGGTATCAGAACGGGATGTTAATACAATGGGGGCGGCTGCACCGAGAACACAGGCGGCCAGCTTCGCATTGGCCGAAAAGCCAAACGATTTGTAAAGCAGGTTCCCGGCTTCAATCTGGGGTGCGATCAGGAGGTCTGCATCACCGGCGACGTCACTGACAATTCCTTTGTGCTTGGCACTTTCCATGCTCACGGCATTGTCATAAGCAAGAGGGCCGTCAATAATACAGTTTTTTATCTGTCCGCGCTGGTTCATCTTGGCCAGGAGGGCGGCATCCATTGTTGCAGGCATGGCCTCGTTCACTACCTCAACTGCCGCAAGAACGGCTACTTTGGGTTTGGCGTAGCCAAGCTTGTTCATGAAACTGACTGAGTTATTGACAATGGCGATCTTGGTTTTCAAATCCGGGGCAAGGATCATCGCCGCATCACTGAGGCCCAGAAGTTTGTGGTATGTCGGGATTTCAAACAAGGCAAAATGATTCAAAACATCGCCCTTGCGTAAACCAACTTCCTTGTCAAGCACGCCTTTCAGAAAAATCGCTGTAGGGACATTCCCCTTCATCAGGATGTCGGCCTGCTTTTCCCTGACCATCTTAACTGCCGTTTTCACAGCGACAGCATCAACCTCTTCGTTGATAATCTTCATCTTGCTTACATCAAGGCCAAGCTTCGCAGCGAGGTCTTTGATCTTTTTCTCGTTGCCGATCAATATGGCTTCAACGAGGCCCATCCTGTCAACGGCACATATCGCCTCAAGGCAATGCTCGTCCTGGGCAACGGCTACAGCAAGCCTTTTCTTTCCTGACTTCTTTGCTAATTCCTGAAGTTCGCTTAGTTTTGTGAGTACGCCCTTTGGGGCTTCAGTTTGGGTAGTCATAGTTTGTTTCCTCCTATAGATTTATTTTGTATTGTTATGTTCCTTAAGGGTTTTCCAGCATAGCAAACCTACGGCATTTTTAGGATTTGGGCAAACTTTCCCAAAAAAATCAACAAAAAACTCTCTACCTTTGCTACCAGCAACAAACCTTTCACCTATGGAATTACCTTTTGCCGAATCCTACAGGATCAAGATGGTTGAACCCATCCGCCGAAGCACAAGAGCTGAACGCGTACAATGGATCAAAGATGCAAACTACAACCTCTTCAACCTGAGAAGCGAACATGTTTTCATTGACCTTCTTACCGACTCCGGAACAGGAGCAATGAGTGACAGGCAATGGAGTGAGATGATGCTTGGAGATGAAAGTTATGCAGGGGCCTCGTCCTTCCATAAATTTAAACATGCTATAAACGAGATCACAGGCTTTGAATACGTCCTGCCGACACACCAGGGAAGAGCTGCTGAAAATGTGCTGTTTTCTGTCCTTGTGAAGGAGGGCGATTTTATACCTGGTAATTCTCATTTTGATACAACAAAGGGCCATATCGAAATCCGTAAGGCAAAAGCTGTCGATTGTACTATCGACGAGGCTTTCGACACAACCCTGATCCATCCTTTCAAGGGTAATGTTGACCTTGCAAAACTTGAAAAAGTCCTTAAGGATAACGGGAACAAAGTGCCTTTTATCATCCTCACTATTACCTGCAACTCTTCGGGCGGGCAACCGGTTTCACTGGCCAACATGAAGGAAGTGAAGCAGCTTGCCGACAAGTACGGGAAGAAAATTGTCATGGACTCGGCAAGGTTTGCCGAGAACGCTTATTTTATCAAACTCCGGGAGGAAGGATGCGAGAATAAGAGCATTAAGGAAATTGTAAGGGAGATGTTCTCCTATGCTGATGCAATCACAATGAGCGCAAAAAAGGATGCCATCGTGAACATCGGAGGTTTTATCGCAATGAGGGATAAAGAGCTCTACAAAAGCGCCAGTGTCTTCGAAATCGTGTATGAAGGGTATCTTACTTATGGCGGATTGGCAGGCCGCGACCTGAATGCGATTGCCCAGGGACTTTATGAATCAACAGAATTCGATTACCTCGACACAAGGATAAGGCAGGTTGAATATCTTGGAAATCAACTTCTGGAATACGGTATCCCTATCCAGCAGCCGATTGGAGGGCATGCCATTTTTGTTGATGCAAAACGCTTTCTTCCACAGGTACGGAAAGAAGAATTTGTAGCCCAGACCCTGGCTGTAAACCTTTACATTGAAGCAGGTGTGAGAGGTGTCGAAATAGGAGCCCTGCTGGCCGACCGTGATCCGGTAACCCGCGAAAACAGGTTCCCCGAACTGGAGCTTATGCGGCTCGCCATCCCCCGAAGGGTGTATACCAATAACCATATGGATGTGGTTGCAGCCGGACTGAAGATCATCTGGGACAAGCGGATGAACATTAAGAACGGATTCCGGATCGTCAGGGAAGCGCCGATTATGAGACATTTTACTGTTGAGCTTGAAAAGATCTGAGAATATGGATCGGGCAAGAAAAAGGGCCAGGTACAGCAGGCTTTATGATCAGCTCAGCGACCTTCTGACTAAAACGCCCGATCCCCAGGCCAGGATGGCAACCATAGTTGCCGTGCTGCATAATAAAATGGAATATTTTTACTGGACTGGATTTTATCAGCTGGTCAAAGGGGAACTTACTGTGAAAACTTACCAGGGTCCCCTTGCCTGCCAGGTACTGAAAAGTCATACCGGCGTGTGCTGGGCCGGAATAGATACTAAAACAACGGTGATTGTGCCCGATGTCCATAAATTCCCGGGCCATATCGCCTGCGATTCAGCCTCAGCTTCTGAAATTGTTGTTCCCTTGAAAAACCGCTCAGGCAGGATCATCGGGGTGCTTGATGTCGACAGCAAATCGTTGAACTCATTTGATGAAGCTGATGCCGAATGGCTTGAAAAAATTGTCGCACTGGTTTGATTGGGGATTGGGGATTAGGGATTGGGGATTGGGGATTGGGGATTGGGGATTGGTTGTTGGTTCGCAGCAATGGCAAGGTGCTACGAAGCCATTCTTATTCGTAATTCGTAATTCGTAATTCGTAATTCGTCACTCGTCACTCGTCACTCGTCACTCGTAAATCACTAACATGGGTTTTTTCGAACTTCTTCTTATCGCAATCGGTCTTTCAATGGATTGCTTTGCTGTTGCCCTGAGCTTCGGAGCCCAGAAAAAGCTTAAGAAGAACGATGTTCTGAAATTCGCTTTCTTTTTTGCATTATTCCAGGCAGTTATGCCTCTCCTTGGCTGGCTCGCCGGAAACGCTGCAAAAAATTATCTCGCTGCATTCGATCATTGGATTGCTTTTGGTATACTTTCATTTATCGGGTTGAGAATGATTGTTGAATCTTTCAAGGATGAAAGTGAAAAGCGCAGCTTTGATATCAGGCAATGGAAGATTTTACTGACCCTTTCCTTTGCTACCAGTATTGATGCCCTGATGACAGGAATAAGTTTCGGGTTTATTAAGGTTAACATCCTTCTTGCCATTGTTACTATTGGCCTGGTGACCTTTATTAACTCAGTTGCCGGCGCCTGGGTTGGTAAAAAATCAATACATATTTCGCCCCGATGGGCTGAGATCCTCGGTGGGATTGTGCTTATCGGTATCGGACTGCGGATCTTACTTCAGCACTTATCCGTTTTATAAATCTCTAAACTTCAATGGAATGTCGATCATAAGAATTACAAAGGAATTCGGTTTTGAAGCTGCACACGCTCTTAAAGGATATGACGGGCCGTGCAGGAATGTACACGGACATTCCTATGAACTTGCAGTGACCGTGACCGGTTCACCCACTTCCGATTCGTTATCCCCTAAATACGGGATGCTGATGGATTTCGGAGATCTCAAACATCTTATCAAATCGGAAATCATCGACAGCTTCGACCATGCACTGATACTTCACTCTTCGATGAAGCACCAGGGAATTGTTCCGGCCGGTGAGCCATTTACAAATGTATTGTACGTTGATTATCAGCCAACCAGCGAAAATATTATTCTGGATTTCGCTGAGCGGATAAAAAATCTGCTTCCTGCAGGGATATTGCTCCACCATCTTGTTTTGCGAGAAACATCCTCTTCCTTTGCCGAATGGTATGCCTCGGACCAAATAGAATAATACAGCAGAAAAGAGCTACCTGGGAATCAGGCGAATATCGATGGTGGGATCATCTTTTTCTATCCTGACCAGGTTAGCCTCGGCATATGCCGAATCCTGGTCGAAAAAGGCAGGAATATAACTTCTCATTGCTTCTGACCCTGCAACAGGATTGATGCGTATCAGGTAATTGCCATGGTCAAGGTCGCTGAACTGGAAAAACCCCTTTGCATCCACAGGAACCGCCTGGATCAGTTTTACAGTGTCGAATGGTTTTTCTTTATCATATACTTTAAACAGGAACGCCGTCCCCCGGCAAAGCCTCGATTCCCCAGCATAGGCATGGCCACGGATAAAATGTTTGTTAGAATAGGAAAACCAGATCATCATCAGCAAAAGCACCATTGCGGCCGAGGCCATAACAGGGTAAAGATGACGGGAGCGGACGAACTGGCCCAGGATTGTCCTGAGCCCTGATAAACCACTTTTCTTTTCTTTCTCAGGATGCAATTCACACCTTATCCTTTCCCATGTACCCTGGGGAGGCTCCGGCTGGAATTCCGAAAATGCTTTCCGGTAGTATTCTTCTATGGAATCTTTTTCCTGCATGCCTTTATAATATTCTTCTTAAAATATTCCTCATTGACGATTTCGCCCTCCACAATTGGGATTTGGACGTGTTTTCAGATATTCCAAGCACCTCGCCTATTTCTTTATGTGTGTAACCATCAATAACATACATGTTAAAAACAGTTCTGTAACCTAATGGAAGCCCCTGAAGTATCTTCATTAGCTCCTTGTATGATAGTTTTGACAGTGCATCTTCAGGAATAGTTGCATCAGGGGTTTCATTTCGAATCTGGACTTCATTCTGGAACTTCAGCTGCTTATTGTAATAATTGATGGCAGTATTAACCATGATCCGGTGTACCCAGCCGTCTATTGAATCGAGTGACTGCAGGCTGCCAAGATTCCGGAATATCCTGATGAATCCTTCCTGCAGCATATCTTCAGCCTCGGCGCGGCTTGCGGCATAACGAAGGCAGACCCCGAACATCCGCGGTGCGTATGCCTTGTAAAACGCTTCCTGGCCGCGTGGTTCGTCATGCAAACACTGGTCAAAAACCTCGGCCGGGATAGTCATTGTAAACAGGTAAGAGGATAAAATATCCTGACGAAGGTAAAAAAAATCCTGGTTTAATGCGATCTGATGATCTTATTCCTGCAGATTACTGTTCCTTCGGCCGTTCTCATGATAATTATGTAAATTCCGTCAGGAAGTGAAGAAAGATCGGTGTTAAGCATGCTAAGGCCCGGCCCCGCACTTAAAACGGTTTCGAGCAACAACGCTGATTGCATTGAATATACAGATGTTTTTATAATCAGGGGCTTCGGTGCCCTGAGTGGTATGTTAATCAAACCCGTCGAAGGGTTGGGAAAGGGCAATCCGGCAACAACATCACCTGAATTGGAAATTTCAGGAACCGCGGTTATATTATGATCGTAAATGTCGAGCACAAGGGTGTCGGCAACCGGCGACTGTGCATTGAGACTGACCTTGGTGAATTTTGAGAATTTCCCGGTCGATTCAACAAAAAGCTGGTACTCCCCATATGGCAGACCTTGAAAACTGAAGTTGCCTGAAGCGTCACTCAAGGTGTAAGTGAGCATGTGTTTCAGGGAATCAAACAGCAGAACTTCAGAACGGAAGATTGTAAACATCCCTGAAGTCTGGGTATGCCTTTCAACTTTACCTGAAATCCTGCCCGCGCCGGCGAGGCTGTCATTGCCGGGATTGAGAGGAATATCGAAATTGAAAATGCTGGAGTCTGCAACACTTAACAGCCTTGACTGCTGCCAGAACAGACTCTCAATATAATATGTAGGAACGTATTTCCTGCTATTTGCCGAATTGGGTGTAAGCAAAACTTTCACAAGATAATCACCCGACAGCAGATGGGGAAATGAATAATACCCCAGGTAAGTGAATGTCAAGGTGTCGAAAGGGATCACATGGTTGTTGTGAAGTTTATACAGATAGGCGATGCCTGTGTCGCTGGTACTTACAGGGTTGTTGATGGGCTTGTCACCTGCAAAAATATGGCCTCCAATGCTGTAATACTTTGGAGTGCTGATATAAGTACAGGAGGAATCTGAGCAGGGTGAAGATATCTGTTCCCGGCTCACAGTGAGACAAACCTGAAAATGCCCTGAAACATTGTAGATATGGCTTGGGTTTCTTTCGGCTGAGGAAGTACCGTCGCCGAAATTCCATATCCATCTGTCCGGGTTACCGGTAGAAAGGTCAATGAACCTGTATTTATTGGGTATAACCGATGAAGAGTCGATCTCGGTAATGAATTCAGCAATACAGCTGGGACTGAACTTTTCACAGATGAAAAAGTTAATGACCAGGCTGTATGACGCTATGGGCTGTGCCTGAATATGAATAACATTATGGCAATCGAAAGTGCTAACCCATAAGGTATCGCCAAGTCCGGGAAGTTCGTGAATAGTGTCGGAATAGTTGCCGCTTGTATCGGTATACACGGTCGAACTATAGCCGATGTATGGTACCTTTACCATTACACTATGGTTTGAGACGGGCTGGCCGGAAGAATCGTTGAGTATCTTCCCGCTCACAATGAGATTTATCGCCTGTTGCCGGTCATCCTTAAACGGATTTCCGTTCAGCCTGTGAGAATAGGTAGATAAAAGGAATATCGATATGATCAGTAAAAGGTATCCTTGAGGTATTCTCATTTCTTCTGAGCTTTTTTTCCGAACAAATACTGAATCCCTATATCCAGCCCGAATGCCTGGGAAGTTCGTTTGCCGTTTTCTCCGGACTGGTTGGGTGATGTCAGGTAATATTTATAATAAGGATTGATCATCAAACCCCAGTTTTTGGTTATCTGGTAACCGATATTCAGTTTCACCCAGAGTTGCCAGTTGGTCGACAGTCGTGGAGGAGTATTGTCCTGCAGCAGGATAAGCCTTCCGTTCGGTATGTTTATCTCAGGCTCTGCTTTTTTCTCATTGATGAGTATTGTCAGAGCGGGACCGGCTTCAAAACCAAGCGAGAACCGGGGAGTTTCCAGCACAGTGTAGCCAAGCAGAACGGGGATCTGAATATAAGTATACCGGTTACGGGTTCTGTCATCGGCTATATGCGTCACACTGTCGTAAATGGTATGATTTTTTGTGATGTAAATGATATTTGAAGGATTTGCCGGATCGGTGTAATACCCGATCACTTCCCTGAAATAACTTACGCTGTCATTACTTTCGTAGTGAACTTTGTACACACCTTCATCATAGGTGTAACCGATGCCAATACCGGTCCTGACAGAGAACCTTGAAAAATGGTAGCCTACCCCGGCATTTAACCAGTAATTGTAATCTCTTGTTGTTGAGCCATTTGAATGGTATAACGCCATTTCAGGGGCGATGCCGGCATTGACCGAGAAGAAGGATGATGCCTGGGGTGTTTCTCTTACATATTTAAATACTTCTCCCGAACGAATGAAACTTATGGTATCATCAGAAGGTAAAATCTCAAAGTTTGAAAAATCAATGGGAGTTATAAAATGCACAGATGCATCGGTAACAGTCATTTGGGAATTTATTTCTTCCTTTGAGGTTATGACCGGGGAAGGTTCAGATACGGCAGGCGTTATCGCTGGTTTATTATTATATGCCAGGAGGGTGGATTTTGTATCGGTTGAGGGCTTCCTGTCGGGGCTGACAAAAGATTTGTTTTCCCTTAAGGCAGGAGTTGATGGTGTTGAGGCAACAAGCCCGGGTTGTGATTTAACAGCCTGTTCGACTGGAACAGAGATGGCTGCCTCTTTGTTAAAGGCAGAGGTTGGATTGGCAATCAGTGCAGCTTCGTAAGGAGCCTCCGTGCGCAGCGCCCAATAAGTCAGAGATGCGAGAATGATCAGTCCTCCGGATGCTGAAAGGAGCGCAAGCGGGGGCACATTAGTGAAATTGAAATGCATCAATTCCCTGATCAGCAACTTCCAGTTCAGGGCCCTCCATACACGGGGAGAAGGAGTAAACTCCTGCTTTCCAATGGCTTCCCTGAACAGGTTGTCAAGATCTTTTCCGGGACCGGAATTCAGATTTGAAGGTTCAGTCATAAATTCTACAAATTCTTTTTCAATCTCGTTTCTTCAATTTTGTTTTTAAGCCATCTTCTGGCTTTAAAGAGTTGCGTTTTTGATGTGTTTTCCGATATTCCCAGAGTTTCTGCAATCTCCTTATGCCCGTAATCCTCGAAAACATGCAGGTTGAAAACCGTACGGTAACCAATAGGCAGTTCCTGTATCAGCTTCAACAACAATGCCGGGTTATACTCATCGGGGAACTCAATGGTTTCATTTATGTTCAGAATTTCAGTTTCCCTGATCTCATCAATCTTTTCATGCCTTGCAATCTTGTTCCTTTTATTAATATAATTGATTGCATGGTTGACTACAACCCGTTTAATCCAGCCGGCCAGAGAACCTTCGCCACGGAAGGAGTGAATGTTCTGAAAAACCTTGATGAAAGCCTCCTGTAAAATGTCTTCAGCTTCATCCCGGTCTCTGCAGTACCGCATGCAAACGCAAAGCATTGCAGGGGCGAATGTTTCGAACAAAGTTCGTTGCGCCTTGCGCTTGCCGGCAATACAGTCCTTCACTATGTGTTCATCGATGACCATTAACAGGACTAATTTGAAGACAAACCTTATTTCACAGGGTTGCCTGAATCTCTATTTATCTATTGGTTTAACATTACCATATCAGTCAAGTGCCTCACGGAATTTACCGAAATTCTTCTCGAAAAAATCCCTCCCCTTGCTGCTCATAATTCCCTGGAGATGATACACAAACAATTCGTGAAAAACCTCAAAGGAATTCAGTTCATCAGTTGAAAAAAGCTCATTGTCGGCAAGATTCTCTATCCTGAACATATGAAGCCGGGCAAGGATATCCTCATTCAGGTCCTTCCTGTAAAGGCCTTCCTTTTTACCCTTTTTCATATTGATCAGGCTGTTTCCAACCATCGCCGATCGCCTGGCTTCCCTTACCCTGGTGTACAGGTCAGGATAGTACTTCCGGATATCATAATCCATAGACTGATTGTAATCCTGGATCATCTTTTTTATCGACTTATACATCTCAAACAATTCTTCAATCGCATTAAGTTTTCTCTTCATGATTTCTTCAAAAACCATGCAATTGCCTGAATGCTCTGCATCAAGAACCTTGGTTACAAGATCCTTTTTATCCTGAAAATATTCGTATAAGGTTTTTTTTGAAATGCAGAGATGGTGAGCAACATCATCCATTGTTACACTTTTGATGCCGTAACGGTGGTATAGTTTGCTCACATGGCTTAAAATACCCTGTACTTTGTCGTTCATACATACAAAGGTATTAAAATAAAATCCGGGAAACTTTTTTTGGGTAAAAAGTTTAAGTTGAGGCCCGCTGATCAGTGCTGGTAAATCTTCGCCTGATTCCTGTAGCCGGGAAGATTTTTGTACCAGTCGGGATATAATGATCCGCCCGATGTAGCCCACTCTGCCATCCGCAGATAAGCTGTAAGAATATCCGCAGATTCCACAGCATAATCAAAGTTTTCATAAATGCTGATAGCCCAGGGGAGATTGTTTGAGGTTTTATAATACCTTCCCTGTCCCGGGATGCTGGAATCGTTTCCGGTTCCAAAATATGCAGCATTCGCAAGCGCAGTAGGAGCCTGGTCAGGAAGGTGTACCTCTTTTCCCCGGTCCCCGTTTAAGATAATGAATGGATTAAAGCCTGCAATGTTCAGATCTGCAATCGAATAAAGGTTAGGACTGAAGGTCATTGTCAGGTTGACGACAACCGGTTGCACATAAGGCAGGCCGGGCAAGGTATTTATCATCCCAGAAGTAGTGCCAAACGATTTAAAGTCATCGTCAGTTACAATTACTGTCGGTTTGTTCTGCCCCGATTCCAGGCCGTTCGGATCCAGGCTGATATAATTATCAAAAAGTGTATATCCTGCAGCACTTATTGCGGATGAGGGGATGTTGCTACCCGTAAGCTGAAACCCGAAACCGCTTGGGAAAGAAGCTCCAACGGCTCTCAGGGTAAACACTCCGTCACATTCGACTACCTTGTTCTGGGCATTGGTGATAGTGTTGAAACGGTAGTTCACCACCAGGTCGTTGAAATCATAATCCCCCTGGTTGGGCCAGAGATCCTCAAAGGCAAGGCTTCCGTCAGTGGTCGCCGGAAAAAAATTATTGAAGGCTCTTAGAGGATCATTGGGGTAATCATCATAGCTGTTTGGAACCCCGTCACCATCTGTATCGCTGTTGAGTGAATAACTTACATCAGTATTGAAAACAGCTCCCGTAATGGTGCCGTCGTAATGGTCTGAGGACGCATCATATGCTGTTGTTCCGCTTCCTTCGTTGAAATGCCATAGCGCTTTGATCCCGGTCTCATTGCCGGTCCATGGAACCGACATGCTGGTCGTCACCTGCTGGGCACTTAAGGCAGTCGTCCATATACTTACTTCGTCAATCAGGCCCTGGAAGAATTTTTGCCCTCCGTTATCCGATCCTATTGAAATGGTCCTGCCGTTGTTCACAAGGACTGAACTTACAGGGGCTGAATTTTTAAGTATACCGTTCACGTAAAGGAAAAGTGTTGTGCCGTCATACACTCCTGCAAGATGGTACCAGGTGTTAAGTGTCGGCTGGCCCGCACCCCAATTGATCATGGCACTGGTGAAATTTCCAAGGTATATGCTCACCTGGAATCCTTTGTAAACGTCCTGTCCCAAACCGCAACCATCCCAGTCGCCTTTCTGCAAGATTTTTACTGACTGCTGACGGGTTGGTTTTACCCATGCTTCAAAAGAACATTTATTCGGGAAAGAAAGTCCGGCCGAATTGGGCATCTTGATCCAGTCGGTCGTCCCGTTGAAATTCATGGAATAATTGACTGAAACGCTTTTTACCGAAGGAAATGTGAAATCGGTTAATGGTCTTCCAAGCGGAACCTGTATCGAATTGATCATTACCTGTGTCTCATAAGTGGGAACTGCAACAGAAACGATGTATTCGTTTGTACTGGATGCAAAGAACATCTTAAGCAGCAGCATGCTTTCATCTCCTGAGGAAATCCTAAGGACCCCGGAAGGAATATTATGAAGCCTGAATTGTATGTTTTCTGAAGTGCTCCAGCTGAAACTGTTTGGCGCTTTCAGGTTTTTCATTCCCTGCTGAGGGGTGTCAGATGTTTTCTTGTTGCATGAAGATGTAATGATCAGTGAAAGTATCAGAAGGCAGGCCAGTTTTTTCATATCGGAGCGTAATTGATGCAAATGTAATGCAAGGAAAGGCAGAGATCAAGCTGCTTTTAGCAAGTGTAGCTGTTTTGATGGTTTTTGTATACCGGCCCCGTGAAAATTTGCAGGTGAACCGGAAACGATTTCTCTATAAATAGTTTTTGAGTCAGGGAAATTTAATATCTTTGCCACTACTAATATTGAACCGACTTTTAAAGAATAAAATAATAAACTGAACGAAATGAAGAAGATACTTTGGATCAGCGGGATGATTCTTTTTCTTGTTTCCTGCGGAGGAAATTCAGGGAACAAAGAAGCCAGGCTGGATGACCTTAAAAAGCAAAGAGATAAGCTTACTACTGAGATAACGAAGCTTGAAAATGAAATAAATCCACAGGGAACCCAAACCGCAACGCTTGTAAAGTCTATGACTTTGAAAAAGGGTCCGTTTGAGCATTTTATAGAAGTACAGGGTCGTATCGACGGCAATGAAAATATTGGCGTTGTACCCAGGAACCAGGGAGGAGTTGTTACTAAGATATTTGTCGCACAGGGGGACCATGTTACTGCCGGTCAGGTGCTTGCCGAACTTGACAATGAAGTTTTGAAACAATCGAAGAAGGAACTCCAGACAGCACTTGATTATGCGACCGATATGTATAACCGCCAGAAGAACCTCTGGGATCAGAAGATCGGTTCCGAAGCCCAGTACCTTGCTGCAAAAAATTCGAAAGAATCACTTGAACGCAAGATGAATACCTTGCAGGACCAGCTCGATATGTCGACGATCGTTTCACCAATCGACGGCACGGTTGAGGATATCCCGATCAAAGTAGGGCAGATGGCATCGCCTGCTTCAACCCAGCCTTGTTTCAGGATTGTGAACTTTTCCAGGGCAAAAGCAATTGCCGACGTAAGTGAAGCTTATTCCTCAAAAATCAAATCAGGTGACCCGGTAAAGGTGTTTTTGCCGGACCTGGATACCGAGATAAGCGCGACGGTTACATTTTCGAGCAAATACATTAATCCCACCAACCGCACGTTCATCGTCGAAGCCTTGCTTCCCCCTTCACCCTCACTAACTTTCAGGGCCAATATGATTGCAGTGGTCAGGATCAAGGATTACAGCAACCCGGGCAGCCTTACAGTCCCCCAGAATTACATACAATCGGGACGTGATGATGGCCACTTTATTTTCGTGGTTGAAGAGAAGGATGGGAAGTTTTATGCCAGGAAGCGTACAGTTACAACCTTCATTACCTATAACGGGCTTACCGAAATCATCGACGGGCTTAATGAAGGGGATAAAATCATTACAACAGGGTTTAAGGACTTGTATGACGGTCAATTGATTGCCTTATAATCTGATTTGCAAAGCCATGAAGAAACCTGAAAAAATCAAAGAATTTTTTGCTACCAGCTGGGCAATCGACAACAGGGCGAGTATTTATGTACTTACGATAATTATTACCATGCTGGGAGTGATATCCTACATGAATATACCGAAAGAGCAGTTCCCCGAAATTGTCATCCCAACCATCATAGTTAACACAGCCTATCCCGGGACCTCTCCCGAGGATATGGAGAACCTTGTGACCCGGCCGATCGAAAAACAGGTAAAATCCCTGCAGAACGTCAAGAAGATCAGTAGTAATTCCATTCAGGATTTTTCCTCCATCGTAGTCGAGTTCACGACCGGCATTCCGGTACCTGAAGCCAAGCAGAGGGTCAGGGATGCAGTTGACAAGGCTAAATCAAGCCTTCCGAACAACCTGCCGAAGGACCCTGATATCGCCGAGGTTGACATCTCCGAAATACCTATCATGAACATCAACCTCTCGGGTGATTACGACCTGCAAAGGCTGAAGAAATATGCCGAAGAAGCCCAGGACAAGATTGAAACGCTGCCTGAAATAACAAGGGTGGATATCGTAGGGGCGCTTGACAGGGAGATCCAGGTCGATGTTGATATGTACAAGATGCAGGCGGCCAGCGTATCGTTCAGGGATATCCAGAATGCTATCGCCGCTGAAAACGTCACGGTGTCGGCAGGTAATATCACCAACTACGGGATGAAACGCACGCTCAGGGTCACCGGACAGTTCAAATCTCCGGCTGAGATCAATGACATCATCCTCAAGTCGTCCAGCGGAGCTACGGTATATATCAAAGATATCGCCGAAATAAAGGATTCATATAAGGACCAGGAGAGTTTTGCCCGTTTTGAAGGCAAGAATGTGATCACACTGAATGTGATCAAGAAAAGCGGGGCAAACCTTCTGAATGCCTCCGACAAGATCAAGGATTTTATCAGTGACCTCAAAAAGAATTCTTTCCCTCCTGATCTTAAAGTCGAACTTACCGGTGAACAGTCAAGGTTTACACGCAGCACACTGGAGGAGCTTAATAACACCATCATTATAGGCTTCCTGCTCGTTACTCTTGTTCTCATGTTTTTCATGGGTCTGAACAACGCATTCTTTGTTGCCATGTCAGTTCCCTTATCGATGTTTGTGGCCTATCTTGTGATGCCCGGGCTGGGTTTTACCATGAATATGATCGTCATGTTCGGGTTCATTTTCGCCCTGGGTATCATTGTCGATGATGCTATCGTTGTGATAGAAAACACCCACCGTATTCACCGGTTTATTCCGGATATAAAAACGGCGGCGAAACATGCTGCCGGGGAGGTCTTTCTGCCTATCCTGTCGGGAACGCTTACAACCCTGGCACCGTTCTTTCCACTGGTATTCTGGCCGGGCATTGTAGGGAAATTTATGCATTATCTGCCGGTTACCCTTATTTTGACACTGTTCGCCTCATTATTTGTGGCATATATCATCAACCCGGTATTTGCGGTCACTTTCATGAAACATGAATATGATGGCAATGAATACAAGTTAAGGAAAAAGCCATTCCTTGTCAGCAGTATTATCCTGGGAGTCCTGGCTGCCTTGTTTTACCTGGCCGGTGTGTTTTTCATGGGGAACCTGCTTGCATTTGCCCTCATCCTCAACCTGGTTTACCGTTTGTGGATTAAAAATGCGATAATCGCGTTTCAGAGCAGATTATGGCCTGCCGTCCTGAATTTCTATGAAAAGCAGCTCCGGTTCTTTCTCAGGGGCCGTAATCCATATTACCTCTTCGCAGGCGTAATAGTGCTTTTTTTCTTCACGATTTATCTTTACGGCTTGTTCAAACCCCAGGTGTTGTTCTTCCCGAATAACAATCCGGCAACGATCAATATCTTTATAAAGATGCCGGTTGGGACAGACCAGAATGTAACCGACTCGGTAACCCGGATCGTCGAATCAAAGGTAGTTGCAACATTGGGCAAGGATAATCCCATTGTTGAGTCCATCATCGCCAATGTTGGATTCGGGGCAGGGGAAAGTTTCTTCGACCGTTCCATTTCGCCTGAAAAAGGCAAGGTCACTGTGGGCTTTGTTGAAAGCAAGGACCGCAAGGGAGTCAGGACTCTTGATTATATGGATCAGATCAGGAAGAATGTACAGAATATCCCCGGAGCCACGATTTCGGTTGAGAAGAACAAAATGGGACCACCCACCGGGAAGCCCATCAATATTGAGATCACCAGTGATAACATCACTGACCTGATAAGTACTTCCAGGGATTTTCTCGGATACCTCGATTCACTCCAGATCCCCGGTATCGATAAGCTAAGGTCTGATTTTGATGAAAGCAAGCCGGAAATCGTTCTTGAAGTTGACCGTATAAGGGCAAACCGTGAAGGCATCACTGTTGGGCAGATCGGAATGGAACTGCGGACTGCCATATACGGTTACGAAGCATCCAAGTACAAAGAGGATGAGGACGAATATCCCATCCAGGTAAGGTACTCCCAGGCTCAGCGTAAGAATATCAACAATGTAATGAATGCAAAGATCACCTATCGCGACATGAACAGCGGCCAGCTCAGGCAGATACCTATTTCGGCTGTAACCAAAGTCGATTACAAGGATACTTACGGAGGGATCAAACGAAAGAACCTCAAACGCGTCATTACATTATCTTCGGATGTTACCTCAGGACATACTGCCAATGAAGTTCTGGCAAACATCGGCGCTGCGCTTAAAACCTATAAACTTCCGAAAGGCGTTGAAGTGAATTTTACCGGTGAGCAGGAAGACCAGGCTGAAACTATGAAGTTCCTTATCAATGCAATGATCATTGCACTCGGAATGATATTTTTCATCCTTATCACCCAGTTTGGCAGCCTCAGTAAAAGCCTCATCATCCTCAGCGAAGTTATTTTCAGCATCATTGGGGTTTTCATTGGAATGATTATTTTCAAGATGCCTTTTGTCATAACCATGACAGGCATCGGAATTGTAGCCCTGGGAGGTATTGTTGTCAGAAACGGGATCCTAATCGTCGAGTTTGCCGATGTGTTAAAGGCCGAAGGGAAAACAACCCTCGAAGCCATCGTTGGCGCCGGCAAGACAAGGATTACCCCGGTTGCGCTTACAGCTACAGCAACCATGCTTGGGCTGGTACCA
The DNA here is from genome assembly GCA_037134895.1 of Bacteroidota bacterium. Classification (GTDB taxonomy): domain Bacteria; phylum Bacteroidota; class Bacteroidia; order Bacteroidales; family FEN-979; genus CAIRDP01. The sequence continues at coordinate 35,523 of JBAXLI010000008.1, forward strand.
CTCGCGGTGGGGTTCAACATCAATTTTGTTACCCTGTTCACCAAACTGAATCCTCATATATGGGTAGGGGGGGATAATGTGATGTTCTGGGGGCCTCTCTCATGGACAATTATCTTCGGCCTCAGCTTTGCAACCTTCCTGACCCTGATCTTTGTCCCGGCCCTGCTGCTGATTGATGCAAAAGCCAAAGCCGGGTGGAGAAGGAAGCAGGAACTGAAACGGTACAGGAAACTACAGGCGAAGAAGGCTTGATGCGGGATGCAAGATGCAGGATGCAGGATGCGGGATGCAGGATGTGGGATGCAGGATGCGGGATGCAGGATGCGGGATGCAAGATGCAGGATGTACGGATTACGATGTACGAATTAGTATGGGTTCGCAGCACCTTAGCAGCCCTGGTAAGTGTGCTGCGAAGCAACAACAAATCCCTAATCCCTAATCCCCAATCCCCAACTAAAACTGCTCAAGCAGCTTGTTCAGCCTTGTTTTCTGGCTCAGGACCATAAAAATAGACTGCATGTAGTTATTGTTCGCGGTGAGAAACTGTGAGTACCTCTGGTTGAGGTCAGTACTTGAAGAAAGCCCCTGGCGGTACTTCGTCATAGTTTTAGTATAAATCTTCATGGCGATGTCAAATCCTTTCTTCTGGTTGAGGTAGATCGCATAGGCATTACTGAAATCTTTCTTCGCAGTTTCAACCTGTAATTCAAGCCCCACCCTCATCTTCTCATCGGTAACCTTGGTTTTTTCAACGTTCAGTCTTGCCTGGTCAACCGCATATTTTCTGCTGCCGCTGCTCCAGATGGGAACTGTAAGCGAGATCCCCCAGCTTGATGTTTTATACCATGGATAGTGATAGTCGGTAAAATTCCATTCTTCTCTCTGGGCGGAGGTTGAGATGCCGATATAACCTCCAAGTGACGGCTGATAGGCAGTCTTCGAAAGCTTGTATTGCATGAGGACCAGGTAATCGCTCTTTTTAAGTAAAGTGTAATCGATATTCCTGGTATAATCAAAAGCCTGATTCACTAAAACGTCGCGGTTTACCTGCGCGAGAAAATAATCCAGGTTGTTTGTAAGTATAAGCTCCTGCTCATCTTTCAAACCGATCACGAACTTCAGGTTTGCATAGGCGATATTACGGCTGCTCCTGACATCGGTAAGCTGGGCTTCCAGGTTGGATCGGTTCAGGTCGGCCTGGTCAACATCTATGTCTTCAATAAGCCCCTGGACCTGGGCTGCTTTTGCCTCTTCAACAAGCCTGCTTACCACTACATATGTGGAGTCAAGGATCTTGATCGCCTCATCGGTCACAAGTAACTGGTAATATGCTGTGGCAACGATATCGCGGATGTCAACCTTGTCTTTCAGATTCTTTTGCTTGGCGGTTTCAAGGTAAGCCTTGGCAGTCTGCAATCCAACAAGGTACTGTCCGCTGTAGATCAGCTGGGTCAGCTGCAGGCCTGCGTTGATATTATATTTCATGCCAAACTGCATGTCGAGATAATCAGGAGCCTGTGCATACTTCACCGGGTCCATCGCTTTCAGGAAGTTAGGTAACACCGAAGTGGGAAGGCTCAGGTAATCAACATATGATGCACTTCCGTTGATCTGTGGAAGCCCGATTGCGGTGTTCTGCTTGACCATTTTGCCAGCGATTGTAACATCAGTTGCCGAATTCTTGAGGTCGTAATTATTCTCAAAAGCAAATTCCTGGGCCTGCTGCAGAGAGAATGAAACCACTGTTTTTTGCTTCACCCGGCTCTGGGCAGCCAGGTATGTAGTATGACAAGTCAGCAACACCAATACGATGCACCAAAGTTTATTGAAAGTGAAGTACATTGCTTATACGGATTTTTATAAGTTCAGATTTATTTTTTTTGTTTCATAATAGGCCAGTCCTATTTCGGTGGCTATACCACGGATGAAATTATCGATCATCACATCGAAAATCGTGCGGAAAGAAAATTTCTCGGCCGGGAAAAACTCAGGATTATGAAGATCCATCAACCGGCGGATATATAAACGGGAAACAAGTTCCACACTCAGATCGGTGCGGTACATGCCCTGGCTGATGCCTTTGGTCATATTGATCTGGATCTTCTGGAAGACAAAATCAATCCTTTCATCAACGTGCTTATGATAGATCTCGGGATAATATTTTTTCAGATCAAAGGTCATTGACGGACTAATATCCCTGAAATGCTCACCTAACTCCTTGCTGACAGTGAGCAGTATGTCAATAGCATTAACACCATCAAAATTATATTGAGCAAATATTACTTCGAAACTCTGACGCTCCAGTTCCAGGAGCTTTTCAACAAGTTCATGCTTGCTCTTAACAAATTCATACAGCTTCTTCTTCGACAAACCAAGATCTCTGCAGATATCATCTATGGAAACAGACCTGACTCCGTATTTGAAAAAGAGTTCCCTTACCCTTTCCAATATGTCTTTCAGTGTGTTATCCATGATCCGAAGATAAAAAAAGAAACTTTATTTGAGGTTGCAAAGATAGGAATTTCCGGAATTGAGAAACAAAACACTTACAAAAAGTTTCTTTAAGATCCCTGCAGCCATTCATAGGAAAGCGGTAAATGCATGTTCCTGATTTAGTAATTTTGGCACATAAATAGAAACTGATGAAGCGAGCAATATATATTCTCATTCTGAGCTTTGGATTTGTAACAGGGTTCGGTGAGCAGGACTGGCTTACCTGGTATGAACGTTCAGGAGGAAAAGAAACCCCCGGCTATCGTCAAACCGTTGAATACTGCAAACGATTAGCGTCAGCTTCTCCCATGGTTCATTACTCAAGCTTCGGCAAGAGCGCGAGAGGGCTTGATCTTCCCCTGCTGATTGTCGACAGGGACGGGCTCACCGACCCTGAAGCCATCCGCAGAAAAGGGAGGATCATACTTCTGCTGCAGGCATGCATTCATCCGGGTGAGAGTGAAGGGAAGGACGCAGGGTTGATGCTGGTCAGGGACATGGTCATTCCAGATGGAGGCAAGATTAAACATGAAGTTTCAAGGTATGGCCATCCGGCTACAGTCCCTGGAATGCAAAAACTCCTTGACGGAGTTTCCCTTGTTTTTATCCCGGTCTTCAACGTTGACGGTCATGAACGTTTTGGTCCGTACAACCGGATCAACCAGAACGGTCCTAAGGAAATGGGCTGGAGGGTAAATGCCAATAATCTGAATCTGAACCGTGATTACCTCAAGGCCGAAACTCCTGAAATGAAGGCCTGGCTTAAGCTTTTTGATCACTGGATGCCCGATTTTTTTATCGATACGCATACCACCGATGGTGCCGACTATCAGTATGTACTGACTTATCTCGTGGAGCTCTACGGCGATATGGATGAAGGCCTCACTTCATGGGCAAAGGATATGTATATACCCGAAATGAAGGAACATCTTTTAAACAGCGGGTTCCCGGCCTTTCCTTACGTGAATTTCAGGAAATGGCATGATCCGAAAAGCGGACTTATCAGCAGCGTGGCGCCTCCCATGCTCTCGCAGGGGTATACAGCATACAGGAACCGCCCGGGCCTGCTTATCGAAACACATATGCTCAAGCCTTATGACAAACGCGTTGAGGGAACGTATGAATGCATTAAAACAAGTATGGAGATCCTGGGGAAACAGGGCAGGCAGCTTCAGAAACTGGAAGAAGAGGCCGATCGTTTCCTGATTTCAGGGGAATTCCTGAAAACTCCTTTCCCGCTTCAGTTTGAAACCAGTATGAAAGACAGCGTAGTTGCCGATTTTCTGGGGGTTGAGTACAAAGCAGTGAAAAGCGATATCAGCGGAGGGGAATGGATACAATACAGCAATATACCTGCTACTTTTAAAATACCTTATTTCTCCAAGGCCAGCCCTGTGGTATCAGTCAGTCTCCCGTACGCTTATATCATCCCTGCCGAGTGGAAGGAGATCATTACAACCCTGGAGCTTCATGGAGCAATTGTGCATCTGACAAGGCGGGATACGGTCATCAGCATACAGACATATAAATTCAAAAACCCGAAATGGCAGCAGAATCCTTACGAAGGGCATCATGTGATGACGAACATCGAATATGATGAGATCACTGAATCCCGCCTGATCCCGCGAGGTTCCGCTGTTGTGGTGCTGAACCAGCAATGCGGGAGGATCATCCCGCATTTCCTTGAACCCAAAGGCAGCGGGTCTATGCTCTACTGGGGCTATTTTGATGCAGTGTTCGAACAGAAGGAATATGCCGAAAATTATGTGCTTGAGCAGCTTGCGGTTAAAATGCTGAACGATAGTCCGGCCCTTGGAATAGAATTTACAGCAAAAAAAGCAGCCGATACTTCCTTCGCGAAATCCCCCCAGCAGATCCTGAACTGGTTTTATTACCGCTCGCCATACGCCGACAGCCGTAAGGGAATTTACCCGGTGGCAAAAGTCGATGACAAGAAGGTGCTGGATGTCATGCTGAAACAGTAGGTTTATGCGACTTCGATCCCTGTTTCGCCGGGGATGAACCTTCCAATCACTGAAGAAAAGTTAAAACCTTCTGCCGCAAGGGCTGCAACTGCCTCTTCAGCCTGCTCAGCGGGCAATGCAACCAGAAGTCCGCCTGAAGTCTGTGCATCGGCAAGAAGTATCTTCACCATTTCTGGCACTGAAGGTCTGCAATGAAGAATGCTCCCTGCAAACTCGAGGTTGCTGATGGTCCCGCCGGGGATCATCCCTGCAACTGCATACTCCCATGCCGAACTCAGCAAAGGCAATTTTTCCCATTCCAGCAACGCCCTGAGCTCGCCTGCCGAAAGCATTTCTTTAAGATGTCCGAGCAAACCAAAGCCCGTCACATCGGTGCACGCATGTATATCATAGTTCATCAGAAGTTCGGCCGGCCGTTTGTTAAGAGCCGACATCACTTCAATCGCCTCCTTTGCCGATTCGGGGCTTGCAAACCCCCTTTTTACAGCAGTGCTTACAATCCCCGTCCCAATAGGCTTTGTAAGAAGCAATGCATCCCCGGCCCTGGGTGTGGAATTTCTCCAGATCCGGTCGGGATGCACTTCCCCGCTTACAACGAAGCCGAATTTCGGTTCTTCGTCTTCAATACTATGACCGCCTAAGATCGGAATCCCTGCTTCAGCCGCTTTATCCGATGCTCCCCTGAGGATCTCCTGGAGCACTTCAAACGGCAGCCGTTTTTCGGGGAAGGCAACAATACTCAGTGCAAAAAGGGGCCGCCCTCCCATAGCCCAGATATCGCTTAGCGCATTCGCTGCAGCAATAGCCCCATAATAATAAGGATCGTCAACCACCGGGGGAATGAAATCGACTGTTTGTACCAGGGCGGTGTCCTCGCTTAAACGGTAAACGGCAGCATCATCAGAAGTCTCGGTCCCCACCAGTATATTTTTCCCGGCCGGGCGGGGAATGGTCTTCAATATCTTTTCAAGAGCCTGTGGCCTGATCTTGCATGCACAGCCCAGTGAATGCGTGTATTCGGTTAATTTAATCGGTTTTAAACTGACTGCGGATGAGGGAGGGTTTTCATCACCTCCTGCCTGTTCCCCGCCTGGCGTGAGGCCTGGCTTTTCAGTCTTTTCAAACAGATGCAGGAGTTTCCCCGGGAGGGTCCTTCCGCTGATAATCTCAACCGCAAAGTCGATTTCTTCTTCAGTGCTCATCCTCCCTGTCGAAAACCTTATCGTACCCAGCGCATAATCACGGGGGACCTGCATTGCCAGTAAAACCTGTGAGATCGTTTCCAGCCCGGCATGGCAGGCTGCCCCGGCCGAAGCTGCAAGTCCTCTCCAGTCATTCAGAAGGGCTGAAGCATCCTTTCCCCTGAACCCGAGGCTGAGCGTATTCGGAAGCCGTTTTTCGGGATGGCCGTTCAGCCTTGCATCGGGGAATGCCTGGAGAATACCATCGTGGAGGCGATCCCTCAGTGTTTGCAGGGGATTGGGGGTTGGGGATTGGGGGTTGGGGATTGGGGGTTGGGGATTGGGGATCCGGTCTTCATTAGTAACTCGTAACTCTTCATTCGTAATTCGTAATTCGTAATTCGTAACTCGTAACTCGTCATTCGTCATTCGTAACTCGTAACTCCTAATTATCTCCGCCGATTTCCCCATGCCTGCAATGCCCATGATATTTTCAGTGCCTGCCCTGAGGTTCTGCTCATGCCCCGCCCCGTGAAGTATTTTACTGAGCTTTATCCCCCTGCGGCAATAAAGGGCTCCGACCCCTTTGGGTGCATAGAATTTGTGAGCCGCAACCGACAACAGGTCGGCGTTCATGGCAACCACATCTACGGGGATCTTCCCAACCGACTGTGCAGCGTCACAATGGAATACGATCCCGTGCTCTCTTGAGATCCTGCCTATGTCTTCAACCGGCTGTATCGTTCCCACCTCGTTATTCGCATGCATGATGCTGGCAAGAATGGTATCGGGCCTGATTGCTTTTCTGAAATCATCGGGATTTATCATCCCCTTTTCATCGACCGGAAGATAGGTGATCTCAAAACCCATGCCCGACAAAAACCGGCAAACCTCTGTTACTGCCGGGTGTTCAACCATGGATGTGATGATATGCCTGCCTTTCCCGGCATAGGCAAATGCATAGCCCTTAAGAGCAAGATTGTTCGATTCGGTTCCTCCTCCTGTAAGAATGATCTCGTCGGGCCTTGCATTCAGTGCAAGTGCCAGCTCCCGGCGGCCAGCTTCGATTGCTTTCCGCGCTAGAATTCCGAATTCATGGGAACTTGAAGGATTGCCGAAGAGTTCTCCCAAAAACGGTCTCATCTCCTCCGCAACCCGCGGGTCCAGGGGGGTGGTGGCATTATAATCAAGATATACTGCTTTCATAATGTTTCCTTGAATCTGAGCAAAATCTGACTTGCATGGTGGCGGGCATCGGAACCTTCAAGCCTGATGCCTGTGATATCCTTATTCTTCCGCTTATCTATTGCCTTCTGGTAAGCCTTGTCATAATATTCGAGAACGAAATCTGCAACCTCTGCGAAATCACCTTCTCCGAGTGCCTCCAGTGCAAGTTTCGAGCGGGAACCGCCGAGGCCATCATGTATCTTTATTATTGCTGCTGCAAGCATCTCTTTCGGGAAACATGAATATTCCTCAACCAGCCTGTCAATCCGCAGTGTCTTATCCATGAAAACCTGGATCATCCTGGCTTCGGAGATTTGTTCGAAAACCGGGGGAGGCAGCGCAACCCTGCCAATGCTGCGGCTCTCATCTTCAAGCCAGATCCTTTTTGTTAAATCCATGCCCGACCAGATCCTGTAAAGTTCATTCTCAAACTGCTCGTTGGTTGGCTGGGGCCTTTGTCCGAGAGCTCCAAACACCGATCCCTTATGGGAAGCAAGATGTTCAAGGTCAATGACCTGTTCCCCTTTATCGGCCAGGGCTGCAAGAATCTCAGTCTTTCCGCAGCCTGTAAAACCTCCCAGCACAATAATGTTCGCTTTTGCTGAAAATGAGTCCCTGATAAAATGACGGTATGCCTTGTATCCTCCCTCGAGCAGGATCACGCTATATCCTGCTTTCCTGAAGACTTCGGCCATCATCTCGCTCCTCATTCCGCCTCTCCAGCAGTGTATGGCAAGTTTTTTTCCCTGTACTTCCTTTCTCACTGATCTGATATACCCTGAAACTTTGGGAAGGGCAATATCCAGCCCTTTGAGAATGGCTTGTTCGCGACCCTGCTTATGGTATAAAGTCCCAATCACTGATCTTTCCTCATCATTGAACAGTGGGATGTTCATTGAACCTGGGATATGTCCCTCTGCAAATTCAGCGGGAGAACGAACATCCGCCAAACAGTATTCATCAGCAAGGGAGAGGAAAACAGCTGCACTCACTTTTTGTATCATGGCAGGGATCCGGAATGTTTCGTTTTGCAAAGCTAATCAATCACAAATATATTATTATTAGTACTTTTATCCTCCTCAAATCAGGCTTCGGAAGAGGCCGAATGTACTTCTGGCGTGAACGATAAGCTGAAAACACTTGCGAATCAAAGGTGGACTTTCCCATTCATTATGGTCCTTCTTCTCATCATTACACTTTCGGTGAGGATGTTGTCGGATCCCGACCTTGGCACTCATCTCAGCGGGGGCAGGTGGATCGCCGAACACCACACGGTACCTCACAAGGACTTTTCGACCTACACAGTAACTGATCACCGGTACATCGATATTTACTGGGTTTTCCAGCTCCTCGTATATGGGATGTATTCGCTGGGGGGGTATGCTGGTCTGAGCCTGCTGGTGACCACTCTGAGCCTGATCCTCTTCTTACTTCTTTCCTACCGGAATCAGAACGAAAAAATTCCTACCGGGATCGGTATCTTTCTGCTGATGTTTGCTTTCCTCGTAATTGAGCCAAGGTTGATTCTCAGGCCCGAGCTGTTTACCTACATCTTCATAGTATGCCTGGTTTTTATTCTCGATCTTTATAACTCACGGCAAAAGGACCTGCTGTTTCTTCTCCCCTTTATCATGCTTGTATGGTGCAATATGCAGGGCCTTTTCGTGCTCGGGCTGGGTATAATCGTGATTTACTTTGCAGGGAAATTTATTTCAGACCGTAAACCTGATTACAGGCTGGGTTTGATCCTCCTTGCTTCTGTTCTTGCTTGTCTTGTAAATCCCTATTTTTACAGGGGCTTCCTTCTGCCTTTTGAACTCTTCTCCCGCCTGGAGGGTGAAAACATTTTCCATCAGCATATCAGGGAGCTGAGTTCTTTCGCTTCTCCCGACAGGATGTTTTTCAAGGATTTTCTTTTCCTTGCCTGGTCGCTGCTCTGCTTTATTTCTTTTCTTTTCAGCTGGCGGATGAGGAAGGTTCATGAAGGGCTGCTGATGCTTGTTTTCTTTTACCTTGCCGTCATCTCAGTGAGAAATATCCCCTTGTTTGTTGTCATCTCAATTCCGGTTGCAGGTCGTTCGCTGAATGATATCAGAACCGGGCTGGCCGGTAAGATGAATGGAAAGCTCATCCCTGCAGCCCGTAAACTTGCCTGGTGGCTTTGTATCCTGATCCCTGTTCTTTTAATTCCCAGGCTACTCACGAATTCTTATTACAGGGAGAATCAGTCCAACTCAAAAACCGGGCTGGGTATCGACAAATGGTATCAGCCGGTGAGGGTGGCGGATTTTATTAAGGATAATTATCTGAATGTCAGGTTCGTCAATAGTCTTGCTTTTGGCGGATGGCTTGGTTGGAGCCTGCAGCAGCCTGTTTTCATCGACGGCCGCCTGGAGGTCATGAAGGATGAGTTGTATACAGAAGTCGTTAACAGCTGGGACGGCAAATTGCCTGCTCTTTTAAGCAAGTATAAACCTGGTTTGATCGTCTACAATTACCTGAAGTATTATCCCTGGACTGTGCAGTTGAAAACAATGACCCATTGGCAACTGGTTTATGCCGACGGTTTCAGTGCCGTATTCGCCGAAGATGGACTGGCAGGAGGCACCCCTGGCCTGATAAGGCTTGATTCAGTCATGGTATCCGGCTTGATGAATAAGGATGTTGTCAAAATCAGGGAAACTTTGTTGCGAAAACCCTTTACCACGGCGATGAAAAGCTGGCTTTGGGGTTATTACAGGCCTTTTGACTATGCTAATGAAGAAACCCTGAACAAGGCTTCGCTGATGTTTCAGCTTGGCTTGTACGAGGCTGCCGAGATGTTGTTCCTGCAGTATCTTGATAAGGCTGATGGACAGAATTTTACTGTTTTTTACGCTCTTGCCGATATCTACCGGTATATAGGGACAAACGACCTGGCCCGGATATGCTGTAACCGTATACTTGAAGTTGATCAGAAGGATGCAGCCGCTATCAGAACAATAGAAGAGCTTGATAAGGCACCGCCTTTCTCCCCTCCAGCCGGAATTAAGCAAACATCTGAACCTGATGCTGTAAGTTCCTTTAACCGGGGCAACGATTATTTCAGGAACGGCCTGCCTGATAAAGCGCTGGAAGCATATAATGAAGCTCTCAAGATTAGTCCGGGCTACATCAAAGCCCTTAACAACCGTGGAATATTACTGGCATCATCCTTCAGGAGATATAAGGAGGCTATTGCAGATTTTTCTGAGGTGATAAAAATTGATCCGGCCAATGCCGATGCATGCCTTGGAAGAGGTTCATGTTATTTTCAGCTCAACGAAACCGGCAAGGCCTGTAAGGACTGGGAAAAGGCATTCGGTCTGGGGAAGCAGGAAGCTGGAGTATTGCTTCAGCAACATTGCGGCTCGCAAAGAAAATAATCATAACTTTGCAGCTCAATTTTAGGTCCTTCCATGAGCGATTATATTCATCATGAATGCGGGATAGCCCTCGTAAGACTTTTAAAGCCACTGGAATTCTACCTGGCTAAATACGGAACTGCTTTTTATGGCCTGAACAAGCTGCATCTCCTGATGGAAAAGCAACATAACCGCGGGCAGGATGGGGCAGGGGTTGCAGCAATTAAATTCGACCTTGAACCCGGCAACCGGTTTATTCACGCGCTTCGTTCCAATGCTGAGTCTCCCATCCAGGATATTTTCGGTAAGATCAATAAGAAACTAAAAGATATAGAAGAACGTCATCCTAAGAACCTGCTGGATATTCAATGGCTGAAGCAGAACATCGATTTCATGGGCGAGTTGTACCTGGGCCACCTCAGGTACGGGACTTTTGGCAAGAACTCAACCCTCAGCCTGCATCCTTTTGTTCGCGAGAATAACTGGCTTACTAAAAATCTGGTCGTTGCAGGGAATTTCAACCTGACCAATGTTGACGAACTTTTTAACAAGCTCATCGACCTTGGTCAATACCCTATTGAAACTTCTGATACGATTACCATTCTTGAGAAGATCGGTCATTTTCTTGATGAGGAAAATGAAGAACTTTACTGGAAATTCAAGAACCTTGGATTCAAGAAGCGAGAGATCACAGTTGAAATCGCAAGGAACCTGAATGTACAGAAGATCCTGAGAAGATCAGCAAAATACTGGGACGGAGGTTATGTGATTGCCGGGATGTTTGGACACGGAGATGCTTTCGTGATGAGAGACCCTTCAGGAATACGTCCGGCTTTCTATTTCAGGAATGATGAAATTGTTGTTGTGACTTCCGAAAGGCCGGTGATCCAGACCGTGATGAACGTATCTATTGATTCAGTGCATGAACTTAAGCCGGGACATGCCCTGATTGTAAAGCAGGATGGCAGGGTCAGCGAGAAAGAATTTCATAAGCCGCTTGAGAAGAAATCCTGCTCTTTCGAGCGAATTTATTTTTCGAGGGGTACCGACAGGGATATCTACCAGGAAAGGAAGCAACTTGGAAGATTCCTTTCTCCGGGTATTTTAAAAGCAATTGACTACGACCTTGACAATACAGTGTTTTCGTATATACCCAATACGGCAGTTGATGCTTATTACGGACTGATAGAGGAGATCGGCAATTATTGCAATACAATTAAGGCCGATCGTATACTAAAGGCCGGGAAAAACCTTGACAGGGAGAAAATAGAAAAGATACTGAAGTTTCAGCCAAGGGCTGAAAAAGTCGCGGTCAAGGATTTGAAGCTCAGGACCTTCATCACGCAGGATTCCCAGAGAAACGACCTTGCCGCACATGTATATGATATAACCTACGGAAGTATCAGGCCGGGCCTCGACAACCTGGTGATTCTGGATGATTCCATCGTTAGGGGAACTACCCTCAAGCAGAGCATTATAAGGATTCTAAGCCGGCTCGGACCAAGGAAAATCGTGATTGCTTCATCAGCTCCCCAGATACGTTTCCCCGACTGTTACGGCATCGATATGGCAAAGGTTGCAGATTTTATTGCATTTAAAGCTGCTATTGAGCTTCTCAGGGAAACACATCAGGAAGGAATCATTAATTCGGTTTACAAGAAATCAAAAGCCCAGGAAAAGCTTCAAAAGGAAAAAATTGTAAACTACGTTAAGGAGATCTATCAGCCCTTCACTCCTGAACAAATTGCCGCCAAAGTTGCTGCACTGGTCACTCCTGAGAACTGTGGAGCAAGAGTAGAGATTGTTTATCAGACTATCGAAGATCTGCATAAAGCCTGTCCAGGGCATACTGGAGACTGGTATTTCACAGGCAATTACCCCACTCCCGGAGGGAACAAGGTGTCGAACAAGGCCTTTATAAACTATATCGAGGGGAAAAACGTAAGAGCGTATTAAAAGTTACGAATTACGAGTTACGAGTTTCGAATTATGGTTATTACACTCGTCACTTGTCACTCAAATCGCTTCCGATATCTTCTTCGCAATAGCAGCCAGTTCCTCGTTTGTGAACTTCAGTTTTGGTTTGCGAAAATCCATATCATACATCGTCTTCAAAGGGATAAGATGGATATGGGTATGGGGCACTTCCAGGCCAATAACGGTGATACCTATCCGCTGACAGGGTACAACCTTTTCAATGGCCTTTCCAACTTTTTTTGCAAAATTCCATAAGCCCGCATGGAGATCGTTTTCCATATCAAAAATGTAATTGATCTCTTTTTTAGGAATTATAAGGGTGTGTCCTTCCTGAAGTGGATTGATATCCAGAAATGCGAGGTAATCATCATCTTCAGTGACTTTATGACAAGGGATCTCTCCGTTTACAATACGAGTGAAAATACTGGCCATTTTAACTGTTTTGTCTTGATATTTCAATGATTTCAAATGCGATGCTTCCGGCCGGTATAGTGATCTCAACTTTTTCCCCCAGGGTTTTCCCAAGCAGGCCTTTTGCAATCGGAGAACTCACCGATAATTTGAAGACTTTGATATTGGCTTCATTCTCGGGTACCAGGGTGTAAGTTACAAGGCTTCCGTTTGTAGTGTTTCTAAGTTTCACGGTCGAGAAAATCAGAACTTTGGTGTTATCGAGTTTCTTTTCATCTATAAGACGGGCGTTACTTACGGTATCCTGAAGCTTGGAGATCTTAAGCTCAAGCATTGACTGGGCTTCTTTGGCAGCGGCATATTCGGCATTCTCTGACAGGTCGCCTTTATCCCTTGCTTCAGCAATCTGCCTTGAGATTGACGGTCTTTCAACCATTACCAATTGCTGCAGTTCATCTTTCAGTTTCTGCAGTCCTTCAGGGGTATAGTATTTAATATCCGTCGACATAAGATTCAGGTTGAGATCATAATAAGGCAAAAGACCCTTTTAAAGGGTCCTTTGCAAGAAAAAGAATTTCAGTGGAGCGTTCTAAGAGACTAGAAATTAAGTTTTAATCCTACACTATGAGTTCCGGAATAGGGGTTGGTTGCACGATATGAATAGTCGATACCGATACCACTGCCTTTTTCCTTGTTGAAAGGAACGGAGACAGTAAAGCCGGCATTAAGCCCGGTGAAGACTGTTCCACGGTCGGCAAGGGTCGAATTGAACATTCCACCCTGGTAAGTATATCCTGCGCGAACTGCGAAGTAATATTTGAGGTCATATTCAAGACCCAGGGTAAACTGGTCTTTAGTAAACGAGTTGGACGTGAAGTTTCCGGCAAGAATAATCTTATTCATGTCGTTAATGTTGAAATCATAAGAAGCGCCGATTCTCAATGTAGCCGGAAGTTCATAGGATGCTGACCTCTGTTCAACAGTGAAAAGGTCGTTGTCGTTGCCGTGGGAAGGAATAATACCACGGAAAGCAAGACCATCACCACGGAATTTAAGGTTGGATCCAACGTTCTTCAAAGCAACACCAAACTTTACCTGCTGCTTCTCTCCGGTTACGTAAAGAACCCCTGCATCAATTGCAATGGCCATGGCGCTGGCATCGGCTATGGCCTCATTAACGAGTTTGATGTTCAAACCGCCGTAGATGCTGTTGGAAAAGGCTTTTGCATAAGAAAGGTTAATATTCAGGTAGCTTGGTTTAAAGGTTCCAAGACCGCCCTGGGGTGAGTTTGTCGTTGTAATCTGGATTTCGCCAAAGTTCATCGACATGAACGATGCACTGAGTACACCACCGCTCTTCCCAAGAGACTGGCTGAAACCGAAGGCCATAACGTTAACTCCTGAACCGGATAACCAGTTCGTATACGAAAAGATTATTTCGGTCCCCTTTGTGAAGGCAGTACCTGCAATATTGGTATACATAGCCTCAAGGCCCTGTGTACAGGAGGTTCCGACGGAACCCCAGCCTGAACTCCTGGCCCATGGGTTGATCAGTAATTCCGATGCACCGGCCTGGCCCGAACGGTCTTTATTACCGGCAGAGGCCTGATAGGTTGGAGCGACAACCAATCCGACGAAGAATATTGCAATCAGAAGTCTGTATATATTTTTCATAGTCCTGAATTTTTTTGTTGTTAGCATCATCTCAAAAAGTTTAAACCGTTACAATGAGTTCAAGTCAACAGGTCGCAACATTCCAAACCATCTGATGGTTCGTTCACCTAAATTATCAGCTTTGACGTGAATCAGGTAAACCCCGCCGGAAATTGGAATTCCGGCAAAATTCTTGAGATCCCAATCAATAGATGTTTTAGCATCAGTATTTAGCCCGGCGGTTGAGGAGCGGGGCTCGGGGATACCGGCTTTATCGACATTATACTGACGGATTAATGTACCGCTCAGATCAAAGATCGTAACAGTACATTTTGTAGGAAGATTAACAATCTTGATTCGGTTGTCGAGCTGGTTACGCTCATAATCATCATATGCGTAATACGGATTGGGAACAACGTTGATAAGGTCAAGATCAGTTGTTGCCTTGTCTGTATTATTTTTCTGAGTGGCGATAGGGGTAGTGTTGAACATATAGACAGGGTAATTTCTGTTCAGTGTGTCTTTTGATGTCGAAGGCAAAGGCTCTGAATAGTACCTCTGATAGGCCCTGTTAACACGGATTTTAATCGTTACCTGGTTGGCAAGCCAGGGTACTCCGTCAACCGACAATGGGATGGAAGTATACAATGCAGTACCGTAGGCAAGCCATTTATCGACTTTAGTTTGATTCATGACAGTGTATAATTTTGCTCCTGCATCATAAGCCGGGAAGACCTGAAATTTCGATGCATCAACAATTTTGGTCATATGACCCATGATGTAGATATAATGCTCACCACCGAATACCGGAGCTCCTGAAGGACTGAAAACACGGGAGGATGGGTTGAAGAGCATATCACTTCCGTTATCGGCGCCAAGCCAGGAATTTTCACCGAACATGATATTGAGGCGTTCACCTGTCTCAATATTGATTGCATAACCGGGGAACCAGCCCATACCTGTTGCACTGATATAATTGGAATTCAGGGTCGGGTTAACATTGCTAACTCCGGCCTGGCCTTCAATATTGACTGAAGGAGCTTTTCTGATGGAGAACTGCTCGGCATGGCCCTGGGACAAATTGGTATCAGAACAGAGTTCAATAACCGGACAACGAGTCCACTTTGATTTGTCAGGAGTAAATACAATATCTACGCTGGGAATATCGGTTAGCTTACAATAATCTCTTTTCTGTTTCAGCGAATAAGCAGGCCCGTTTTTATTAACAGTTTGTTCAACAGCAGCAGCAAGCACATACGGCGCCCATGTTGCCCCCGTTGCAGTCACTGTAGTTCCATTGATAGTGTATGGCACATCAAGAACCTGGATTTTTCCGAAGTTTTTGTTCGGGTCCCATGGCCGTTTTGGTGAACCGTCATAATCATAGTCATTATACTTCACCTGGGCGGCATTCGTGGTGGAATATGAGCCTGACCTGATCCAGTTCAATGGTGAGGCAGGAACATCGCTGTCGGGTACCCCGCTGAGCCACCTGGTAAGACTATCCTGGTAGATGGCTGCCGGGGCCCATAGCATCCCGTTATTCGATGCAACACCCTGGGCATTCACTGAGTCACCGGGATAAGGCACCTGGTTGATGGTAATAGCAAAACCAAGTTCGATAAAGAGGGACTCATATGGATAAATTGTTGAAGTATCTGAACGGAACGTTTTGAAATTGGTAAGGTCAACTGCGCTCCACTTTCCAAACATGATCTTTTTATTATAGAATGGATTGCCTGTTGATGGTCCGGGTACCATGGAATCTAATTTGACCATGTATTTTCCGCTGATGACATTAAGAGGATCGATCACTTTGACCCCGATAGGTCCTGCGCCTACAGAATAGTTTGCCCTGTAAGCAATAGGGTAATCTGGTCCGCCATAAGTATTCGTTAAAGAATCAGCAGGAGGTTTCATCATGATAGAATCAACAGTGCTCTGGGTAAGGTTCAATATCATACCGCCATTTCCCTGACCCTGGATACGTGTGATCTCAGGACCTTCGCCATAGAAAGAATTGGAAACGATCCCAACCGGTATATGAGGAATTGCTGTGTACTGTTTGATGTTTCCACGGCCCCTCAGGTACGGGGTCTTCTGTCCGTCAAGTCCTGCAGGGTCATTCGGATTATACTGTTTGAAGTTATTGTAAGCGTAAGCAATGACCATGTAATAGTATTGCTTATGGTTGATAAAGGTAGGGTCTCCCTGTGAGAAAAGGTCAGTATTAAGTACAAACGAATGTTTGACACCGAGATCTGTGCCATCGACCATCACCTGTCCTTTATTACCTCCGAGATTCGGGTCATATACCCAGTCGACGAGTTTTGTAACCCCGTTCTTGATATCACACTGGGCTACCTGTCTTGACTTGGTTGCATCATCGAGGTCGGCAGCAGAAACGGTAGCATCCTTTAACTGGTAGATCTGGTAACCTTCAAAGTGATACAGCGAATCGTAACGAACCTTCGAGGTAGTCGGAGTCTGAATGGTAGGATCATATTCCTGGTATTTTTCCTGGTAGTTATTTCCGGCATCATTCGATTTGCGGTTGGTCAGGTAAATGATCAGTTCCTGGTTGAGTTCTTCAATGGTCATATCCGGGGCATTGGGCCCGTTAAGAACGGCAAAACAGTTATCAAACAAAGTCTGGCATTTATCGTCGACCTGCCTGAGTAATTCAACTGATTCGAGATTTGTGCCGGCGATACTGCGTGCCCAGGGAATACCCACAGTGATATAGTTACAGGCGCCAGGGAGAAGGGTAAATTCACCGGCTGACTGCATGAAACGACGGTCGGATGGATTGTTGCCTGCAGTTGCTTCTGTCCATGTGCCGGGCCTGTTGGGTTCAAGTCCGTAAGTCCCCCAAAGGCAGGGGTCTGAATCCCCGGGGAACATGAAATCGCAGGTAGGTCCGTAACCGCCACCCTGGAGGTTTCCGTTTCCGCCATAGATCATCCTGGTGTTATCACGCCAGATCCCCTTAAGATAATTATAATACTGGGGAGCGTAAGCAGGGTCCTGCATATAATCGGGCACACCTGAATTGTTATGGTAAACGAAACGGCGCATTCCAAAACGTTCATTATCTACAATACCATCTCCGAAATTGATACCATTAATGGCTTCTGCCTTTACCAGCACAGATCCCGAGAATTCACCATGAGCGCCCCAGGTCATATCTATAGTCTGGTTATTATATGTTACAATATCGCAAAGGTTTGGCATGCTCCTGAAAGAAGGTCCTTTAATGCCGGGGCCATTATATGAGGGGTTGTCATACCCGTCAGCATCAAGATACGGACCCTGGAAAAAGTCAACACCTACAGCCGGTGGATGAGCTCCGTAAGCTTCAACCTGTCCTGTTCCGTCGATGGGCTTGCCATTGTAGCAATAACCAAGGCCACGCATAACATCACAGCCAACATAGTCATCATTTGCATACCCCAGGTCAGGGTCTACCCACTGTGAGAAGTATGTGCCTGAAAGGGTATAGGTTGAACGGTTGATAAGTTCGTAAGAATAAAACGTCATATTATTGATTTCGTCGTTGGTTGCAAAGGCGAAATACTGTGCACGAATCTCCATACCGATCGGAGCTCCCTGGGTTTCGGAATGATAATTTCCTTTGTCATTGTATACACTCCAGAGAGTCTGGTCACCCTTGATAACCTGGTCGACAAGGATACCGGCCGTATCGGTGGGTCCGCCATTGAGGATATGTGCTCTTGCCTGGCGCTGTCCGGGCTTCAGTTTGTTGGGGCAGAGATCATTGTTGAGGTCGTAATAAGGATAGTCACCCTGGGTGGGAGAATAAATCCCGTCACCATTTCTGTCGAAGAAAGGAGCAAGATAAAGAGCTTGTCCTTTTGAAGGATCACCGTTTCCCGGCCAGTTTGTTATCGTTTTCGGAATGGTATATTCGGGGTATGAAGCCTGGTCGTCCCACCATGCAAGGAAAGCTGTTACATCGGCACGGGTCATAGGATACAACTGGTCATACTTGGCGCAGACTGCATCAGTGATAGATGCGGTACCGTCAACAGTGAGAGGGCCGGGCCAGAAATCGTTATTCGTTTGAGCATTCTGAATGGTCGGTCCCTGTCCGTATTTATAAGCAGCAAGTTTCAGGTTATTGTTCATATCGATACCACCGATCCAGAGAGAAAAAGAGTACATTGACATCTTCTTCGAACCTTTCGGTATTTCATATGAAGCAACCCCGTCATTAAACCAGCCGTTGCCATATGAACGAATAATAGTTCTTACGTTATTCAAGTCAAGATATTTATAACCACCTCCGGGAGTACAACCGGCTGCAGCTTCTTTTATCGTCGGGCCGCTTTTAGGGTGCAACACGGGTTGTTCACGTGCTATGAGTGCATTGGTTACCAGTAAAAAGCCAAGTGCAATCACTGAAACTCGGAATATATTTTTCATAATTATATTATTTGTTTTCATACGTCGCTTCTTTAACCTTAAATTACCTCGTTTAGAAATTGAACATTAAACCAAGCCTGATTGTACGAGGGCTGCTGTAATTATAAGGGCTCTGCATCTGAATAGTATACATGTCCCTGTATGCCTGGGGATCAACCTGCTGGTTGATGACAGTCTGCCATTCAGGGGCTGTAAGGAATCCGTCATCATTGGGAGAACCTGTTGCAGGGTAAACGTAGGTAACGTTTTTGGTGTTGAGCAGGTTGTTGATTTCGAGATAAACATCAAGACTACCTGTTTTTTTCTTGTTAAGGGCAAAATCAAACTCCTTGTCGATGCGGAGGTTCAGGAGGAACTGCCATGGAAGGCGGGCGCCGTTGATAGAACCCTGGATGGGGCCCATCACTCCGAAAGGAAGGATCCTGCTTGATTTGGTATACGGGGTACCTGAACCACCGGTAAGGGTTAAGTTACCTCCGAAATTAGAAAGGAACTGTACCGGCGGCTTGCCTTTTTTCTTACGGTTGATGACTGGTCCGTTATAGTCCTTGCCCGAACCCCAGCGGTAGTCAATACTGATATTGAACTGATGGCGGCGGTCATAACTGAGAGGGTTAAGAGTTCTCAGGTTAGGCTGGTCGGAACGGATGATACCACCTGCTGCATCATTGTCAGAACCTGTACCTGTTGCAAACTGCAAGGTGTAGTTGAAACGAATACGAGCGTTGCCTGTCCGGCGGAGGTCATAGGTAAGGGTTAAACCTTTAACTGTTCCAAAGTCGATATTATTATAAGAATAATACGTTTTGGGATAAGCTCCCGAGAGACGATACTGCTGGATCTGGTCGCGCATTTCACGGTAGAAGGCGGCAAGTTTCAGTGAGGAAGCGTTATTGATTTTCTGCTGGAAGCCGATTTCATAGTCGATGGTCTTTTCAGGTTTCAGGTTCGGGTTGCGGATTGTACCATTGGACCCTGTAGTTGCAATGAAAAGATACCTGATTGGTTCGATCTGAACTGCACCCTGGGCTGGACGCTGTGTGAGGATGTCATAATGGGCATAGAACAATGCGTCGTCGGAGATCGGGAAGGAGAAGGAGATACGAGGCATTACATTAGTCTGTGGGGTATACTGCTTGAAAACTTCGCCTGTAATGACCTGGTTACCCGGATCGATCAGGAAGGGCTTAACACCGGTCGGATCGATGATACGCGGGTCAGTAACAGCTGTACCGTCTTTGGTATACCAGTTGTTTCCGCTACGGTAACCGGTAATACTTGTAGGATTGTTCAGGTCGTCAACATATACAACATAATCGCTGCCCATACTTGAAGGAACAAGCGCATCTTTAAGGGCGGTGCTTCCAAGAGAAGAAACGGTGTAAGCCGGGTAGAACAGGTAAGGATCTTTAAGAACCATCTGGTTTGCATCGAAACGGTCAACACGGATTCCGATATTGAAGATCAGATCTTTGAAAGCAAATTTATCCTGGATATAACCAGCCATGTAAATCGGGCGGTAAGCGCCGATCGGACGGGTGAAGTTGCCATTGGCGTCAGTGGCGGTAAAGAAATCGTCAAAAGCCGGCTGGCCTGATAATTTGTTGCCTGTGTAATCATACCCATAATATCCTACGAGAGGGGCGCCATTATTTAACAATTCATCAGCGCTGAACATATCGATAGAGAAGATCGAAGAGCCTGCAGTTGTTGTATGGAGCTTCATCTGGTTGTCATAGTAATTGATCGAGTTATTGGCAAAATCATAGGAATAAATATCGATAAGGTCGGTTCCGTCAACAGGAAGGCCGAGTTTCTTACGAAGGTTAATGTCAAAGTTTCTCTGAGCAGGCTGGTCGTATTTACGGAAATAGTTAATAGTATCCATAAATACTCCGTCCCTGTAAACAAGCTGGGGATTCGATTTGTCAAGCTGTGTAAGCTGGAAGTTGGTCAGACCCCGCATAAGCGGCCAGAGGCTTACACCGTTATACCCGATAAATCGTGATGTTCTCTGCTGATACTGCAAACCAATCTGAATTTCATGGTTGCCAAGGTCAGCGGCAAAAGAAGCGTTCACTGCAATCTGATCGCTGGTGTTCTTGTTATAGCCTGTGTTATTAACACCGGTGGGAGTCCACATTGAATAAGCGCCCTGGGGCTGCATACCATTGATAAGGCCTCTTCCGGAAATGATGTTATCAAGATTATCATAATGGCCGGCAGGATTATCGTAGAAACCGTAATACTGTGAAGTCCAGGCAGATGACTCGGGATTGATATCAGAAGGTTTGTAAATTACGATAGTATCCTGGGTGTTGTTCTGAAGGTGAGCCCATTTACGTGCAATACTGTCGTATGCGAGCTGGGGGGTATAGGTGCGGATGCTGTGGGTTTGAAAACTGCCTACATAGCCATACTTGAATAATTCCTTCTGAAGGGTGGGGTCCTGGGTTTCGCCGTAATTCCTGGTAAAGTCAGCACCAATGGAATAGTACATGTTCTTTATGAACGACTTGCTGTCCTGGGCCTGGAGGAAACGCTGGGTGAAACGTGCATTGACGCGCCAGGTATAACCCTGGGATGCTGAGTTGCCTTCCCAGTCCATCAGGCTTTGCCCGAATGCGAAGTTATGACTGTTGAAATAGGAGAAAGTACCGCCAAATGAAAGGTTGATACTGCGGGAAACCCTGAAATCGAGTTTACCCGAAATGTTAACGTTATACCCCCTGCTGTTCAGGGTTGTTTTTGTTTTCTCAAAATCGTTGAAGGTAAGGAATTCATTGTTGTAGAAAACACCCTGGGACTGTCCGTACTGCCTGAGAGGGTTTGTTTTCAGAAAGTCAAGCATGTTGTCATTTACCTTGTAATTCGGATAAGCTGCCGGAGCTCCGTCTTTTGTGTAGATGAAGTCACCTGCAACGAAGAATCCCATGATAGGGGTCTTGGTTCCTTTAACAGTATCTTTCTTGGAAAAAACAGGGCCTGTAAAATTCAGACCGAGACGGTTATATCCAAACGCATCAAGAAACTGGGAGGTCTGCATATCAATACCTCCGTTGAAGTCCTTTGAAGGACCTCTTGTAGTAACACTGATGATACCACCTGTCGCATCACCATAGGCTGCCGGCGTACCTCCGAGGATAACCTCCACCTGTTCGATGGCTGACTGGGGAAGTGCATTACTACCTGTTACGCGCATACCGTCAATATAGTAAACCGTACCTGATGAACGGGCACCACGCATACTGGTAATGTCACCATTTGCATTCGTGGTCACACCTCCAACTGTGGTGGCGACAGCCTCGGCTGAACGGTTGGCCATTTTGGCAATTTCGTCGGAGGTGACTGTTCCTCCGGATGTTGTCTGGTCTTTGGAGATCAGGGGAACTTTGTAATCGACCACCTGTACTTCCTGGAGGTTGGTGGCAGTCTGCTCAAGTTCCAGGTCCTGGAACGTGATCTTGTCCACAATGATCTGGATGCCTTTCATCTGCATTGGCCTGTAACCAACATAGGATGCTTTCAGGTCGATTTTACCTCCGGGGATGGGCTTGATGAGGTAGTTGCCATCAAAATCTGTTGTGGCCCCTCCCACCTGGACACCTCCAAGTTCAATGACTATGTTGGCAAAAGGAATAGGTTCCTTCGTAGCCTTGTCAACAATTTTCCCCTTGAGGGTCCCTGATCCGGTTTGTGAGAATACCAACAAACTTGTTGTCAGTACGAACGCAAGAGTTAATAGTAAATTTCTTAACATACCATACAATTTTATGTTAGATTATGATGCGCTTAAAAAGGTGGTAAAAGTAATAATTATTTAAAATGAAATTCAAAATATTTAATAAGTCCTACAAATATATACCCATTCTAAATTAGGATCAACTTATATAGATAACATGTTGACAATGATCGCCAAAGTGGAATATTTCAGCTTTGAAAATCCTATCAGCGCTTAACAGGAGTAAGGGAGCCTGATTCTTTCCTGCTTTGACGCATCATCCCTCTGGTATTCTTGGATTGAATCTTTTTATGCCGCTTTACTGCGTCGTGGTATTCCTTCTCTGCTTTCTTCTGTTTTCTGGCCCTTTCCTTGTTTATTTTTTTCTGATTTACCCTGTGTTCCTGCCCCGAAGCCCACGATATGCTAAGGGCTAGAATCAACATCAACATAATCAAGCGTTTAAGCTTGTGTTTCAGCATTTAAAAATAGCTTAGATGATCAATCTGGTGAAAACTGATGCACGAAGATACAAAATTAACCGGAACTGAGTACAGACCTAACATTTTTTAAACCGGAAGAATTAAATTTTATCTTGCACAAGAATTGAACGATTCTTACGTTAAAATGATATATCCGGGAACAGGACTATGAAAAGATTTGTGAAACCTGCAGTCATCTTACCCTTCTTTTTTGCTTTTATTGTAATTTCCTGCAGCAAGACAGAGGACACTCAAAGGCCTGAGATCCCTTATGTGTTAGTAAATTTTTTCATAACACCCAATTCAACTCAGTATATCGAGCTGAACCATATAGGCGGTTCTGTCGCTGTTACAGGGGGATATAAAGGAATAATAATCTACAGGAAAACCGAAAACGAATTCATGGCTTTTGAGCGGGCATGTGCTTACGATCCCACAGCCGACAGTTCCCAGGTCAGGATTGAGGTTTCGGGGATTACCTGCAATTGTCCCAAATGTAAATCGAAGTATATATTACTTGATGGTTCGCCATTCCAGGGGCCATCCCAATGGGCTCTTAAACAATATCGTACAAACTACGACGGAACCTATCTTTACATATCGAATTAGGGGTTGGGGTTTGGGGGTTAGGGATTAGTTTATCTCCAATCCCTAATCCCTAATCCCTAATCCCTAATCCCTAATACCTGTAATGTTCAGGCTTATACGGGCCGTCTTTGGGAACGCTGATGTACTCAGCCTGTTCATCAGTGAGCCTGGTAAGTTTCACTCCCAACTGGTCAAGGTGTAAACGGGCCACTTCTTCATCAAGTTTTTTCGGAAGCCGGTAAACACCAACCTCGTATGTGTTTTTCCACAGGTCGAGCTGGGCCAGGGTCTGGTTTGTAAACGAATTGGACATAACAAACGAAGGATGACCTGTTGCACAGCCAAGGTTCACCAGCCTGCCTTCGGCCAGCAGGTAGATGCATTTACCGTCGGGATAAATATATTTGTCGACCTGGGGCTTGATATTCACAATGTTTATTCCAGGCCAGTTGTTAAGCTGTTCTACCTGGATCTCATTATCAAAATGTCCTATATTACATACAATAGCCTCATCTTTCATTTTCGAAAGATGGTCAGCTGTGATCACATCTTTGTTGCCTGTAGTTGTCACATAAATGTTCCCCTCTTTCAGTGCCTCATCGATCGTTGAGACCTCGAAGCCTTCCATTGCAGCCTGAAGTGCACAGATAGGATCAATTTCGGTAACTATCACACGGGCACCATATGACTTCATCGAACGGGCACAACCTTTACCAACATCTCCATAACCTAAAACCACGACAACCTTGCCTGCAATCATCACATCGGTTGCACGCTTGATGCCATCGGCAAGAGATTCGCGGCAACCATAAAGATTGTCGAACTTTGATTTTGTAACAGAATCGTTGACATTAATTGCAGGTACAAGCAGTTCACCCCTTTCCTTCATCTGGTAAAGCCTGTGCACGCCAGTAGTTGTTTCTTCCGAAACTCCTTTCCACTCTTTTACAACATTATGCCAATGATGATTGTTCTCAACATAAACAGCCTGAAGCTGTTTCAAAAAGGCCTTCTCTTCCTGGCTGTTTACAGGAGCTTTAAGGATCTCCGGATGTTTCTCGGCATCGAATCCCTTATGGATCATAAGAGTAGCGTCACCTCCATCATCAACAATAAGGTTCGGGCCTTTACTGCCTTCAAATGTCAATGCCATAAAGGTGCACCACCAGTATTCTTCAAGACTTTCACCCTTCCATGCAAACACAGGAATATTTTTGGCAGCAATGGCTGCAGCTGCATGATCCTGGGTTGAAAAAATGTTGCAGGAGGCCCAGCGGACTTCAGCGCCCAGTTCGACCAGGGTTTCAATAAGTACAGCAGTTTGTATGGTCATATGCAAAGAACCACTGATTCTTGCCCCTTTCAAAGGTTTTTCGGCAGAATACTGTTTCCTGATCGACATCAGGCCAGGCATTTCTTTCTCGGCTATCTCAATTTCCTTACGACCCCATTCGGCCAGGGAAATATCTGCCACTTTGAATTTTGCATTGTTTTCCAACATGATTTTATGCATATGAGTCAGGTTAAAATTTGGGTGCAAAGGTAGGAAAAAAATATTTACGAGTTACGAGTTACGAATTGCGAATTTCGAATTTCGAACTACAGGATGCAAGATGCAGGATCCATGATATCCACTTATCCTGCATCCTGCATCCAGCATCCAGCATCCAGCATCCTGCATCCTGCATCCAGCATCCTGTATCCTGCATCCTGCATCCTGCATCCTGCATCCTCCATCTGCCCGCACTCCCATTTCCAATTCCCGGTAATATGTATTACTTTTGATGCAGATCATGACAAAACTTATAAAACAGAAATCCCCACCTCCACTATCATGCCATTGATATTAGGACGAAACAGGCCAAACGGAGCAATCGGTGTCTGGCAAATTACCGAAGATGAAACTGCGCTCAGCACCCTTGCCTCTGCCGTTGAAGAGGACGAGAAAGTGGTCAGGACCTTCAAAAATGAATCGAGGCGGAAACAATGGTATGCCTGCCGGGCTTTGCTCAGGCAGATGCTTTCTTTTGACGAGGTGAAAGTCGATTATGACATGCATGGCAGACCATCTCTCAGGGGATTTAAGGGAGATATTTCATTTTCCCATACACAGGATTATGCAGCAGTAATATTGAATAAGGTGGGACGTGCCGGGATTGACATAGAAAAAATCAATCCCAGGATACACCGGGTTGCAGATAGGTTCCTTCAGGATGAAGAACTGGAGCACGTATCACGTATCGCGAGAAACGAGGAACGAGGAACGTGTCACCAATCACCAACAAACAGCAACCAACAACCAACAACCAATCCCCAACCCCCAATCCCCAACCCCCAACCCCCAATCCCCAACCCCCAATCCCCAACCACTGAACTCCTATATTTATACTGGTGTGCAAAGGAAGCGTTATATAAATTTTATGGTAATCCCTCGGTTGACCTGAAAAATGATATCTACATCATTGCATTTGATTATTTTTGCAATCCAAATGCCGCCTTCACTTCACGGGTAAAATCATCGGAAGGCATCAGAGAACATGAACTCTTATCGGTCAGGATAGGGGATCATATGCTTGTTTATACCTTATAAAGAGCGAATGACAACATTAAAAGCTGCAATAAAAGAGAGAGTTCTTACCCTGGATGGAGCAATGGGGACCATGATACAGAGGTATAAGCTCGATGAAGCAGCCTTCAGGGGTGAGAGATTCAGGGAGTTTAAACATTCCCTGAAGGGGAACAATGACATCCTGGTTCTCACCCAGCCCCAGGTCATCCGCGAGATCCACGAGAAATATCTTGAAGCCGGAGCCGACATCATCGAGACAAATACATTTAACGGCACAAGGATCTCACAGGCTGATTACCATACCGAAGAATATGTTTACGATATAAATTTTGCAGCTGCCAGGCTTGCCAGGGAGGCAGCCGATAATTTTTCCGCATCCGGATCAGGCAAACCACGCTGGGTTGCAGGATCAATGGGCCCTACCAATAAAACTGCTTCTCTTTCACCCGATGTTCAGAACCCCGCTTTCCGCGCAGTAACCTTTGACCAGCTTTATGAAGCCTACAGGGAACAGACCCGTGGCCTCATCGACGGAGGGGTGGATATGCTCATGGTCGAAACGATTTTTGACACTCTGAATGCAAAAGCTGCATTGATCGGCGTTTTTGACGAAATTGAAGCCAGGGGTCTGAAAGGTAAATTTCCGGTAGTTGCCTCTGGAACCATCACGGATCTTTCTGGCAGAACCCTCTCGGGACAGACTCTTGAGGCCTTCCTGTTTTCCCTCTCGCATTTCGACCTTTTTGCAATCGGACTGAACTGCGCGCTCGGAGCCAGGGAGCTGAGGCCATATATAAAGGAACTCGCCGCCAAAGCCCCGTTCCCGGTTATTGCCTTCCCGAATGCCGGACTTCCAAACCAGTTCGGAGAATATGACCAGCCTCCTGCACAGATGGCTGAGTATATTAAAGATTTCCTTGACAATGGTTTTGTTAACCTTGTCGGCGGATGTTGTGGTACCACCCCCGAATATATTGCCCGCTTCTCTGAACTCGCTGCCAAAGCCATTCCGAGGGTTGTCCCCCCCCGCAAAAATGAACTGCACCTCAGCGGCCTTGAACCCCTGGTGATCTTTGAAGGAAGCAATTTTATCAATATAGGTGAACGGACGAATGTAAGCGGTTCGAAAAAATTCGCCAGGCTCATCAGGGAGGAAAAATACGAAGAAGCCCTCTCTGTCGCCCGTCAGCAGGTTGAAAACGGAGCCCAGGTCATCGATATCAGCATGGATGAAGCCATGCTCGATGCCGAAAAATCCATGACCGGCTTTCTGAATATGATTGCCTCCGACCCCGATATTGCAAGAGTTCCCGTGATGATAGATTCATCCAAATGGTCGGTGCTGAAAAGCGGGCTGAAGTGCGTTCAGGGTAAATGCATAGTAAATTCAATAAGTCTCAAGGAAGGCGAAAAATCTTTTCTCGAACATGCCAGGTATGTCAGGAAATTCGGTGCTGCGGTCGTCGTCATGGCATTCGATGAGGAAGGACAGGCCACCTCTTTTGAAAGGCGGATCGAAATTGCAAAGAGAGCCTATGACCTTCTGACTGACAAGGCTGATTTCAGACCCGAAGACATCATTTTCGACCCCAATATTCTTACTGTTGCAACAGGAATAGAAGAGCATAATAACTATGCAGTGGATTTTCTGAATGCAACCCGCTGGATAAAGAAGAACCTTCCATTTGCAAGGGTCAGCGGGGGGATAAGCAATCTCTCCTTCTCTTTCAGGGGAAATGACTTCCTGCGTGAAGCCATGCATTCGGCTTTCCTGTTCCATGCCATTCAGGCTGGACTCGATATGGGAATTGTCAATGCAGGAGCTTTACCGGTTTACGACGAAATCGAAAAGGAGCTGCTTAAACTTGTTGAAGACGTTATCCTGAACCGGAGGAAAGACGGAACAGAGAGGTTGCTCGCCTACGCCGACAACATGAAGGAAGGCCCCGACAGGGAAAAGAAAGCCGAGGAATGGAGGGCCTTGCCTGTTGTCGAAAGACTCCAGCACTCTCTGATAAAAGGAATAACTGAGTTTATAGAGCAGGATGTTGAAGAAGCCCTGCCATTATTCGACCAGGCCCTTAAGGTTATCGAAGGCCCCCTGATGGATGGCATGAATATCGTTGGCGACCTGTTCGGAAGCGGCAAAATGTTTCTGCCCCAGGTTGTTAAAAGCGCCAGGGTCATGAAAAAAGCTGTTGGCTATCTCACCCCCAGGATTGAAGCTGAAAAAAAAGCAGGTTCCTCCGCCGCCAAACCCAACGGGAAGATCCTGATGGCTACTGTAAAAGGAGATGTTCACGATATCGGCAAGAACATCGTTGGGGTCATCCTGGCCTGCAATAACTACGAAGTGATAGACCTCGGGGTAATGGTCCCTACTGAAAGGATTATTGCTGCCGCAAGAGAACATGGAGTTGATATTATCGGACTTAGCGGCCTCATCACACCTTCTCTAGAGGAAATGGTGAATGTTGCAATGGAAATGAAAAGGGAAAAGCTCAGCATACCCCTTCTGCTCGGCGGAGCCACCACTTCGGAGATCCACACCGCTGTGAAAGTGGAGCCTGAATATCCGCATGGTGTCATCCACGTTAAGGATGCATCAAAAGCAGTGGGAGTTGCAGCGAATCTCCTTTCCGATGAAAACCGCGATGCCTTCCTCCAGAAGATTAAATTAAAATATGCAGGGATGCGTTCCCTGTATGATAAAAAGGCCGATTACGAGTACCTGAACCTCAGTGATGCCCGCAGGAACAGGCTGAAAACTGACTGGAAGAAATATCTGCCGGTCAAACCCGAACTGCTGGGAACCAAGGTGTTTATTGATTACCCCCTTGATGAACTGGTGCCATATATCGACTGGACCTTCTTCTTCCATGCCTGGAAACTGGGAGGAAAATATCCGCAGATATTCAGTGACCCGGTGAAAGGGACTGAAGCTAAAAAACTTTTCGAAGATGCTCAAACACTCTTGTCCGACATTCTGAAAAAGAAGATGCTTATCGCACGCGGGGCTATCGGGCTGTTTGCATGCAATTCGGTTGGCGATGATGTGGAAGTGTATGCGGATGAACAAAAGCAGAAAACCCTGAACGTTATCCGCTTCCTGCGCAATCAGCAGAAAAAGGAAGACAATGCCCCCAACCTTTGCCTGGCCGATTTCATCGCTCCTAAAGATTCGGGTTTGACTGATTATATCGGATGTTTCGCAGTGACCGCCGGACTGGGAGTTGAAGAATGGGCGGCAGTGTTCGAAAAGGACCTTGACGATTACAATGCCATCATGGTTAAGATCCTGGCCGACAGGCTTGCCGAAGCGTTTGCCGAAGCCATGCACCGGCGCGTCAGAAAGGAATTCTGGGGATATTCCAAAGATGAGAACCTCGACGTGGCTTCAGTAATCCGCGAGGAGTACCAGGGTATAAGGCCTGCCCCGGGCTATCCGGCCTGTCCTGAACATTCAGAAAAACGAACTTTGTTTGAACTGCTATCAGCCGAAACGAAAGTAGATATAAAACTTACCGAGAATTTTGCCATGTACCCTGCAGCATCGGTTTCGGGGTACTATTTCTCCCATCCGCTATCACAGTATTTTAACCTGGGAAAAATCAGCCGCGACCAGGTTGCCGATTATGCAAGAAGAAAAGGGCTGAGTATAGAAAAGGCAGAGAAACTGCTTAATACCAATTTAAACTATTGAAGAATGCGAGTTATTGATATCATTAAACAAGCTGATAAAACATTATTTTCATTTGAGCTTCTCCCTCCGCTGAGAGGGAATAACATCACCAGCATCTACAAGGTGATCGATCCCCTGATGGAGTACAAGCCTTCGTTCATTAACGTGACGTATCACCAGGAAGAGGTTGTTTACAAGAAGCATCCAAGCGGACTTCTTGAAAAAAAGACCATCCGCAAGAGGCCTGGAACCGTGGCCATATCCGCTGCCATTAAAAATAAATATACCGCGGTTGAAGTGGTTCCTCACCTGATCTGCGGTGGTTTTTCAAAGGAAGAAACCGAGTATGCCCTGATCGACTTTCATTACCTGGGAATCGACAATATTCTTGCCCTCAGGGGTGATGCCCCCAGGAACCTGAGGACTTTCCAGCCCGAAGAGAACGGTCATTCCCATGCCGATGATCTGGTCTCCCAGATCAGGGAGATGAACCAGGGAAAATTCCTTGACGATGAAATGCAGCATACTTTCAAGACAAATTTCTGTATTGGAGTTGCCGGATATCCAGAGAAACATATTGAAGCCCCGAACATGTCGACCGACCTGTCGCAACTGAAGAAGAAAATCGACGCAGGTGCCGAATTCATCATCACCCAGATGTTTTTCGATAATAAGAAGTATTTCAGTTTCGTGGATGCCTGCCGAAAGGAAGGGATCAGCGTCCCAATAATTCCCGGATTGAAGCCCATTTGTACCATGAGGGAACTTAATGCCCTTCCGCAGATATTTTACATTGACATACCCGAGGAACTTTCGAAAGAGGTTCAGAAATGCAATTCGAACGATGATGTGTTCAAGGTTGGAATCGAATGGGGTATCAGGCAGTCACAGGAACTTCTCGATAACGGGGTTCCGGTTTTACACTATTTTACCGTTGGCATTTCGGAGAATATCCGGCAGATTGCAAAGGCAATTTTTTAAGCATTCTTTTATGAATCACTTGCAAACACTTACAAAAGATGCCAGGGCCGGCAGAAAAAAATTCGCCGTCCTGATCGACCCGGATAAATCGACACCTGCTTCGATCAGGAGCCTGGCGGGGATTGCGGTAAAGGCTGGCGTCGACTATTTCTTCTTCGGTGGAAGCCTGCTTACAAGCAATGAAGGTGGTGAACAGATAAGGATGTTGAAGCAAGAATCCGATATTCCTGTTATTTTATTCCCGGGCAGCAGTTTGCAGGTGTATCCCGATGCCGATGGGATCCTGCTTCTTTCGCTGATATCGGGAAGGAATCCCGAAATGCTTATCGGAAAACATGTTGAATCTGCAGCCCTGCTCAAAGCCAGCAAACTTGAGATAATCCCTACCGCATACATGCTTGTCGACGGTGGAAAACCTACTTCTGTTTCATATATCAGCAATACTCTTCCAATACCTGCAGACAAGCCTGATATTGCTGCTTGCACTGCTCTCGCGGGAGAGATGCTTGGCCTGAAACTTATCTATATGGATGCAGGTTCGGGAGCTTTGAACCCGGTATCTTCAGAGATGATCTCGAAAGTGAAGCAGGAAACCTCATTACCACTCATTATAGGCGGAGGCATCTCTGATATCCGCAAGGCGAAAAACGCATTGGAAGCCGGAGCTGACATCATTGTTACCGGAAACGCGATTGAGAAGAACCCGGGACTGATGTCCGATATCGGAAGTCTGATGACGGGATACAGGACATAGGATGCGGGATGCAGGATGCATGATGATTGATTCTACTTTATCTTGCATCTTGCATCTTGCATCTTGCATCTTGTACCTTGCATCTTGCATCTTGCATCTTGTACCTTGCATCTTGCATCCCGCATCTTACATCCCTTACCTTTAGCACGCTTTCATCATTTCCCCCACGATATTCCTCGTTCCTTCCTCGATCTGTCCCATTGTTGCGTCAAGCATATAGCAGGGGGTGGTGAAAAGCTTATGTACCGGGTCAATCACAACCTGGGCATGATCGGTTGTAATATTGATATTTCCCTGTTTTTCGATAAAACCAGCTGAGGCGGGATCCTGCCCTGTGGTTAATTTTGCTCCCTTGAAAAGAATGGCAAGTATCACCGGTGCAATACACATGGCCCCAATGGGTTTCCCTGCTTCATGCATGGCTTTGACGGCTCTTTCGACATCTGGGTTTACCCTGGCGTTATCGCCTTCATACGCCCAGCTGCAAAGATTTTTGGCAGCGCCGAATCCGCCGGGAAAAATAAGTGCATCGAAATCAGAAGCCCTGAATTCACTTAAAGGTTTGACATTGCCCCTTGTGATCCTTGACGCTTCAGTAAGTACGTTCCGTTTTTCGGGGGAGGGTTTCCCCTGAAGATGATCAATCACATGATACTGCTCGGTATCCGGGGCAAAGCATCCTGCTGATGCACCGGCTTTCTCAATGGCAAGAAGGGTCAGAACGGTCTCGGTGATCTCTGCTCCGTCAAAAACACCGCAACCTGCAAGGACTACAGCAAATTTTTTCATGTTTCCTGCGTTATATTGTTTAACCTGGTTTCACTGGTAAAATTATTAAAAATCAATGCCTGAAAACAAATTCGACATACATTCTTATTTTTGCAGAATCTAAAAATACTTTTACTGATGAAGAAAATTCAAATGGTCGACTTACGCAGTCAGTACCTGAACATGAAAGAAGAGATTGACAAGGCAGTTCATGAGGTCATTGATTCATGCGCCTTTATTAACGGTCCGGCCGTGCAGGGTTTCCAGAAAGACCTGGAAAAATATCTTGGAATAAAGCATGTGATCCCCTGTGCCAACGGTACCGATGCCTTGCAGGTTGCCATGATGGCACTTGGCCTTGAGCCGGGAGATGAAGTCATCACAACCTCCTTTACTTTTATTGCAACTGCGGAAGTCATTGCCCTGCTTAGGCTGACGCCCGTGCTCGTTGACGTGGATCCTGACACCTTCAACATTGATCCGAAAGCTATTGAAAAAGCCATTACTCCCAAAACCAAAGCTATTGTCCCTGTTCATCTTTTCGGGCAGACAGCACCTATGGAAGAGATCATGGCTATTGCTGAAAAACATAAGTTGTTTGTCATTGAAGACAACTGCCAGGCTATCGGGGCCGACTATATTTTCAGCGACGGCAGCATGAAGAAGGCAGGAACCATCGGGCAGATAGGATGCACCTCGTTTTTCCCTTCGAAGAACCTGGGATGCTATGGAGACGGGGGAGCAATCTTTACGAATGATGACAAGCTTGCAAGCCAGTTAAGGGTGGTCGTCAATCACGGGATGGCAGTAAGGTATTATCATGATTATGTGGGGGTGAATTCACGCCTCGACAGCATTCAGGCAGCAGTTCTGAAAGTCAAATTGCAGTATCTTGACCATTATGCTGCAAAACGCAGGGCTGCTGCGGATTTCTATGATAAAGCCTTTGCCGGGAACCCCAGACTGCAAACACCTGCGAGATATTCACATTCGAACCATGTATTCCATCAGTATACCCTGGTGACAAAAGATATCGACCGTGCAGCCCTGATAGCCCACCTGAATTCCAGGGATATCCCGGCCATGATCTATTACCCCGTGCCCCTGCATCTGCAGAAAGCATATATCGATCCCCGTTACAAACCGGGAGATTTTCCTGTAACAGAACATCTTTCAAATACAGTGGTTTCCTTGCCTATGCATACAGAACTGGATGAGGAGCAGCTGAAACATATAACCTCTGCAGTACTTGAATTTGTAAAAGGCTGACATGGAAAAGGAATATTTTGCTCATGAATCGGCCATCATAGACGAAGGCTGTAAGATCGGGAAAGGGGTGAAAATATGGCATTTCACCCACATCATGAAAGACTGCGAAATAGGAGAAGGCTGTAACCTCGGTCAGAATGTTGTGGTTTCACCCCAGGTGAAACTTGGAAGGAATGTGAAGGTACAGAACAATGTTTCTATCTATACGGGGGTGATCTGCGAGGATGATGTTTTCCTTGGCCCTTCGATGGTTTTTACGAATGTGATCAATCCGCGTTCACATATCCTCAGGAGAGACCAGTACCTGCAAACCCTTGTTAAAAATGGAGCTTCAATCGGTGCGAATGCAACTATCGTTTGCGGCCATACCATTGGTGAATTTGCCTTTATAGGTGCCGGTGCCGTTGTGACTAAGGATGTTCCCCCTTATGCCCTGGTTGTTGGCAATCCTGGCAGGCATGTTGGTTGGATGAGCGAATACGGCCACAGGCTGGAGTTTGACAAACTGGGA
This sequence comes from Bacteroidota bacterium, assembly GCA_037134895.1. Lineage (GTDB taxonomy): Bacteria > Bacteroidota > Bacteroidia > Bacteroidales > FEN-979 > CAIRDP01. The sequence goes on from JBAXLI010000008.1 coordinate 69,604, forward strand.
ATTGCAGTTTGCCCTGAAAGCGGTGAAAAATATCAGTTGAACAACGGTAAAGTAATTAAATCAGGTAAATGAAAATGACTGAATTGAACAGGCCGGCGAATTTTGCACTGATTGGAGCTGCAGGTTATATTGCACCCCGGCATATGAAAGCTATAAAGGAGACTGGAAACAGGCTGATTTGTGCACTGGATCCATATGACGGAGTCGGGATCATTGACAGTTATTTCCCGGATGCTGACTTTTTTATTGAGCCGGAACGTTTTGACCGCCACCTCGACAAGCTCAGGAGGATGGGCATAGCCAGGAAAAGACAGGAAGACAACAGGGTTGATTATGTGAGCATCTGCTCTCCCAACTATATGCACGATTCGCATATCAGGCTGGCCCTTCGCAATGATGCCAATGCCATTTGCGAAAAACCGATTGTGCTTAATCCCTGGAATCTTGATGCCTTGAAAGAGATCGAGAAGGAGACAGGGAAAAAAGTGTATACCGTGCTCCAGCTCAGATTGCATCCGGTGATCATCGCCTTGCGTGAGAAGATAAGGAAAGGCCCAAAGAACAAGGTATACAACCTTGACCTTACTTATATCACCTCGAGGGGCAACTGGTATTATCGTTCCTGGAAAGGTGATGTTTCCAAATCGGGTGGCATCGCAACCAATATAGGAATTCACTTTTTTGATATGCTTACCTGGATCTTCGGAGATGTAAAAGCCAACAAGGTCCATGTGATGAACGGGAACAAGGCAGGAGGGTATCTTGAACTCGAAAAAGCCAGGATACGCTGGTTTCTCAGCCTTGATTATAATGACGTTCCCGATGATGTGAAGAAAGCCGGAAAGCGTACTTACCGTTTGCTGACCCTTGACGGGGATGCCGTTGAGTTCAGCGAAGGATTCACCGACCTGCATACTGTTACATACAGGGAAATTTTAAGCGGTCAGGGGTTCGGGCTGAGTGATGCCAGACCCAGTATAAATATTGCATTCCAGATCAGGAACGAGACCCCGGTGGGGCTTAAGGGGGATTATCATCCGTTTCTGAAAGGTGGGGATTAGGGATTGGGGATTAGGGATTAGGGATTGGGGATTAGGGATTAGGGATTAGGGATTAGGGATTAGGGATTAGTAATACCTTAAACCCCAACCCCCAACCCCCTACCCCTAAAACGTTTTACAAAAACTAAACTTATGAAAATACTAGTGACAGGCGGAACCGGCTACATCGGCAGTCATACCGTAGTGGAGCTCCAGGCCAGGGGTTTTGAAGTCATCATCGTTGATGATTTTTCGAATTCCTCTGCCGACGTGCTTGATAACATCGCTTTGATCAGCGGGAAAAAGCCAATGTTCGAACAGTTTGACCTTACCGATGCAATGAAAACCTCGGCTTTTTTCGGTAAACACAGCGACATCTCCGGGATCATACATTTCGCAGCTTTCAAGGCGGTGGGTGAGTCGGTGGAGCAACCACTGAAATATTACCGCAATAACCTTGTTTCCCTGATCAACATCCTCCAGGGCATGAAGGATAACGGGATCCGGAACATTGTGTTTTCTTCTTCCTGCACAGTTTACGGACAGCCAGAGAAGCTCCCTGTCAAGGAAGACGCCCCTATACAGGCAGCCTGGTCACCATATGGAAATACCAAGCAGATATCTGAAGAGATCATCAGAGATACCAGCAATGTCAATGATGTATTTGGAATTCTTTTAAGGTATTTTAACCCCATAGGGGCGCATGAATCGGCAATCATTGGTGAACTTCCGCTTGGTGTGCCTAATTGTTTAATGCCATATATTACACAAACTGCCATTGGCAAGAGGCCCTTCCTGAGGGTATGGGGAAACGATTACAGCACTCCCGACGGGACTGCGATCCGTGATTACCTGCATGTGACCGACCTTGCAAAGGCGCATGTGGTTGCTGTGGAACGTATGCTGAACGGGAAAATGAAAGAGAAGGTTGAGGTGTTCAATCTAGGCACTGGAAACGGTTGCTCCGTACTTCAGGTCATCGAGTCTTTTCAGCGTACGACAGGAGTCAAACTGAATTCCCAGATCATGGAACGCAGGCCCGGAGATATAGAACAGGTTTGGGCCGATACTGAATTCGCCAACACGGAGCTTGGATGGAAAGCTGAGAAGACCCTTGACGAAATGACGGCTTCTGCCTGGAAGTGGGAAAAGGTCCTTGCTGAAAAGGGGCGTTAGGATATTATTTTGTACATTTGAGATTCAAACATTAAATTTTCGTTGCGATGAAAACAATTCTGATCACCGGAGGTGCAGGGTTTATTGGTTCCCATGTAGTGCGGAGGTTCGTGAAAAATTATCCGCAGTACCATATTGTTAACCTCGACAAGCTTACATATGCCGGGAATCTTTCCAATCTCAGGGATATTGAAAAGGAACCGAATTACGAATTCATCAAGGCGGATATCGTTGCAGCCGAGCTGGTCAAGAAGATCTTCCAGAAATACAAGTTTGACGGAGTGATCCATCTTGCCGCCGAATCACATGTTGACAGGTCGATAACAAATCCCACGGAGTTCATTTACACAAATATTGTTGGAACAGTGAACCTTCTTAACGCAGCCCGTGAGGTATGGACTCATACTGAAGGAAAGCGGTTTTATCATATTTCGACGGATGAAGTTTACGGGTCTTTAGGCGAGAAGGGTTTATTTACGGAAGAGACTTCCTATGATCCGAGGAGCCCTTACTCTGCATCCAAAGCCAGTTCTGATCATCTTGTACGGGCTTATTTTCATACATACAAACTCCCCGTTGTAATCTCGAATTGTTCGAACAATTACGGCCCATACCAGTTTCCCGAAAAACTCATTCCGCTTTCAATAAACAATATCAGGAACAACAAACTTATCCCGGTTTACGGCAAGGGAGAGAACATCCGTGACTGGTTATATGTTGAAGACCATGCGGAAGCGATTGACCGCATCTTCCATTCGGGGATCAATGGGGAGACGTACAATATTGGCGGGCATAATGAATGGAAAAACATTGACCTGCTCAGGTTGTTATGCAAGATCATGGATCAGAAACTGCGACGTACAGCAGGATCTTCCGAACAGCTTATCACCTATGTGAAAGACCGGGCCGGCCATGATCTGCGGTATGCAATCGACTCAGCCAAAATTCAGAAAGACCTGAAATGGAGAGTAAGTACCATGTTTGAGCAAGGCCTTGAGAAGACTGTCGACTGGTATCTTGCCAACGAGGAATGGATGAAGAATGTCACCTCGGGGGAATACCAGAAGTATTATGAAGGACAGTATACCAAGAGGTAGAAACCGGAAATCATGTAAAAGAAAGGCCCCGTGCATCTGCCACGGGGCCTTTCTTTTTTCAGGCGCCTGAAACGCTTACATCTTTCCCGATCTTGGAAATCAGGCCCTGCAACACATTTCCGGGTCCGACTTCAATGAAATGAGTGGCACCATCGGCTATCATTCGCTGTATCAGCTGTGTCCACAAAACCGGAGCCGTAAGCTGGGCAACCAGGTTTTCCTTTATCTTTAAGGGATTAGTAACTCTTTCGGCAGTGGCATTCTGGTATATCGGGCATATAGGCTCATGAAAAACAGTGCTGTTGATTGCCTCAGCAAGTTCAACCCTTGCAGGTTCCATCAACGGAGAGTGGAAAGCACCGCCTACCTTCAGAGGAAGAGCACGTCTTGCTCCGGCCGCTTTCAGTTTCTCGCAGGCAATTTCAATCCCTTTCAGACTTCCTGAAATGACCAGCTGGCCGGGACTGTTGTAATTTGCAGGAACTACTATTTCATCAATACTTTTACAGATCTCTTCCACCTTCTGGTCGTCAAGGCCCAGGATTGCAGCCATAGTCGAAGGTTCTTTCTCACAGGCTTTCTGCATGGCATTTGCCCTTGCGAACACCAGCCTCAGAGCGTCTTCAAATGATAATACCCTGTTAGCAACAAGGGCAGAAAATTCTCCCAGGGAATGCCCGGCTACCATATCTGGTTTAAATGAATCTCCCAGGGTAGAGGCCAGGATTATAGAATGCAGGAAGATCGCGGGCTGGGTTACCCTGGTCTGTCTCAGGTCCTCGTCGGTGCCGGCGAACATGAGGTCGGTGATCCGGAAACCTAAAACTTCATTTGCTTTTTCAAACAGATTTTTTGCGGAATCAGATTTCTCATAAAGATCCTTTCCCATTCCGACAAACTGGGCTCCCTGCCCGGGAAATACGTATGCTGACATATAGCTCTTTTTAGAGGTTAATCTTTGTGATACAATTTACGAGTGACGAATGACGAGTGACGATTTCTGAATTCGTAACTCGTAACTCGTAATTCGTAATTCGTAATTCGTAACTTACTTTCTGTCTCCCAGGAACCTGATGAGGAAAAGGAACAGGTTGATAAAATCGAGGTAAAGAGTCAGAGCGCCAAGGATACTGGCTTTTTTTGCATTCTCCTCCCCAAAGCTTCCGGCACCTGCCCCGATCCTTTTCAGTCTCTGAACATCATATGCTGTAAGCCCGGTGAAAATCAAAACGCCAAGTACACTGATAATGTATTCCATTGTGCTGCTATGCATGAAAAAATTTACAAGCATCGCGATCATAATACCGATAAGCCCCATCATCAGGATGGATCCGAACTTGGTGAGATCGGTCTTGGTTGTATAACCGGCAACGGACATGATGCCGAACATACCTGCGGCTACTATGAATGTTTTAAATACCGAGGCTGAGGTATATATCAGGAGAATGAAACTCAGGCTCATTCCCATTAAAACCGAGAACGCAATGAACAGTAAAGTCATGGCCAGGGCCGATAATTTCTGAAATCCAAAAGACATAAGAATCACGAAACCGAGAGGAGCCAGTGTTACGATCCAGCCTAGTATGGTAAGTCCTCCGGTTTCAACATTCACCAGGCTTCTTATTGCTGCCTCTGAAGAAGCAAACCAGTATGCGGTGCCTGCTGTAATGATCATTGCAAGGGTCATCCATGTAAATACCTGTGACATGAATGTTTTAGCGATAACCCCGGCGTCAGCTCCCTGAGCCGATCCGAAATAGTTCCTGTTATTGTCTTCAAACATGTTGTTGTCTCCTATTATTTTTAGGGTTTGGGGGTTAGGGTTTAGGGATAAGCAATATCACCCTAATCCCTAATCCCCAATCCCTAATCCCTGTTAATTAATGCAATCTTGTTGATATTAAGTGTAAAAATTCAGCCCGGGTTTTATCCCTTTCAAACGCTCCGATGAAATCAGATGTTGTTGTGACAGAATTCTGCTTCTGAATACCGCGCATTGACATACACAAATGTTGTGCCTCAATTACAACTGCCACACCAAGGGGCTTCAGGGTGTTATTGATCGCATCCTTGATCTGCATCGTGAGCCTTTCCTGTACTTGAAGCCTTCTTGCATAAATTTCGACCACCCTTGCAATCTTGCTCAGGCCGGTGATGTACTTGTCGGGGATATAGGCAACGTGCGCTTTGCCGATAAACGGGATCATATGATGTTCACACATGGAGTATATCTCTATGTCCTTCACAATCACCATTTCACGGTAGTCTTCACGGAATCTTGCCGACAGAAGGATGTCTTCAGGGTCAAGGTTGTAACCCTGGTTCAGGAACAGGATCGACTTAGCTACCCTTAAAGGAGTCTTGAGCAATCCCTCACGTTCCGGGTTTTCACCTATGAGCCTGAGTATCTCCTTGTAATGATAACTTAATTTCTCAATTTTTGCCGGATCATAATCATCGGTCCGTTCGTAACTTAATTTCTCTTCTGTCATGACAATTTGTCTTTGTTATCCGCCAAAATATTCCACAGAATTATTCTCAGTTTCTTCTAGCCTTACCGAATGAAGCAATGCTCCTGCACTGCGGATGCCGGGCTCAAGTTGCTCCCAGATCCCGACTGCTATATTTTCAGTTGAGGCAAGTTTCCCTTTCATGAAATCAACCTCAAGGTTAATATTCTTATGGTCAAGTTTTTGCAATACGTCTTTGTCGATCAGGCTGCTAAGTGTTTTAAGATCCATCACGAAACCTGTTTGGGAGCTGAGTTCTCCTTTAACAGTTACAACCAGGGTATAATTATGCCCGTGCCACAGAGGATTAGAGCATTTCCCGAAAACTCTGAGGTTCTGCTCATCGGAATATTCGGGGCGAAAAAGCCTGTGTGCTGCGTTAAAATGTTCTTTTCTTGAGACAAAAACCATAACGAACCGCTTGATAAAAGACAAAGTTACGACTAATTTTTCTTTTTCTTCCTGAAGATGTCGAATCGCATTCCACCCCAAATCCTGAACTGGGATACATCGTAAAAGAAGGATGAATTGCTCCAGGGTGCATCAAGGTCATTGAAGCCGGTGATCACCGCTCCCCCTATGTACCATTTTTTTGTGTTGTAGCCTGCGGCCAGCCTGATACCGAGCTGGAATATGAAATCGGAACGGGAGTAGTTGTCGTTCTTGCCTTTGTAGGAGTATGAAAGCCAGGCCACCCCCGGGAAAACGGCGGCGTTAAAGTACATGTGCTTCAGGAACACAAAGGTATAGGTGTATCCCGGGGCAAGGCTGATGGAATAAAAATCACCTTCTTTAATAATCTCATCAGGTGCAAGCTTGTATGTTTTAATGATCTCCGCTGGAATGATCCCCGTATCGGAAGATACCTGGAAATATGAAAAACCCGGTCTGATCATGAATGACCCTGCGCTTTTCACTTGTCGCTCATTCTGAACGAAAGCCGCTCTGAGTGAGAATTTTCGGCTGTTGTAGATCCAGTAACCATATGCCCCCAGTGAGAAAAGATTCATATCGGGCAGGATATAAAATCTGTTGTATGTCGGATGAATATTCCTGATATAAAATCCGTGGAAGTTTTGTATGAAGACTTCCGCAGCAATAGCCCTGCCAAAAGCATTTATCCTCAGGTCGATAGCCGATGTTTTTCCATATGTTTCCTTATTAAACTGATAAAACGGGTTTGTTATCGAAAGACCCAGCCCAAACCATTTGTAGAAGCCTGCAATTCCAAGTTTTATATCAGTATTGGGCTGGAATATAATATTGTCAACTTCATTTGTGCTAATCACGAAGGTTGCATTCTGATAAAGCAGGTAGAGCCTGGTTGTTAGCCATTCAGTGTAATCTTCAACATAATTCGTGTCAAGGGTTGAAGTGGACGTGATGTCTTTATTCTGGGCGAGGGACGGGTAACTTGTGCAGCCCAGGAATAAAATAGTATAAACAATAAGACTTGACAGTCTTGATTTCATGCATGTTCGTTTCCGGTAGCGTCTGGCTTTTTTGTGAGCCCTACGACCTGAGTAACTTCGAATATGGTAAAGATAAGGTAAAGAACGAAGAAATTCAGCAGAAAAGGAACGGCGTCTTTTTTATTTAAGAAGGAGTAGATGATCATTATTGCAATAAACAGGAAAAGTTTGCCCGCCGTTGTAAGCATAAACATTGAGGTAAACCGGCTGAATTTCTTCTGAATAGAATTACTTAAGATCATGAACGATATTAGGCTGCAGCTATAAAAAAAAGCAAATAATACAGGTAATGCAGGAGAGAACCATGCTGCAGGAAGCAGGTAGTAAAGCGCAAGAGCCAAAATCCCTGCTGAAATGGTTACGATAAGAAGACTTTTAGCATAAGATGAGACTGCTGACTTCATAATTATTTTTTTTTAAGAAGGTCCCTGGTTACAAAATAGATCGATAAGAATACTGAGAGAATTGACAGCGTGACAGTAAAAACCGGCCTGGTGTCAAGCCATTGGTCCAGTTTCAATCCGCCGAAAGCTCCTCCTGCAATGATAGCCATCATTTGAAAAGCTATTCCGGAGTACCTCGCATACTGGTCTAATCCCTTTTTGGGATCAGTTTGTGGGCTCATTCGAAAAAGCTTTCACCTCCTGAGCACCCGCATTTTCCATTTTACAGGTTCCCGAAAATTGTGCACCTGGTTCTATCGCCAGTTTCCCGGTCGTAATGTCACCTCTGTATTTGGCAGTTTCCTTAAGGGTTAACAGCTCAGCAACTTTCACGGTTGCGATTACCTCGCCTGAAAAATCTCCGCTCTGGCAAATGATTTCCCCTTCGATCTTTCCGGTTATGCCAACCACGATCTTTCCTTTGCAAACGATGTTCCCTATCAGGGTACCATCGACCCTGAAGTCGCCGTTTACGCTGATTTCACCTTTTACAACAGTGCCCGGTCCCATAATATTTATGGAGGGCATTTCAGGTTCTCTGTTTTTTGCCATGGCTTCTTATTTTACAAGGTATTTTTTGTCAAAAAACTTCTGGTATTTAGCTATGTCTTTACTTTTGTAAAGTACCGGATAATTGCTGACAGAGATTACAAAATCGCTGTAATCGCCGGCCGTTTCAAGCTTTGTAAAAATGTACCTGCTGTCCCTGATACTCAGAAGGTATTGCATAGCAGTACCTGCATTGTCGAAATTACTTACTGTTACCATCTCCAGATTATTGTCGAACAGCAGGCTGTTCACCTCCAGTCCATCCAGGTCATGCAATTTGGAGTTGAAATCGGCAATTTTGATTTTCAGGGCATTTACGTCAACCTTTGAGTTGTTAACGATCAGGATGTAAAAATGAACGGCAGTTGAGTCAAATTTGTAAATACTTTCAGCCGCAATCAGAACTGCAGACGCTGAATCAGCAGGATTGGTTCCCGGCTGTCCGCCTTTGCCTGCGGGAGAGGTCAGTGAGGTCATTACTTCCTGTGCGAGAGCACTCACAGGACTTTTTGGATACTCCTTCTGGATCTTGTTCAGGGCTACGATCATCGAATCGGCAACTTCAATTTTCCCGAGTGAGAGGGCTCGCAGGTAATCAAACCGGGGGAGGAGGGCTGTGTCGCTTTTATACTTTGTATGGGCTTCGGCTGCATTGCTGATGACCATGTAATACTGTTGATTCTGAAATGCCTTGTAGGTTACCTCGTAGAGTTTTGAAGATTCCGATTTCCTGGAGGCCAGTTCCTTGTAATAATTCGGGTTGATGAGGAGCTTCGCATAATCAGTTTCGGGATAAGCTGTCAGTAAAAGGTTTTTATAATAATCTGATTTAGGGTCGTTTTTTAGTTCAGAATACAGAATGTAGAGCTCGTAATATGTTTGGGCTTTACCTGCGAAATCAGGATACTTCTGCAGGAGCGTTTCGAAACTTTCGATCGAATGCCCGTAATCATTCAGCCCCTCGATATAAATGAACCCGGCCTTGTAATATGCGTCCATGATCTTTTTATTCGAAGCAGTCACTTTCGCCGGTGTGAACGGGATATCCTTAGTGTAGAACCTGCGGTCTTTAGGATTGGTAATTTTCGGCTCAGGTTTTTTTCCTGCAGTGGTGTCGGATCCCCTGGCCACAGCCGCCTGTGAAGTGTCGACCGGCTGCTCAACAGCAGGCATTGTTATTGCCTTATCGGTGAGAAACCAGTTGTCCTCAAGTTTCCTGCGTCCCCATTTTTTTGCAAATGTCGAAAAACCGCTTGCAAGGGTCGCAGCATTGTAAAAATACCAGCGGCCCTGGGATGAGGAAGTTGTGGTTGATTTGTCTTCCTGGGTGGCAAACATCTGGTTCTGCTGCTTTGTTTGTTCTGACTGCTGTTTCTTTACTTCTTCGGCGATATACTGGGAAATGATTTTATCTATGACCTTATTCCTCTGGTCTTCAGGCATTATTGCAAGAGCCTGCAGACTGTCTTCCCTGCTGATGAGCTGCAGCTGCATGACCAGGTCGGTCAGGGTTTCAGTTTTTTTCTTCAGGGCTTTGTAATTCGCGAAGTCGGGAGGCAGGAATTGCATGGTACTGTCATAATAGGCCTGGGCCATGGTATAATCAGGGAAAGAAAAGTAAATGTCGGCAAGCTCCAGTGCTGAAATAGCTCTCTGGTAGTTATTGTTTTTACTTGTGCTTACCGATTTGCCCAGATAATGGATTGCCATAGTTGTATCTCTGTCGGTAAGAGAGATCTGGGCCAGGGAATAATAGATCTGGTCCTGGAATTCTATATTTTTCTCATCCTTCAGCATTTTTTTCAGCTTCTTGACGATATAATCCCGGTCGGTCGATTTGTTGGTATAACACTGGGCAAGATTTATCTTGGCATTAAATTCCATTTCGTAAGGCGAGGAATGTTTGAGTACCTCCGTATACATTGCTGCTGCCCGTTCGGGGTCTTCCTGTTTCTGGTAGATCTGGCCAAGGATAAAATAGATCCTCGTCTTCATTTTGACTTTTGGGTTAAGCTCAAGGGCCCGGTTGAGATAAGGCACCGCAGCTTCATAGTTTTTCTGCAGAATAAACGAATTGGCATATGCGAGATTGACCTTTTCTTCATATTTCGACGGGGCTTCGCCTTTATTTATCTTATTCAGCAGCATATCAAGCATTGGTTCTCCGCGGTTGAAGTCTCCCATCTGAAAATTGGCCATTGCAAGCCAATACATGGCATCATATTTTATGTCATTGTCATTATATGTCTTGATGACAAACTCGAAAGTGCGCCTGGCCATACCGTAGTCCTTCTTGTAAAAATAGGCCTTGCCTATCAGCATGTACGCATCATCAATCCATTTGCAATACTCTTTGTGATTAAAGAACATCGAATGCTTCTGGATGGTTTTGGAAGCTTTCTTAATGGCATTATCCGAAAAATTGGCAGCTTTATTGCCCGATTTATCGCCGAAATTGTATACCGGGAGAACCAGTGAGAAATTGTCCTTCATCTGGGCGTCATAATCCTTGATGCCCTGTCGCATCAAGTCCATGCCGTTCCAGTAAACATTATAATGTGCAGTGATGTTATGGTATGTACGCCGGGTCCAGGTATTTTTCTTGGTGGAGCATGCACTGAAAAAAAATGTGCCGGCAAGCAATAAGAAAATTCCGGCGAGGGCGTATTTCTTCGTCGAGATCAAATCTTTGGTAATTAATACAGATATAACATCAAAACCGCAAATTTAGTATAATTTTACGATATTTGCAGTCGTTATAGAATAAGGATCAGACTGCAGGATGGCGGGAGAAAAAAGCGAAAAGAAGAGACAGAACTGGAAGGACAGGCTCAGGAATAAGTACCGTCTGGTCTTCATGAACGATGAAACTCTGGAAGAAAGGCTTACTTTCAGGCTCTCACGTCTTAATGTATTCGTAGCGCTTGGTACGGTAACCATTCTTCTTATTTTCCTGACCACTTTTCTGATCGCTTTCACTCCATTGAGAGAATACATTCCCGGGTATTCCAGTGTGGGGCTTCAGAAAAAACTCTATGAGCTCACTCTCAAAACAGATTCAATTGAGAAGGCACTGAAACGCAAAGACCGTTATCTTCAGAACCTCAGGGATGTAATCAATGGAAAAGATCTTTCTGAAGACAGGCCTATCATCAGGGATACAGTTCACAAATATGGTGATATCCGGCTGAAGAGGTCAGAGGAGGATTCGCTGCTGAGGCTGGATGTTGAGAGTAAGGCAAAGTACAACCTATACAAGGCTGAATCGGGAGAGAGTTCCTCAGTACCCAGGGGATCGATAGGAGGGGTGCTTTTTTTTACTCCCCTGAAAGGCGTGATTACGAATGTGTTTGACCCGGTAAAAAAACATTTCGGACTGGATATCGTTGCCAAGCAGAACGAAGCAATAAAATCAGTACTTGACGGGAGGGTAATTTTTGCCAGCTGGACCCTTGAGACCGGTTACGTTGTCGCGATACAGCATTCCCAGAATATCGTAAGCGTTTACAAGCACAATTCGGCTATCCTTACCAGGGAGGGCGATTACGTGAATGCCGGAGAACCCGTTGCCATTATCGGGGAGACCGGGGAGTATTCAACCGGGCCCCATCTTCATTTTGAGCTCTGGTACGAAGGAAATCCGGTCGATCCAAAAGAATATATTTCTTTCTGATATGGGGAACCAGGATTTACCTAAAAAGAGGATCGCCCTTCTGGGATCCACCGGTTCAATCGGTCTGCAGACCCTTGATGTGATCAGGCAGAATCCTGATCTATTCGAGGTATCCGTGCTTACTGCCCAGAACAACTGCGATTTGCTTATCAGGCAGGCAATAGAATTCTCTGCGGATACAGTGGTAATCGGTAATCCGGCCTGTTATGAAAAAGTATCATCCGCCCTCAGGCAATATCCAATCAAAGTTTTTGCAGGTGAAGATTCCATTACCCAGGTCATGGAGATGGAAACGACCGACCTGGTTGTGAGTGCGCTTGTGGGCTATGCAGGCTTAAGGCCTACCCTTAAGGCAATCGAATACGGGAAGAATATTGCCCTCGCAAACAAGGAAACACTTGTTATCGCAGGAGATCTTGTGACCCGGAAAGCTCTTGAAAAGAAGGTAATGCTCATACCTGTCGATTCGGAGCATTCAGCTATTTTCCAATGTCTTGCCGGAGAACGGCATGGTACTGTTGAAAAGATCTGGCTTACTGCATCCGGCGGACCTTTCAGAGGGAAAACAAGGGAACATCTCAGTTCGGTGAACAGGGAAGACGCCCTGAAGCATCCAAACTGGAAAATGGGTAATAAAATCACGATCGATTCAGCTTCGATGATGAACAAGGGCCTTGAGGTAATTGAAGCTCACTGGCTTTTCGGCATTGGCCCCGACCAGATCGATGTGATCATCCATCCGCAGTCAATCATTCATTCAATCGTTCAGTTTATCGATGGTTCAATGAAAGCACAGATGGGCCTTCCTGATATGAGGCTGCCAATCCTTTATGCACTCGGATTTCCTTTCAGGCTTCCTTCTGGCCTGCCCAGGTTCAGCTTCCTCGACCATCCCCGGCTGAGTTTCGAGCAGCCCGACAAGGATGTGTTCAGAAACCTGGCATTAGCCTACAAATCCCTTGAATCGGGAGGGAATATGCCCTGCATTTTAAATGCAGCCAATGAAATTGCAGTGCAGGCATTTCTATCCGGGGACGTAGGTTTTCTTGAGATGACCGATGTAATTGAACACTGTATGCATTCGGTAACGTTCAGATTACAGCCCTCTTATGACGACTATGTTGCAACCCATAAAGAGTCGGTAAGAATGGCTGAAGAATTTATTATTAACCGTAAAAAAAGCAAAGGAAAATATTGATGGAAATATTCATAAAAGTAGTTCAATTGTTACTAAGCCTTTCAATCCTCGTGATTTTTCATGAAATGGGGCATTTTTTTGCTGCAAAGGTCTTCAAAACCAGGGTTGAAAAGTTCTACCTGTTTTTTGATCCATGGTTTTCGCTGTTCAAGTTCAGGAAAGGTGAGACCGAATATGGCATCGGATGGCTGCCGTTGGGCGGGTATGTCAAGATCTCGGGAATGATCGATGAATCAATGGATACCGAGCAGCTGAAGCAGCCACCCCAGCCCTGGGAATTCAGGTCTAAGCCTGCCTGGCAACGACTGATCATCATGCTCGGAGGAGTCACGGTAAACCTGATCCTGGCCATTGCTATTTACATTATTATGCTCATGGCATGGGGGGAACAGTATTTGCCGGTTTCGGCGCTGAAGTACGGGATTTCGGTCGATTCAACGGGGTATCAGATGGGTTTGAGGAACGGGGATCATATTGTTTCTATTGATAATAAAATTGTGGATGACTTTGCAGCTATTCCAAAGACACTGGTGCTTGAAGAAGCCAGGACCATACAGGTCGTAAGGGACGGGCAGCAGATCAGCATTGATATTCCGAAAAACTTCATCAGTAAACTGATAAAGAACAGCTCGGCTGATTTTATTTCTTTTCGTGTGCCTTTCGTTGTTGCCAGTTTCAGTGTCGGATCTCCTGCAGGCAAAGCAGGTATAATAAAAGATGACAGGATCCTCGGGATTAACGACACCCTTCATCCATACTTTACTGAATTCAGGAAGGCCTTGCAGGCATGTAAGAACAAGGCAGTAAGTGTGATGGTGTTGAGGGGCAATGACACACTGAAATTTAAGGTGAATGTTCCTTCCACCGGACTGATCGGTGTTTATTCAAAACCGCCGACCGATTTTCTGCAGTTCAGGGAAAAATCCTACACAGTTTTCACCGCTGTTCCGGCAGGAGTTGTCAAGGCTTTCCAGGGGGTAGGCAACTATGTGAAATCGATAAAATTACTTTTTTCCCAGGAAAAGGCCTATGAATCAGTCGGTGGGTTTATTTCGATCGGCTCCATCTTTCCATCGACATGGGACTGGCAGGCATTCTGGCAGCTTACAGCTTTCCTGTCGATCATGCTGGCGGTTCTAAATGTACTTCCGATACCGGCACTGGACGGGGGCCATGTGATGTTCCTTTTGTATGAGATTATTGCCAGGCGCAAGCCCAGTGACAAATTCATAGAATATGCCCAGATCGTTGGAATGGTGATCCTTTTCGGCTTACTGATTTTCGCGAACGGGAATGATATAATGAAATTATTCAGGTAAAAATTTGAATATCGAATATCGAATATTGAATATTGAATGATGAAGTAAGGTCATTCGACATTCAATATTCAATGTTCAACATTCGACATTCATTCCGCAACTTTCTCTTTCAGCGATTTGAATCCTTCTCCCAATATCTCTGAAGCATCCAGAACCGTGAGGAATGCCTTGGGGTCTATCTGGTGAATATACTCTTCGAGGATGATCAGTTCCCTGCGGCTGACCACTGTAAAGATGATACGGCGTTCAGCCATATTATACATCCCCTTTCCTTCGATCACGGTTCCTCCCCTGTTCAGGTTATTGATAATCTTATCCCTGATCTCTTCATGCTTGTCGGAGATAATAAACAGGCTTTTTTCATAATTTATACCTTCCAGCACTCCGTCAATAACCTTTCCGGTGATATAGATCACGATCCATGAGTAGAGCGGTATTTTCCAGTCACCAAAAACAAGTAACCCAACAAGGACGATAACTGAATCTACCATGATCATAAGCTGCCCGATCGGAAGCCTTGTATATTTTGCGATGATGGCTGCAATGATATCGCTTCCGCCGGATGTGGCTTTGGATTTGAAGATCAGGCCCAGTCCCAGTCCGCAAAGTAATCCGCCAAAAATTGAAGACAACAGGGCATCTCCATGAACAAGAGGTTCAAAGCCCCAGAGCCATGTTAGGGTATCGGTAAAAACAGCTGTCAGTGAGAATCCCAGTACTGTCTTGAAGCCGAACCTGGGCCCAAGAACTTTCATGCCTATTATTGTTAGTGGGATGTCGAAGCAAAGCGCCATCAAACCTATAGGCGTACCTATCATGTAATGCAGCACAATTGAGATCCCGTAAACTCCGCCCGGGACAATTTTGTACGGGGTGATGAAAAGTACAAATGCGGCTGCAAGGATAAATGAGCCGATTACGATAAGGCTGTAAGACAGGAACCACTTTTTTGTAAAGGGTTTTTCGGGGATCATAAAAAAGGCCATAAACGGAAATTTTGGATTTAATCTGATAAAAAATTAACAATTACGAAAACAAAGTTGATGAAAAGATCGTTGGTAACAAAATACAACCTTCTCCGTATAACTTAAATCAGGGGTATTGTCTCCCGCTCGTTTCAGATTTTATCTCAGCAGAAAGGGATTTAATTATATTGGTTTAATAAAAAAAACGTACTTTTAACGCCTGAAACTAATGACCATAACACTCAGGATGTTTATGCAAGCACCTCTTTTTCTAGCAAAGCCTTGCTGCAAGTATGTTACTGTTATATTTATTTTTTTATATCTGTTATGGGGGACTGAAATCCAAGCCCAGCAAACCAGCGTCATCACCAATTACATGTTTACAAATATGGTATTTAATCCTGCCTACGCCGGGCAGAGCGGGGGAATCTCGATTACAGGCCTGATACGTGAGCAATGGTTCGGGTTCAAAGACAGTGATGGTAATAAAGTGGCGCCTGAAACGATGTTCCTTACCGTTGACGCGCCCATACGTATTCTGCACGGCGGGGTTGGAGGGATGATTTCGCAGGACAAGATCGGGTTTTTTAAAAATACTACCGTTAAGCTGGGATATGCATATAAGGCTGAGCTTGGTTCGGGGATATTTTCTGCAGGTTTGCAGGTTGGTTTCCAGAACGGGAAATTTGATTATTCCAAGTTCAAAGCAGTAAGCAAAGATGACCCCTTGCTGGTGTCAGACCAGGCAAAAAGCGACATGATATTTGATCTTTCACTTGGGTTGTTTTACAAGGTCCCGGATAAGTTTTACATAGGATTATCGGGAGATCAGCTTCTCCAGTCTAAAGGGAAAAACACTCAATACCGGCTTAACAGGACCTTTTATCTGACAGGCGGGTACCAGTGGGATATTCCCAATCATCCTGCTTTTCAGCTGCAGCCAAGTGCAATTGTTATGTTTGACGGGGCCGCTTTTCAGTTCAGTGTAAGCGGACTCGTATGGTACAACAGCAAGTTTTACGGAGGGCTGGCATACCGTTTCCAGGATGCTGCCTCGATACTTGCCGGCCTTCAGATCAAAGGCATCAGAGTTGGACTGGCTTATGATATTGGAATTTCGAAAATGATGAAGTACAGCAATGGAAGTTTTGAAATCCTGCTGAACTATGTATTCAAAATTGAATCAGAAAAATTCAGAAGAAGTTACCGTAACACAAGGTATTTGTAAATTTAATTTACTAAATTTGCCGGTTTAATTGCAAAAACCGAGATTAACATAATAAAGCTCAAGAAGAAGCGTTACTTTTAATCAACCAACTGCCCGAAAAATGAAAAAACTGCTCGTGTTTTTAGTCCTGCTGGTCTTCCTGGGAAGCTGCAGCAACTCAGGAAACGGAGAACTGACTGGGGTGAAGGGAAGGAAGAGGTATTATCAGCCTGATCCATTTGGCATGGTTTACATTCCCATGGGTAGCTATACCATGGGAGTCAGCGATGAGGATGTCCCCTATGCCCAGCTCAATAATCCGCGTACGGTGTCGGTAGCGGCATTTTACATGGATCAGACGGAAATCACCAACAATGAATACCGCCAGTTTGTATATTGGGTTAGGGATTCGATTGCCCGCCGCATTCTTGGAGAAATTAAACCCGATCTTTATTTTATCTCGGAGAATAAGAAAACCGGTGAAACCTTTGATCCTCCTTACCTGAACTGGGAAACAAAGATTGAATGGAGTTCCGAGCAGCAGGATGTCAGGGATGCATTAAACCAGATGTACCTGCCTGAAAATGAGCGCTATTTCAGGGTTAAAGAAATCGATTCCCGCAAACTGTATTATGAATACTATTTCGTAGACCTGAAGGCAGCTGCGCGTAAAGAATGGGGAGGCCAGGCTGACCTCAAAGATGCCGGACTTGCCAACCGTCCGCAGGGTATGAAAGACCGTTCGGTTTACGTCCGTAAGGAAGTCATCAATGTATATCCTGATACTCTGTGCTGGATTCATGATTATGTTTATTCTTTCAACGATCCTTCCACTGAAAAATATTTCTGGCACCCGGCATATGACCATTATCCTGTTGTTGGTGTCAACTGGAAACAGGCCAATGCTTTCTGCATCTGGCGTACCCAGCTTAAAAACAGCTTTCTTTATGGTAAAAAAGGGGAATCCTCGATCAGCGAGTTCCGTCTTCCCACAGAAGCTGAATGGGAATGGGCTTCAAGAGGTGGTTATGATGGAAATTCATATCCCTGGGGCGGTCCATACACAAGAAATGATAAGGGATGTTTCCTTGCGAATTTTAAACCACTGAGAGGAAATTACATTGATGACGGTGGGTTGCATACTGTTATTGTTGCACATTATCCTGCAAATGAATTCGGTTTGTATGATATGGCAGGCAATGTTGCAGAATGGACCAGGTCGGCATTTCATCCTTCCTCTTACAATTTCACATGGGATCTGAATCCCGATTATACCTATAATGCAAAAGACAGTGATCCACCTACTCTCAAACGAAAGGTCATCCGTGGAGGCTCCTGGAAAGATATTGCTTATTACCTGCGTGTTTCAACACGTGCATATGAATTCCAGGACACAGCCAAATGTTACATAGGTTTCCGCTGTGTGCAGAATTACCTTGGCCGCCAGAAGGATGATAATCCTGCAAGGGCTTCAAAGGTTTACAACTAGTCCGTCGGGCTTTTTATGTTTTGCCAATCAGTTATTCAATCAACGTTCAACCAATCTCAACTAAAATCTTCTGAATTATGGGTCTCATGAATTTTGTAAAATCCAAGCAGTATAAGCATTTCATGGCTAAACTATACGGGTGGGGTGCATCAGTTGTAATCATAGGTGCGTTGTTTAAAATCAATCACTATTATGGGGCTGATACCATGCTTATCATTGGATTAGGAACGGAATCACTGATATTTTTCTTTTCAGCTTTTGAGCCTCCCCACGTTGAACCTGACTGGAGTCTTGTTTATCCCCAGCTTGCAGGGATGTACCATGATGAAGATTTTGATGCGTCTCAGGCCTTGGCTTCAGGTGACAACGTCAGCAAAAAGCTGGATAAAATGCTTGAAAACGCAAAGATTGGCCCTGAGCTGATAAACAGTTTGGGCGACGGCATGAGGAACCTTGCTGATACTACCTCCAAACTGGGTAAAATGTCGGATGCGGCAGTGACCAATGATCAGTTTGTTGCCTCAGTTAAACAGGCCACGGATGGTGCTTCCAGGCTGAGTGATTCCTATAAAAAGACCGCCACGGTTCTTGAGCAGGGAGTTACGACATCACAGGAACAGTTGCAGCATATGCAGTCAGCATCAAAGAGTGCTGCCGGGCTTTCGAGTGCTTACTCCGAAGTGGCCAATACCCTGAAAGATGAGATTAAGGCGAACAAAGACATGACTTCCAGCATATCCGCAGCCACATCATCCGCAAACAAATTCATGGAAAAATACAATGAATCTGCCGAGATGCTCTCAAAGACCGCCGCGACCTTATCAACCTCAGCTGCCGAAAACGAAAATTACAGTAAGCAAATGCATAGGGTTTCCAGCAATCTTTCCGCATTAAATGCTTTATATGAACTTCATTTACAGGGATCGAATGAACAAATGGAAAATACCAATAAGTTCAATTCCATCCTAGGTCAGTTTGCAACTAACCTCTCAGAATCTGTCACGAACACGGTTAAATACAAAGACAATCTTTCAAGTTTAAATAAAGTCGTCGAAAAACAGTTACAAACATCCACCAACCAGGTTGAAGCTTCTTCCCAGATGGAAGAAAGCATGAAGCGTTTCCTTGAAAATATGAACGCATCGGTAACTCAGACAGCCAGGTTCAAAGAACAGGTTGACATCCTGGCCAATAATATTGCCGCAATGAACAAGGTTTACGGCAATATGCTCTCAGCCATGAACATTACTATTAAATAACACTTACAAGGTTTTAACAAACCTGATTATTCATCTGAAAACTAAAAAGTAAATGGCTGGATATAAAGAGACACCGAGGCAGAAAATGATCGGGATGATGTATCTCGTGCTTACGGCATTGCTCGCGCTGAACGTCTCGAAACAAATGCTTGATGCATTCATCGTGGTGAATGAGACCATGGAGAATACAAACTCTAACTTCAATAAAAAACTCGATAATACTCTTTCAAAATTTAAGGTTCAATACCAGATGAACCCTAATAAAGTGGGGCCATACTGGGACAGGGCGCAAAAAGCAAGACAGTTGTCGGACAACCTTTCAAATTATATTGACAGCATTAAATATACTGTTGTTTCAAGAACTGACGGGATTCCTTATGCTGAGGCAAAAAAAATTCCTTTGTCGAAAGTTGATAATAAAGACAAGTACACTGAACCGACCAACTACTTTATCGGTGCATCGCATGATGGTTCCGCCGGCGAAGCCAGGAAGCTGAAAAATAAGATTGAAGCATACAAAAAAGAAATGCTAGGCCTGCTGGATCCCAAATACCAGGGGACAATGAAGCTTGGCCTGAAGACCGAAGGACAGTTCAAGGACAGTTACGGTCAGTCGCAGAATTGGGAAATGCATAATTTCTACCAGACTATCCTTGCTGCTTCCGTAACTATATTGAACCAGATCAAGGCTGATGTGTACAATGCAGAGTTTGACGTCGTGAACAACCTGTTTTCGGCTGTTTCAGCGGATGACTGGAAATTTGATGCCATCCGGGCCAAGGTCATCCCCAAAAGCAGCTATGTATTCCTAGGAGAAGAATATTCGGCCGAGATCCTTGTTGCTGCGTATGACACTAAAGCCAACCCTAACGTGCGCTACGTGCTAGGCGCCGATTCACTGACACCTAGTAATTTCAAGAATGCAACTCCCATCACAGGCGAAAATGGTGTTGTTACCCTGAAACTCGGTGGCTCATCAGAAGGCCTGAAGAAGTTTGCCGGTATCATAAAGATCGTAAGCCCCATGGGTGATACTATGACTTTCCATTTCAAGGATGAATTTATTGTAGCAAAACCTGCCCTCACAATCTCACCTACCAAGATGAATGTCTTCTATGTTGGTGTTGACAACCCGGTGTCAATTTCAGTTCCTGGCGGACCTGAGAGAGTTACACCGACAATCTCAGTAGGAAGTATCCGGCTTGAAGGAAAAGATTATATCGTAAACGGGCTTCCTGCAAACACCAGGGAGGCAGTAATCACGGTAAGTGCCGTATTCTCAGGAAAGACGAAAAATATGGGCGCATACAACTTTCGCCTGAAACGAATCCCTGACCCCATTGCAAAAATCGGGGGAAAGAGTGACGGCGTGATCTCCAAGAGTATACTCCTTGCAAGTCCCATTCTTGTACCTGAAATGCCTATCGGTTTCGACTTTGACCTGAAGTATGTCGTCACTTCTTTCAATTTTGTAACCGACATCACAGGTGATATTTACGAGGAAAAGGTTGCGGGAAACAGGCTTACACCTAACGTTATCAGGCTGATCACCAATGCAAAAAAGAATAAACGTGTCTGGCTTGAAAATATTAATGTCAGAGGGCCCGATGGCGACCGTACACTGCCTTCTTCCATCAACCTTAAAATTAATTAAACCATTATATTCCGGCACATCATGAAAAGGATAGTTTTCATTGCATTTGTGGCAATACTTGTGACAGGAGTCAGGATGACTTCCGTTGCGCAGGTCCTTGAAGCCCCCCCCAGGGATGGTGTTTATGACAGGACTGTGATCACCCAGGTTCAGCCCATTCCATATCCTTACCTGCGTGAGGCTGATATCACCTGGACGAAAAGGATATGGAGGGTTATCGATATGCGGGAAAAGATGAACCAGCCTTTTTATTTCCCTGAGTCTCCCCAGAATCAGTGGAAGAGCTTTATGCAGATCCTTCTGGATGCCATGAAGGAAGGCACAATCCAGGCATATTCGGCAGAAACCGACCTGTTCCTGGTACCCGTTACCTATAAGGAAATGATGGACCAGCTTGAATCAAAGCAGAAAGTAAGGCTGAAACGTCCCGAAAATCCTGATGAAGAATATGATACAGTGATATCCAAGCCGTTCTATGCATCGGATGTCAAACAGCTCAGGATTAAAGAGGACTGGTATTTCGATAAACAAAGATCGGTTCTTGAAGTAAGAATACTTGGTGTATGCCCGATGATGGAGAGCTTTACTGATGACGGAACTTCACGTGGATACAAACCGCTGTTCTGGATTTATTTCCCCGATTGCAGGAATCTGTTTGCCAGGAGCGAACAGTTCAATTTGAGAAATGGGGTTGCCGGCCGTCTCACCTACGATGATGTGTTCATGAAAAGGATCTTCTCGAGCTACATATATAAAGAAGAGAATGTATACGACCGCAAGATCACCGATTATGCTACCGGCGTTGATGCACTCCTTGAATCGGAAAGAACAAAGAATAAAATCCTTGAGTTCGAATCAAGCCTCTGGGAATATTAGGAACTGATATTTTTTTTTTTGAATTTCTGCCCCGGATTTACGGGGCAGTTTTTTTTATTGACTGCGGATTTCATTCTCCCTGGTAACGGATATTTCTGTATTTTTAGCAAGCTAATTGTCTGTTGTTTTGGTAGTCGTCAAGCCATTTCTTGAAACACCGATAGAGTATTTAAAGGGTGTCGGCCCTGCCAGGGCCGGAGCGCTGCTCACCGAACTGCAGATCGGGACTTTCGGAGATCTCCTTACCCATTTTCCTTTCCGTTATGTAGACCGCTCGAAGATGTATCTTATAAGGGATATTTCCGATGAGAACACCTTTGTACAAATCAGGGCAAAAGTAGTGAAGGTTAAAATCCTCGGACAGCCAAGGGCACAACGGCTGGTGGTTACCGTCGAGGATGAAAGTTCCCGTATCGACCTGGTCTGGTTCCAGGGAGTAAAGTGGCTGGGCAATAAATTTGCGAACGGCCAGGAATGGATCATATTTGGCAAACCCCAGCTTTTCAACGGTCAGTGGAACATCTCCCATCCTGAGATTGAAGTTCCAGAAACAGAACCTCTTCCTATCAGCAGGATGATACAGCCGATTTATAGTTCTACTGAGAAACTCAAGTCCAGGGGGCTCGATCACAAAGGCATAGCCCGTCTTGTAAAAACGCTTTTAATCCATGAGAAATTCCATATCGCCGAGAACCTCACTCCGGCAATTCTTGAAAGGCTGAAACTGATCAGCAGGCAGGAGGCATTTTTAAATATTCATTTTCCCCAGGGGGCCGAGATGCTTGCAAAGGCCCAGGCCCGGCTGAAGTTCGAAGAATTGTTCTTTATCCAGTTGAGGCTTCTCAGGCAGAAGATATCCCGGCTTCAGAAAAACGACGGCCACGTTTTTACAACAGTTGGTAGCTTCCTTAACGACTTTTACCACAGCCATCTCACGTTTGAGCTTACAAAAGCCCAGAAACGTGTAATCAGGGAGATAAGAGCCGACATGAGATCGGGAAAGCAGATGAACCGATTGTTGCAGGGAGATGTCGGAAGCGGTAAAACCATGGTGGCACTGATGTGTATGCTTATCGCACTCGGAAATAATTACCAGGCTTGCCTCATGGCTCCGACTGAGATCCTGGCAAACCAGCATTATAAGAATATCTCGGGGATGCTTGAAGGGCTGGGCATAAGCCTAAGGCTTTTCACAGGTTCCACGAAAAAAGCAGAACGCAGGGAAATTCATGAAATTCTTGAAAACGGAAGCCTGCAGATTCTGATCGGGACCCATGCACTGATCGAGGAAAATGTTCAGTTCAGAAATCTCGGACTCGTCGTTATCGACGAGCAGCACAGGTTCGGCGTGGCCCAGCGTGCAGCCCTATGGGAAAAGAACCAGAAAACCCCGCATGTCCTGGTAATGACAGCAACCCCCATACCAAGAACGCTTGCGATGACCTTTTACGGAGACCTGGATTCTTCGGTAATCGATGAAATGCCACCCGGCCGTAAACCAATAATCACCCGCCATGTTACATACAGGGATCAATACAAGGTTTTTAGTTTCATAAAGGAGAAGATCTCTGAAGGCAACCAGGTATATATTGTCTTTCCCCTGATAGAAGAGTCGGAATCATTAGATCTGAAGAACCTGACCGAAGGGTATGAAACTATCGTGAGGGAATTTCCCCAGCCTGTGTATAAAGTAGGTATGGTGCATGGCAGGATGAAACAGGCCATCAAGGATGCAGAAATGAAACGCTTTCTTGACAAGGAAACACAGATCCTTGTTTCAACCACTGTGATTGAAGTTGGTGTGGATGTGCCCTCTGCTTCTATCATGGTCATTGAGAATGCCGATAGGTTCGGGCTTTCACAACTCCACCAACTGAGAGGAAGGGTTGGCAGGGGCAGCGCCCAGTCATATTGCATACTGATGAGCACCGATAGCCTCGGAAACGATGCCCGGGCAAGAATTAAAACCATGCTGAGGACAAACGACGGGTTTGAGATAGCAGAAACCGACCTGAGACTGAGGGGCCCCGGTGACCTGCAGGGAACCCAGCAAAGCGGGATACTAAGTCTTCGCGTTGCTGATATTATCCATGACGAGAAGATTCTGAAATTTGCCAGAAATGTTGCATCTGATATTCTGGATGAGGATCCCGGATTACGTCTTGAGAAGAATGACATTTTGGCAAAATATCTGATGCATATTGATGAACACCGGCAAAATTGGGGCCTGATCTCGTAATATTTCGATCAATAATTCCTACCTTTGTTCCCTAAATACAGGCTGTCATTATGAAAATTTCCTATCATTGGCTGAAGCAATATGTTTACACTGACCTGCCTCCTGCAAAATTGGCAGAGTTGCTTACCGGTTGCGGCCTTGAAGTGGAGAATACCGAAGAATTCCACAGTGTTAAAGGAGGAATGCAGGGAATCGTTATAGGAGAAGTTCTGACCTGCGTAAAACATCCTGACTCAGATCATCTGTCATTGACCACTGTTGATACCGGCGGGGAGGTTCCTTTACATATAGTATGCGGTGCCTCAAATGTTGCCTCCGGGCAAAAGGTCGTCGTAGCTCTCGTTGGGACAACACTTTATTTTAATGATAAAGAGATCACCCTTCAGAAAACAAAGATTAGGGGCCAGATCTCCGAGGGTATGATATGTGCCGAAGACGAACTCGGGCTTGGCAGTAGCCATGCAGGGATCATGGTTTTACCCTCATCTGCAAGAACAGGTACTGCTGCATCTGAATATTTCGGGATCGAACATGATTGGGTCTTTACCATAGGGCTTACTCCTAACCGTGTTGATGCTTCTTCCCATCTTGGAGTTGCAAGAGATGTTGCCGCCGTTCTAAATAATTTCGGAAGAAATCAACCGTTTGAAGGCCAGAGGGCCAGGCTTTGTTACCCCGATGTTTCAGCATTCAGGCAGGACAACAACGAACTTGTCGTCAGTATAAGCATTGAAGATGCAAAAGCATGCAGGCGGTACACAGGACTGACCATTAACAACATTAAAGTAAGCGATTCCCCATCCTGGTTAAAGAACCGTTTGCTGGCAGTCGGCCTCAGGCCAATCAATAATATCGTCGATATTACCAATTATATCCTGATGGAGACCGGTCAGCCCTTGCATGCTTTTGATGTGAACAAGATCAAAGGAGGCAAGGTTGTTGTGAAAAAATATCCGCAGGGGACCAAATTTATCACCCTCGACGGGATTGAACGCGAGTTGGGTGCCGATGACCTCATGATCTGCCACGAATCAGAACCTATGTGCATCGCAGGGGTCTTTGGCGGTATAGGTTCGGGTGTGACTGCCGAAACCACATCGGTATTCATTGAAAGCGCATACTTTGATCCGGTTCATATCAGAAAAACAGCGAAGTACCACGGGCTGTCAACCGATGCATCCTTCCGCTTCGAAAGAGGAGCCGATTATAATATCACTCCTTATGCGGCGATGAGAGCTGCCCTTATGATAAAGGAAATCGCAGGCGGCCAAATTTCTTCTCCCCTGATTGATGTTTACCCTCATCCGCCTGAACCTGCAAAAGTGATCCTCCCATGGTTCAATCTTGACAGGCTGATAGGGAAAACCCTTAACAGGAATGTGGTAAAAGATATACTTGCCGACCTTGGCATGAAGCTTACTGAGATCCATCAGCCGGGTCTGGAAGGACTGGAACTGGAGGTGCCTTCTTCCAAGGTTGATGTAACCAGGGACGTTGATGTGATTGAAGAGGTACTAAGGATATACGGTTACAATAATATTGAAATACTGCCCGAAGTCAGGTCCTCCTTGTCTTACACCAAAAGACCCGATCCCGATAAAGTCAGGAATATTGTTTCTGATTATCTTTCGTCGAACGGCTTCCATGAGATCATGAACAATTCTCTGAGCCGTTCGGGTTACTATGAAAACAATGAAGATTTTAAGGCGGATGACTGCGTAAGGATACT
>JBAXLI010000009.1:0-94240 GCA_037134895.1 Bacteroidota bacterium
AATATTGTTAATTTTTAATGGTGCTCATTTCGGCTTCGCCGAACGTAACTCGTAACTCGTAATTATTCGCAATATTGTTAATTTTTAATGGTGCTCATTTCGGCTTCGCCGAACGTAACTCGTAACTCGTAATTATTCGCAATATTGTTAATTTTTAATGGTGCTCATTTCGGCTTCGCCGAACGTAACTCGTAACTCGTAACTCGTCATTCGTAAATTAAAAATACCCTTCTTTCTTCCTGTCTTCCATGGCGGCATCCGACCTTTTGTCGTCATATCTTCCGCCCCTTTCGGTAACTCTTGTCGCCGCTATCTCCTTGATGATGTCCTCAAGGTTATCCGCAGTCGACAACACAAGTCCGGTACATGAAATATCGCCCACGGTGCGGCAGCGAACCCGGAGTTTTTCAACCTTCTCACTGGGTTTCATTGCCATGAAAGGAGCTTTGGCAAGCCAGATCCCGTCGCGGAAAAAAACCTCCCTTTCGTGAGTGAAATAAAGACTGGGCAACTCAATATTTTCCTGCAATATATACTGCCAAACATCCATTTCGGTCCAGTTGCTGATAGGGAATACCCTGAAATGTTCTCCCATTCGCTTTTTCCCGTTAAAAATATTCCAGAGTTCAGGCCTCTGGTTTTTAGGATCCCACTGCCCGAACTCATCCCTGTGTGAGAAAAACCGTTCCTTGGCCCTGGCTTTCTCCTCATCTCTCCGGCCTCCGCCAATAGCGGCGTCGAACTTGAACTTCTCGATGGTATCGAGCAGGGTGACAGTTTGCAAAACGTTACGGCTCGCGTTGATGCCCTTCTCTTCAATGACCCTTCCTGTATCTATCGATTCCTGAACCGAGCCCACAACGAGGCGGGCGTTGAATTTCCTTGCAAGTTCATCCCTGAACGCAATGGCTTCTTCAAAATTATGTCCGGTATCGATATGCAGCAGGGGGAATGGGATGGAGGCCGGGAAAAAAGCCTTTCTTGAAAGATGGACCAGTACTATCGAATCTTTACCGCCGGAGAAAAGTAAAGCAGGCCGCTCAAACTGGGCGGCTACTTCCCGAAGAATATAAATGGCTTCCGACTCGAGCTCATTAAGATGCGTCAATTTGTAGTCCTTCATTCCTGCCCTCAACCTTATGCTTTGCCGAAAATTTTCTGCAGAGTTGATGTTTTCTTTTTCGATGATTCCTTGTCGTCGGAATAATATCCGTAACCATATCCATGGCCGTAACCGTATCCATAGCCGTAACCATAGCCATAACCATAACCATATCCATACCCGTATCCGTAACCATAGCCGTAGGAACTCCGGGTGAGCCTTACGTCATTTATCAGGATTGCCAGACCAGGGATATTGCGTTTTTCCATATCCTGGATGATACTGGCAAAGATTTTTTTATGTGTATAATTCTGCCTGACAAGGAAAAGATTGGCATCGGCATATTTCATGAGAAGGAAAGCGTCGGTGACAAGACCAACCGGCGGCGTGTCAATGATGATATAATCATAAATCTCCTTAAGCCTGGTGAACATCTCGCCACATTTATCGGAGGCGATAAGCTCGGCAGGATTCGGAGGAACCGGTCCGGCCATCACAACGTCAAGGTTCTCTATTCCCGAAAACTGTATGATGTCTTCGATCTTGCTTTTGTTGATAAGGTAGGATGAGATACCTTCGGCATTGGTAAGCCCGAAGTCCTGGTAGATCTTTGGCTTACGAAGGTCAAAGCCCATCAGCAGGGTCTTTTTCCCATACATGGCATAGATACATGCAAGGTTGATGGAGGTAAACGTTTTACCGGCACTGACCATATCGGCGGTTACCAGCACAGTAATCTTTTCTTTACCCTGGAGAAGGAACTGCAGATTGGTACGAACCGAACGGAACGACTCTGCAATGGTTGATTTCGGAGAGTCCACAACGACTATTTCACTTGGTTTGTCATTATGGATGACATGCCCCACAATCGGAAGTTTGGTGATCCTCTCGATATCTTCCTTTTCCATGACCTTGTCATTGAAATAATCCTTTCCAAGAATATAGATTATCGGAAGGATGATCCCAAGGATAAGAGCGATGATATAGTTGAGGCTTTTCTTCGGGAATACCGGGCTTGTTCCCCCCATGGCCGTATCCACCACCTCATTGTCGGAGAGATTCGAAGCCTGGGTGATCTGGGCTTCGGAACGTTTTTGCATCAGAAAAGTGTAAATGGCGTCGGTGAGTTTGAACCTGCGTTCGATACCAAAAAGCACACGCTGTGTTTCGGGCAGAGTGCTGATCCTTGCAGTGTACTGGGACACACGGTCGTTGATCTCCTTCATCGCAATATCATTCGTATTGATCGCGCTTTTAATGTTTTCGATCAGGGCGTTTTTAATTGTGGAGATCTGCTGGTCAATTGCAACAAGTGTCGGGTTCCTGCCCTTTGAATACTGGGATATTTCGGTGCGTTTGGTATACAGGTCGGTAAGCTTCATGGTAAGGTCGTTGAGCATGGGATTCTCAACTCCCATCGAAGCGGGAACCACGAGCTCATCGAGTTTCTGGTTCTTTTCGAGGTACTGGTATAGGTTGCTCAGGTATTTTGACTGTACCATCAAAACCGCTTTCTGATCCTGAAGGTCCATCATCTTGTCAAACACCTGTTTGGTAACATCATCAAGGTTCATGATCTCCTTGTTGGTACGGAAGACTTCGAGGGCTTTTTCAGTTGAATGCAGGGTGTCGCTGATATCCTGAAGTTCGCTGTCGATAAAATTGATTGTACGTCCGGCTACAAGATTTTTACGCTCAAGGTCCTTCGCGAGATATTCCCTGGAAAGTGCATTCAGGAAATCGACCAGTTTGTTCACATTTCCGCCTTTCAGCTTGATCTCAACGATGGAAGCTTCCTTGTTGATGGGTTCAATGCTGAACCCTTTGAACTGGGTGACGAGCGAAGGATAATCATTGATCTGGAAGTAAAAACTCCTGTTCAGGTCTTTCTGCGGACTGAACAAAGGAGTAAGAAGCAGCCTGAAACGAAAATTGTCACCCTGCACCCAGCGGCCGAACTCATAGGTTTCATCCACCGCAACGCGCTCTTTACGATTGGCGATCTTTTCCTTTTTTGAAAAACTATAAAATTTAATGTCTTCTTCTTTCGCTTCCAAACGGTATTTGTCTTTCGAGGTAATGGAAACATTGAAGCGCATGCTCACAGGCTGTGGAAAAGCCGTATCCAGTTCAACAGTGAAAGGAGTGTCCTTGTACAATTCTTTACTGATGAAATTCTCTTCGCTGTTGTAAGAAACCTCGAAACCGATCTTGGAAATTGTACGGTATGTAAGTGAATAGGACGATAAAACACCGATCTCGTTCTGCAGGTTCTGCATATTGTTCAGACCTCCAAGCCCCATGATGGACTGGGCGTTCAACTTGTTCTCCGACTTGTCTTTGATAAGGATTGAAGTCTTTACCTCGTAAACCGGACTGGTATATTTATTGAAGATAAAAGCAATGATCAGGGCAATAAACACGGTCACCGCAAAGAAATACCAGTAGCGGTAGAATTTAAAAAGCAGAACCTTATAGTCGACCGACTGTTGTTGCTGCTGCTGTTGGAAGTCCTGGAGGTTATCGTTCACGAAAAATGAATTTACAGTTTACATTGTTTTCACATAATTGATCAGCAGGATACCGGCTGATATACCTGCCAGTACGATAGCCCAGGGGAAAGTTGAACCGAATCCCCAGCGTTTGTATGCCAGCGGCTGAACATATATGATATCGTTGGGCTGGAGGTAAAACTGGTCGCTCTTCAGGAAGGAATCGGAAAGCATATTCAGTTTGTACACCCTTGAACCACCAGGGACCTGTCGTATAAGCACCACCTTGTTCCTGTTGCCAAAATCAGTGATGTCATTGGCAAGGGAAATTGCTTCAAAGAAATTGATCTTGTCCTGGTAAATAGTGAATTCACCCGGGCGGCCGACTTCACCGAGTATCGTTATCTTGAAGTTCACCATTTTTACAACGACGACAGTTTCTTTCAGATATTCGTCAACCAGTTTCTGCAGTACATCCTTAACCTGTGTTACAGTCAGGTCTTTGATCATGATCCTTCCGACGACGGGAAAATCGATATACCCGTCGGGGCTTACCGAATAAGAATTCAGGTAGATGCTGGCATCATTGGCATAGTCATTATAATTGCTCGACGACGACTGCTTGTTAAAGAACATATTGCTCTTGTCGTCAAGGCTGAACAATTTGATGTACACATTATCCCTGGGCTGTATCCTGTAGTCGGGCGGATGTTTGTGTGCATAGATGCTGGCAGTGTCTTTCTCCTGCTGCTTTTGTAAATAAAGGATCTTTTTCTGAGGTACGCAGGACGAAAGTATTACAGTAATTACAAGCAAAAGAAAAGCTACTTTGGGTAGCAGTTTATGGAATTGCTTCATGGATGCCGGAAATTGAGTGCGCAAAATTAAGGAATTTCAGGCAAAACTAATAAAATAGGCCCATATCCTAAAATTTTCATGACAAAATAAGTTGGTTGTTGGTTGTTGGTAGTTGGTAGTTGGAAGATATTCAATAAGTTGTCACTTTAAATAGCTTCTCCTATCAAAGTGGCCGAAGTGGCCTTTTTTACGACAACCTTCGCATATTCACCAGGTTTCTGAGCTGTTTTGGGGAACACGATCACCTTGTTCTGGGAGTTGCGGCCAAAGTACTGTTTATCAGAGCGCTTTGATTCACCTTCGATCAGGACTTCGAACGTTTTACCGATATCATAATGGTTGCTGGCCGATGAAAGCTCCTGCTGAAGATCGATAATTTCTCTCAACCTGCGTTCCTTGACCTCTTCAGGAACATTATCGTCAAACTGATCAGCCGCCAGGGTTTGGGGCCTTTCGGAATACTTGAAAGTAAAGGCATAGTCAAACGCGGCTTCCCTCATCAGAGCTAGGGTTTGTTTATGGTCTTCTTCGGTCTCGTCGCAAAATCCAGTGATGATATCGGTTGATACGGCGCATCCGGGGATCAGGCTCCTGACAGCACGAACCTTATCAAGGTATTCCTCACGGGTATATTTCCTGTTCATTTTATCGAGCACTGCGTTGCTCCCGCTCTGTACCGGGAGGTGGATGGCCCTGCAGATATTTGGCTGCCTGGCAATTACATCAATCAGTTCCTTTGACAGGTCTTTGGGATGCGAAGTGGCAAAGCGGACCCTGAGCTGAGGATCGAGATCAGCGATCCGTTGAAGCAGGATGGGAAAATTCACCCTTTGAGTGCCCGTTTCCCATTCATAGGAATTCACGTTCTGTCCAAGCAGGGTGACTTCCCTGTATCCTTGTATAAACAAGTCTTTCGATTCGCGGATAACCGATTCCGGATCCCGGCTTCTTTCCACTCCACGGGCATAAGGCACCACGCAGTAGGTACAGAAATTCTCGCATCCGCGCATGATCGAAATGAAGGCCGAAACCCCATTCGAATCAAGCCTCACCGGGTTGATATCCGCATAAGTCTCATCCGCAGACAACATAGTATCTATAGCTTTTTGTCCTGAATTTACCTGTTCAAGCAAATGGGGAAGGTGGCGGTATGAATCGGGGCCGGCGATCAGGTCGAGAAGCTGTTCTTCCTCCATCAGGGCGGTTTTCGTTCGTTCTGCCATGCAGCCCAGCAGTCCGATAGTCAGTGAGGGCTTCTTCTTCCGCAGTGAACGGAAATACTGAAGGCGTTTTCTCACCCTGTCTTCGGCATGTTCACGTATCGAACAGGTATTTAGTAATACAATATCGGCTGTTTCAAGTTCAGTTGATGCCTCAAAACCTTCGGCAGTCAGGATTGATGCAACGATCTCACTGTCAGAGAAATTCATCTGGCAGCCATAGGTCTCTATATAGAATTTTCTGTTTTTTTCTGCTGTCATATATCACTTTTCCGGTTTCGGCGGATTAAGGATTAAAATGGGCACAAAGGTACGTATTATGTTAATTGTCGTACTTTTGTAGCCGGATTGGGATATTGAAATCCATAACTACGATGACGAAAAACTTAGTGATTGTTGAGTCTCCCGCGAAAGCGAAGACCATTGGCGGATTCCTGGGGAACGATTTTACAGTAAGATCATGCATGGGACATGTGGCAGATCTTTCAAAGAAAGACCTTGGGGTTGATGTTGCAAAAGGGTTTGAACCAAATTATATTGTGTCTCCCGACAAAAAGAAGATCGTTGGCGATCTTAAGAAACTGGCCCATGAGAGCGATTTTATCTGGCTGGCGTCTGACGAGGACCGTGAGGGTGAAGCCATTTCATGGCATCTCATGGAAACGCTGGGATTGAAGAAAGAGAATACAAGGCGGATAGCATTCCACGAAATTACCAAAACTGCTATCCTTGAAGCCATTGAAAATCCAAGAGAGCTAGATATGAACCTGGTCGATGCCCAGCAGGCAAGGCGCATCCTCGACAGGCTTGTAGGCTTCGAGCTTTCGCCTCTTCTCTGGAAAAAGATCAAACCTTCCTTATCTGCAGGGAGGGTGCAGTCTGTTGCCGTCAGGCTGATTGTTGAGCGTGAAGACGAGATCAGGAATTTCCAGTCGGTATCTTCTTACCGTATCAGCGGGGATTTCGTGATCCAGGACGGCAAGAAGCTGAAATCGTTCAATGCTGAACTTAACAAGAGATTCCAGACTAAAGACGAAGCTCTGAATTTCCTGAAACAATGCATTGCGGTTCAATATACCGTTGAAGATGTTGAAACCCGGCCTTCGAAGAAATCGCCGGCCCCGCCTTTCACAACTTCGACACTTCAGCAGGAAGCCTCACGCAAACTTGGTTTCTCTGTAGCAAATACCATGAGGGTGGCCCAGGAGCTTTATGAATCAGGGAAGATCACCTATATGAGGACCGACTCTGTCAACCTTTCAGATATGGCAATTGCCATGGCAAAAAAGGAAGTGACTGACAGTTTTGGCGAGGAATATGTGAAAACCCGCCGGTATGCTACAAAGTCGAAAGGCGCACAGGAAGCTCACGAAGCCATCCGCCCCACATACCTGCGTGATAAGAACGTAGAATCTGACCGCTCAGGCAAACGACTGTATGACCTGATCTGGAAACGCACCATTGCTTCCCAGATGGCCGATGCAGAACTTGAAAAAACCAATGTTACCATCGGGATCACAGGCAAATCAGAAAAGTTCATTGCAAAAGGGGAAGTGATCAAATTTGACGGCTTCCTTAAAGTTTATATGGAGTCTTCGGATGAGGAAGGCCCTGAAGACCAGGAAGGTGTTCTGCCCCCGCTCAAAACGGGAGAGAAGCTTTCGTTGCAGGAAATGATAGCCCAGCAGAAGTTCACACAGCAGCCTTTCAGGTATACCGAAGCAATGCTTGTTAAAAAGCTTGAAGAACTTGGCATCGGCCGGCCTTCGACCTATGCACCCATCATCTCTACCATTCAGAAACGGGAATACGTGGTTAAGGAAGAAAGGACCGGTGTACAGAGGAATTATGATTTCATCAGTCTTACAGACAGCAAGATCAAAGAAGAAGTAAGGACCGAGACCGTTGGGTATGAAAAGGGGAAACTGTTTCCCACGGATATAGGCGGACTGGTTACCGGTTACCTTGTTGAGAATTTCGATAATATTATGGATTACAATTTCACCGCTACGGTGGAAGAGGAGTTTGATGTCATTGCCGAGGGCAAGCTGAAGTGGAAGCAAATGCTGAAGGAGTTTTATTTCCCCTTCCATGAAAAAATTGAAGGCGCACTCGAGAGTACAAAAAAAGTCAAAGGTGAAAAGCTGCTTGGGACCGACCCTGTTACCGGGTTGAATGTGTACGTGAAGATCGGACGTTTTGGCCCAATGGCCCAGCTCGGGGAATCGGATAATGAGGAGAAACCAAGGTTTGCAGCGCTTAAAAAAGGCCAGAGCATAGATACCATCAGCCTGCCGGAAGCCCTTGAATTGTTTAAACTCCCACGCTCACTGGGGGATTTCGAGGGAACAGAGGTCATTGTTTCGGCCGGCAAATTCGGACCGTATGTAAAGCATAAATCAGCTTTTTATTCCCTGCCTGCTTCTGATGATCCCTTAAGCGTGGCTCTCGCCAGGGCTATAGAGATCATCCAGGCCAAGCGGCATGAGGAAATCAAGAAGGTGATCAGGGAGTATCCCGAGGATCCGGATATCAAAGTATTGAATGGCAGGTATGGTCCGTACATCACCCTTAAGAAGGAAAACTACAAGATCCCCAAGGGAAAAACTGCAGCTGAACTAAGCTACGAAGATGTGAAGGCCATCATAAGCTCAAGCGAACCTACGAAATCCAAATCCAGAAAGAAAAAATAAGGGCCATGGACATTTCGACCTTTTTTTCCCCTATCGATTTAACAGAATTCGAATTGACGAATGAAGGCCAGCAGCGTTTTGGCAATATTATCGATATCTATTCCGAAACAGGGAGTTTCCCTGATTTCACGACTTCGGATCTCGCTATCATCGGAGTTAAGGAAGACCGGAATTCGGTTGGTAACGAGGGCTGCGACCTTGGCCCCGACAGTGTGAGGAAATTCCTGTACAGGCTGTTCCCCGGTCCGTATACAAACAAAATTGCCGATCTCGGGAATATCCGCAAAGGTTTTTCTGCAAGCGATACATATTTTGCCCTCAGCAGTACGGTTGCAGAACTGATCAGCAATAATGTGATCCCGGTGATCATAGGGGGCGGACAAGATCTGACTTTTGCGAATTATAAAGCCTATGAAAGCCTTGGCCAGATAATTAACATCGTGGCAATAGATCCGACTTTCGATCTTGGTAAAACCGAGGCAGAGCTTGATTCCCAGTCCTTCCTTAGCAGCATCATCCTTCATCAGCCCAACTACCTGTTCAATTATGCGAATATAGGCTACCAGAGTTATTTCATCGACCAGGATGCCCTTAAACTGATGAAGAACCTGTTTTTCGACACTTACAGAATCGGAATAGTGAGGGAGAGCCTCGAAGAGGTTGAGCCTATTGTCAGGAATGCCGATATGCTCAGTTTTGACATCTCCGCAGTGAGGTATTCAGATGCCCCGGGTAACGGTAATGCCGGGCCGAACGGATTTTACGGTGAGGAAGCCTGCCAGATCGTGCGGTATGCAGGCATCAGCGACAAGCTTACTTCAATTGGGTTTTACGAGGTCAATCCCAGGTTCGACAGGCAGGGACAGACTGCCCACCTTGTTTCACAGATGATCTGGTATTTCATCGACGGTTTTTATAACAGGGCTCATGATTTCCCTTTCAAAAATGAAGAGGATTACCTGAAGTACAGGGTTTCGATCAGCGACCATAAGGAGGAGATCGTATTTTTCAAAAGCAAGAAGACCGACCGCTGGTGGATGGAGATCCCCCTTCCTGCCGAGCAAAAAATCAAATACGAAAGGCATTACCTTGTGCCCTGTTCATACAAGGATTACCAGCAGGCCTGTGCCAACGACATCCCCGACAGGTGGTGGATGGTGTATCAGAAACTCATGTGAATATCGAATATCGAATAACGAATTTCGAATGTTGAATTTTTCTTTCCGTTCGACATTCAGTGTTCAATATTCAATATTCGATATTCGTAAATCGGGCTTCGGGCTTCGTAAATCACTTCCCTTTAATCCTTTCCGGGTTTGCGCTGAGGAACGACTTCCATCCTGTAAACTTCTTTCCAACCTCGGGTCTTCCGTTCTGGAAATGATGGCATACGGCCACGGCCAGTGCATCGGCTGCATCAAGGCTTTCGACTGGTTCTTTGAGGGTGAGCAAACGCTGAAGCATGGCTGCGACCTGTTCCTTGGATGCCGAACCTTTGCCGGTGATCGACTGCTTGATTTTGCGGGGTGAGTATTCAAAAATGGGGATGGTACGGTAAAGTGCGGCGGCGATAGCCACACCCTGGGCACGGCCAAGTTTAAGCATCGATTGCACATTTTTTCCAAAAAACTGGGCCTCTATGGCCAGTTCATCGGGGTGGTACTGATCGATAAGCGATAGTGTTTTCTCGAAAATAATTTTTAACCTCAGTGGGTGATCGTCATATTTATCTAATTTCAAAACTCCGAAAGCGATCATACTGAGCGTATTGGCCTTAATAGATATGATGCCGTACCCCATGATCGTGGTACCAGGGTCTATACCCAGAATGATCTTTTCACTCGGTGGATGCGGCATTTTTCCGTTAAATTTGCAGGCATGACAAAGGTATATAAAAGGTACAATCTTATTATCCAGCTGGGCATCTTTGTCATTTCCTACTTTTTTATCATCAACCAGGTATTCTGGAAGCAGGACCTTCCTTCCCTGGTGCAAACCCTTATTAAAGATTTCAGCTCATCCCGTTTCCTCTGGACGCTGGTTGTGCTTTTGTTTTTAATGGTGTTTAACTGGTTGCTTGAAGCCCTGAAGTGGAGGTTTCTTATCTCCAAAGTTGAGGATGTAAGTTTCGGGCGTTCGGTAATGGCCGTACTAACCGGGGTTACCATCAGTTCATTCACTCCCAACAGGATCGGGGAATTTTTCGGCAGGGCATTTGTCCTGAAAAAAGCCAGTCATGTCGAAGGCATCCTCATCACTATAATCGGGAGCATGAGTCAGCTCCTGATAACAATCATTACAGGATCCCTGGCGTTCCTGGTCTTTTTGCCCGTTTTCATGCCTGACGCAAAATTTTTCACCGGGTACCTCTATTATGCACTGGTTGCAGTGGTCCTGCTTTCTAACGTACTTCTGCTCGGGCTGTTTGTTAATGTATCCTTTCTGTCAACCTTCAAGGAAAAGATTCTGAAAAACGGCATTTCGAAGATAAGGAAATACTTCAGGGTCTTCACACTTTACACGAACAGGGAACTCTGGATCATAATGGGGCTAAGCCTGTTGCGCTATGCAGTCTTCTCAACACAATACCTTCTACTGTTATGGGCGTTTGATGTGAATTTCCCCTTCTATATTGGTTACCTGTTGATCGCCCTGATCTATTTCATCATGGCGGTCATCCCGACCATCGCTCTCACGGAACTGGGAATAAGAGGTTCGGTGGCCATATATTGTTTTGGTTTTTATTTTGCCGCAATGGCACCGGCAATGGCCACACTTAACCTTGGAATATTAATGGCCTCCGTGCTCATTTGGGTCATCAACCTGGGCATTCCGGCAGTTGCAGGCAGTGTATTCCTTTTCCGACTTCAGTTCTTCCGCAATAACGAAGCTTGATCAACATGCTGTTCATATCTGCACTTGCTATTCTTTTAACTCTGACAGCCCTGTGCTATATTCTTATGATCCTCTTTATTACTATGGGGATCCTCAGGAAGCAAAAACCACACAAGACTGTCTTTAAGCTCAACAGCTACTATAAGTCGGCCCAAAGACTTCCCTTAGAAGCTGAGATCCTGAAGATATCAGTTGTTCTGCCGGTTCGCAATGAGGCTGCTGTTATAACAAACATCCTTGACGATCTTGCCGGCCAGGATTATCCCGTGGGATTCTTTGAGATCATAGTCTGTGATGATTTCTCTGAAGATTATACTGTTGAAAAGGTCAGAAAATGGGCGAAAGATCATCCGGGGACAAGCCTGAAACTGATAGTGGGGAGGACGAACCTCAGGGAGAACCACGGTAAAAAAAGAGCCATTGAAGCCGCGATCGAAGCCTCCACTGGCGATCTGATTATAACTACCGACGCAGATACATATCACGGCAGATCCTGGCTGAAAGCCATGGTTTCGGTATTCGCCGATCCCTTAGTCAGGATGGCATTGGGGCCGGTGGGTTTTACAGGAGAGCAAGGGATTTTCCAGAAAATCCAGATGCTTGAATTTCTGGGCCTGATCGGGGTGACAAACGGTTCGGCGAACCTCGGCTTTCCCCTGATGTGCAACGGGGCGAACCTGGCCTACCGCAGGCAGGCTTTTATTGATGTGGGCGGATTTGCGGGGAACACAGTCTTCCAGTCGGGCGATGACCAGTTCCTGATGATGAATTTCGCAAAACAGTTCGGACGAAATGCCATTGTATTCGTAAAGGACCGGGAAGCTATAACCCTAACCAGTCCATGTAAAAACTTTGGTGATTTCTGGGAACAGAGGCTGAGGTGGGTTTCAAAAAGCAGGGGGTATAATGACAAGGCAGTGCTTTTGGCCGGCATGCTTACATTCGGCTTTCCTTTCCTTATCCTCATTGGAGGCATAACCGGAATATTTCATCCTTTCATCCTGCTTCTTGCGTCCCTTTTATGGCTCCTGAAAATTCTTGCCGAATACCCAATGGTTTGGCTCATGGCAGGATTTTTTGGAAAGAAACATCTTCTGAATTACTATTTCGTCGCCCAGGTCTTCCAGTTTTTCTATGCTATAGCCGTAACCGTTGCCGGACAATTCAGCGGGTATTCCTGGAAAGGACGGAGTTTCAGAAAGTAGTGTTCAGTATCCCTGTTTGAATTTCATCAGGGATTCGGCAATTACCAGGTCTTCGGGGTAAGTAATTTTAACATTATACACATCGCCCTCGATCAGGCTGATAGTATGGCCATCGGCTTCAAGAACACTGGCATCGTCGGTAAAGGATTCCCGGTAAGCCTGTTCATAGGATTTCAGCAATGGCCCTGCCATGAATACCTGAGGGGTCTGGATCAGCCTGAGAGTGTTCCTGTCGAGGGGGCAGTTTGAAGTGCCGTTCAGGCTTCTAACCGAATCTGTAACGGTTGAGACAGGGATTGCGTTTCCATGTGTGAAGGCATGATCAAAAGCACGTTGGATCAGGCCATGGCTTAACAGCGGTCTTACCCCGTCATGCACCGCCACGATGCCATCCGCAGTCACATAAGAAAGGGCGTTTTTTACTGTATCGAATCGTTTTTCGCCTCCGGGGGATAGAATATGAGGGATTATAAGGTCATGTTGACGGCACAGGGTTTCCCACAGGGAAAAGAGACCAGGATGAAGTGCGACAATGATTCTGAGCGTTGGATCGAAGGCATTAAACGCCAGGATTGAATGCATCAGAACAGGTTTTCCGCAAAGAAGTAGGAATTGTTTGGGGATGGTGGAATTCATGCGGTTGCCCGTTCCGCCCGCGACGATGATGGCAAATTTATCCAAAGCTACATGATAAGCATGGGATTGCCGTAAGTAAAGAACTTGTATTTCTTTTCTACGGCTTCTTCGTAGGCTTTCATGGTGAAATCGAATCCTGCGAATGCTGAAGTGAGCATCATCATTGGTGTTTGCGGAAGATGGAAATTGGTGATCATCGCGTTGGCAATGCTGAATTCATATGGCGGGAAGATGAATTTATTCGTCCAGCCTTTATAGGGTTTCAGGAGTCCGCCAACAGTAACCGACGATTCAATCGCTTTCATCGTAGTAGTGCCAACGGCGACGATTTTTTTCTTGTCCATCTTGGCCTTGTTGACGATCTCGACGGTTTCGGGTTCTATGATCACTTCTTCCGAATCCATTTTATGTTTTGTAAGGTCTTCAACGTCGATGGTGCGGAAGTTGCCAAGGCCGACGTGCAAGGTGACTTCTGCAAAATGAACGCCTTTAAGCTCAAGGCGTTTCATGATCTCGCGGGTGAAATGGAGCCCGGCAGTGGGAGCTGCAACAGCGCCTTCGTGTTTTGCAAAAATAGTCTGGTAACGTTCGTTGTCCTCGCTGGTAACAGGCCTGTTATGGATCTTTGGCAGAGGTGTTTCGCCAAGCTTTTGAATGGTTTTCTTGAATTCGTCGTAAGGGCCGTCGAAGAGGAAACGTATGGTACGGCCTCTTGATGTTGTATTGTCGATCACCTCGGCAACCAGGGTGTCGTCGTCTCCAAAATACAGTTTGTTCCCGATCCTGATTTTACGGGCCGGGTCAACCAGGACGTCCCATAGTCTTGATTCGCGGTTCAGTTCGCGAAGCAGAAAAACTTCGATTTTGGCGCCGGTTTTTTCTTTTTCGCCATAGAGGCGGGCAGGAAAAACCTTGGTGTTGTTGATGATAAACACATCACCATCGCCGAAGTAGTTCAGAATATCTTTAAAATGTTTATGTTGGATAGATTGCTTCCTGCGGTCGAGGATCATCATGTTGACATCGTCGCGGTGTTTGGCAGGATTGTTAGCAATAAGATCAGGAGGCAGATGGAAACGAAACTGAGATAGCTTCATGCTTGTCGATTAAAAAGGCGTGCAAAAGTAATACTTTTTTCGCTGAATGTCAAGCCTTTTTTATCTTTTTGGTTTTGGAGCGCTTACTCAAACAGTCCGTTAATCTCCTGCGGAGGCTTCAGGTGATAGGTCAGCAACCCAACATTCGAGGCTGTTTCGACATGCTGGGAAGAGTCATCGATGAACAAGGTTTCTTTGGGATCCAGTTTACCGTCGCGGATGACAAATTCGAAAATTTCGCGGCTGGGTTTCTGGAGATGGATCTCAAATGAGAACCAGGTCTTCTCAAACAAGTCGAGGAAAGATTTGTACCCGTAATTTTTGCTGAAATCTCCCAGGTACTTGTTGTAATGGATTTCATTTGAATTACTGAGAATGAAGATCCTGTATGATTTTCTGACCTCTTCGAGCAGCCTCACCCTTTGAGCAGGGATATTGAGGATCATGGCATTCAAGGCATCGAGGATTTCCTGTTCGCTGATACCGGGTTTAAGGTGTTTCTTCAGGATGGCTGTAAATTCGGGAATTGAGATTTTTCCGCCTTCAAGTCTGCGGAAAACATCTTCCCCTTCCTCGAATGAGTATGAAGGATTAAATCCTTTAAAACCCAGATCCCTGAATTTCTGTTCCGAAAGTTTAAAGTCTATATTGCCGATCACTCCGCCGAAATCAAAAATGATGTTCCGGATGGTACGGCCCTGTGAGGCCTGGGGGGTCAGTGTAAGCATGGCATGAAGCATTCAGCTTGCAAAGATGGCAAAATAGTTTTACCTTTGCACCCCGATTTCGTGAAACGGATTCAGTGAAACGTGGATCGGATCAGGGCCCATAGCTCAGACGGTTAGAGCAGCTGACTCATAATCAGCGGGTCACAGGTTCAAGTCCTGTTGGGCCCACAGCAAAAATATGTTTTAAGTAAAAGAGTATCAGCATGGTACTCTTTTTTTATTGCTTCTATCTTCATTCGTCGCCTGGGAAACCGAATCAGGCTTTTTTTCCGGTAATATATTGTTGATTTTTTCTGTAAGTTTTTGTATATTTGACAAAGGGCAACCAAATTCAATGACCAAAGTAAAACCATTATGGAAACAAATAAAACCAGAAAGGGCCTTGAAATAAAAGTCAAAAAAATTGCAGGTATAGCTTTGCTGATCGCTGGAGTCGCGATTATGCTGTTGGGTTGCCATAAAAGCGACAACAGCCCCGTGAATAACCCGGTCTCCATTAAGAAAATGGAAAACTACTATAATGTTACCCTGGATTATTCGAACTGCTCACATCGTGAGATGGGACGTCAGTTTGCATTGTCTATCAAGCAGGTGATGCCGGAATATGAAGCAACCATTGATTTTTTGCTGGCCATGCACATGGTTTTACTGGAGAATGCACCAAATCCATTAACATTTAATACTGTAAAAGAACGGGCAAAAATAATCTATGAAAATCTCAACAATGACTATAAAGAAGAGATTGCCGGAATGCTGGATGTTTTTAACTATGATGTGGACAAACTGGTAGACGGACGGCTTTCGAAGAATGAATTTATCATTTACCAGATGTTTTCTGAAGTTATGCGGCCCAACTCCTGCTCTGCATCTGCAGCAATCGGTAGTGCGTCTGCTACAGGAAGCACCA
Source organism: Bacteroidota bacterium (assembly GCA_037134895.1). GTDB lineage: Bacteria > Bacteroidota > Bacteroidia > Bacteroidales > FEN-979 > CAIRDP01. The sequence goes on from JBAXLI010000009.1 coordinate 15,834, forward strand.
TCGTCGCAAGGAACTGGGACTGGCTAAGCATGGCGCGTTACGGCATTGCTCATCTGCACTCAATTACCACGTATAAGAACGGCAGCAAGACAATAACGAATATGGGTCCTATGGGGCAGTTAAACGGACTTACCTTGTTCAACCAGCATCATCTTTTCGGTGCGGTTATCAACTCAACTACTGGCGCCCTGTATCCAACGGATCTTTCAAACAGGCGTTCCTTCTTCTTTGACCTGCGTTATGCATTCGAAAATTTTTCGACACTTGCCCAGGTTTCCGATTACATGAAGGATGCAAATAAACTTTACTTGTACAATCATTTGATACTGCTTGCTGATCAGGCTACGGCAGGTGTCGTAGAAAACCAGGTAAACAATAAGCAGGGCGGAGCCCCGGGAAACCGCAGTTTCAGAACAGAGTCATCAACACTGAACCCTTTGCTGACAATGGGTCAGACCTGGGGAATTCCCGGCATCTTTGCAGCCGTTAACGATTATCGTCTGCCCAACAATGACTGGGATAGCACGAACCTTGAAAACACGACACGCTGGACCTCGTTCAGAGAGAAATATGCGGGAGTTGCTTCGGGCCAGCGTATCGATATTGAGACTCTGAAATCAATTACAGGATATCCCGGACCGAACAGCAACGGCAAAATGACCGATGGGGCGATTTTCAATTCCGAAATGCAGCAATTATGGGATACAACCTATCCTATACCTGCATTTAATGTAGGGGCAGGCTTACCGGGAATTTCAAAGGCTTATACAACAATGCAGTCTGTAATAATGGATATGAAAACCATGGAATTATGGATCCACTTTGTTCCGCCAACTTATTTTGGGGAAAGACCGCCCTTACGCCCAACCTATCAGAAAATTCCGAACCCGATCTATTGACAAATTAGCCTTAGCTGAAAGGATTCAAGTCCTGTTTAATTTCTTGTAATGGGACTTGAATTGTCACATACTGGTGGGCATGCATTGGTGCTGCCTGAAGGTGTGTTGTAAATGGTATTCCCCACGGCATCCTTTCCACTGCTGTTTATGCCAACCACAATAGCAACACTGTTCGAATTATTGTCTTTCCCGAAATAAATCCTGAAACCTGTCAGGCCTGAGTTTTCCTGGGCAATGGCATTCATTGCGTCCAACTGGGTTCTGTCTATTACAAGACCATCGATCACCTGGTTGTAATTTGCTGCACCGGCCAAATAGTTCTTAAAATACTGGTTCGCATCGACTGTGGATATCGGGGTCATCCCGCCTCCCGATGCTGAAGGCGCCGGAGCATTTTGAAAAGCAAGCAAACCGACGATAGAAATTCCGGACACAATCCCTGTTAAAAAAACCAGGGCCATATAAAGATATTTGTTTGTTTTCATAGAATTATTATTTAGAAGTAAATTAAATAAAAGATTAATTTTGCTCAAAGATAACCTTTTATGAATATTGTTGTCAAATTTATTTTTTAATCATGAGAGCGGATGTTTATTCTGATTTCTGTTTCCCGGGAGGTGTAAAAAGGACTATTGTCCGAACCTGCATTGTTCTGATGACCCTGTTAATATTTCCGGAATCGGAGATGTTCAGCCAGGTGGATCCGCTGGCTCAATATGGTAAATTAAAGGATGAAATTGCTTTGACAAATACCGACAGCCTGAAGATTGAAAAGCTGTTTGACCTTGCTTGTTTTTATTCCGATTACCTGGGTGATGATAATCTGGCCGACAGTGCCAGCGTGATTGCCATCAGGCTTGCAGAGGAGAGTCACCGGCCTGAATTACTTGTCATTGCATATAACAGGTATATAGAATCCAATAACTTATCCGCCAACAATAAAAAGGCCCTGGGATATGCTATTAAAGCCGGGCAGCTTTCAAACACAGATGACCCCGGAATTGATTTCAGAATTACAAAAAACCTGGTCACCGTTTATTTGTCGGGATATGAATACGATAAAGCTCTTGAATATGGCTATAAAGCGCTTTCATTGGCCACGATGACCGAAAATGTAAACTGGAAAGCCGAAGGTTATCTTGATATCGGGAAATGCCTTGAAGGTAAAAACCAGAAAATTGAAGCTTTCAGGAATTACCTCAACGCAGAAAGCCTGGCTCAGAAAATCAAGGATACAAGTCTGCAAATAAAATGCGCAAGCTGTTTATCCCACTTTTATAACCTGAATAAAATTTATAACCAGGCAACCCGCTATAAACTGATACAGTGCGACCTTCTGAGAAAAATGAATCCGGTTGATTCCATCGCCCTGATGTGGACACAATATGATCTCCAGGTGATTGACCTGAACTCGAACAACAACCAGCTTGATGCAGGAAGCTTCAGGAAAATCCTTGATTTTGCCGTCAGAAGGAAATTCACCCGTTTGCTGACCGACGAAATTGCCCTGATCAGGACGCACCTGATCCAGGCAGACAAGATAGGCTTGCTACATGACTTTTACACCAAAGAATTTCCGCAAGAGTTGAAAAAAATGGCAACAGAAAATCCCGGCATGTATTACAGGCTGAAGGCATTCTTCTGTGAGGAGGAGCATAGGCCCGATTCAGCATTATATTATTTCAATAAAGCTGAATTAACTCTGCAAACCAATCCGAATAAAGTATTAAGGGCTAATTTTTTTAAAAGGTTCGGACAGTTTTTTCTTCGACAGGGGTTGAAAGACAAAGCCATTGAGAAGTTTTCAGATTCCTATAAACTGGCCTGCGAAGCAGGATATTTTGATTATATGCTCAGTGTATCCAGGCAGTTGGAAACTCTTTATGCCGGGAAAGGAGATTTCAGGAATGCTTTCAATTATGCCGTGTTAAACAGGACTCTTTCAGACAGCATTAGTAACATGTCGAAACAAGACCAGTTACTGATCATGGAAATAGATCATGAGACAAGGCAAAGGGACCTTGCAGCTCAAAGCGAAAAGCAATCCACCGAAAGGAGGCATTACCTGCAGTACAATGCCATCATTGTTATTATCATTTCGGTCTTCGTAGTATTATTAATGCTTGGAAGTTTGAAGGTTCCCGAGTGGATCATAAAAATGCTGGGCTTCTTTTCATTTATTTTCCTGTTCGAATTTATCATTCTTATAGCGGATCATAAGATCCACGAGATCACCCAGGGCGAACCATGGAAAATATTACTGATTAAAATCTGCCTCATCGCGATACTGCTCCCGATGCATCACTGGATTGAAAAGAGGGTGGTTTCCTTTCTCCTTAACCCTGGCCTGATCAACATTTCCCGCTATCCGGTGCGTAGCAAACTGAGGGCACATCTCAACAGGTTAAAACGGAAATAAATCCAATATGCCAGCAAGTGGAGAAAACTTCAGTCCGTACCTTTTGTCAATACAGGAAACCGTTTGACTTTTTTAACCAGAAGTTCTGCTTGTTTAATACTTGCATCGTTTGCATAATCATAGGTTTCAACATCCTGGTAACCCCAGGGTGTGAAAAATCGAAGTATTTCAACACCATGTCCTTTTAAAAAATAAAACTGTTGAGGGGACAGACAGTATCTAAGTTTCACTCCCTCTGTAACGGTTCCAGCGGGATCATTGGGTATTTTGGCACCGCCAATAAGGCTTTTAGCATCATATTCGACATACAGGGAAATGGTCTGGAACCTGTCAAACTTCAGCCATAAGCTGTCTTTTTTATGAATTGAAAATGGCTCTCGTTGTCCGAAGTCACATTTTACTTCAAGGAAAAAATCAGAATTAATTCGCTGCATCCTGATATTAACGAGGTATCTGGAAGTTGAGGCTAGATGAATCCAGTTTGTAGTTCTGATGGTGTCTTTTGATTTAGAATCAATATAGCAACTGTCAAGTCTTTGAGCTGGCAAGGCCAACCAGACGATTACAAAGTATGCGATCAGGAAAAACTTCTTCATGGTTGAGAATTTAAACAAAGAATGTGACACAATTTGCAAATTCCAGTGAAGACATCCGCCTGAAACAGTAATTCAGGTCATCAGGGTAAAAAAGAAAGTGGCCCCTTTACCGGGTTCGCTCTCTGCCCAGATCTTCCCATCATGCTTATGGATAATTCGCATTACAGTTGCAAGGCCAACACCTGTGCCTGAGAATTGGTCGGCAGAATGCAATCGCTGGAAAGGGGTAAACAATTTGTCATAGAGGTTCATGTCAAAACCAATCCCGTTATCGCGCAAGAAAATGACAACTTTACCATCCTGATTAATAAATCTGCCAAAATGAATGTATGGTTTGATTGTCTTCCCGGTATATTTCCAGGCATTATCAAAAAGGTTCTGGACGACGATCCTGAGGAGATGCCGGTCCCCCGAGACCATAATCTTTGATTGGATTTCAATGTCAACATCCCTGTTCGGATCACTTTCACTGATGGTTTTACAAACATCTGCCGCAATTTCACTTAAGTCAAACTCCTCTTTGATTAACTCCTTGCGGCTAATCTTAGATAAATTGAGAATATCCTCAATAAGTTGATTCATCTCTAGTGAAGAGTTTTCAATCCGGGTGATATAATCTTTCCCCGCCTCATCCAGAATGGAAGAATAATCTTCAAGCAAAGCCTGGCTCATTCCTTTAATTCTCCTGGCAGGGCCGCGTAAATCGTGAGATACGGAATATGAAAATGATTCAAGTTCCGAATAGGCCGCCTCCAGCTGGGCTGTCCTGGAAATGACCTTTTGTTCAAGCTCATCGGCAAATTGTTTCACCTCTTGCTGGGCCTCTTTTCTGATCTGAACTTCTTCAAGAAGCTCTTTGGTCCTTTCCGACACAAGTACCTCAAGCTCTTTTTCCCGGATCTGCCGTATGCGGTATTTAAATATAAAAACCAAAACGGTAAGAAACAGGATGATCACAATGAGGATGAAATAGTTAATATACGTTCGTTGCTTCCCCACTTTTAACGATTCAATCTGATTCTCCTTTTTCAGGATCTGTATCTGGGCCTCCTTCTTTTCAGTTTCGTATTTAGCTTGGAGATCAATCATTTGCCTTTGACTTTCAGAGTTAAGCAGGCTGTCTTTGAAGATGCCTGCCTGAAGACTATAGTAAAGCGCCTTTTGAAAATCCTTTATCTGGGTGTAGATCAATCTCAGGCTGTCGCAAACCGCCTTTTTCAGCTCAATGTCCTTGCTGATCTCCATGGCTTTTTCTTTATACTGAATAGCCCTGGAAAAATCGCCGGACTTCCTGTAGATTTCTGCGATATTTGAATAGGAAGCGGCAATTCCTTCGTGGTTATTCTGTTCTTCTTCGAGCCTGAGCGATTTGCGCTGAAAAATGAGCGCCCTTGAAATATCCCCGTTATCCAGGTAAATTATTGCCATGTTGCAAAACATGGTTGCAAGACCTTTTTTATCATTGAGTTTCGTGTATATCGCAAGTGCCTTTTTATAATACTCCATGGTTTTCCCCGGATCCCTGTCATCAATATACCGGTAAATGATGCCGATATTGTTCAGGTTAAGAGCAATTCCTATCTGATCTCCCCTGATGCTGTCTATTTCGAGAGATCGCTTGTAATACTCAAGCGCTTTCTTGTAATCATGCATATTATGATACAGATGAGCAAGAGAATAAACCGCTGCTGATATTCTCTCCTGGTCACCGATCTCTTCTGCAACGGAAAGGCTCTTAAGGTGAAATTTAAGAGCTTCGTTATACTTGTTTAAAAGCCGGTAGGAAACTCCTGTTGCATTCAGGCAATATGCCTCTGCCTTGCGATCATGCCGCTCCTGATTTAACCTTGTCGCCCTCTGGTACCAAATGATGGCATTCTGGTAATCATTAAGCCCCCAATAAGCCTCAGCAATATTTTTCATTGCATCGCTTTTCTCTTTAGAGAATGCTCCTTTTTCAGAAAGACTCATGGCTTCTTCAGCCACTTTCCTTGACTGGTAATAACGGCTATTGTTATAGTAAAAAAGGGAAAGAGCATTTAAGGTATCTGCCTGTTCCTTCTCTGACAGACCTGAAATTGTACGCATGATGCTGTCGGTCTGATCAGTTTGCCCAAAGGCAGATGTTGTATGCAAGCAAAGAAAATACAGGAGACAATATGAAAGTATATGTTTCATATTTAAACGACCTCAGGCAATTCAAGAGTAAACCGGGGCTGTAAAATGTTAAAGTAAATTGCTCCTATCCGGTATATTAGGTCAAATATAGGGAAGAAAAGACCATTGTCAACAGTTACAATAATAATTTCGTTGCAATGGGAATTAGTTCAGTTACTTACTTTTTAGCTACTTTTACTTATTACAGGTTGCAATTGCCTGATTATAAATAATATCTTTGATGGTAAATATCATGCCATGAAAACTCTGCACTGTAAAAACGGTAAAAGATCTGAAATGATGAATCTTTTAAGTATCGGAATGATCTTGTTACTTTTAATTATAGGTTCCTGCAAGAAGAATAGTTCAGTTGATAATTCTGCACCAAAACCCATTGACCAGATCTCTTTCCCGAATAATTTCGACTGGGCTACTGCCAGGGATGTAAATTTCCAGATAACGGCTCTTGATAACTCTGACCAGCCTTTGATTGGCGTCAGGTTTGACGTGTATACAAAGAGTCCGGAAGAGGGAGGTGTTCTACTGCACAGCGGAGTTACAGATGCCAGTGGCCAACTCAAGTTCATACGACCTGTACCAACCTATCTCACCCAGGTCACGGTCACAAACAAATATATTGGGCTTCTTTTTCAAAAAACTGTTCCGGTTTCATCAAATTCGGTTATCGTTTCATTTGGAGGAAAAACTCCGAATCCGGTCCATACGAAATCTTCACAGGGACTCATTCCCACCGGAATCCCAAAAGTATGGGTTCTTGGTACCTACACAGCATTGGGAGCGCCTGATTACCTTGAGTCTCAGAACGCGGTTATCCCGGCTTCCCTTCTAAACGACATCAATGCTTCCCTGCCCGAAGGCCAGAATGTAGCCAATCATCATCCGCAGTACCTTACGAATACAAATGAAACCAACCTTCCATTACAGGAAATGTGCGATGTATGGATTACTTATATAAGTTCTTATTGCGGATTTCACAATATCGTTGGTTTCTTCACTTATCCTACTAATAATCCCCCCACCTCAGCCAGCCAGATCGATTCAATAAAAGTAATCTGGCCGAATGTTGCACTTACTGGAAATGCAGGCGGACTTGCCTCGGGGAATAAGGTTTACCTGGGAAGATATCCTGCCGGCAGGTCTATTGGGTGGGTTATATTCGCTAACGGCTGGAATGGGTCAACGATCACAGCAGGCCAGTGGATTTTTTATTCGATTGATAACCTGAACCCGGAGTCAAATCCGAGCCTCAAGCGCCATGCGATTTTATTAAGAGATCCGGGACGGCATCATATTATATTTTCTTGGGAAGACTGGAAACGTGACGAAGGATCCGACTCAGATTTCAATGATAATGTGTTCTCTGTGACTGCCAGCCCTGTTTCGGCTATCAAAACCGATAACATGCCTAACTGTGACAACACCCGACCTGATCGCGACCATGACGGTGTTTGTGACCTGGATGACGATTTCCCTGATGATGCAACAAAAAGCTTTCACAACTATTATCCAAGTGCTTCCGGCTTTGGGTCTCTCGCTTTTGAGGACCTCTGGCCATCCAAAGGGGATTATGATCTGAACGACCTGGTTGTAAGTTATCGTTTTGACCAGATCACGAATAATCTCAACAAAGTTGTCGAAATTAAAGCCACTCTCAGTACCGAGGCTATGGGAGCAAATTACCACAATGGATTTGGTATTATGCTGCCGATACCCTGGAACAAGGTAGCAAATGTAACCGGGACTTCTATTCTGCATGGTGCGATCACTCTGAATGCAAATAAAACCGAGTCGGGACAAGCCAATGCAGTTATCATTGTTTATGACGACGCATATGACAGGCTTCCTCCCTCAGACCCGGGTTGCGGGATCGGAACCAATACCACTATTGGCTGCCCATATGTTAATCCCGATCTGATTACCCTTGACATTACATTGACCGAAGCGATACCTGTTTCAACAATAGGGACACCCCCATACAATCCATTCATTTACGTGAACCAGATCAGGAGCCGGGAAGTCCATCTTCAGGATAAACCACCAACCGACAAGGCAAATATTGCTGAATTTGGAACCTTCGACGATAACAGCAACCCGGCAACAGGAAGATATTACAAAACTTCCAATAACCTGCCATGGGCTTTTAACCTGGCTGAAAAGTTCTCATACCCCAGTGAAAAAAGTCCTGTAAACACTGCGTATCTGCATTTTATTGAATGGGCGCAGAGCAGCGGAGTTTTGTTCCCCGACTGGTACAAGAATACTGCCTCCGGATACAGGGACAATTCGAAGATTTACACCCACTGAACATTAAGAACAGGATTTCTTTGCTCTTAGTTGTTCAGGATTGAATTTTCTTTTAAATACTGCCTTATTTCGGGAAAAGATGATTTCCACTCACTGGAGAAGTCCATGGCCTGAATTACATGGGGAAAATCAAAGTAATTATCAAATACAACGGTTAAAAATCTGTGTTTCAAATACCAGCTTTCGAGTAAATTCTTTTCTGATTCAGATAGTTTAAATGCCTTTTCAAAAGTATCCTTGTCTCCAAAAGCATCTATCCATTCCTGTTCGGTATAATTTTTCCGGTGTTCATCCAGTTTTTTCTGGATCACTGTTTTTATTTTGCTTTTTAAGGCGGATAACATGGCAGGCTTAATTTCATTCAACAACGAAATTTCTTTATTGTTTGTCAGATCAAACGTATGATAAATCGTCCCGGACGACAGGTAAGCTCCCATTGTTTCCCATGCAAATGACAGGCTTAAAATATTCTTTTCAGAAAAGAGGTAAACCAGTTTTGGTTTTTTACTTCCTTCACCTGCATATTCGTTTAACTCCTCGCTCAGTGCCTTTCCATTTAGCAGAATAAGTTTTGAAGCGGCTGGTATTTTAGCAAACTGTTTAAATGAAACATCAGTTTTATACAACTTCACTGATGATGATTTTGTGCTGTTCGCCTTACTCCAGTTCCCTGTTATACTGTCTCCGAAATTTGTACATGTGAAAACACCTGTACATACTCCGTCTTTGCTGGTTTCATTAAGTGTTATCTGGCTGCCTTTGATTATTCCGGAAAGCGGAATGCTGCCTCCGTCTTTTTTATAGAAATACACACCGGTGACCGTGCCATCATTTGCCGCCAAGTTTAAATCGACCCAAACAGGGAAGGTTCCAGAGATATAGCCCTCAAATGATTGGGCATTACAAGTTGTTACAGCTCCTAAAACAATTAAACAGGTCAGGAGCAATGATTTCTTTTTCATTTGCGGGTTTGTGTAAAATTAAAGAAGGCAGCCTCTTTCGTTTCAGTAAAGAATTCCAGGCAAGTTACGACAGTGCAGTGAAATAAAGGATGCTGTAATGATTGAATTTTAGTTGTCTCTGATCATCACCCTGCCGGTGTAGCAGGTGTTGTCTTGAGTCAGCCTGATCAAATAGATTCCGGCCCTGAGGTCGCCGCGATCAAAATCAACCGTTTGTCCGGAGACACTTTGAACTTGGCTTACCTGCTGCCCCTGGGAGTTATAGACTGTGAGGCATGCGTTTCTAAGAAAAGTCCCGCATTGAAGTGTTGTCAAAGAACAAAATGGATTGGGATGAAATGAAATGGCTTCTTTATTGACAGTTTCATCCACTCCTGCATTACTTGTGATCCGGTTCGTGCCTTGCCAGAACCCGTTCTTTAAGGTGTCTATCAAAGCATTGTATTTTATTATAAAGAATCCTTCCTGTGAATCGGGATCCATGTAATAGATGTTGTCACCGTTGATGCCATGCCCGACGACAAAGTGCCCTGTCGTGTCTTTCCACTGCAGGCGAATAACGAACAGCCTGTTTTTCTGCATATCCGATCTCACTTCATTAAGGTCTGAAGGCTTGTCATATCCCTGGTTCTGAATGCTTCCAAAATGAATCAGAATGTCCTGGATACTGCCGGCGTAACCGTAATTGTAATTCCAGTAATTACAGCCCACGCTTGGATCCACGCAACAATTAACCTGGCCAAAATTGTGAAATTTGGACGTATTTCTTACCCATTCGGCAATCTCGCATTGTGATTTTGGAAACTTGTAATAATCGAGAAGTGCTTTGGAACTTGCTGCCCAGCACCATTGCGTCTGTTCCTGTTTCGTTATAGGGATGGTAATTACCTGGGCCGTGGCTGTAAGACACATACAGGCTTGTACGGCTATTAAGAGAATTAGTTTTTTCATAGGTATACTAATTTGGCCTTTGTTATTTTATTTCCTTTTTACTGTTGACCAGGTTCATGGTCTCACGATAAAAAACGTCTATGCTTGTTTTCATCGGCATTCCTTCATTCAGTTCATAAACCGCCTGGAGCGTAGCGGTGTTGATTTCAATAAAACCATTACCTTTTTTCTGACCGCATAGAGGGGTGAAATTTGCCGTTATAAAATACTTTTCTGTATAAGAGTTTCGGATTATGACACGCTCGTTTGGTTTATCGGGGTATAATGTCTCAAACTTCTGAATGTTACGGGCAAGCACACTCCCCCCCAATCCAACAACCTCCGCTTTTCCTTCATGGATTTGCACGGTAAGCAGGGTCTGATACGCACCATCAACTGAAACCGGTACCCTCCATTCATTGCCTGAAAAGAATTCCAATTGATTGTTCCTGACAGAAACGTAATAGGCTTGCCAGGGCTCCTCAATTTTTATTTTTGAGAAATCGCTTCTACTTATGAAACCATAATTAGTTTCACTTCCAACCGGAATCAGATCCAGGAAATACATGGCTTTCGCCGCTGCCGCCTCTTTAATCAGTAAAACCTGATTATCATTTTGGGCGGATAGTTTTAGCGAAATGAATACGATTAAAAACAGGTAAAAAACTTTGGTTTTCATGGTGTTATGTGTCTGAGTGTTTTTTTTCGGGATCAACAAAGATCCAATTTACAGGCTGAAAGATAAATTCCCAGTCTTTTTAAATACAACGAAATGTACGAAAAGTTTGGTCAGAAAGGCCAACAATTCAGGGAACTCTTTAGTGAATTTTTTTATTCCGCCAATCAGATGTACCTTAGCCTTGAATCTGAAAATTGTCTCCCCTGGGAACTTACAAAATATATCTTGCTGGCATTGCATGTATGTCAATCCTTTTGATCTACGAACAGGCCTGCCTTGCCCAGGCTGTTAAGATCAGGGGAACACTCGTGAATGAGCTTACCTCTGAGCCGGTTTCTCAAGCCAGTATCAGTATTTTTGGGACAGGAAAGGGAACTTCAACCGATAAAAACGGAAGATTTTCCCTTGAGGTTGCGAAATTTCCCGTTTCAATTGCCATAAGTTGCATCGGGTATGAAAAAGTAAGATTCCGCATTGAGGAGTATTCAGGAAAATCGATTGAACTGAGCATAAGGCCTGTTATTTACAATCTCAGGGAAGTCGAAGTTTCTTCGGTAAGACATACCATATTGTTCCAGGACAGATCATATTCTGTTCTTGATTATGAGTTGATGGATGACAATATTTTGCTGCTGGTTTTCCGTACCGCCCTGAAGCGATCGGAACTGGTACTGCTGAACCGAACCGGGGACACACTTGCTGTTCAGGATCCTCCAATGCTTCCGCCGCTGAAGTTGTATAAGGATTTCCTGTCAAACGTGCATTATTATTCAAAATCAGGGTATACCTGGCAGTGTTACTATGATAAGGAGAAAAAGCTCATTGGCTTCCTTGACCCCCAGCCTGCCGATACCCTCGAAAAACATGTGAAACCGTTTCTATTCCGGCTATCGAACCGCCTTTACTTCCAGGAAAAGATTGCCGGGGGGTTTGGGACTATTCTGGGTTATTACAGCAGGGATAGAGGCAAATGCGTGATAAAAACTTGTCTTAATGAGAAAAAGATCAATGAATACGCTGACGACCAGAAATTCTACCTGGGATGGAATGCCATGACCGGGGCTCCCTATGCCTTAGATACAGGTGGTATCGGTAGTCCTTCGGAGTTTGATTTTTCAATTTCTGTAACCGAAGGCGGATCATATGGAAAGAACGAAGTGAGGGCTCACCGGTTTGAATTTTACAACATGATCTTCCCATTGATCCGTATCAGTAACGACAGTCTTGCATTTTTTAATTTTGGCAGCGATAAAATAGAAATACTTGACAAAGACGGTACAACCACAAGGACCGTTCCCGTGAGTTTTCACAAGGAAGTTTCAGTTAAAAGCGGTGCTGACGGATCAGGTGCATTGGAAACATCGGGATGGAGATGGGGGACAAGGATCTTTACCGATGCGGCCACAAATGCGGTATACACCATGTTCATCAAAAACGGCATGGTGAAAATAAAAAAGATCGATCTCAACATAGGTAAGCTGGATACCGGGACGATTATACCTTTCCCTTTCCCCGAAAAAATAATCATATACCAGGGCGAGTCCTATTTCCTCTTCAAGGAAAGCGGGTACAAAGAAAACTGGAAGCTTGCGAAATGCAGGCTTGATTAATCAATACTTCAGGATTTTTGTGCTCCCCGAATAGTTTTTGCCTTCAATTCTCAAGAGGTAAAGCCCCGATTGCAGGTCAGCATGCAAAGCATTGCCTGGGCTCCAGTTGATCTTTTGAGTGCCGGCCGAAAGATTTCCTGAGAAAATGTTCTGACACAGCTTTCCGTCAATAGTATAAACACAGATACTGATAAAATCTGGTCCGGGAAGAGTAAACCTCAGGGTGGCATAGTTAGTGAATGGATTTGGATCAGCAGCAAGAGGCAGGGTAATGGTTTTCCCAGGAGTAGCTATACCTGTAAAGATCTGGTCCAGGCTGGCCTTATAACACGATAACCCATACGTTCCGACCACGATTGTTCGGGAAGGAGCATGAATCTTCATGGTGTAAACCGGTACTGCAGGCAAGCCATCCCAGACCCATGACCATGTTTGTCCGCCATCGGTAGTCCCATATACCCCTGCATCCAGAGCAACAATGATTCTGTTTGGAATTCCCGGATCCAGCGCAATATCATTTACCGGGAATTCTGGCAGATTACCTGAGATATCAGTCCAACTTGCTCCCAGGTTGGTCGATTTGAAAACATGGGGGAGAGGTTCATCCCAGCGGAAGCCTGAAATCGTGGCATAGATCGTTTGGGCATTGAAAGGATCAAAAGCCACTTTTGTTATCCATCTGTTTGGCAGGCCTGCGGATATGTTTTCCCAGGTTTGCCCGTCATTTGTCGAAATATGGACCTTTCCATCGCCTGTCCCGGCAAGTACCATGGAAGGATTCAGGGTGGAAACCGCGATGGTTGAAACGGTATAAAAATACTGGTTGATTCCGGCAGTGAGGTCATCGCTGACTGCAGTCCATGAATTCCCCTGGTCTGTCGATTTCCAGACCCGGTAAGTCCCGAAATACAGTGTTGACGGGTCGACAGGGTGCATTGCCAGAGGGGCTGACCAACTGACACGGTCGCCCGACATCGGACCGGCAATGTAATTCATATTAAATCCCCCGTCATCAGAGCGGTATAAATTACCCCACTGATATTCGGCATAGATGGTGTTTGAATAAGTATAATCAACCAGGGTATACATTCCGTCACCCCCTAGAATAGGCTCCCAGTCGCTTGTCCCACCGGTAAGCGTCCTGATGGTGTTGTTGTCCTGTGTGCCCCCGTAAATTCGTTGAGGCACCTGGTAATCGATATCTATGGCATAAAACTGGGTCAGAGGCAAGTTGCCGATCTTGGTCCAGGTATCACCGTTGGTCTGGCTCCTGTACAAACCTCCGTCGTTCCCTTCGATGATCCTGCTGTTTGCTTCATCAAAGAGCATGGCATGATGGTCAACATGAATGTCCCATGAAGAAAGGTCGGTCCACAAACTGCCGCCGTCATCGGTCCTGAAGAGGTTGACTCCCATCACAAATACCCTGTTTTCGTTCTGCGGATCAACCCTGACCTGGCCGAAGTACCAGCCGAAGTTGCTGTTCATACCGCTTAGCGCCGCATCGTTGGTCCTGGTCCATGATTGTCCGCCATCAATGGTTTTAAATACCGCAACTTCCATATTATCAAGGTCATAGAAAGCATAAAGGATGTCAGGATTCGATTTGGCTATTGCAATGCCGATACGGCCCACATTACTACCCTTGATCAGTCCGTTTGTCATCTCGTTCCAGGTCGTGCCTCCGTCGGTACTTTTCCAGATACCCGACGTTTGTCCGAACGACCGCCGGTAGGTCAATCCGCGTACCCTCTCCCACATTGAAGCATACAGTATCTGGGGGTTAGTCGGATGCTGAACAAGGTCGATTGCGGATGTTGAATCGGTAAGATACAATACCCTCTGCCATGATTGTCCGCCATCCTCACTGCGGAATACGCCCCTCTCGTCATTCGTGGAAAACAGATTTCCGCAGGCAGCGACAAATATCTTTTGTGAATTGGAATAATCGACGAGTACCCTGGCTATATAGGCGGAATTTGCAAGACCGATATGGTCCCAGGTGGCCCCGGCATCGGTCGACTTATACATTCCATTTCCAAGGAAACTGAAACTCGACGAATTGGCCTCGCCTGTGCCACAGTAGATAACCTGGTTATCGTTCGGGTCGATGGCGATATCACCGACAGATATAACAGGCACATTCGTAAACAGGTTCGTCCATGTAAGCCCGAGGTCTGTTGTTTTAAGGATCCCTCCGGTGGCGGCACCGACATAGATCGTTGACGGGCTGCCCGCAGGGGATTCGATATCCGTTATCCGCCCTCCTATATTATCAGGCCCGGCGAAAGTCCATGGATTGCTGCCCCTGGCCGATTTTTTCATGAGGTCACTGGCCTGTTGCGTTGCGGAAAGGAATGCGGCCGTATTGATCCTGTCATACGGGTACATCCTCTGGATCGCCATCCAGTCGTTCGGTTCAAGTGAAGGGGGTTGCCACCTGGAGGAAGATCTTTCTTTACTGCTGTTCAGTAGCAGCAATATTATAAGAAACATCAGCATGGCCGATAAAAATGAGGATCTCAGAACAAGACGGGATAAACCGGCAGAGGAAAATGGTTTTATGGTTTTCATAAGAAGTTCCTGAATGTGAATTTGAACGGTAAAGTTACAACAACAGTGGTGAAATTCAAAGCATGAAAGTTATGACTGCCTGATCCTGAATGGATATTTCGCCTTGTTCTCAGCTTAATTTTAATCGGGGTATTCATGAAAATTCACCTGTGATTTTGGATGGTCATTTTATTTGACCTATTTTTACAATGTTAATGATTGGCAGTATGGATGATAACTCACATACGAAAGAAGACCTTATTGATGAGATTAAGAAGTTACGTAAGGAACGTGATGAACTGAAGTCGTTTTACCAGGGAAGTAAAGATGCGTTGAAGTATTCAGGGAAACAGCAGATTTCGGGCCTGGTAAATCAGAATGACCTTATATTCTATTCGGTCGATATTCAATGCAGGTATTTGTCGTTCAATAAGCTGCATGCCGAAATAATGAAACAGGCATTCGGCGCGGAGATTGAAACCGGAAAGAACTTCCTGGATTATATCAGTTCAGCCAATGATAAAAAAGCTGCTGCGGAGCATCTTAACCGGGCTTTTAAGGGTGAATCTTTTTCTCTGCTCCAGGTAGTTATGGATTCTGAACCCATATACTTTGAAGCTTTTTACAATCCTGTTGTTGACGATAAAAACGGGGTAGGTTCGGTAATAGTCCTGGCCCGTAACATCACGGAGACGAAAAAGACCGAGATATCAAAGCAGATCAGTGAAGAGAGGCTTGCAGGCATAATCCAGAGCCTGGCCGACTGGGTATGGGAGGTTGACGAAAATGGGATTTATACGTTTTGTTCACCAAAAGTGTTTGAGCTTCTCGGCTACCCCGAAGAACATGTAATCGGGAAAAGCCCGTTTGATTTCATGCCTCCCGAAGAGGCGATAAGAGTAGGGGAGATATTTTCGGAACTTATGTCAAAAAGAGCTCCGCTTAAGGACCTTGAAAACTGGGTTCTGAACAGCAAAGGTGAAAGGATATGCCTTCTTACAAACGGGGTACCTATTATTGATAAAAGCGGGAATCTTAAGGGATACCGGGGGGTGGACAAGAATATCACTGAGCGAAAGAATGCTGAATTGCAGCGTGAAAAGGATTTCCTGTATACCACTGCCCTGAAGGAAATTGCCGAGGTGGTGATTTTTAAAAATAAGCCGGAAGAGATATTGGAGAACGCCAACCGGATTATAGGGGAAACGCTGAAGCTTGACAGAAGCCTGATCTATGATGTCTCCTTTGATGAGAACCGGATAACTGCCTTATGCGAATGGCTGAGGATCGAACATACCGATATCAAAGAGACCAGGGGCGAATATCCGATCGAAATGTTCATGGCGCCATTTTCCGAAATATTATCAACAAGAAATCATCTCGTCAGCCATAGCGACAATGTTGGTGAAATTTTCACACGTGATGAATCAGGCAGGTTGCTGCATGAGCAGTTCAAGATCAAAAGCCTGATCTGGTATCCGTTCGCCTTTGATGATCACGGTTACCATTTGTTTACCCTGAACCAGATCCTTGAACACAGGGCATGGACCCCTCAGGAGTTTGAATTTCTTGACTCAGCAGCCCGAAAAGTCAGTCTTGCCCTGATGAAGATAAAACTTCTTAATGAAAAGGAAAAAGCCAGCCATGAGTTGAGGAAAGCAAAGGAGAAAGCTGAGGAAAGTGACCGCCTGAAATCGGCTTTCCTTGCAAATATGAGCCATGAGATCAGGACGCCGATGAATGGCATCCTGGGGTTTGCACAACTCCTGAAAGAGCCGAAGCTTGCTGGTGATGAGCAACAGGAATATATCCGCATTATCCAGAAAAGCGGCGCCCGTATGCTGAAAATTATAAACGATATTGTCAGCATTTCGAAGATTGAATCAGGGCAGATGGACGTCTCGATAACTGAGATAAATGTTATTGAACAGCTTGATTTTATCAGTAACTTCTTTAGCATAGAAGCGCAGAAAAAGGGGATCAGTCTCTTGGTTAGCAACTCCTTACATAGAAATGAATCCATCATCATGACCGACAGCGAGAAACTCTATGCGATTCTTGCAAATCTTGTCAGCAACGCTATAAAATTCACCGATAAAGGCAAAGTTGAAATAGGGGCTGAGAAAAAAGGGAATTGGCTTGAGTTTTTCGTCAGGGATACCGGCCAGGGTGTTTCTTCAAAACAACTCAGTATCATCTTTGAGAGGTTCAGGCAGGGAGGAGACGATAAAACCCAGTATACCGAAGGAGCAGGCCTCGGACTTTCGATCTCCAGGGCATATGTTGAAATGCTTGGAGGTAATATCAGTGTTGAAAGCGAACCCGGAAAGGGCTCGGTGTTTTTCTTCACTGTTCCTTACGTCCCATTTGAAAAACACAGGAAAGTCATTGAGGAGATTCAATCCGTGACCGACCTGGTTGAAGAGATCAGGAAACTGAAGATCCTGGTGGTCGAAGATGACGAAGATTCACAAAACCTGATGAGAATCATTTTCGATAAATTAGGAAAGGTATTTTTAACTGCGGCAAGCGGCTCAGAAGCAATTGAATTGTGTAAAGCCAACCCCGACATCGACCTTGTTCTTATGGATATCAGAATGCCGGAGATGGATGGTTTAGAGGCCACCCGGGAGATCCGGAAATTTAACAGGGAAGTGGTTATTGTTGCCCAGACTGCATACGGACTTACCGGCGACCGGGAGAAGGCATTAAAAGCGGGTTGCAATGAGTATATTTCAAAACCTGTTGTTATTGAGGAGCTAAAAAGCTTAATAAAAAAGCTGTTCGGCAACTGCTAATCAAATATTAATCAAATTATTACAATTATGGCAGATAAGTTAGTTGAAAAAGCTAATGACATCCTGGAAAGAGCAGTTTTTGCAGCGGCTGAATTCCAGGAATTTAACCAGGAACAAACTGATAAAGTTATTGAGGCTGTATACAGGGCGGCTCTGAATGCAAGGGTTAAGCTCGCAAAAATGGCTGTAGAGGAAACGGGGATCGGGATTTGGGAGGATAAGGTGTGGAAGAACGTTATCGGGACACAGCTTGTTTATGAGAACATCAAGGATGAAAAGACGGTCGGGGTTATAAATTGCGATCCTATAACAGGGATTTCGGAGATTGCCCAGCCTCTGGGACCAATTTTAGCCGTTACACCGGTTACAAATCCAACATCGACGGCTATATACAAGATCCTGATATGCTTGAAAACACGTAATCCTATAATTATCAGCGCCCATCGGAATGCGGCACATTCAACCGGAGAGGCCGCCCGGATTTGTTATGAAGCCGCGCTTGCGGCCGGTGCCCCGGAAGATTGCATTCAGATGATCCCTGCCGGTTCAAGGGAATTCACCCAGATGGTTATGTCTCATTCAAGGATTGCCCTGATCCTTGCAACAGGTGGCACCGGGCTGGTTAAGGCAGCTTATAGTTCAGGCAACCCTGCCATCGGGGTAGGACCGGGAAACGTTCCTGTTTTTATTGATAAAAGCGCCGACATCCCTTTTGCCGTTTCTTCGATAATCAAATCCAAAACGTTTGATAATGGTACGGTTTGCGCCTCCGAGCAATCGGTAGTGGTGGAAGAAAAGATTGCCAAGAAGGTAAGGGAGGAATTTACCAGGCAATACTGTTATTTTCTGAGCCAGGAAGAAATTCAGAAGGTTGAGAAGGTTGCGGTGATGAAAGAGACGATGACGATGAGCCCTTTCATCGTCGGACAATCGGTTGAGACTATTGCCATGAAGGCCGGGATCAGTGTGCCTTCTGAAACAAAAATCCTCCTGGCTGAGCTTGAAGGGGTTGGCAAGGATCACCCACTCTCGGTTGAGATCCTGGCGCCAATTCTTGCGTTTTATTCGGCAAAGGATTATCATACAGCCATTAAGCTCTGTATCGACCTTAATTATCTGGGTGGGATAGGGCATAGTGCCGGGATCTATTCCAATGATGAAAAAAGGATACTGGAATTCAGCCAGCTGATCAATGCCGGGAGAATACTTGTTAATACGCCAACAGCGCACGGAGCTTTGGGAGGAACCTATAATATGTTGTCTCCATCTCTCACACTGGGATGCGGAACCGGCGGAAAAAATATCACTACCGAAAACATCAGTGTCAAACACCTGATCAATATTCAGAGAGTATGCCGGAGAAAAATGAACGACAGGTTCTTCAGCATCGACAGGAACAAATACCTTGACGATGAATGGGATGAATCAGATCTCCGGAATGAGTATCACAAAAACCATTAATTAATTTGGAACGCATTATGTTAGATTTTGATTTTAACCCTGAGAAGAGAGTGTTAACCTGTATATTCAGAGGTCGCCTCGACACGGTTCTGTGCAACCAGGCAGACCTTGAACTTCAGTCAAAATACAATTCCCTCACCGAACATGGGAACCCTGATGAACTTCTGGATTTTGAACTTGTATTCGAACTTAAGGATGTCGATTTTATATCTTCTTCATTTATAAGGCTTTGTGTGGCAGGAATGAAAAAAGTCAAGGACGGTGGTTTTTCGATCCTCAATGTTAATCCCTTTATAAAGAAAACTTTTAAGATCGCAGGCCTGGATGAGATCCTGCATGTTACCTGAACTTCAGGAGCAGGATGATCATCTCCAGAATATAAGCTTCCAGAGATTCGATAACACTTTAAGTGCCGATACGATCATCCCGATTATTAAAAACCAGGGAAGGACAATATCTATCCAGCTTAATCCGTGCGAATTGGAAAAATCGAAGGGATAGAGGTAGTAAAAGCAAATCATGGCAAGAAATGAGGCTGCTTCCATGAAAATGCCTGTGAAATATCCTGTTACCCTGGAGTAAACCAACAATCTCAGTAAGTTGCCGGCTATCTGAACGATACAGGAAAACATTAAAATTGGAGATATGGCCGGGTACTTCCCAATGATGAAATCGAGGTGCCAGTCGGGAATTTTATAAAGTACAAAAAGGGCAATCAGGTTGAAAACAATCGAGGATACGAACTCTGACCTCTGGTTCCGGTGATCACGGTCACGATGCCAGCGCCTGGGACCGGCTGCATCAATTCGGCGCACCCAATCGGGCATTTTTTCATTTTCCTGAATTCCCATAAAAAAAGTTTTTGAATTAATTGGTTCAAAGATAAGATGAAAGGACTGCAGTGAGGTTACATACCCCCTGGGAAATTAAAAAATTCCGAAATTGCCCAAACGGATTGCTGGTAAGCATTATATTTGTATTACTATATCCTGGCACGACTCCGGTCACTTTGTATGAAACCCCGCCAAAGACTACAATTCACTGTTTTCTCCCGAACTGCTTTCTTCTTTGCAGGGTTGCTGTTGCTGAGCTCGGCCGGCGCTGCTATCGAGAAACCCGATTCCGCCAAATTGTTTTCACAACTGAAATCCGCAGACGATCATACTAAGCTTAATGCCCTGGAGAACATTTATAAGGAATTCTACAGCTCTTTCCCGATAATAGCATATCCCTATGCAGTTCAGGCACTTGCCATTTCCGGGAGGCTGGATGACAAGGAATCAGAGGTTAATGCATATTATTTTCTTTCATATTATTCCCTGGTCAGGGGGGTGATAGATTCATCTTTTTACTTTTGCCAGATTGGCCTGGATATCAGCGAATCGGTCCATTCTACTGCATTACTTGCCAGAGGTTTTGGCAGGTTGGGTGATATTTACCGAACAAAGGGTGACAAAGCCAAAGCTATCGAATATTTGAAAAAAGCCGTAATTACTGATCCAGTCAACAGGGATCTGGTTGCCCGTTGTTCCATGAGTCTTGGCATACTTTATGGAGATGCAGGCTGTTCCGAAGAATCCGTGTATTACTATCTGAAGGCACTTAAGATCAGGGAGGATCAGAATCAGTTGATAGATGCAGGATATTTAAGTTGTAATCTTGCTGGTTTTTATTATGAATCATCCTCCGGAACATACGGAATGGCTGCCTATGAAAAGGCAGTATCTCTTTTCAGGAGGGCGAATTTCCTCAAGGGTGAAGGCTACGCATTTAACCTCATGGGACTTACCTATTTTGACCGGAAGGACTATCAGAACGCCCTGAAATATTTCAGAAAATCGATGGCCATTAATTTGCTTGACACCATCACAGTGCGCTCAACTTATGCTTTTAACCTCACTAACATTGGTAATGTATGGCAGCAGCTGAACCGTCCTGATTCGGCCCGGTATTACTATACCCGTTCATTGAAATTTTTATCAGGCGATCAGGAATACATTCCCCTCTCATGCACGTATCTTTCGCTGGGGCAGTTGAATACTACCCTGAAAAACTATCCGCAGGCAATTAAGTTCCTTAACAAAGGGCTTAGCTATTCCCAGCTTGCCAATTTCAGGGCGCAATGGGAGGATGCGTATAACCTGCTTTCTGAATGTTATGCTGCGAGCGGCGACAATGCAAAGGCTCTTGAATACCTGAAAAAGCGCAATGCGATCAGGGATAGTATTGTTACTGAAAAGGCCCACCAGGCGGTGGCCAATATGAAGATAAAATATGAGACTGAAAAAAAGGATGCTAAGATCCTCAGCCTGAATGCCGAATCGGATTGGCAGGAAAAGAAAATCAAAATGGCTGTTATTACTATTTTAATCCTGATTTCAGTTGCCGGCGTAATTACGTACCTCACATGGCTCTATTACAGGAAGAAATTAATGCCTAAAGTCAGGACCCTGAATTTCATCCAGGAAAAAATTTCTGTTGAGAAAGAAGGGGACAACCGAAGGCTGAGGGCCCTCGACAAGGTTCTTCCACCTGAGCTCAAACCTTTTCCTGATGTAGTTCCTGTCGAAACGAAAATGAACCATGACCTGCTTTTTCAGCTGGAGGAGATATTTACAAAAGAAAAGATCTATCTTGATGAACATCTTACACTTGCACAGGCAGCCCACAGTCTGAAAACAAACACCACCTATCTTTCGAGGCTGATAAATGAACATTATAATATCAATTTTTCTGCCTTTACAAACAAGTACAGGATAGAAGAAGCGAAAAAAATGATACTTGATGATAATTTCAACAACCTGTCGATTGAGGGGATAGCTAAAAACTCGGGATTCAGGTCAAAATCAACGTTCAACCAGGTATTCAAGCAGTCGACAGGCTTCACGCCCTCCGATTTTGCAGTTAAAAACGGGAAAATCCGCGCCTGATAGTAAGAGCTCAGTTCAGAACCATCGCGTCCATGATCTTTCCCATCAGTTTTTTGATCTCTTCCGATTGCCCGTCGAAATTGTTTGCTATCAGGGCGAATACCAGTGTTTTACCTGATCTGGTATGCGCATAACCTGCATAACTTTTTACTCTCGACATCGTTCCGCTTTTTGCATGAACATTACCCCTGGCCGGAGTGTTGAAGCAAATCGAACTCAGGGTCCCTGACACCCCGGCTATTGGAAGCGATGCTATAAAAACCCCTGAATCAGGGGAGGAATACATATATCTCAAGAGCCAGACAGCCTGCCTGGCTGTGAATGTATTGAAACGCGAAACCCCGCTGCCATCGAACTGTGCAAATCCGCCCATATCCATACCTTTTGATTCCAGGTATCTCCGTATGGACAAGGCCCCCGACTCAGTGCCTCCATGCTTCATTACCTTAAGCCCGATATGCTTCAACAGGTTTTCAGCGAAAAAATTGTAACTGGCCTGGTTTGTTGTGTTGATTATTGTAGCCAAAGTGGGAGACGATACCGACGTAATATCCTTAATTACAGCCTTTTTCAATCTCTCAGCAAGAGAATCCGAATCCGTAACACTCATTGCCTTCCCTTTTATCACCACCCCGTTCATAACCAGGAAATTCTGAAACTCCATGGCGGTGGCAAGGGGAGGGTTGTTAATGGTTGCATAAAATGAAACTTCCTGCTTCCACTTTGGAACTGTCCCTTTAATAGTTTTTTGATTTGTCTGCGGATGGCCGAGCACGAAAACCAACTCCTCGTCCGTCTCCGATCCGTAAGTCTGATTGAAAAACAGTTCCTCAGGGATCAGTGGAGTGACTTTTTTAAGGGTGGAAGAGAACCGCCTGTCTTTGAATGGTTCGAAAAACATCTGGTATACATTCCCGTTTACCGAAAGTCCGGATGCTGCTGCGCAATAACCAATGTTGATCTCCCCCCAGGTCCAGGTATAAGGGATGTAATCCTGGTCAAAAACCCGGCCATCGCCAATAACAGAACCGTCGACGGTATCTATCCCTGTCTTCCTGATCGCTTTCGACCAGTTTGTAAGCAGGAGCTTCATAGACTGTTCATTCAGGCAGAAAGTGGGATCCCCCCCGCCTTTAATGATGATGTTCCCATGAAGGGTGCGTCCACTGATAGTTCCCTCGTATTGCAGGCAGGTTTTGAATCTTATGTCCGGCCCGAGTATTTCCAATGCTGCTGCAGTAGTGAAAAGCTTCATGGTGGATGCGGGAACAAGACTTAAATTCTCGTTTCTTGCAGCAATCACGCTGTCGGTTGACACATCTGCAATCAAATATGACAGGGATGCGTGCTTTAGCAGCGGATCCTGTTCAAGATCATCCAGGCACTTTTTCAGGAAGGTTCGTGGTTTAGGAATGTCGGTTCTGACCAATGCTGATCCTGAAGGTTTTTCCACAGGAGTGGAGGTGTTACTGCGGGTGCAGCCGCACAATAAAACCACCACTCCAAGGACTACTGCTAAACTTCTGTACATCAGAAAAAAACAATTTAATTTCCAATCACCATAAACCAATCACCATTCACTTTTTTAAGATTCACCTTATCTTCAGAATCGGTATTGTTATTGAACAGCAGTTTATACTTGACCGTTGCCGTGTTCCCATCATCTGAAATTTTCTCTTCGATGATCTGTACTTCCTTCAATCCCTGTTTTTTATCGTATTCCTGCGATGCCCAGGCACATAGCCCGTTGAATTTCTGGGTGTCTTCTTTTGTAAAAGCAACCCCGTCTTTTCTTACATAATACTTTATTACTCCTGGATAATCCTTGGCTTTTAAATTATTTAAGGCTGTTTTTACTACATCCGAAGGGGTTTTACTAAGAATTCCACCACCTGCTCCGCTTCCCCCGCATGAACTGAGTAAAACGGCAAATAAAAAGCCCGATAAAATTAAACAAACATTTAACCTTTTCATAATTGTAAGTTTTTAAGTGAATAATAATTTATTGACTGCATATTTTGTAAAATATTCGACTGCGGATAAACGCTCCCGGCATAAGAATTTTTCGCCTTGCAACAAGGATGCCGACATCTTCCATGTTACTTAGAATGCTGTTTATTGTCGGATCCCCATATTGATAGGCCTTTAAAATGAGTTCAGAGCAATACATGCGTTGATCTGTAAGAAGATCATATGAATTATCGAAACGGATCTTACCGTAAAAGAAACTTTTGGCTTTTACTGTGGCCCTTGAGAGGCCTTCCTTTCTTAAATGCGATCTGTAAATTGCAAAATGACTGGCTTTTTCATTTCCAAGGAAATCAATGAGGGATTCTTCTTTTACCCGGTCGTCGGGATCATTATTTTCGGCGGGTTCGACATGTATAGCAAAAGGTTTCTTCCCATTCATAATAATCATACCAATATGGGAATAAGCAGCATTGTTATCTGCCACCAGAACTGCTAGGCTTTCAATGCTTTTACCCCTTCTGAACACCAGGTCCCCGTCCCGGAGTGTCACCGAATCCAATACCATTAAATTACAACTGACTCCCGACCTGAAGATCAGGAACCCGGCGGTTAAAATGCCGACCGGGGCAAGAATTAGAAGACAGACGATCAATTTCCAGGGTTTCATTGACGTTTATCAGCAGGTCACAATAAAAGTCAATCCTCAATTCTTAATGCAACGGACTGAAAAACCATCTGAATGAACGGAATTGTATCGGCTCACGGTCCCGTTATTGCGGCTAAGATCCCTTGCCCAAGAAGCACTGGAAGCGAATAACGACGACGACCAGAAAGAGCCGAGGCTTGAGAGTTCAAAGAAAGAGCCGGCATAATTCCGCCAGCCGCCGGGCAGCGCAGTAAATCCGCTGTTGTTTGAGGCTTCTGCATTTGGAGCCCACCAGAGGCCGGTTCCAGCCTCTATGGTACCTGTTGATTTTATTTTTCCACCTGCCACAATTAAGCCTCCAAGGTAATCGGTCAGGGTGGTCCATTCAGTATCCGAGGGTAGATGCCAGCCGATCGGGCAAATTCCCGGGGCGCTTTCAACAGAAACATACCTCATCATTTCATTCCATTGATACAAGCCCCCGTAAACAACACAATTTGATTCAAGATCGGCATTACAGTATTTTTCAATGATACCGTTATCTGTTTGATCCAGAACACCATTAATCCTGATCCCCACATTCAGGTTTTCAGCCATCCATGTCTGTGAACCTACAGCCACAATAGTGTAATTTTGGCCATCAGCATCCTTACAAAGAAGAAAATTGAAATTTATAGTTTTACTATTGGTTGGCACATCGGTTACTATTGTACTGTATCTGCCACTCATACCTGTGTAAAGCAACTGATCGCCCGATGTGTAAAGCATGTCAACAGTAGCATTTATGCTTTTCAAGGTTTTAGCAGGAAGATCCCCGGTTTGAGAGATATGCTCGATACTTGCACGCTTACCCGAATTCCCCAGGCTGACCAGCTTTGTTGAATAGCAATAGTTGAGACCGATTACTTTCACAAAATACCAACCTTCGGCGATGCCGGAGACAGAAAAGCTTTGTACACCATATGTGAGCATAATGCTAAGCTGACAAACAGGTTTACCAAATAAATCAATTAAGTAAATGAAAGAATTGCCGCTAACCGGAGCAAGGAATGTTAAAGTTGATTGCTCTCTCATTGGATTAGGATATAGGTTCAAAGCGCCGTTGTCAACATCCGGGTTACCGATTCCTACTGTATGGATCAGATGCAAAATATCATTCCCACTCAGCGTTAATGTAGCCCCACTTGTTAAATTATCAACTTTAACAGTGTTCACCCCTGTTGTGTCACCTGAACCTGCGAAAATGATCAGATAGTCCTGTGCTTGTACTTTTAACATGCCAAGCAATACGAGGATAAGCAATATATGTTTTTTCATGGTTTATTGTCGCTAAATTGTTATTTTCCAAAATGGTTCTTATTGCATGAATATCAATACGTTTGTATAATCACAAAGTCGAAATTCAGATTTATGAAGCCCTTCTCCGAAAACATAATTCTCACCGTCATCGAACCTGACTTCTTTTGCATTTGCAACAGAAGGGACTTTTGCTGCTATCTTATTGATGACCTTATACACTACAGGCCAGACTTCATCCGGTTTAAGTGCGGTTACCTGCGCCTCCGACTGGGCCAATAAACTTTGTACTACGAGCACTGATGCAAGCATCAACCAAAACCTGATTGAGTTTTTCATAGATCTTTTTTTAGGTATTTGTAAAGAATTTCATCAAGGCAAAAATATGTCCTGTCAATCCCGATACAAAATAATGATTGGACGGATTTATAAATCCGCACCGGGTGATCCTTTTTAAGCTGAAGATTCACGTACGGATTTATAAATTCAACCTATAAATACTTGTATTTACCAGTCTATAAAAGATATATTTGCCGGCATAGGAGAGTTGACCCGCAAAAAATCAACCCAAAGAAATTTCACAAAATAAAATGTCAAATCAAATCCAATGATCATGAAAAAGCTGATTCTTTTTTGTTTAGTACTGTGCTTGTTTATCCTATCAGGATTGAATACCGGGAGAGCTGCAGTAAGCAGTACCGCTAATTCGATTCTTACTGTTTCTTCATCAATGCTTGTGCAGGGCGCCGATCAATCCGTGAAAGCTGATGCCACTTCAGCCACAACCGCTGAAACAGACAAACCGTTTAACTGGAAAGGCCTCATAATCGGGCTTTTCTTTCTTAGCTTCTACGGATATGCAATTGTTATGATTATTGTCACGCTTGTCCAGGCGAGGGCCATTAATACCATCACCAAGGAAGAATTCATGAGTCAGAGAAAACTGGCAAATAAATCGGAGATGGCAACTGAAGAGGAAAATCAACAGGCCTTGGCTTTGATCAATGAAGCGTACTTTTCCTGGAAAATTGTTTCTGAGCCGGGAGAAGAGGAATTGCGCAGCCCTGTGACGATGAGCCAGTTAAAAAAGAGCAGAGAACTGCATGCACAGGCTGCAAAAGTAATGCCGACCGATAATAAGGTGGTTGATCGTTTCAATACAATGGCCGGAGTCATTAACAGTTCGGAAACAAGAAGTTTCTCAGGCTCATGGAAGCTGATCATTGTCGCTGTTGTTGCCTGCTTTATCACATATCTCATGACAAAGAGCTATGATCCGGGAATCTGGGCCTGGCTGAAAGGCTTCTGGTTTATGCCAATGGGAATTATTATGTATTACTTTGCAAGTCTTGCCCCGGCATTTCTGCAGGACAAACGTGGCCGCTGGTTCAAAGGAAAGAATATTCACAATGTTTTGATCGCTACCGTTTTGGGTCTGTTCCTTGCTACTCCTGCTACTGAAACCTACGTTACAAAATGGAGTGATGGCCGCAAGACAAAGTCAGAGGAATTCAATCCTGTCTTTTTTGTCATGATGTTCCTCGCATTCATGGTCCTGATGTTGCTCGGGTTCCTGATTATCATATTTGCAGGGCTCAATTTTATCAGGAACTACCTGATTTATATATAGACTATTATTAAACTGATATTGATTATGAAACGATATAGTATTTCGATAGTACTTCTCCTTATATGCTCATTCGTTTTCTCCCAGCAAGCCATCCCAGCCGATGGCTTGCTGGGTTTTTTTAAGCTCGACGGCAGCTCCAAAGAAACTGACGGACGCATTAAGCCAGGGAAGAGCCAGGGAGTAAAACCTGCAGCTGACCGATTTGGTAATCAGGGTAAAGCAAGCGGATTGTCATACGATTTCAAAAAAGGCAAAAGAAGCAGTATTTCAATTCCGCTTGACATCAATCAGTCGAAACAGCCTTTTCTTACTGTTTCTTTCTGGATATGTTTGAATACCAGTAACATGGAGTCTGGTATTTTATACCAGTCCGACAATGACTGGAGCCAGACTGATCATTACCGAGGGATCTATGTTGAGCGTGAGGGTGGTTTAATAAAGTGGACAGCCTGCTGCGGAAGTGACGGCAGTTTAGTAGGACCTGAAGTCCTTGCAAAGAGCTGGACGTTCATTGCCCTGGTTTATGATCGTGACGACCAGGCTTTGCGCATGATTGTCAATGACAAGGTATATGCCAGCCCGGCAAAAATGAGGGACGGGGCAGGTAATCTCAGGATTGGACCTTTCGACGGACAGGTTGATGAACTCAGAATATACTCGAGGGTTCTAACCCTTCCTGAACTGGAAGCTCTTTATGGGAAACCCATTACAACAGATACCTCTGAATACGCCATCCTTAAACGGGAAGATTATAAAAGCAGGATGAAGAAGGAAGAGATGGACAAGGTTCAGCCAAATATGACCTTTGTGGTGTCTGAAGATAAGTTTCCAGTTCATGATTCTGCTGGCAGTAACAATTCCGTTGCATTCCTTTCAAAGGGTGACACTTTCAGGATCCTGAGCATAGTGAAAAAGTCGGCTTTGGTTCTTATTCCCGACGGCCGGCAGGGATATATGACCATCAGTTCTATCAATGACGGAGCTTACCTCAAAGGAAGCAGTTACATGGCCCACGAGGCGAAAGTAATTCTCGGAAGCATTTTTAACTTCACCAATATCAGGTCATGGATCGTTGCAGTATTGTTTGCTATCGTCCTGTATTTTGTTTACAGGAAGTACGACATTATAGACAATACCCTAAACCGGATCGGAAGACGGGATCCTCTGTACCAGGGTGGTTCAAAAAGTGAAGGAGGAATCTCTGGCAATATCCTGAATAAAGTTTTTCCCTTAAGGCGGATGAGATGGTGGCCATTGACCATAGGTGCAATTCTGGCCCTGGTTGTTTTCATTGCGCTCATATGGAACGGAGGGGAAACGGAATGGTTCATCAACAGCGGTTTCAGCCTGATACCTTCGGGTTACACCAGGACCATACACTGGGTGCTTTACATCACGTTTATGACACTGATGTTCATGTATATTGTTATGATCATCGAGAGTTTTGTGGTTGTAGGGCCCATCATGGCCATTCCCAGGATACTCATTTTATCGATCCTCATTTGCATGGCAATACTGGTAACTTACTATTTAAGTATATTGATAGTCATTATTGCAATCGTTATGCTTGTACTTTACATTATTGCAGCAGGAGGCTCGGAAAGCAAGTATAAGTGCCCTCACTGTTACCGGACGTTCACCTCGAGCGCCGGCTCCAGCGGTACCTGTCCGCATTGCGGCGGGGGAGTCAGAACCTAAGTTATGAAACGAGAGGAATTCGTACTATATCGCACCTTCCCGTCGGATGCCATCAGTGATGGATGGAAAGCCGGGATCGATATTTCACATGTTGCCTATGGAAGCAGGAGCTGGGCAGTTTTAATGGCCGAACAAACGGGCTTCACAAGTCAGCGGTATTTTCAGAGGGATGATTTCCCATCCAAAAGTATTGATGATGGCTGGAAAGAGAATTATTACATTACCAATATTACCTGGGGGGACTCGACCTGGGTCCTGATCATGTCGGAGGGATGCGGATTTACCGATCAGCAATGGAGATGCGGTAGCAAATTCCCTGCCAGGGACGTCGAGAAAGCTATCAAGGCGGGGTTTCATATTTCTTTCGTGACCTATGGACAGGAACGCTGGGTTGTGGTGCTTTCGAGAACTGAAAGGACATATGAGCAGAAATGGGAAATGTCGAAGGACTTTCCTGAGGAGGCCATTGAAGAATACTGGAACCAGGGATATATCATAACTTCCCTGGCCTATGGCGACCAGAAGTGGCTGCTGGTTGTCTCCAAAGGAAGCGAGGTGTTATACCAGAGCTGGTCTTTCCGCCGCAGCTTCCCGGAGTCGGAAATTTCAGAGAAACGTAGTGAAGGGTACTGGGTTTCAAGTCTTACATATGGAAACGGTCTCTGGGTTGTTGTGATGTCGATGACTGAAGAGGAATACCAGAAACGGACAACTCAAAAGCCACAGGAAACAAAGAAAAAACCTAGGATTCCCAAACCCCGGGAACAAACCCCGGTGCAATCTTCCGACACTTCAGCCCCTGATGAAGTGAAATTTGAACTGGCGATGGGTGAGTTGCGAAAGCTCACTGGCCTGGCTAAGGTCAAGGATGAAGTTGATGCCCTGATGAAATACATCAAAGTCGAAAAGTTAAGGAAAACAAGGGGACTGGAGAATGATTTCGGGCAGGAAGCCATTGATACCTTGCTTAAACGAATGGAAGACGAAAGGGATAAGCTTATTGTTATCCTTGCAGGGTACACGACCCTGATGAAAAAGGTTGTCGACTCAAACCCGGGACTTCCTTCAAGGTCTACCAGGTCTTTCATCTTCAGCAATTATTCGGTTAATGAGATGACAGAAACTTCCTGCTACAACTGCAAAAAAAAAGGGGATTTTATTTTAAAAGATTCTATTGAACAGATTTCTGATTATTTTTCTAACTTTGAAGGGAGGACCTCAAGCGATTTCGGAAACGCAAGATTTGTAAGAAATCTTTTCGATAAGACGGTGCAGGAACTTTAAACCAGGCTTGCTTATATTGACAATCCTGCAACAGAAGAACTCAGTACGATCACAAAGGAGGATTTTTTTCAGGCAATAAAAAAAGAAAAAACAACATCATGAAAAGGATTCTGATTATTGCTGCATTACTGATAACGGGGTTCTTGTATGCACAGGATGCCGTTAAAAGCGGATCTATGTTAAAAGGAAACGAGTCAGCGGGGAAATACGACCGTGTTTCACTCACCATGCTGATGCTTTCTATGCCGGGTGAGCGTTATACCGATGACATTAAAACCGTGTTCAGGGATGTTCACATTCCCGACAAATTCAATGACAACCTTGTAACAACCCGGTTCCTGAACCCATCCCTTCAGAGCAACAAGTCTGGCAGTCCGACTTATAATTTCACGAATCCCGGCAATGGAGTAATAGGTGGCCCGGAACTGAAAAATATAATGGTAAACGGCAAGGTTTCCAACCAGATCATTGCAAAATGGTTCGGAAGGAAGCCTGATGGTACTTTTTCGGAAGACGTGCTCAAGGAAAGAGGCTTGTACAATGCTGTTGACGGGGATGTGCTCATTGCCAATGCCAGTGTGGCTAAACAAAGGCTGAGTGACCAGGGAGAGCGGATGATAGGCAGGAGCTTTATTATTGTAATGGATTATAACTGGGTAAGAAGTGTGGCAGAGATCCGTTCGGGAACCGACGATAAGAGCAAGGCGATGGCTTCGCAATATGCCGATAAAAACGGTTATGTTGGCCAGGGCCAGGCCTATATTTTCCAGCTCGTCTGGAATGACTCGGTACAGTCTGTTTTCTATAATGATTTCTGGGCAGGCCCTAATGACAAAACCTCGGTCATCCAGGCCCGTGAGAAGGCCTTTAACGAAGCCCGCTTCGAGGTACGGTATCTTTTAAGTGTGTCGGTGGATGGCGATGGTACCCAGCCCAACCCCGATACATTTCTCGGAAAGCTTACCAGGCAGAAGTCGAGGGACGAATTATTTCAGAAGCTGGTTTATACAAGCATCGACAATGCCGTATTCAAGATTGAAAGGGTTGTCGAAGATTTTAAAGTCAAAGTCCCTGTTGCTGCCATCCATCCAATACGGGCAAAAATTGGCCGTAAGGAAGGGCTGAGGGTCGACCACCGCTATTACGTATTTGAAGCGGTGCAGACCGACCAGGGTGTAAAAATGAAACGAAGGGGTGTGATCAGGGCTACAAGTAAGATTGCCGACAACCGCCAGGTTGCAACCGGAACCACATCCGCAGAAATGATGTCAAAATTTTACCAGGTTGCCGGGCGCAGGCTTGACGTGGGCATGAGGATGCAGCAACGAAATGATATAGGCATCGGGATCAACCTTGGAGTAATTGCACAATCATCAGACTATTCGAACCTGTTATTCACAGGTGGGCTGGAATATAATCTCTCCCCGCTGCTCAGCCATATTATCAGGCGGATACCCCACTCAATCAAGCTGGGGGTGGATTTCAGTTACGGCACACCCAAATATCCTATCGACTACCAGACCCTTCTCCCGGGGTTTGTTCCACCTTCAGATGCTGCGACGGAATTTAAGCTTTCAACAATGCGCTTCAGTTTCAGTCTTTCAAAGGATTTTCACTTTTTCAGGGTGATGCGTTTTACTCCTTTTGTAGGATATGCAATGGAAACTGCGAAATTCAACTCCGATCTGGTTTATTATTACGGGTATGACAAATCGAAAGACTTTACAAAGATTAAGAAAGACAGTACCTATGCTAAGATCAATTTCTTTACCGTAGGGGCAAAACTCGGGATCAACATCACAAGTTTTATGCAGCTGATGCTTTATTTCAATGCCCTCGGGCCAAATTACAAGGGATATGACGCGGGACTCTATCAGCCAGCTATTAAAAACAACTGGATGGAGTTCGGGGCCTTCCTGCATTTTGAATTTTAATCAAACACTGAAACAAGTATGAAAACTCTGAGAATCCTTTTTCTTTTTTTATTGGTAAGCGGATTAAGTTCTCCCGCTTTTACGCAATCTAAAAGCAAGAAAAAACTTGCCGGTTACACGATTGACAATTACGAAATTGAATGTGTGGGAGTGGGATCAGAAGGAACTAAACTCTGGAAGGTATGGGGTTACGGAAAAAAGCCCGATGTGGCGATACTCCAGGCAAAGCGAAATGCAGTGCATGCCGCCATTTTCAAGGGAGCCTGGGTGGGAAAATGCCCGAAGACAGAGCCTCTTGTGTCAGATCCTGCCGTTGAGGAAAACAACCAGGAGTACTTCGATAAATTTTTCGAGAACGGAGGCACATACCTGAGTTTTGTTGCCCTGAGCGGCGACGGGATGGAAGAAAGGGTGAAGGTTGGGAAGCAATACAAGGTTGCAATCGTGGTATCGGTCATGTATGCCCAGCTGCGAAAGGAGCTTGAGAGGGCAGGAATAGTGAAATCATTGAATAACGGCTTTTAAACATCAGGGGATATGAAAAATATTTTTATCGCAGTTCTTTTAACGGCCTTCTCGGCAATAGCCTTCGGCCAGGCCAAAAAGCCAACTATAATGGTTATGCCCAGCGATGTATGGTGCCAGAAGAACGGGTTCATGACAGTTTACGATAACCAGGGCACACAGCAGAGCGTACCTGATTACAAGAAAGCCTTGCAGAATGACCCGGATCTGCTGCTTGTCATTGCCAAGATTAATACCATGATGACCGACAGGGGTTTCCCTTTGAAGAACCTCGAATCGGTTATTAAAAATAACGAAAACCAGGCGGCCCAGGACAACATGAGGACGAGTAAGGCTGGCTCTGCGCTGGCCGAAAGTCCGCTCGACAAACTGAAGAAAGCTGCCAGGGCTGATATTATCATGTATCTCACTTATACTATCAACCAGACCGGGCCCAAAAAATCGGTTACATTTAACTTGCAGGGCATCGATGCCTATACCGGGAAACAAATCGCCGGGGCACAGGGCACCGGACAACCTTCCTTTTCGGCCGAACTCCCTGTCCTGCTCGAAGAAGCTGTGATCGCCCATCTTGACAACTTCAATGCCCAGCTCCAAAAACATTTTGACGACCTCTTCGCAAACGGACGTGAGATCACGGTTAGGGTACAGATGTGGGACAATGGCTCCGGCACCGACATGGAAACAGAGTACGGAGGCAAGGAACTGAACGAGATCCTTGATGAATGGATGGCTGCGAATACAGTCAAAGGCCGTTACAGCAAGTCGGAGTCGAGCGAAAATTACATGTTCTTCGAGCAGGTGAGGATCCCACTGTTCAACGAATCAGGAAAGTCCCAGGATGCGAAGGATTTTGTTCAGTTACTGCGGAAGTTCCTGAAAGACCCGCCTTACAGCCTGAGCTGCAAAGCCGATATGAACGGGCTTGGGGCAGGACTGCTTTATATTGGAGAAAAGTAAACCTTAAAAGGAATTCTTATGAAGAAGATTTTGCATTTTTTACTGCTCATGGTTGTATTCTCCCCCTTTGCCACTCATGCTCAGAATACCCAGGGAAAGACCGCAGATGTTGGAAGATTATCCCTCACACCTGTTGTGTCCGATGAGGTTTCAGCCATCCCTGCCGAAGCAAAAAACTATCTTGCCAATAAACTCCAGCAGATAGCCACCCTTAACGGGCTGGGCGGCAAAGCCCATAATCCCTGGTTTGTGATAACGGCAAACATATCGGTGGTCTCGAAAGATGTTCTTGCAGGTCCTCCCCAGATGATTGCCCAGAACCTTGAAGTTACGCTGTATATTGCCGATTACAGGCAAAAAACCGTACTGAGTACATTAAGCCTTTCGGTCAAAGGAGTTGGCACAAACGAAACCAAAGCTTTCATGGAAGCGATAAAGAATATCAAAGCGGTCAATCCGGAGATCAAGCTGTTTGTCGAAAACGGAAAAAACAAGATCATTGAATTTTACAATTCAAACTGTGATTTTGTATTGACAGATGCGGAAACTAAATGTGCCCAGAAGAAATACCAGGAAGCGATCTTTACACTTACTGCGGTACCAGATGTGTGCAAAGATTGTTACATGCAGGCAAACAAGGCAGTAGGCCCGATCTACCAGCTCTATGCCGATTTTAATTGCAAAGTCATGCTGAACATGGCTCAGAATGCCTGGAATGCACGGCCGAACAGTGCAGGTGCAGAACAGGCTGCAAGGGCCCTTTCAACTATTGACCCCGAAGCGGCCTGCTATGCAGACGCAAAACAATTCATGACGCAGATCGCACAGAAGGTGCTTGAGGATGAGAAGCGCGATGTGGCTATGGAAATGAAAGTTCATGACGACAAGGTTGATCTTGAAAAGCAACGGATCGAAGCCGCCCGGGCCGTTGGAGTGGCTTACGGGACAAACCAGCCTCAGCAGTCATACAATTTCAAAGGATGGCTTTGGTAGAAATTTTTAATCAGGAAACATGAGAAAAGTATTATCAGCAATAAGCATCAGCCTGCTTGTTTTAATGATATCGGCTGCTGGCATCTGCGCCCAGGAAAAGGTCATTGAAAAAAGCGGGAAAAAGCCCGCCTGGGTGAACTCGGTCGAAAAAGGATATATCATCGAGATGGGCCATGGGACCACTGCCGATGAGGCAAAGGAAAAAGCCATGCTGCAGATCAAGGAATCTATGATACGCTCTGTTGCCGACCTGGTTTCTTCCAGTACCACCATGACCTCCATTGTAAAAATGACAAACAACAAGTCGCAGATAAACGACGATTTCACCACGGCGGTTCGGTCGAGGACTGCTAAAATGCCTTTCATCAAAGGGATCTCGGTGAGCAAGGCCAGCGATTTTTACTGGGAGAAGGTGAAGGATCCGAAAACCGGTGCAGTTTCGGTGAATTATCATATCAAATATCCATTCCCAAACTCAGAGCTCAATGCGATCATTGCTGAATTCGAGAAGGATATGAAGGAGAAGGCCATGATGGTTGAGGCCCTCTGCCAGCCTGCAGCGAATTCAACGAACCTCGATGAAATCGTTCAGAAATTCAGGGAACTGCTGAGCCTGATCCCCCAGCTCGAGGAACCCGTTAAAACCAATGCCCTGGTTTGTGAAGCTACCTACAGGAACCTCCTGAAATCCTTATCCATCCTTTCAACAGCATCTTCGGCGGGCAATCTTTCGTATATCATCAGCTCAGGGGGTAAGACCTTCAGGTCGACGTCGAAACCCCTTATTAAATCGAACTGTGCAGGGAACTTCACCTTCACCACATCCGCCGACACCAGTAAAATAGGATATTCCTATAATGGATGTTATGAAAGCCAGGCGAATAAGGTGAGCGTGGAATACCATTTCGAAGACATCACAATGAAATCGGAATTCCCTTTCGAGATTGGCGCAGGCAAGATTGAGTTTTCCCTGTCCGACGGGGTCTCCATTACCGAAACCGATGGTGATTCGCTAAGCATCAGGCAGTGCCAGGTAAGGGTGAACCTGAATTTGAAATTCGCCACCGGTTTTATCGTTAAACGCATCACCCTCGAATTGCCGGGAGCAAGTCCGGTAAGGTTTGAAGGACTCAGTATCAAAGTGAGCGGAAAGGGGCTGCATGCGATAAGCGCCGAAGGCAGTGCAATGATCAGGAAGAGCACGGTCTCGTCGAGGCAGGGCCTGGGAAACCAGGCTTCAGGAAGCATTGAATACTTTGACCCCATGAGCGGGACAACTGCTGTTTACAAGTTCTACAACGAAAAAACCGACATTCGTTTATTGCAACAGTAGTCGCAGCAGTAGGAATTTTCCTTTACCTTTGTTGCATAAAAATTACGATTTGATAACATTACCAAAACAGAGGCGCAGGGATAAATCCTCGACTGCGTTGTTCCCTATACTCATTTTCTCAGTGATGTTTGTTTTGAGTTTGAGCTCGTTCGCCCAGACCTGGAATTTCATAAAAGAAAAAGACGGGATAAAGATCTATACAAGAACCCCCGAAAATTCAAATTTCAAATGTTTCAAGGGAGAAACGGTATACAATACCACCATGGATAAAATTAATAATTATATCGGTAATGTTGAGAACATCAACTGGTGGGACAAAAATTTACGGGAGATCAAGGTGTTGTCATCTGTACGCGATAAGGAGATGAGGTATTACCTGATCTATGATGTCCCCTGGCCATTAAGTGACAGGGACCTTTGCGTGGAAGCAAAGATCACTACCGATCCGTTGACGGGCGAGAGGGTGGTATTTGCGAAACCTTTGCTTGATGTAGTCCCTGAAAAGGAAGGCATAGTAAGGATCAGGAATTACTGGCAAAAATGGACCCTTAAGCCCATGGGGAATAATAAAGTTCAGGCTGTACTCGAAGGGTTTGTCGACCCGGGAGGAAGTGTGCCGGCCTGGTTGTATAACATGGTCATCGTTGACACCCCGCTCAAGGTGATGAGGGGGATTAAATCCCTGGTGGAAGAAAAGAATTAAGGTTTTGTCTGCTGGTACATTTCATTAATATCTTCCATAGACAGTTCTGTATGGAAAATCCTCAGCTCGTCAAGCCAGCCCCTGAAATGATCTGCGAAAGGAGAGTTGTAATTTCCCCAGGAAGTGCCGGAATAGGCCTGTGAACCTGCTGAATGATTGAATCCCATGGCGAAATCAGGTTCCTGGAGGGGAAGTGTGCCGGCGTATTTCATACCTGTAATGTTCCTGGCAGGATCCCCTACAGGCCATTGATTGAAATCCTGTTGTTTCATAATCAAACTGTTGATGTAAAGAGTCCCGATCCTGGTCGAACCGCTGTAAGTGAAACAGATAAATGCCCATTTATCTTCAACCAGGGCCTGCAATCCGCCAGTTAAGGTGAGGTCCTTGCAAAAAATCCATCCCGGCTCTCCTCCATTGTTCTGGGTTTTTCCATCGCCTGCAAATGTAAGAAGCTCGGTGATCGCCGTGCTGTCGGGCAGGGCATAGGAAGCACCCATCTCGCAGAAAGTGTAATCTTCGCCGATCGAAAATTCAAACCCTTTGTAATCTCCGAGGCCAAGAATGAGATGCCCTTTCGGGTTCCCTGCAGAATCGAGCTGGTGATACGGGTTGGCTTTGACCCAGAATGAGATGGAGAAATCGTTTGTGTTAAGCAGCTGATCGGCGTTAAGAATCTCGATGATAGCTGAAGTGCCGTTAAACGCAACGCATTGCCCCAGAGACCTTCTAAAGGAATTAGCATAATTCACATCTGTCATTGTGCTCGCATTGTAATTCCCCAGCTGGTCATAGATATTCCCGTTAAAATTCCAGTAAGCGACCTGTCCCGGGGGGCCGAAACTTCCTGCGGTCGTAAACGCCCGCCATAGATAGGTCATCACAAGTCCGTCAGTCGAACGTATATTCAGGAAGGTCAGCTGGTAACTGATGCCGCTGCCAAGATCAGCTTTAGGAATGGCTGTGATGGTATTTCCAAAAACAACGTAATTCATGTCAACGTAGGATGAATCGAATACTCTGAAAAGTTTTATCGTGTTTGCGTTAACGCTCGCCGGGTCGATATTCGACGTCAGGGATGCAACGATTTTTGCATTTGACGGGACATTTGTAGGACTTACAAGGCTGAGCCCGACTCCTCCTGCCGAAAGTGAATTAAAATCCAGGGTTGGCGGATCGCTTTGCTTGGAACAGCTAAAGATAAATAACAGAACAAAGAAACCAGAGTAAAAAATTATTCGTTGCACGATGCTTATGTTTTTCGGTAAAATAACGGTAAAGGTACTCATTTATTTCAGAATCATTAAATCTGTATTAATAAATTGTTAACAATGAATGCGTTGCGGATATTTTATAGATATTTGCGACGCAGGCTGGTCCTAATAATTATTGATCGAAAGTTAGAAAAATTCTTATCTTTACGATATTGCAAAGCTTAATTGATTCGGCTAAAATTCAATCAAGTGACTACAAGTAAGGAAATTGATGATCAATACCGGGAAACATGAAAATCAGGGCAGGAAAATTCAAAAAACCAGGCAATACTGTAAAAGAATTGACTATTGCGGCAGGCAAAGCCATGAAAAGCGGTTTTTACACTGAAGCCATCTGGTTGCTTTCTGATATCATGGAAGCCCGGCTGAAAAAGCTGATCCTGGTCAGCGAAGGGAAAAAGCCAGGCGCAGCCTCCGGCCTGGAACAGCATTTGAAGAGGATCAGGCTGCTGCAGACGAGGGAGCAATATTCGGTACTGAGAGAACAGTTTCATATTTCATTGATCAGCAGGCTGAGGGAATGGAAAAATAACCGTAATATCATGATGAAAGACATGCTTGAGATGCATGTTTCATATGAGCGGAAAGAAAGAATGGCAAAGATGGGGATCATACTTCTCAAGGAGCTTGACAAGGTTTACAAGCATTATAAACTGGCTTTCCATTTGCCGCAAGCTGTTGTGGTGCTTTCACCGGAACCTCCTGCCGAGCCTGCTCCCTCAAAAGTGGAAAGCCTGGAGCCACACCCTGACAGGCATGACAATGAACAAGTAATCAGCAAACTATGACATCCTCCAGGGTTCGGGAATTTTACTGGAGATTTTTCAGGAAAAGGATCACATCCCTTCTTGCAAATATTTACCGTTCAAGCATAACCGGGGCCGAAAAGGACATTCACAGGGCGAGGCTTGACATGAAAAAGATCTATGCCATCCTCGAGATGTTTGAAATGCTGAACCCCGAGAAATTCGATCCCGGGAACTTCGAAGTGTTCAAATCCTTATTCAGGTTTTCGGGAAAGATAAGGGAATTGCAGGTAAACGAGATCGTCATCGCAAGGTATGGAGAGCCCAGTCAGGGCATGCTTGCCTTCAATAAATACCTGCATTCGAGGGAAAACAAGCTTACAAAGCAATTCCTTTCGGTAGTTCAGGATTTTGATGAGAAAAAACTGAAAACGGCCGAGCGTTCCATAAAGAAATTATGTAGTGAGATCAAAGTTAAAACCCTCAAAGCGAGATCTGAAAAGTTCATCCTTAAAAAGGCAAAAAAGATAAGCCTTCTGAGATTTTACCCTGGCAATCCTGAAAATATCCACGGGATCAGGAAACAGCTAAAATCAATGGTTACTATTCTTACGCTGGTAGCAATGGTATTCAGGGACGAGAAACATGAAGCCATACTCGGTAAACTGAACCAGACAGAAATGCTTATCGGGAACTGGCATGACAACCAGGTCCTGATGGAATACATCGATCAGTTCCTTCACAAGCATAAGTCATTCAGCAGGGAGTGCCAGCTTCAGCTCCTTGTTGTGAGAAATAAAATCATCAAAGACAATCAGGAGCTTCTAAAGGCGTTATTCCCAAAAATAGAGGAGGTTCTAAGTGTAATTTTCCCCTCTGAAGAAGCCCATGACGAAAATCAAGGAAATTTATAAGGTTGAAGGCATGTCATGCACTGCCTGTGCGGGCAGTGTCAACAGCATACTCGCATCGGTCGAAGGTGTAGCGATGGCAAATGTGAATTTTGCGAACCAGACCGTGCTTATTGAATTTGATCCTGAAACTGTTTCAGTTCAACAGCTTGAGAAAGCAGTTGCCCAGATCGGGTATAAGCTTTTAACTGATAAGGAACTGATTGCGGATGAGGAAGTGCGTGAAGCAAGGCGGCTGAAAAAGACAAGGATAAATCTTGCAGCTTCCTTCGCTTTCGCCGTTCCGGTATTCATCATTTCGATGTTCCTTCCTTCTTTACCTTACAGGAACATGATCATGCTGGCCCTGTCGTGCCCGGTGATGTTCTGGTTCGGAAGGGAATTCTTTGTCATTGCCTGGAAACGCGCCCGTCACGGCTCAACCAATATGGATACCCTGGTGGCGATGGGTAGCGGTACTGCTTTCCTTTTCAGTTTGTACAATTCGTTTTTCCCGGCAATGGGTGGTATGGAAGGCATGGGGGCTGGAATATATTATGAGGCAGCGGTAGTAATCATTTCATTCATCCTGCTTGGCAGATATCTTGAGGAGAGAGCCCGCAATAAGACATCATCGGCTATCAGAAAGCTTGTCAACCTCGGGGTTAAAACCGCGAGGGTGATCAGGAACGGGGAAGAGAAGGAAATCCTGATCTCGAAAGTCAGGATAGGCGACATTGTTGTGATCAGGCCGGGGGAAAAGATCCCTGTCGACGGTCATGTAAGCGAAGGTGAAAGCCTGGTCGATGAGAGCATGATCACGGGCGAAAGCGTACCAGTCACAAAAAGTGCTGGCGACCAGGTCATTGGAGCGACCCAGAACCAGACGGGCAGCCTGATGATGGTAGCCGAAAAAGTAGGGGAGCAAACGGTGCTTGCGCAGATCATCAGGCTGGTGCAGGAAGCCCAGGGAAGCAGGGCGCCGGTTCAGAAGACTGTCGACAGGATCGCTTCGGTTTTCGTACCTGTTGTGATTGTCATCGCTTTCATTACACTGATCACCTGGCTTTTCTTTTCGCCTGAACCCGGAATCTCCTTTGCGATTAGAGCGGCTGTGAGCGTTCTTATCATAGCCTGTCCGTGTGCACTTGGACTGGCAACCCCCACGGCCATCATCGTCGGGCTTGGCAAAGCCGCTGAACATGGGATCCTGATCAAAGATGCCGGCAGCCTCGAGGATTTCTGCAAACTAGATCTGCTGGTCCTCGATAAAACAGGGACCATAACCACAGGAAAACCCAGTGTAAGTGAGGTCATGTGGAATAAGACAGGGCCAGCTGACCATGAAGAAACCGGCGCCGCCGTGAGTGCAATAGAATGGCGTTCAGAACACCCTTATGCCCGGGCACTGATGGAGTATTTCGGAGTTCCTGAAAACACTCCCAATACAGTTGAGGCATTCGAAAGTGTAACAGGGAAGGGAGTATCGGGAATTTATAATGGCAAACAATATCATATCGGCAGTCCCACTTATGTTGTTTCAAAAGATTGCCTTCTGCCTGAAGAACTAGAGGAATACCGGCAGCTGCTGCAGAAGCAGGCGTTTTCAGTAGTTTTCATAGCGCAGACTCAGAGGGTGCTTGGTGTTGCGGCAATAAGTGACAGTATCAAGCCCGGATCGCCAGGGGCTGTTCAGGAACTTAAGGCCATGGGCGTTGAAGTGCATATGCTTTCGGGCGACAGTGTGGCTATCAGTTCCCAGGTTGCTGCAAAAGCCGGGATTGATTTTTACAAAGCTGAAGCATCTCCCTTGGAGAAGTCTGATTATATCAGGAATATGCAGGCCAAAGGGTATAAAGTCGGGATGGTTGGTGACGGGATCAATGATTCACCTGCCCTGGCGCTTGCCGATGTGGGAATTGCGATGGGTAACGGCACCGATATAGCCATCGAATCGGCCAGGATTATACTGCTGAAAGGAGATCTTACAAAACTTGCAATGGCGCTGAAGATTTCCCGTCAGACGGTTAAAACAATAAGACAGAACCTGTTCTGGGCCTTTTTTTATAATATCCTCAGCATTCCTCTTGCCGCGGGTGTATTGTACCCATTCACCGGCTTTCTGCTCAACCCCATGATCGCCGGAGCCGCCATGGCATTTTCTTCGGTCTCGGTTGTAAGCAACAGCCTGCTTTTGAAAACCAGGAAAATTGTTTAATGTTGCGCTGATTTTCTTAATTTTGATCGGTCAAGCTTGATTTTCAGGGATGAACTTCTTTCATAAGGTTACATGTTTACTGGTCCTGCTTTTTATCCTGGCCCATCCGGCTGGACTGCTTGCTGATAATGACCATACTAACCATGGCAGAGAGCGGGAAGATGACATCCGCAGTATTAAAAGCATGATGTCAGCTTTTAAGAGTGACAGTATCACAGAAGAAGAAAAATTCCTGCTTGCATACAAGACACTGAAACTATCGATTGAACAGTCTTTTACCGAAGGGAAAGCTGAAGCCTATCTCCAGATAGGGAATTATTTTGTGCATAAAAGGAAGCATGTCAATGCCATCAGGTTTCTTCTTTCGGCCACCCAGCTGTTTAGTGATTTGAAGGACACTACCGGCCTTATGAAGGTTGACCATGCCATTTTCGCCATAGAAATTTACCTTAAAGCGTTTGATAATGCAGAGAAAACAGCAAGGCATGGACTGGAACTCGCGCGACAGAGCAAGGATCTTTTAAATACGGGATTTTTCCTTGAGCGGATGGCCGATGTTTTCCATGAACAGAACGATACTTCAAGATCACTTGATTATTACATGGAGTCCCTGAAATATTATAATGAAGCGGGAGCGAAAAAGAACATCCTTGAAGTATATATGTCGGTCGGAGGTATTTATCTTGACCAGAAGCGGTATGATGAGGTCCTGGTGATGTACGACACTCTTGCCCCTCTGGCCGATTCTATTGATCCGGCAACGGCAGGCACCATGTATACAAGGATTGCTCATGTGTATGATCAGAGGAAGAATTACAAAAAAGCTTTGGTTTATAATAAAAAAGCGCTCCTGTTCAGGAGAAAAGCAAGAACAGGAGATGCAGAGAA
Source organism: Bacteroidota bacterium (assembly GCA_037134895.1). GTDB lineage: Bacteria > Bacteroidota > Bacteroidia > Bacteroidales > FEN-979 > CAIRDP01. Next base: position 59,142 of record JBAXLI010000009.1, read on the forward strand.
CAGCTCCATCATTAATATTGCAGGTGATTTTTACATGCTCAACATGCCTGATTCTGGTGGGTATTACATAGATATCGGGCTGAGAGATGCGAAAGCCAACAACAGGGTATTTTATCTTAGAAACGGGTATAATGTTTTGTATAATTACTACCTGTCCAAAGGTGATGACAAAAAGGCCCTGGAATTTTTCAAACTGAAGCTGGCTGTGAACGACAGTATTCTGAAAGAAAGACTGAACACAAATATCAGCGTTATCAGGTCGGGCCAGAACATAAGGATACTCAGGGAAGGTATCAAGCAGCTTGAACGCCAGAATTCCCTTCAGAAGCTTTTTATCCGAAACCAGAAGATCTTCAAGATCCTTCTGACAGCAATTGCCCTTGCCGTCATCATCGCAGTGTTTATCATTTTAAGAATAAACCTGAGGCACAGGAGGTCGAAAAGAGACATTGAAACCCTCAATATTAAGCTTCAGCATGAGGCTGCGGAACGAAAGCTGATACAAAAGAAAACGACCGAAAAAGAAGATCAGTACCGGTTCATTGCCGAACATTCACTCGACCTGATAACAAGGATTGACAAAAACCATATTTTCACATATGCTTCATCTGCCTCCGTGGATGTTTTGGGATATGAGCCAGGGCAGATGGTTGGGATGAACCTGTTCGACATTGCGATTCCGGGTTACATTGATTTCCTGAAAGAAAAACTTAACCAGGCAATTTCGACCCGCAGGCCTCATTCCATTGCCTTTCTTGCAAAGAAGAAAGCAAATGAACCAGTATGGGTTGAGATCACGCTGAATCCTGTGTTTGACAGCAAGAACGGGGAGTTCAGGGAATTCGTTTCAGTTACCAGGAATATTCAGGAATTAAAAAAGAGAGAAATGGGGATCGTTGAAGGAACAAAGCAAAAGGAAAACCTCCTGAGGGAGATCCATCACAGGGTGAAGAATAATTTCGCAATCCTGGTCAGCCTTATTAATATGCAGAAATCCCAGACCCAGAGTGAGGACGTAAAGCAGAGCCTGACCAATCTTCAGCTGAGGATACGAACAATGGCTCTTGTGCATGAGATGTTATACCGCTCCGAGGATTTCGAGAAGATCTCTTTCCCCGATTATGTGCGTTCGGTGGCTTCGGTGATCTCTTCAACCTATGGGCGGATGAATGTGAACCTTGATTTCAAACTGGATCCTTTTATTATAAATATTGAGACCGCTATTCCTCTCGGATTGATTCTGAATGAATTATTGAGTAATGCTTACCGTCATGCATTTGATGAGAACGCAGGCGGAGCGATAACAATTTCCTTCTGCAAGGATCCTTCACCTAGCCTTTTTGCTCTGACCATTTCAGATACCGGAAAAGGCATGCCTGATGGTTTTATAATGGAAGGAAGCAAAACCATGGGGTTGCAGATCGTCGACCTTCTTGTCAAACAGATAGAAGGAAGAATGATCATTAAACAGGGTGGCGGTACTTCTTTTTCTATTGTATTTCCAATTGAGGGTTAAACCTTAAATCATCATAACGAAATCCTGCGCTGTTCCTGCATTATTTGAATCCCATTAACAATTATTTAACATTATTGTAATGTTGCCGTAACATGGCCGGTTTGGGCAAATTCTAATTTTGCCGCAAACAATAAAAGCTATGTTTATGAAGAAATTTACAAGAATCATTATGTTAAGCGGATTTGTGCTTCCGCTTTTGCTTCTTTCACTAACCATGAAAGCACAGTTACCGGTCCAGAATCAGCTGGATACCGTAAAACAAAAAGTTTCGACCCTGAATGATAAAGTTTCAGGCGTTGAGGAAAGACTGGCAACAGCTGAAAGTGACCTTGCCAAGCTCACGAAGATCAAGATCTCGGGTTATATCCAGGCACAGTGGGTCAATAATGAAGCCTCTAATGTGTTCCCGAACAATTATTTCCAGATTCGCCGCGCAAGGATCAAATTCCAGTACGAACCGGTTAACGGAGTTGTTTTCGTACTGCAGCCCGATTTCCAGCCGGGCAATATTACAATTAAGGATGCTTACGCAAGGGCAAATGATCCCTGGCTCAAGACCTTCTCATTATGGGCAGGTAAATTCAACCGTCCCAACTACGAAGTTGAATATTCATCCAGCAGCCGTGAAGTTCCCGAGCGTTCACGCGTGATCAGGGCTATCTATCCCGACGAACGTGCCATCGGTGCAAAATTGGAAATTGCTCCCCCGAAGGTACCCCTCCTGGTTCAGTTCGCCGTTTTCAACGGGAATGACGGAATTTCAATCAACAATCCCACATTTAACTATGGTACTTTAAAATGGGATAATGTTTCAACGGTTGGTCAGAACATTGATTTTGACAATTACAAAGACCTTATGTTACGTGCCACCTATGCATTTAAACTTGGCAGATGGGGCGGACTTACCATTGGCGCTCATGGTTATTACGGACAGATCAAAGCCAATACCGTGGATGTTCTGAATTCAGACTATACATACAACAAGACCCTCAGCAGTGTTGGAAAAGGTGTTCCCAAGCAGTGGGTTGGTTTCGAAGCTCAGTTTTATGCTGATCTCTGGGGCGGACTTACTCTTAAAGGCGAATACATTTTTGGTGTGAACTCAACACCCGGTTATAACGGAAGTGCATCATTTGTAAGCCAGGTTAATGCTTACAATGCAGCAAAAGACACTCTCACTATGATCGCTCTTACTACCAAGACGGTCAATAATGCACCTGCAATCTCCAGGAATTTCAATGGTTACTATGTTTACCTCATCAAGAACATCGGAAAGAGGAACCAGGTTGCTGTTCGTTACGATTATTATAACCCGAACACTAAACTGGCAGCTGACCAGATCGGTATTGCAAACTGGAATGCCAAAACCCCCGATAAAGTTGATGCAGCAAAATTAACCTACGCTGGTTCCGCTCCGGTAATTGCAACAGGCACCCAATCTAAAACTGTTACAACGAATAAGCTTACCAGTGGAGTTAATGATATTGCTTACGGCACATGGACTTTCTCATACAGCTACTTTTTCAGCGACAACATCAAATTCATGATCGCTTATGAAATGCCGATGAACAAGAAGGTTGGTGTTGATTCCAAGACAAACCTTGGCAACGTGATCGTTCCTTACACTGTTAACAATGTAACCAGCGCTTACGATTACAGCAACGTGATCAAGCAGAATATTCTTACAGTAAGAATGCAGGTGAAATTTTAGTAATTGGTGATTGGTAATTGGTGATTGGTGATTGTTACCAGGCACAGAAAAATTAAAAAATACAAAAATAGAAGATTATGAAAAGTTCAAGAAAATTAGCCCTGATTGCAAGTGTTGTCCTGGTGGCAATAATTGGCTTTGCGTTCATGCCGGCTCCGAAAAAAATCACAGTCAAAGGTTCAGATACCATGGTGATCCTTGCCCAGAAATGGGCTGAGATCTATATGAAATCTCACCAGGATGTAATCATCCAGGTAACAGGTGGCGGATCGGGTACAGGTATTTCGGCCCTGATCAACGGCTCGACCGATATCTGCAATTCCAGCCGTCCGCTGAAATCATCAGAAATGGACAAGCTGAAAGATCGTTATTCATCACTTGGAGTGGAGATCCCTTGTGCCAAAGACGGTATCACCATTTTTCTGAATGAGGGTAATCCCATTTCAGAACTTTCCATCAAACAGCTTGGTGCAATTTTCAGTGGTAAGATCAGGAACTGGAAAGAAGTTGGTGGCCCCGATGCAGAGATCAGGTTATATGGTCGTGAAAACAGTTCCGGTACCTATGTATTCTTCCAGGAAAAAGTTGTAAAGGGAGATTATGCCCCGAACTGCCAGACCCTTCCGGGAACAGCTGCTGTTGTTAATGCAGTAAGCAAAGACAAGAATGGTATTGGTTACGGCGGAGCTGCTTATGCAACAGGCGTGAAGCATTGCAAAGTAAAAAAGGATGATAAGAGTCCCGCTTACCTCGCAACAGCTGAAACCATTGCAAAAGGAGAATATCCTATCACCCGTTACCTGTATATGTATACAAGGAACAGGCCTACAGGCGATATAAAAGCTTATATTGACTGGGTTTTAAGCGCCGAAGGACAGAAGGTCGTGACAGAAGTTGGTTATTTTCCGGTTAAGTAATATTTTTGTTAGTTAATGTGTGTTAAGCGATTGGCAGCATTGGATAAATGTTGCCTTTCGCTTTTATCAGAAAGTACATGGATACCCCTGGAGGAAAAAACAAATTTGTATTTACCGCTGAGTCACTGAGAAAGAAATTCAGGTTTTCAGAATACTTTGCTGAGAAACTGATCACCTCTGTGGCTTTTCTCTCTATTGCAGTAATCATACTAATTTTCGTGTTTGTTTTCAGGGAGAGCCTTCCCGCATTCAGGCCGAAAGTCAAACACAATATTGAAAAGTTATCAGAAAACGCAAATAAACCTGAAAGTTACGGAAGTTCTGAAACAGCAGGCAGCGGGCAGAAACCAGAATCATATACGGGGAGTGATTCTACGGTTACCGAAACAAAACCTGGAACGGCAGCAGCAAAACCGGCAGTTAAACAGGATCAGCCTGAAGCTTACGGAATTGTCAAAGACACTGCCTTATCTTCTGACTATGTGAATCCCGACGGGGACCTTGTTTCTTCTGAAAACAGGAATGATGAAGGTTCACTGAGCAGTTTGTTTTCGAATCAGTGGTACCCTGTTTCAGAAAATCCAAGATACGGGCTTATCCCGCTTTTCATCGGCACCTTTAAAGTTACTCTTATCGCTATGCTGTTCGCCGCACCTATCGCAATCCTTGCGGCCTTGTTTTCTTCATCTTTCGCTTCCCCCTGGCTTAGAGAATGGATCAAACCCGCGATTGAACTTCTGGCAGGATTTCCTTCAGTGGTCATAGGTTTTTTTGCCCTTATGGTCATGGCAACAGTATTGCAGAATCTTTTCGGGTACCAGACCCGCCTGAATTCTTTCGTCGGCGGTATTGCAATGGCCCTTGCAGCCATCCCCATAATATTCACAATCACTGAGGATGCGCTTACTGCAATCCCTGCCACTTACAAGGAAGCCAGCCTTGCGCTTGGGGCCTCAAAGTGGCAGACTGCCGTTTTTGTCACCCTGCCTGCTGCAACTCCTGGAATTTTCGCAGCTGTTCTCCTGGGGGTCGGCCGTGTATTTGGTGAAACTATGATTGCCCTTATGGCCACGGGAAATGCGGCATTAAGTTCTTTAAATCCCTTTGAATCGGTGCGTACCCTGGCAGCAACAATCGGCGCTGAAATGGCCGAAGTGGTATTTGGAGACATGCATTACGGGATACTTTTTCTTATTGGTTCACTGCTCTTTATCTTTAATTTTACCATAAATGCCGTTGCAGAGTTTTATGTAAAAGGCAAACTGGTAAAGAAAATTCAGGGGAGGTAGTATGAGGCTGAAAAATAAAATCATCGGTGGCGCCATCACTTCTGCTTCTGCCCTTTCGGTCATATTGATCATTGGGATCATTATCGTGATCCTGGTGGTCACAATAATCGGAGGAAAAGATACTCTTTCCTGGAAATTCCTCACTTCATTCCCCGAAGAAGGGATGATGAAAGGTGGCATCTTTCCTGCAATATACGGCACCGCCCTGTTGGTGATCATCATGTCAATAGCGGCTGTACCCTTCGGGACTATCACTGCTCTTTATCTGTCAGAATATGCCCATGAGAAATCCTGGCTTGCTCAAACAATCAGGTTTGCAGTGAGGACTCTCGCAACTGTTCCTTCGATTATTTTCGGATTGTTTGGCCTTGGGTTTTTTGTCAAGTTTGTCGGGGTTGGAATGGATAACTGGTTTACAGGAGGTCAGCTTAAATGGGCGCAGCCAAACTTGTTATGGGGGAGTCTCACCATGGCACTGCTTACACTTCCTGTTGTTATAGTTTCGGTTGAAGAGGCGATCAGAACAGTCCCCAGGGAACTACGTGAAGCAAGCCTTGCATTGGGGGCGACAAAATGGCAAACGATAAAAAAAGTAGTTATCCCGGGCTCCATTTCCGGTATAATGACAGGGACTATTCTGGCTGTCAGCAGGGGAGCAGGAGAAGTTGCACCTATACTTTTTACAGGAGCAGCGTATTACCTGGCCACCTTGCCCACTTCAGTTTCCGACCAGTTTATGAATCTCGGATACCATATTTACGTTATGTCAACACAATCTTCGAACGTAGACCAGACATTGCCCATCCAGTTTGCAACAACCCTTGTACTGTTAATGCTCACTTTTACCCTTAACCTTACGGCTGTACTTATCAGGTCAAGCCTGAGGAGAAGAGTGAAATGAATTGAACTATGAAAGAATCAAAAATTATTACCAGGGAGCTTACCCTGCATTACGGCCAGAAGATGGCTCTTAATTCAATCAACATGCAGATTCCTGAAAAGGAAGTTACTGCATTTATAGGCCCTTCAGGCTGCGGTAAATCGACCTTCCTGAGGTGCCTGAACCGTATGAATGACCTTATCCCCAGCGTAAAGATCACCGGGGAGATCCTGATTGACGGATTAAACATCTACCAGAAAAAAATAGATGTTGTGAATCTCAGGAAAAAAATCGGGATGGTATTTCAGAAATCCAATCCGTTTGCAAAATCAATTTTCGAAAATATTGCATACGGGCCCAGGATCAATGGCATTAATAATATGAAAGTCCTTACCGAGATTGTGGAAAGGTCCTTAAAAAATGCTGCAATATGGGATGAGGTCAAAGACAGGATGCATGATTCGGCCCTCGGATTGTCGGGAGGACAACAGCAGCGCCTTTGCATTGCCCGCACACTGGCTGTTGAGCCGGAGATCATTCTTATGGATGAGCCCGCAAGCGCACTCGATCCTATATCCACAGGGAAAATTGAAGAATTAATTTTCGAGTTGAAAAAGAATTATACGATCGTGATCGTTACTCATAATATGCAGCAGGCTGCCCGTGTCAGCGATTACACTGCATTTTTCTATCTTGGTGAACTTATTGAACATGGGAAGACAAGGAAGATCTTCACTGCTCCTGATAAAAAACAAACAGAGGAATACATCACCGGGAGATTTGGTTGATGAACCTGAAATTAAGCGTGAATTCATAAAAAAAGAACAATGGAACGTCATTTTGAACTCGAATTGGAAAAGCTCAACAAACGTATTATAAAGATGGGCAACCTGGTTGCCGAACAGGTACACAATGCCTTTGACGCCCTGCTCAGGGGGGATGTTGAACTAGCCGAAAAGATCATTGAGAATGACCGGCTGGTTGACAAGCTGGATACCAAGATTGATAAATTATGCCAGAGGATATTCGCCCTCACACAGCCTGTTGCCACAGACCTGAGGCTTATCATGGCAGCCCTCAGAATGAATAATGACCTTGAAAGGATGGGCGATCATGCGGTGACTATTGCCCAGAAAAGTGAAGGAGTGAGCGAATACAGGGAAATCATAAACGAGCTTCATATTGATGAACTCGTCAGGATGACCGATATGATAGTCAATGACGTTATCACTTTGCTGAACACCAGGAACATAGCATTTGTCAAGGATGTTTTTGAACTTGCAGTTTCTATCGAAGAAAAGGTGACTGCTACGGAGACAAGGATCATCGAAGAGATGATGCATAAAACCGAAGTGATCGTAGTTGCTACCAACCTCATCGTGATCCTTACAGCAATTGACAGGCTGGCAGGGTATTCCACCAATATCGCCGAATCGGTTGTGTTTATTGTCGATGGCAGGATCATCAAGCATAAGAAGAAATCTTTCGAAGCCTCCCTCTCAGCTGAAGCCGGGAATGGTAACGATTCTAAAACGCCTGAACGCGATAGTCAACCACCTATTTCTGAAGCCACACCCTCAGAAGGCTGAGAAGTTTTTCGGTCTGAACCGGCTTTGACATATAATCATTCGCCCCGGCATCAATACACTTTTCCCGATCGCCTTTCATAGCCTTGGCTGTTAAAGCGATGATAGGCAGAAAGGCGTATTTTTCTTCTTTCCTGATCTCCCTCATTGCGGTATAGCCGTCCATCTCGGGCATCATGATATCCATTATGATAAGGCTGGTATCGGGGTTCTGATGCAATTTTTCAATGCCTTCCCTGCCTGTGCGGCCAACGACAATATTCACATTCTTTTCCTGGAGGATCTTCGAAAGCACGTATACGTTCCGCATATCATCATCCACCACCAGAATCTTCTTTCCCTTGAATACAGTGTCGGGAAGGAAGCCCTGGCTTTCATGGTGAGGCTCTTCTTCGGCAGGAGGAACATCCTTTTTAACCGCAGGATGTTTTTTCGTTACCAGCTGATCAGAGTCATTATTCCCGCCTTCGCCTTCAGCAGGACCAGGATATTTCGAAGGGATATAAATAGTAAATGTACTGCCTTCCCCTACCTTGCTGTTCATGCGGATCTCACCACCGAGCAAACGGGCAAGGCTGCGGGAAATGGTGAGCCCAAGCCCGGTACCTCCGAACCTCCTGCTTACAGTACCGTCGGCCTGCTGAAACGCCTCAAAAATCGCATGCTTCTTGTCATCCGGGATGCCGATGCCTGTATCGGTAACCCTGATGGCAATGATATTCCCGGTTTTCAGGGCCAGGTTATTGAATCTCACCCCCTCTTCGGCCTTTGCAATAGTAAGGGTGACACTGCCCTGTTCTGTGAATTTGATCGCATTCGACATGAGGTTCTTGATGATCTGAAGCAGCCTCTGCATATCTGTTTCAATGGTTTCGGGAATGCCCTTTTCGACCAGGGTCTTAAGTTCTATGTTCTTAGGCTGTGTCAGAGGAGTAAATGTGCGGATGACATAGTCCTGTAACTCTTCGGGGCTCACCGCTTCTATTTCAAGTTCCATTTTCCCGGCTTCGACTTTGGAAAGGTCAAGAATGTCGTTGATCAGTTCAAGCAGGTCGGTGCCTGATGAATGAACGATCTTGGCAAATTCAACTTCATCGGCAGTCATAACTTTGTTCTTGTTCGAAGCAAGGATCTCCGACAAAACTAGGATACTGTTGAGCGGAGTTCTCAGCTCATGTGACATGTTGGCCAGGAACTCCGATTTGTATCTGCTGGCGATCTCGAGGGCTTCAGCTTTCTGCCTGATCTCTTCCTGGGCAAGTTCAAGAGCTTCGTTCTTACGGCGGATGTCGTCACGTTGCAGTTCCAGAACTTTCGTACGTTCTTCAAGTTCCTCGTTGATGACCCTGAGTTCTTCCTGCTGATGCTGGAGGTTCTCTTCCGACATCCTGAGGGCTTTTGTCTGTTCTTCAAGCTCCTGGTTGATCTGCCTGAGTTCTTCCTTCTGATGCGCCATTTCGCTCGCCTGTTCCTGGGTTTTTGAAAGCAGCTGTTCAACCCTTTCCCTTGACCGGGATGTGTTCAGGGCAATGGCAATATTCTCAAGAGAAGTTTCTAGGAATTTCTGTTTCTGCTCGTCGAAGGCATGGAAAGATCCAAGTTCTATAACACCCGAAAGTACATTCTCGAACATGACCGGAGCAAGGATGAAATGCTGGGGATGTACATTCTCATGTCCAATGTTCAAAGCCGGAAGGTTCTCGCCGGAGGCGAAGAAGGTCAGTTTTTTCTTTTCCTTTGCCACCTGCCCCACAAGTCCTTCACCCAGGACAAGGGGTTTAAATGTTGAGATGTCACCCGAAAATGCATATGCAGCAGAAAGATGCAGGCGGTGGTCGTCTTCGTAAGTATATAAAAGACCTATCTGCGCCTCAAGGTAATGTGAAAGGAAAGATACCACTTCTTCACATAATTCCTTTATCTTCTTTTCTCCGGAGATCTTGACCCCAAGTTCATTCAGTCCCGTCTTCAGCCAGTCCTGGTAGGAGATCTCGATATGTGCCTCCCTCAGCCTGTTGGTCATTTCATATAAAGCTATTCCAAGTGTGTCGCTGTCGCTTCTTGGAATGATGTTCGAGGAGTAGTCGCCGCTGGCAATAGACCTGGCTTGTCTGACAACATTTTTAAAGCTCTCGACCATCTGGTTCATCGATTTCCCCAGTACATCTTCTTCGCTCCGAACCTTGACCGATTTACTGTAATCACCCAGTGCAACAGCCTGGCTCACATCCGCCATAGATTTCAGTGAAACAACAAGCCGGATGAACTCATCTTTCATTTCACCCACTTCATCGTTGGAAACTTTCACATCACGAATGATCAACTGTCCGCTGCCCACCTGTTTGGCCCATTCCGAAAGTATCTTCAGGGGTTTGACAAATCTCCTGGTAACCAGCAGGGAAAGGATAAGCACCAGAAGGGTTGTGATGATCAGCGAAATTTTGGCAAAAGAAGAAAGCTCCTTTGCCACAGCATGAGCTTCTCCCTGGTCAATTTCTTCAACCAGGGCCCAGTTAACCCCAAGTTTTTCAAGTATATCGATGTTTCTATAGATGCCAATAACAGTTTTACCCTGGCTCGTTGGATAAATGGCAACCTCTTCTCTGATAGGATCACCATCAGATTTAAGTATCATGTTATTAGCTTTAAACTCCTGCCAGGTCTTCGTTTTCTCATTTACCTCAGAATTTTTCAGGATAGGGTTTTTCCCGCTGATGATGCTGTTTGAACGCAATACAAGGTCTATGCCCACTATGTATACATGGCCAGAAGTTCCGAAACCAACACCATACTGAATTATCTGATCAATCTTTTCGGTAGATATCTGGAGAACCAGTATGCCAATCTTTTCACCGCCTTCGTTTTTTACGGGGTAGCCAAGAAAACCGTAAGCTTCATTATTGCCTGGTGGATAAAATTCAAGATCGGAGAACATAGGCCTTCCTTCAGATAAAATCTTTTTGGTCATCTTTGAAAGCTTCGTTCCTTCAAGTTCACTGTTCAGCAGGTTCTTTCGAAAATCGGAGTTCCTGTTAAGTTCAAACACTATATTTCCCTTGATGTCGATGAAGTAAATGTTATGAATGCCATCAGGGATCCAGCTTTTCAGCATTTCGGCGCGCAACTGGTCTTCAAGATTTTCATAGGCTGATTTTCCAGATTTGGCAAATGGTTTCTTTTTTATTTCTGCCTGATCCGGCAGATGGGTAAAAAAATAGATGTTGCGTTTGTCTTTTGCCATCTCATCGACGTAATTACTAAGATCCAGGAAGTAAGTGTTGAGATAATTGATCCGGAGCTGAGAGGTGGTGAACAAGGCTTTTTTTGCCATTATTGTAAGGCCGGCATAATAATTCCAGAAATTAATGTAGCTGAGCGTCGCAAGCGGAACGAGTGCGATACCAAGGAAATAAAGAAGCATGGTTTTCCCGATGCCGATATTCTTCAGGGTGCGGTAATCAAAATCGGTAAAAGATCTTTTGATCCTGTTCAAGGTGGTGTTGCTCATAAGCCTTTCGGTTTCACTTTGAATAATACTTCTCTATCGTCTGAAAAACTTCTTTGGCATTGATAGGCTTTGATATGTAGTCATTCATTCCTGCGGCAAGGCAGTTTTCCTTGTCGCCCTTCATTGCGTTTGCTGTAAGGGCAATGATCTTGGTTTGTTGATTTTTGCCTGTTGAATCCTCCCTGATCAACCGTGTTGCTTCAAAGCCATCCATTTCGGGCATCATCACATCCATCAGGATCAGGTCAAAAGCTTGTTCATGTGCCTTGAGAACAGCTTCGAGCCCGTTATTTGCCGTTGTCACCTCCCATCCCTTTTTACAAAGCAGCTGAACGATGATCCTCTGGTTGATGGGCTGGTCTTCGGCAACAAGGATACTGAGCTTTTCATCAGAACGGGTTATACCGGTATACCGGGGATCGGCGGTCTTCGGTGTTTTGCCGGGAGAGAAGATCTTCATCAGGTTGTTCATGAGTTCCCTCTGAAGCACAGGTTTATACATATAATTTGTAAAACCATCGGCAACCAGTTTCCTTGTGGTCTGAACGGATTTGTTCTTTAGCATGACCACGACCTCTGATTTTTTAATATCATGGAACTGTTCTTCAATTAAATGGTCGCCGGGATCAGAGGGATGAGGAGCCAGAGCCAGGTCGTAGAAAACAGCATGAAAGGAGGGTTCAGCTTTATTGCTGAGAGCCGTTTCAATTTCGTCATGGGTATGTGCAGCTATGGTTTTCAAGCCCCACGACCGGAGGAACTCTTCAATTTGCCCTGCATGCCTGGCTTCACTGTCCGCAACAAGCACCCTGGCCCCCTGCCATTCGGGAGGCAAAGCCAGTTTAACAGGGTCGGCTGCTGTATTGGGGCATTTTAGCGGAAGGCTGAATGCAAAATCGCTGCCCAGTGCGGCTTTACTGCTCACACTGATCGTACCACCCATCAAACCAACAAGCTTTTTAGTAATGGTAAGGCCAAGCCCGGTGCCACCGTATGTGCGGGTGGTAGATTTTTCGGCCTGTGAATAGGAATCAAAAAGAGTTTCAAGCTTTTCGGCCGGGATGCCAATACCGGTATCTATCACATGGAAATTCAGCACGAAGGAAGTGCCATTTCGTTCAGCCACTTCCACTCTAAGGCAGATACTCCCCTGATGAGTAAATTTAAGAGCGTTGCCTATGAGGTTGATCAGGACCTGCCTGATTCTCGTGGGATCGCCCAAAAATATATCAGGTATGCCGGGGGCGTGTTCGCAGTAAAATGCCAGGTTCTTCTGGTAAGTTTTTACCGAAAGCAGGTGAACGACCGATTCGAGCAGTTCCCTCAGGCTGAATTCAATGATCTCAATCTCGATCTTGTCGGCCTCGATCTTCGAAATGTCAAGGATCTCATTGATGATCTCAAGAAGGGATTCACCGCTTTGCTTGATGTCTGACAGCTGCTCATTATAATGCCTCGGCAGGTCCTCATCCATAAGCATCAGGTCGGTCATGCCAATGATGCCGTTAAGAGGTGTGCGGATTTCGTGGCTCATATTCGCCAGGAAAGAACTCTTTGCAAGAGTCGCAACTTCGGCGGCCTTTCTTGCCTTGTCGAGTTCTGCAATGGTCGACTGCAGCTGAAGGGTGGTGAGCTGCAGGGCATGCTTCTGCTTGAAAAAATCAATATAGGCCCTGATCTTGTTCTGGAGTATTTTGCGGTCAAGCGGCTTGTAGAGGTAATCAACGGCCCCGGTTTCATAGCCCCTGAATATTTGTTTAGGCTGCCTGTATGTAGCTGTGATGAATATGATGGGAATGCTTTTCGTTTTTTCGCTGCCCCTCATCAGTTCGGCGGTTTCAAAACCATCCATCCCCGGCATATTCACATCGAGAAGTACAAGGGAGATCTCATGCTCGAGCATTATGGCAAGGGCTTCATTCCCCGAAAGTGCTTTGATGATGTTGAGTTCAGGGCTGTCGATAATGGTTGCGAGAGTGATAAGGTTTTCAGTTCTGTCATCAACAATCAGTATGTTGAATTTTATGATGCTGGCATCCATAAAGAGGGAAAGGTTCTTACAACAAAAATAGGATAATTTGGTGAGATTCAGATTTCCTTTATTTTTGTGATGAAATAAGTGATCATGACCCATAGCTACCCTAATGCCCGGCTGAACGAAAACAAGCGTCAGTACATCTTCTCAATCGTTATCATAGGGATCTTTTTTTTCATCTTCGGCTTTGTGACCTGGCTGAATTCAGTGCTTATACCATTTCTGAAGGTGGCCTGTGAAAAAAACAATTTCGAATCATATTTCGTTGCATTTGCCTTTTACATTTCATATTTCGTGATGGCGATCCCTTCTTCATTCGTTCTGCGAAAGGTCGGCTTCAGGAACGGAATGTCGCTCGGGCTGATTGTAATGGCACTTGGAGCTTTGCTGTTCATTCCGGCAGCGTATACCAGGATGTACGGACTTTTCCTTGCCGGGCTTTTTGTGCAGGGGACCGGACTGGCTATTCTCCAGACCGCTTCCAATCCGTATGTCACTATACTCGGGCCCATCAAAAGTGCCGCTAAGAGAATAAGCATCATGGGGATCTGCAACAAGACTGCCGGGGTGATCAGCCCGCTGATTCTTGGAGCCATAGTGCTTTCAGGTATGGACAAATTCGACAAGCAGTATCTTGGAGCACTTGATGAGATCCAGAGGAATATCACTCTGAATGCCCTGGCCGGCAGGATCATCATCCCTTATGTTGTGATGGCGGTTGTACTTGTGTTGCTCGCGATCCTGCTGAGGTATTCGAGCCTTCCCGATATCGATACCGACTCTGAGGAGGTTGAAGATGAGGCATCACGTCACAGCCGCACGAGTGTGTTTCAGTTTCCCCAGCTTGTTCTCGGGGTCATTGCGATCTTCGTTTATGTAGGAGTCGAGGTCATTGCTGTTGACACCATCATCAATTTCGGAAAATCCCAGGGGATAGGATTTGAGCAGGCGAGATATTTCGCATCATATACTTTGGCCGCTATGGTCATTGGCTACATTATCGGAATCGTCACAATACCGAAATACCTGAAGCAGGAAGTTGTACTTGCAATCTCGGCTTTGTTCGGAATTATTTTTGTGATCTGCTCCATTCTTGCGGTTAATACGCCCTGCCAGTCAACCATGCTTCTGCATTTCGGTAGTGTCAGCCTTTCGCTTCCTTTCGACTTCAGCGTGTTTTTTATTGCTCTGCTGGGGCTTTCCAATGCCATAATGTGGCCGGCAATCTGGCCGCTGGCGATTGACGGACTGGGTAAATTCACAAAAATCGGTTCTTCCCTCCTGATCATGGCTATTGCCGGAGGGGCGTTGTTACCGCTTGCCTATGGCAGGCTGGCCGATATGTTCAGCCCGGTCTCTGCTTACTGGATCACAGTACCCTGTTATGCGTACATCCTTTACTATGCGGTGAAAGGACATAAGATGAGGAAATGGAGCTAAGCAATTTACGAAGTACGAAGCCCGATTTACGATTTCATTGATGATTCCAGATTTACGATTGAAATGAAATAGAAAAGCAGTATTAATTATTTTGTAACTTGTCCCTCGTAAATCTTAATTACATTCGTAATTCGTACTTCGTAACTCGTAAATGAAATCGTAAATCTAACTTCGTAAATCGTAAATCCCTATGAAGCCTGCTCTTCTCATTCTCGCTGCCGGTGTAGGCAGCCGCTATGGCGGACTCAAACAGCTTGACCGTATTGGTCCGAACGGAGAGACCCTCCTCGATTACTCGATTTATGATGCTGTACAATCGGGTTTCGGCAAGGTTGTATTCATCATCAAGGAAAGCCTTGAAGCTGATTTCAAGGAACTGTTCATCAACAGGCTTCGCGATCATATTGAGGTGGATTACGTTTTCCAGGAGATCTGGATGGTCCCCGAAGGCATTCTTGTTCCGGATGAGCGGCAGAAACCCTGGGGTACCGGGCATGCTGTGATGATGGCCGAAGACCGTATTGACGGGCCTTTCGCTGTGATCAACTCCGATGATTTTTACGGGAGAAAAGCGTATAAGGCGCTTGCCGGTTACTATAAAGAATGGACTCCCGACAGGAAAAACGACTATTGTATGGTGGGGTACCGCCTCGATAAGACCCTTTCGGAATTCGGATCTGTGTCGAGGGGAGTTTGTAAACTGAACTCAGAGCAGGAGCTGGTCGATGTGGTGGAACGTACAAGTATTGAACGAACCGCTTCAGGCATAGTGTATAAAGACATTAAGGAAGGCGTTGTTGAATTGCCTGCCGATTCTATTGTTTCGATGAACTGCTGGGGATTCACCCCCTCATTTTTCGGGTACCTGAAATCGGAATTCACAGAATTCATCCGCCTTAATTACGAAAACACCAAAGCCGAATTCTATATACCCACCGTGGTAAATAACCTGATCAAGTCATCTGAAGCAGGGGTGAAGGTCCTTTCATGCGATGAGCAGTGGTTCGGGATGACTTACCAGGAAGACCGTACCTTTGTTGCCGACAGCCTCAGGCAGCTTATCCACAAAGGTGTTTATCCCCAAAAATTATGGGGCTGAACAATGGATAAGGAAAAAAAGCGTTAATTTTGTTGAATAAACCCATCGTATGAAGTTGTACCGCAATTCATTTCCGGCAATCCTTGTTCTTGCTGCCCTGATCCTGGCAGTACCGGCATCTGTGAAATCCCAGATCATCAATGAAAAAACAAAGAAAAAAATACATGTTGGAATAGGATTGTTTACCGACATATACATGAACATGCCGGCAGGTATAAAATCCAGGACCATCAACCAGGGATTTACTGCATTGGTAGCATATCGTGTGCCATTCGGAAAGAGCAATTTCGGTTTTGGGATAGGCTTGCAGATATCGGTTCACAATATGTACGGAAATTTCCTGGTACAAAGCACCACCGATACTACAAGGCTGATCAAGATAAACGATACTGTAAGTTATAAGCGTTCAAAACTTGTAATGCCTTACCTTGAGCTCCCGATTGAATTCCAGCTGGTGACCAAATACAAGCTTGCATTTGGAATAGGATTTAAAGTAGGCTATATGCTGCCTGCCCATACAAAGTATGTGGGGGATGAATACCAGGCAGATATTCAGCCCGGAAAGGAAGAGTTAAGAGTTAAATTCCGCAATGTGCTGAACCTCGATCGGTTTGCTTACGGGCCAACTCTCAGGATCGGATATAAATGGTTCAACCTTTTCGGCTATTACCAGCTTTCAACAATCTTCCAGAAAGGCAAGGGACCCGAAATTTACCCGATCACCGTGGGGTTCATGATCAGGCCTTTCTGATCAAAGCATCATAAGGAAAAATAAAACACCGCCTCCGAGAAATAGCCCGGCATATATTTCCTTTACCGAATGGTCCCCGTTTACAAGTCTTGCAAAACCCAGCAGTCCGCAAAGAAATATAAGTATTGAAATGAGGATAATGTGAGGTGTGCCCTGTCTAAGGCATAGACCGATCCAGAAACCGGTCACGCCTCCTATGCCCGCCATATGCAGGCTGATCTTGAAAAAGAAATTCACAAACAGGCAGATCAGGACCAGCAGGGTGGCACCCAGCATGAAATAGCTGAATAATACCGACAGGCTGATCCCTTTAAGAAGATAGTAGGTCAGGTAGTAAAACACACCTATAGAAAGCAGCGTGAGGGTGCGTTCCTCTTTTTTATTCATATACAGTGAGGATATCAGCTTGGCCCTGTACAGCAGGTATATCATCAAAAAGGGGCATACAACGGATGTAAGTATAACAGAAGCCATCAGGAAAAAGACCTGCTTTAACGGGAGCATTCCGGCAAAAAAGGAATGTGTCTGAAAAAGGATGACCAGGGTGAAAAAGGGCATCACAACAGGATGGAACAGTCCGGAAACGATTTTTGCAATAGAGTTGCCGAGGTTCATACGAAGACGTTGGTCAAAGTTCTTTCCTCAGTCTTGCGACAGGGACTCTGAGCTGTTTGCGGTATTTGGCGATCGTGCGGCGGGCGATGTTGTACCCCTTCTTCTGCAGGATCTCTTCAAGCTCCTCATCGGTAAGGGGGGAGGACTTGTCTTCGCTTTCAATGATGTCGTTCAGGATCTTCTTGATCTCCCTGGTTGAAACCTCTTCACCTGACTGATTTTGCAGGGATTCGGAGAAAAAGCTTTTAAGCAGGAACGTGCCGAAAGGTGTTTGAACGTATTTCGAATTGGCAACCCTTGAAACAGTACTTATGTCGAGCCCAACTTTATTTGAAATATCTTTCAGGATCATGGGTTTCAGCCTGGTTTCGTCACCTGTCTGGAAATACTCGATCTGATAGTCAAGGATGGCTTTCATGGTCACATAAAGGGTTTCCTGCCTCTGTTTGATAGCGTCGATAAACCCCCTGGCTGCATCGATCTTTTGTTTGATGAAAGTGAGGGCTGCTTTCTCACTGTGGCTGATCTTCTTTTTCTTGTTGTTGTAACCCCTGAGCATATCAGCATATTCCCTGTTGATCGAGAGTTCGGGCATGTTCCTTGAATTCAGGCTCAGGTCGATTTCGCCTTCACTGATAGTGAGCAGGAAATCGGGAACAATATACTGGCTGCTTTTTACCTCATCGCTGATGCTGAAACCGGGCTTGGGGTTGAGTTTTGTGATCTCTTCCGCAGCTTCTTTCAGCTCCTCCTCGGTAATATGGGCTTTCTGAAGGATCTTATCGTAATGTTTTTTCGAGAACTCATCAAAATAATATCTCACGATGACCTCTGCCAGGTCTGTGGCATAGGTGCGGTCCTGTTTATGGATCAGTTGCAGCAGCAGGCATTCCTGGAGGGTGCGTGCTGCAATACCGGGTGGGTCAAAACCCTGGACAAGCTTAAGGGCTTCGAGGACTTCAGCTTCGCTTGCTTCTATATTCTGGTTGAAAGCGAGGTCGTTTATCAGGGCCGGGATCTCCCGGGAAAGGTACCCGGTTTCATCAAGGTTCCCGATGATGGTCGATGCAATGATGAACTGTTTATCGGGGATCTTCTGAACACCCATCTGGGCGAGAAGGTATTCCTGGGCGCTCACACCCGAGATCACAGGAGATTCCCAGGCTTCGTCATCCGGACTGCGGTTATTCGAAACTAGTTTGTAATCGGGGATGTCGTCGAGGTCAAGGTAGTCTTCATAAGAAAACTCATTGTCGGCAGTTAGTTCTGTGTGGTCTTCATCCTCATCACTGAAACTGTCTTCGTCTGAGTCAATGGAATCAAGGTTTGATTCATCATTGATCTCGTCAATCTCATCAATGTCAGCATTCTCATCAAGAGCCGGGTTGTCTTCAATTTCCTGTTTGATTCTTTGTTCAAGGGACAAAACAGGTTGCTGCAGCAGCCGCATAACCAGTACCTGCTGGGGAGATAGTTTCTGAAGTAGTTTTTGTTGTTGTCGTTGATGAAGCATTGGACAAAAATACAAAAATAATAACCCCTTGAACAGAATCAACTTCTTATCGGCAAATTAACATTAAATATCGATTAATTGGGCTGATCCGTCTATTATTTAAAATGCCTCCGGGCATTATACTTAATTTCGTTCCATCCCCAAAAGCATAATAATGAACACAGAAAGGCCATTCTGGATTACTTTTTTGATCAACTCAGTGATCTGGTTATCCTTGTTTTTCATTCCTTTTCTGTTACTTGAGCCAAGAGGAGGGATCACCTCTTACCTGCTCAGGATAGGAGCTACTTCTTTACTGACCTTAGTGTTGTATTATATTAATTACTTTATCCTGATCCCAAAATACCTGTTTAAAAAGAAATTCCTGGCCTACATACTCATATTGCTCGTAATCCTTGTTATTTCCTGTATGCTTGTTGACCTGTACTATTACTTCATAGTCTCCGTGGTCCAGAACTGGCACCACCGCCCCGGCCCGTTTTTCAGCCGGGGCATGTGGGTGCCTTTGTTTCCTTTGCTTACGGGGATAGCCATGGGGATCAGTATCCGCCTTGCCAGGGAATGGGCAAGGATTGAAAAGGAACGCCGGGAACTACAGGAGGAAAAGCTTCTTTCGGAACTTGCCTTCCTGAAATCCCAGGTCAATCCGCATTTTCTGTTTAACACACTCAACAACATCTGTTCGCTGGCCAGGAAAAAATCAGATGATACGGAACCTGCCATCATCAAGCTCTCACAGATCATGAGATACATGCTCACCGACTCCAGGCAGGAGAAGGTGGAACTTGATGAGGAAGTGGAGTATCTGAATAATTTCATTGAACTCCAAAGGTTAAGGCTTGCCGATAAAGTTGATATAAAGTTTATCTCCGAAGGGGACCTGTCCTCTGTTCAGATGGAGCCACTGTTGCTTATTCCCTTTGTTGAGAATGCCTTTAAACATGGAGTTACTTACAACGACAAATGCAGGATCGCAATAGAGCTTACAGTCAATTCAGGTGAATTCAACTTCATGGTTGAAAATTCTAAACCCGGCTCGAAAGAGTCGGTAAAACTGGAGGAATCAGGCATAGGACTGAAAAACGTCCGCCGCCGCCTTGAACTTCTTTACCCTGGAAGGCATCAGCTTGACATAAAGGAAACCGATACCACCTATCACATTAAGTTAAAAATCAAGATAAAATGATACGCTGCATTGCAATAGATGATGAAGCCCTTGCGCTTGATCTGCTCGAAGACAATATAAGGAAGATACCGTTTCTGGACCTGGCGGGAAGATTTACCAATGCATTTGAGGCTCTGAACCTGATGAAGGAACAGCCCATAGATCTCCTTTTCCTCGATATTCAGATGCCCGATATCAGCGGGATACAATTTTTGAAAAGCCTTCAGCAGAAACCGGTGGTTATTTTCACCACTGCTTTTTCAAAGTATGCCCTCGAAGGGTTTGAACTTGACGTGATCGATTACCTCCTGAAACCTTATTCCTTTGGACGTTTCCTGAAGGCTGTAAACAAAGCCCATGAATTCCTGGAGCTCCATGAAAAGGTCAGGGAAATGAATAAAAAGCCGGCATTCGGTTCTCATTATTTATTTGTGAGGGCCGACTATAAGCTGGTCAAGATCGACATACAGGAGATCCTCTTTATCGAAGGCCTGAAGGATTATGTTAAAATTTATTGCGGGGACAAGCCTGTTCTGACGCAGATGAGCATGAAATCAATCGAGGAGAAACTGCCGGCGATTGATTTTATAAGAGTCCATCGTTCGTTCATCGTGGCATTTGATAAAATTGATTTCATACACAAGAGCTTTATTTCTATCAGGGGGCGCGAGATCCCTCTCAGTGACCATTATAAGGAAAACTTCATTTCGCTTGTTCAGAAGAACAAGATCATGGAATAGCAGGACAAAAATCATTGTATGAAGAGAATTATTTTTTTACTAAGTATGCTGCTGTATTCATTCGTTGCAGTATGGGCTCAGAAATCACCCTGGACCTTCCAGCAATGCCTTGACACAGCACTAAGGAGAAACATTTCGGTGAACCAGAGCATGTTATCGAATGAGTTGAACAAGATCAGCCTTGAACAATCAAAAGCCAACCGTATTCCTTCTGTAAGTGCCAACATAAGTGAATCTTTCAACTTTGGTAAAAATGTTGATGCGACTACCAATGCGTTTGTAATTGGTTCTTTCCATTCAGGCAATTACGGTCTCAGTCTCAGTTACAATCTGTTTAACGGCCTGCAGAACAACAATACCATCCGACAGTACAAACTGAATACAGAGGCCGGCAAATTTGATATCGAGAATGCAAAGAATGCGGTTATCCTTAGTGTAACTACCGGGTACCTGCAGATCCTGCAGCAGTATGAGATCCTGAAAGTGGCCCAGAACCAGTTGTCGGCCGACTCGGTGCAGGTTGACAGGACCCAGAAGATGCTGAATGTAGGAAGGGCTGCCGAAAGCGATCTTCTGCAGATCCAGTCCCAATTGGCAACAGATTATCTCTCATTTGTGAACGCCCAGAATCAGCTTGACATTGCCAGGGTGACCCTGATGCAGCTGATGCAGATCCCTGTAATTGATCAGTTTGACGTGGAGGTGCCTTTGCTTATTGAACCAGGCCTTGATCTTCTTCAAAGCAAGGATGTTATTTACCGCAAAGCGCTTGCTGTGATGCCCCAGATCCAATCGGCTTCAATCAAGTCTTCCAGTTCCCAGATGGCTATTAAAATAGCTATGGGAGCCCGTTGGCCGAGACTTACTTTTTCAGCGGGGATGAGTTCAAACTATGCTTCAAGCGGCAGGAATCCCAATGTGAATGTCGACGGATATCCCTGGTACTCCCAGGTATGGGATAATGTGGGGCAATCTCTGAACCTTGGGCTGAGCATCCCGATTTACAGCAACCGCTCAATTCAAAGCAATATTGAACGCGCTACGATCAATTCAAAGACAGCAGCGCTGAATGAACTCAACACCCAGCAAACCCTGAGGATGAATATTGAACAATCCTATACCAGCCTGAAGTCTTCAGCAAGGTCTTATGAAGCCGGAAAGATCCAGCTCAGTTCAACAGAGATCACGTTTAAGAATGCAGAAAAGAAATATAATGTCGGAGTCATGAGTGTGACCGACTACCTGATCCAGAAAAACAATTACGTCAGCTCTGCATCCAATTTAATTCAGGCAAAATACAGTTTTATCTTTCAATCAAAGATCCTGGATTTTTACCAGGGTAAAGCGATTACATTTTAAATCATTAATGCGTAACATACAATGAAAAAGACTTATTGGATCATCATTATTGTTGTGGTTCTGGCTCTGGTTACCGGCGGATATTTTTTATTCAGCAAAAAAACGGAAAAGGCAGTTGAATTCCGTAGCGGAAAAGTGGAAAAGGGCGATCTGCAGGTTACTGTCACAGCAACAGGGATACTCAGCGCCGACACGACAGTCGCTGTTGGAACCCAGGTATCGGGGATCATCACCAAGATCTTTGTCGACTTCAATTCCATCGTACGCAAGGGGCAGGTTATTGCTGTGCTCGATACAACCTTCCTTGCCGCTTCAGTTGAAGATGCGAAGTCAAGCCTTTTCAGGACACAGGTCCAGACACGGCTGACAAAGCGGAATTATGAACGCAACAAAACCCTGCTGGAGCAAAAAGTAATTGCACAGTCTGATTTTGACCAGAGCCTGTCTGATTATGAGACTGCCCAGGCCAATGAAAGGTCTGCCAGGTCATCTCTTGACAGGGCGTATATCAATCTGCGTTATGCTACTATCATTGCACCTGTTTCAGGAGTTGTTATTTCGCGTAATGTCGATATCGGGCAGACCGTTGCCTCTAGTTTCAGCACACCTACATTATTCTCGATCGCCAACGACCTGACCAAAATGCAGCTGCAGGCCAGCATTGATGAAGCCGATATCGGGAAGATCAAGGTGGGGCAGGATGTAAGCTTCAGGGTTGACGCTTACATGGACCAGATGTTTTCAGGAACGGTGAGGCAGGTCAGGCTGCAGCCTGTGACGGTGCAGAACGTTGTAAATTATACAGTGGTCATTGATGTTCCGAACCCGGAGCTGAAGCTGATGCCCGGAATGACCGCCAATCTTACAGTGAAGATCCAGGAAGCCCTCAATGTGCTGAAGGCCCCATCTGCCTCTTTAAGATTCTGGCCACCCCAGGATTATCTTGATAAGCATATGAAAGAATACCCCGATTCAATCCAGAAAATGATAGAGAGAATGCTGAAGTTCATGGCCCGCAAACAATCGGGCCAGGGTTCGGGCCGGCAAGCTGGAGGAGGACAATTAGCTGGAGGAGGACAATCAGCTTCAGGCGGGCAGGGTGGAAGTGCAGGGCAGCAGCAGGCAGGCGGACAGGTTGCTGCAACTCAGCAAACTGCCGGCCGCCAGCAGGGCCAGGGCATGCAGCCAGGTAGCCGCCAGCAGGGCCAGGGTATGCAGTCAGGAAGAAGCCAGGGCCAGGTAAACCAGGCCTTACAGCGCGGATCCGGGCAGCCCGGGTCCCAGGGCCGTGATGGACGTCAGTCAGGCTTCCAGGCTCAGGGTCAGGGACAGCAAGGCGGCGGCAAATGGAGCGGAAACAATCGCCAGAAGATGGGCCTGGTATGGGTTAAACAGGGAGAACTTATCGTACCCCGGCGTGTAAAAACAGGTATTGCCGATAACAGTTCAACCGAAATTGAAGGTTCCATTAAAGAAGGAGATGAACTTATCACAGGTATTGTAAATACCACACCCGGACAGCAGACTACACAGCAACAGAACCCCTTCGCTCCCCAGATGGGAAGACCTCAGGGTCAGAGTGGAGGCGGAAGAGGAGGACGCTGATATGAAGGAAACAATCATCTCGGTTAGTCATCTTATCAAGATCTACAAAATGGGAGATCTTGAGGTGCATGCCCTGAGGGGGATCGACATGGAGATCAATAAAAGCGATTTTGTAGCCATCATGGGAAAGAGCGGCTCGGGAAAATCCACCTTTATGAACATAGCAGGCTGCCTCGATGTTCCGACAAAAGGAAGTTATATGCTCGATGGAGTGGATGTTGGGAAACTGAACAAGGATCAGCTTGCCCATCTGCGGAATAAAAAGATCGGCTTCGTGTTCCAGTCATTTAACCTGCTGTCACGAACATCCGCCCTTGAAAATGTTGAACTTCCGCTGATGTATAACAGCAAGATCAGTTCAAAGGACATGCGCGAGCGGTCTATAAAGGCGTTGGAATCGGTAGGGCTCGCAGGGAGATCCAAACATTTCCCCAGCCAGCTCTCGGGGGGTGAACAGCAGAGGGTCGCCATCGCAAGGGCGCTGGTGAACGACCCTGTAGTGATCCTTGCCGATGAACCTACAGGCAATCTTGATACCCGCACATCCGTAGAGGTAATGAGCATTTTCCAGAAGCTGAACACCATGGGCATCACTGTTATCATTGTTACCCATGAACCCGACATTGCCGCTTACACCGACCGTAACATCACTTTCAAGGATGGGAGGATATTGAAGGATCTGAGAGTTGAAAAACCAAGAAATGCGGCTGCTGAATTACAAAGCATGCCTGTTTTAACAGAGGAGGAGACCATATGAAACTTAAGAACCAGCTGATCGCAGCGTTAAGGTCCCTCGGGAAAAACAAAATGAGAACGTTTCTCACCATGCTCGGGATCATTATCGGCGTAGGTTCTGTTATAGCCATGCTTGCGATAGGACAGGGATCAAAGGAGAGCATACAGAAACAGATAGCAAACCTCGGTACAAACCTCCTGACTGTTTTTCCCTCGGCAAGCATGACAGGAGGGGTAAGGATGGAAGCCGGTTCCAGTGTCAAACTCACGCTTGATGATTATAAAGCCGTTGCCACACGCTGTCCGGCAGTAATGTACTCTACACCTACCGTACGAACCAGCGGGCAGATGATTGCAGGCGGACAGAACTGGAGGACCACAGTGTGGGGCGTGTATCCCGATTATTTCAATATCAGAAACCTGAGCATTGAAAAAGGAGCAGAATTCACCACCAATGATGACCGCACTGCAAGTAAAGTTTGCGTGATCGGGCAAACCGTAAATAAATATCTTTTCGGTGAAGGGCAGGACCCCACGGGAAAGATGATCAGGATCAATAAAATCCCATTCCAGGTAGTCGGGCTGCTTGGCCCTAAAGGACAGAATGCATGGGGACAGGATCAGGACGACATCGTGATCGCCCCCTTTAATACGGTCCAGGTAAGAATGCTTACCGTCGCCTATATCCAGAGCATCATGGTGTCGGCCACTTCGGAGAGTATGATCCCCGAAGCAACAGATGAAATCACCCAGGTGCTGAAAGAACGGCACAGGCTCGGGCCTTCGGAAGATCCTGATTTTTCGATTCGCTCACAGGCCGATATCGCCAGCACTGCAACAGCCACTTCAGGCATTCTCACAGCCCTGCTGGCCAGCATTGCAAGTATTTCCCTCCTGGTCGGCGGAATCGGTATCATGAACATCATGCTTGTTTCGGTTACCGAAAGAACCCGCGAGATCGGCATTCGCATGGGCGTAGGGGCCAGGGGCAGGGATGTACTGCTTCAGTTCCTCATCGAAGCCCTGATGATCAGCCTGATCGGCGGATTGCTTGGCGTAGGCATCGGGATACTTGCATCGATGGTGATAGCCAGTGTTATGACCTGGCCGGTCACTATTACTATGCAATCTATAATTCTCTCGTTCCTTTTCTCAACAGCCATTGGTATTTTCTTCGGATGGTACCCCGCACGCAAAGCAGCCAGCCTGAATCCCATTGATGCGCTGAGATATGAGTAAGCCTTATTTTCTTCCTGTCAGGTCGAGTATCCCGTTTATAAAGGTGAGCGGATGGGGCGGATTGCCCGGTACGTAAAGGTCGGGTTTCACTTTTTCGGGAAAACTGCGGATGAGATCCGGGCTGTTTTCAAAGATACCCCCGCTGATCGCAGCAGTGCCGGCAAGAACGACAATTTTCGGAGAAGGTGTGGCATCATAGCAGATCTGAAGAGCTTCGGCCATATTCCCGCTCATAGGACCGGTAATCACAAGCCCGTCGGCATGCCTTGGCGAAGCAACAAATTCAATCCCGTACCTCCCCATATCGAAGTTCACATTCCCGCTGGCATTTAATTCCATCTCGGCCGAATTGTCGCCCCCTGCCGAGACCTGCCTGAGCTTCAGGGCATGCCTGAAATACCCTGGTATTTCTTTTCTCACCAGCTCAGGCCTGACAAGGATGGGCTTGTCTTCACCTGCCTTAATGATCAGATCATCCCTGCGGTTTGCCGAAAGCCTGTGGTCATTTGTAAACATGATCTTGCCCGGCACAGCAAAGCTGCACTCCATGCAGAACTCACAGCGGCCCAGGTCAAGGCTGAACGGACCCGATGTAATTGCTCCGGTGGGGCACAGGAGTTCGGCCGTTTTTTCTTCAGCCGGAGTTATGTCCCCGCTGATCACCGGCCTCCCCCTGAACCCTTCGGGAATAACAGCTGTGCGAAGATTCTTCACAGATTGCCTGCCGTGGCGGCGCATGATGCCTATGATGCCTGTTGCCATTTTAAACGATTTGAATGTCGAATATCGAATGTTGAATGTTGAATGTCGAATGATTTTATTTTGTACATCATTTATTCTTTAATTGAAAATTCATTTCTTATAATTCTTTATTCGATATTCGTTATTCGATATTCGACATTCGACATTCGATATTCATTTCTTTTACAGATCATTCCCGCAATACGAAAGATTATAGCTCTTATTGCATAACGGAAAATCAGAGATCTCCTGGTTGCGGACTGCCAGTGCAAGCGCCATCCAGTTATGGAAAGACGGGTCTTTTACTTTATAATGGATGATGTTTCCATTTTCGCTGGTGACTGCGGAATGCATGATCTCACCCCTCCAGCCCTCGGCCAGCGACAAGGCAAAGATTGAAGCCCGGAGCTTATGATCATAAACCGGTGCTGCGTGGCCTTCCTTAAAATCCGTTCCTGCAATTATTTCGCGGATCAGTTTAATGGAATGTTCAACTTCGGTTTTCCTGAGCATCGCCCTGGCCCATACATCGCCCTGGTGAAAGGTAACAGGTTCTGTTTTGAATTTGCCGAATGCAGAGAAAGGGTGAGACCAGCGGATGTCGCGTTTCAACCCGCTGCTCCTTGCAGCCATACCCACTGCCCCTATCATACCTGCCTGGCGGGCGCTGACCTTTCCAATCCCTTCAAAACGTCCGAGGACACTGGGGTTGGTAAATATCTCATGGGTGATCTGAAGGTATCTTTCTTCAACATCTTTAAGGTTTTTCAGCAAAAGCTCAACAAATCCCGGGGTCAGGGGATAATGACTTCCTCCTGTCCGCACAAGCCCTTTCCCAAAGCGGTTACCGCACCACGACTGGGTTGTATTGATTACAATGGTGCGTAATGCTTCATTCACCACCTGTCCGAACTGGTAGGCAATGTCGGTGCATAAAGCAGCCGTATCGCCTATGTGGACAGCAATGCGTTCCAGTTCAAGTGCAATGCTTCGTTCAGCCTGGATCTCTGCCGAAGGGACAATGCCGGCCAGGACTTCCATTAACTGTGTATGGGCGATGGAATGGCCCACAGCCGTATCCCCTGCGATGCTTTCGGCCAGGACAGCCCTCTGTATGCCTGAGGTTTTCTCAAGAAATAAGTTTTCAATTCCCCTGTGCTGAAATCCCAGCTGTATTTCGAGATGCAACACCTTCTCCCCCTTGCAGCTGAAGCGAAAATAGCCCGGTTCTATCACCCCTGCATGGATAGGTCCGACCCCGACTTCGTGTATTCCTTCGCCTTCGATGGCAAAAAAGGGATACGGGATGCAAGATGCAGGATCCTGCATCCTGTATCCTGCATCTTGTATCCTGTATCCTGTATCCCGGTATTGAGAACGAACCGGTTTCAACCAGGGATGTCCCTCGAACTGAACTCCCCATTGCTCATGAATCTCCCGTTCATACATATGAAATGAAGGGTGGAGTACAGTAAGGGATTCCAGGGAGGGAGGAGGTGTTGACGGATGTTCGTGAGAAAGCAGTACAAGCCCGTGGTCATGGTCGGAGGCAATGCAGCAGAAAAACCTGAGAGCTGCGCCCAGCGGGACCGCCTGGTAGGTAACGCAATGGCATCCCTCATCCGCAGTCAGTTCCTTAATCTTACTAACGAATTCAGGATAATCCAGGACCGGGATGTCACTAAGCGGCACCATAAAAGGATTCACATCCCTAACCCCTAACCCCCAATCCCCAATCCCTATAGTCATCGCGGCAAATTTTGAATAATATCATTGATCATATCCCTAAAAAATCCCGGTTGGGTAAAGCAGATCAGGATCACAATTCCGAAGAGAACAAACTGCGATGCCGACTGCCATGGGTTGACTTTCTCAAATGGTTTGCTGCTGACAGAACGCGGCTGGGAGAAAACAATATGCAGCACCCTTGTAAGCAGGGCGTACAGCACATAACACAGCAGGAGTGCGGCAACAGCCATGTACAGATATTTCCCGTTGGCAATCATAGCTTTGAACATCAGCAGTTCCGAGATGAACATCCCTGAGGGGGGAATGGCGGTGATGCACAGGAGCCCAAGCAGCAATGCCGTAGCCCCGGCAGGATACAGGTTCATGTAATTGCCCGATTCATCGAGGTTATAGGTCCCCATGATCTTATACGACTGTCCCATCTGGTAAAACAGCCCGGCCTTGGCAAATGAATGAAGCACGATATGCAGTATGGCTGCATAATACCCGATGCCGCCCATGCCCAGTGCAATTGCGACAATGCCCATATTCTCGAGGCTGGAGTAAGCAAGCATTCTCTTGTTGTGTTTTGCTTTCAGCATATAGCCTGCGGATATCAGCAGGGAAAGGAATCCCGAAAGCAGCAGCACATGGTTCATGAATGCAAGGATGGGTGTGGCCGAGAACAGGGCATAGATCCTGAAAATGGCCAGGAATCCCACATTCATCAGGGTTGTGGAGATAAATGCGCTTATAGGAGGGGGTGCTACAGTATGAGCATCAACAGTAACTGTATGCATGGGGAACAGGCCCATCTTGGTGCTGTATCCGACGAGTACGAAAACGAAAGCGATCTTGAGGTATAGCGGGTTTGCGAGCCTTGCGATTTCTGTGATCGATGAAAATGAAAGATGCAGCAGGCGGGCGTCCCTGACAGTAAATCCGAGGAACAGGATGCCGATATATGCGAGGGCAATCCCGATTGAACAAACAAAGACGTACTTCCAGGTGGCTTCAAGAGCCATGGCAGTGCGGTCGTGATAGATCAGTGCGGCCACGGAAAGGGTGGTGGCTTCGACAAAGATCCAGACCGTGGTCATGCCGTTCGCAAAATAAGCCCCTGTCATGGAAGCAATAAGTCCGATGAGGGCTGCATGATAGATGGCATAGGTCCTCGGTGAATCATTTTTAACATAGATGAACCCGTGGAAAACTGTTGTCACGGTAAGTATGGATAGAACCGACTGGAGCAGCAGTCCGAGGGTGTCGAAAGTGAAATAATCAAGAACTGTTTCACCCCTGTGCATCCAGCAAAAAACTGTAAAAGCGATGTGGACAAGAACGTAGAATGTAGTCAAAGCCCTTGCCAGCGTCTTTGAATGGATTAATCCCACCAGCAGGCCGATGACCGCCGAAAGTACAAAGAAGAGGATAAATATGGCAGAGGGATCAATCATCTTTCAGTATGGTTAGATCATCAGTATGCTGCCTGAGCCGCATCACAAAAATTCCCAGTATGAGCACGCTAACAAAGATATCCAGCAGTATCCCGATATTGATCAGCATGGGGATCTCGCTTCCGATGGCCAGTGAAAGCAGCAGCACAGCATTCTCAATCACCAGGAACCCCACCAGGTGAGAAAAGATCTTTCGGTGTGAGATGATCAGGAACAGCCCTGTGTACACGGCAAAGAACGATACAATAAAGAACATCAGGTTGTAGGGTGTGGTGTTCATCGAAAACGAAACGACGATGCTGAGCAGCAGTCCGAGGGTTACAAATAGAAGTGAGTAAAACGAAGGCAGGGATTTGTCATGGACCCGGGCCACCCCTGTGCGTCTTATGACACTGAAAAGCAGGTAGGGGACCACGATCACCTTGAACAACAGGGTTTCAATGGCAACGAACAAAACCGTTGCAAGGGTTATCCTGTCGAGCTGAAGGAACGACAGTCCGAACAGCAGCAATCCCTGCAATCCCACCAGCCCCGCATAGATCCTGAACCTCTCTGTGACGCTGAGATAGATCAGGGTGATGGCGAAGATTATGATGAGCATCAGGGTCATGTCAGCGGATGAGGTTAAGGGTTAGTAAAAGAACGAGGATGAAACCTATCAAAGCGATGGAGCTCAGGGTAACGATAAACTGCGGATTTTTCGCCATTTTCTTTCTTGCCCTGAATGATTCCATGAGGCCGATAGCTGCCGCGAATACGGCCTGAACCATGAAGAAGATCGAGACATTCAGGATGATTTCCTTAACATGCCAAGAGCCAAGAGCCAAGAGCCAGGAGCTTTTAATGATTGACCAGTCTGCTACAGCAGGCATAAGGAAATTGGCTATCAATCCGCCGTAAAGAACAAATTTCAGATTGGTACCGGTCTGGATCAAGGCCAGGTCGAAGCCGCTGTAATCGAGGATCATGACTTCATGCACCATGGTCAGCTCGAGGTGGGTCTTTGGGTCGTCGACGGGCATGCGGCTGTTCTCGATCATCGCGATTTGCACGAGCAGGTAGATGGCGATGCAGCCTGTGATAAGTGAGATCTCTCCTGCAAACTGAAAGTGGGTAAAAATATCCTGCATCGAAAAATGCCCTGAGAGGAGCGAAAGCGTTCCCAGTAAAATGAAGAATGCCGGTTCGGTAAGCATTGAGTACAGGGCTTCCCGGTTGGCGCCCATGCCTTCAAAGCTGCTGCCCGTATCCAGGGCAGCCAGGATGAACATCAGTTTGCCGAGGGCAAGCAGGTAGGCAAAGAGGACGAAATCACCTTCAAAACCGAATACCGAGTGCATTCCGGGAAAAGGCAGTAACAGCATTGCGCAGACGATGGTCGAAAGGTAGAAAGCCGGGGCAAGCCTGAATATAAAACTGGTGGTGGTACTGAACACGCTGCTTTTCCTGAACAGCAGGAAGATATTTTTCCAGGGCTGCAGTATTCCCGGGCCTTTACGACCGCTGGCAATGCTTTTCACCCTGAGGATGATCCCGGGAAAGAACAAAGCGGATACTATGGCCAGCAGGGCTCCTGTCATATCAGTTTAAGGTATAGGAGTGCAAAGATCAGGAGGATAAAAATAAAAGCATATAACACATAATGGCGGATGTTCCCGGTTTGCAGACGGGCCAGTTTTTTAAGGATAAACCAGGAGCCATCAGTGAGTATGCCAATCCCTTTACCGAAAATATCAATGGTCTGAACATGAAGCGAACGTTTAGGAGGGAAGATATCTTCGGGGG
Organism: Bacteroidota bacterium; assembly: GCA_037134895.1. Classification (GTDB taxonomy): domain Bacteria; phylum Bacteroidota; class Bacteroidia; order Bacteroidales; family FEN-979; genus CAIRDP01. The sequence continues at coordinate 90,556 of JBAXLI010000009.1, forward strand.
GGATGGCTCTGAATTCTTCCCGGCTCTGAAGCAGAGGCTGGGCGAGTTCAGCAAGGTTGTCGGCATAGGAAAGGCCGGTATACTGCTGACGTGGCGTCCCTTCGGTATAACCGCATCCCCAGGTGGGGCCGTAAGCCGGTGCCCGCCGACTGAGGACCCTTGCCCTGAGATACAGGATGCAGGATGCAAGTATGATGAGGATAAGGCCGAAGAGGCTGATTTTATTCATTGCTGTTGTGAGGAAAAGTCCGGATGCGAGGGCCCCGGTATGGAACTGTCCCTGAACCAAAGAGGCAATGGGGGTGATGGCGGCCATGGGCATCAGGCCGATCCCGAGTATGGCGAATGCGATAAGAAGTTGAGGGAAGATCATGTCCATTGTAATCGTTTCGGGTTGTATATGGATCTCCTTGCGCTGGCTGCCCATGAAACTGATGCCGAAAGCCCTGGAAAAGCTGAAGATTGCAAGTCCGCCGATAAGGGCTAGGGAGATTATCGTCAGCAGGAAGAGGATCGAAAGATATTCGCTGCCGGCACCCAGACCTTTAAAGAACCCGATATAGAGCAGGAATTCAGAAATAAATCCGTTAAGGGGAGGAAGGGCACAGATGGCGGCAGATCCGAACAGGAAGAGCCCGGCAGTGCGGGGCATTGAATGTATAAGTCCGCCAAGTTCCTCAATATTCCTGGTATGTGTTGCGCGGTATACCGATCCCGCACCAAAGAAAAGAAGGGATTTGAACAGGGAGTGGTTCATCACATGCAGCAGGCTGCCTGTGAATCCCAGCACAGCAAGCAGCGGGTTGTGCAAGGCAATACCTATACAGCCCAGCCCTATCCCCAGCCCGATGATCCCGATATTTTCGATCGTGGAATAGGCCAGTATTTTTTTCAGGTCTTTCTGGACGACCGAGAACAGTATACCGAGGATGCCCGTAAATGCTGAGATAACAAGAATGATAATGCCGATAGTATACCAGCCTGACTGAACTGAAGTAAGCACCCTGAAAATGCCGTAGATCCCCATCTTGATCATCACCCCCGACATCACCCCCGAAACATGTGAAGGGGCGGCGGGATGTGCATCAGGAAGCCAGGTATGGAAAGGCATGAAGCCAGCCTTGACGGCAAAACCGGCAAAGAAAAGCAGGAAAAGCGGGATGTTAGGATGATGGGAAAAATAGTCAGGAAGGGCATCGAAGCTCATCTGTCCGGTCCCGGCTTCTGTGATCAGGAAAGCGAAAAGAAGCAAAACGAAACCGATGTGCATCTGTACAAGATAATTGACGGCGGTTTTCAGTGTGGCCCGTTTTTCAGCTTCAAACACAATCAGCATAAATGAAGAAACAGCCATCAGTTCCCAGGCGATGAGGAATGACAATCCGTCTCTCAATGTAAGCACTGCAAGCATTGAAAGGTGCAACCAGGTATAGCTGAAATAATGAAGTGCAAACTGGGCGGGGTTTTTTGTGTTCTCATAGGCTTTCAGGTAGCCCCTTGAATATAGAAGACCGGTAAGAACGGTGAAGTTTGTCACCAGGATGAAGAACCCGCTGAGGGGATCGAGGGTAAAAGTCAATTCACCCAGCAGGCCTGAGAATTTCCATTCGGTTGTATTTAACAACTGGGAAATCTTGTTTCCCGACGAGACGACATCCGCAGTCAGGGGAAAAAAGACTTGAAGGATAGCAGGCCAGGAGGTAAAAATGATTATGAAAATCGTAAGTCCCAGGGCATAATAATACCTCACTTTCCCGGGAACCATCAGGATAAGAAATGAAAGCAGGACTGCCGCAGGAATATAATATTGCGTCATTTCGGATGCAAAGTAAAGGGAAAGCCGGGAACGGAACCCGGGTTAGACCGGGAACTTATAAACAGGGGAGGGGTGAAAAGTTTCAGGTGTTCTCAGCAGGCCCTGATCGGCGAGATGTTTATTTGTTTATGACTTTTGTGATAACATGTTTATCAGTCTATAGAATGTCAATAAGTTAAGGTGATCAACCAAAACCAGCGGAAGATGGTCAGATGCTCAGGCTTTTCCAGTACTTTGTAATTCATAGCATTTTATGTTAAATTTACACTGTTATTATTGTTTGATTCTGGCTTGTCCAGGTTAGGGGATTTTACGTTAAGGGAGCTCTGTCAAACTTTTTGGGGTTAACATGAAGAAATCCATAGAGAAAGTCTTAGAGAACACGCGCATAGTCTTGGATATCATACAGAAGACTGAGCTGACAGACGAAGAAAAGGGCTGGATATCGGAGACCACTGTCCGTAACTTCAACGACAATGTTAATCCCGGATTCCTGAAATACCGCAAGTCTGTCTCCAACGACTACACCGCCATCGAATGGTCCGATCACGCATACCGGTTTCGGGACATACACGGTAGAGAGTACATCGATTGCCTGGGAGGTTATGGGACCCTTAACATGGGGCACAGGCATCCGAAAATTGTGGCGGCCGTAAAGGCCCAACTTGACCGCCAGGCCATTCACAGTCAGGAGCTCCTTGATCCTTTACGGGGGTTTCTTTCAAAGCTTCTGGCGGATATTACCCCCGGGGACTTGCAGTACTCCTTCTTAACCAGCAGCGGCACCGAGGCTGTGGAAGGCGCTCTCAAACTGTCGCGTCTTCACACCGGGAGACTTAACTACATTGCTGCAGTGGATGGGTTCCATGGCAAGTCGATGGGCTCTCTTGGTGCAACAGCGAAGGCAGTTTTTCGCAAGGCATTTCTCCCTCTGGTTCCGGCATTCCACCATGTCCCATTTGGCGACCTGTCTTCACTCGAGAAAATGCTATGGTCGCTGGAAAAGGTCGGCGAAGACGTAGCAGCTGTGCTGCTGGAACCCATCCAGGGCGAGGGTGGCGTAATTCTTCCACCGGACGACTACCTGCAAGGGGTTAGGGCGCTTTGCAATCACTACGGCTGTCTGCTTATCCTTGACGAGATACAGACAGGCATGGGGCGAACCGGCAAACTGTGGGCCTCAGAACATTGGGGTGTTATACCCGATATATTGTGCATAGGAAAATCCTTCGGAGGCGGAATCATGCCGGCAGGCGCTTTCATGTCGAATGCAAAGATCTGGCAGAAGATGATCCCGAATCCCTTCCTGCACTCATCAACCTTCGGGGGTAACCCACTGGCATGTGCAGCAGCCATTGCGGCCATCCACGTGACACTGTCAGAGAACCTGCCGGAGAAAGCAGCCAGCACCGGCGCCCATTTCCTAAAGAGGTTGCAACAGTTGTCCTGTGAGTTTCCGGATATCTTGTCCGAAGTTCGTGGAAAGGGGTTGATGATCGGCATGGAATTTCCAGATGACGATATCGGTTTTGAGGTCGCCAAGGGCCTCTTCGAGCGAGGAGTCCTGGTCGCAGGGACGATGCTCAATGCGCGGGTTATTCGAATCGAGCCACCACTGGCCATTCCCCGTGATGACGTAAATCGAGTACTTGAACTACTCTATGAGACACTCCTGGAGGTGCAAGCGGGTCGTAGTATGCCAGCCCCACCTTTAAAACGCAGCGCGCGCGCCCGGAATAAATACAAACAATTGAGAAAGGGCACAAACAAACCATGAAGCGACACTGGATCGGAGGCGAATGGATGGGCCAAGTCAACAGGGAGCCCATTGACATCATCAATCCTGCCACCGAGGAGGTTTTTGAGCAG